>CAWALK010000014.1:0-95045 GCA_963782915.1 uncultured archaeon
TATGCATTAGTTGGCTAACCATTTCTTGTTTGACAGTGGCTTCCCCATTTAGTTGCTGCGTAACGGTTTAGTTTTGGCTCCATTGATAAATATTACAGCCTACAGAGACAGCAAGAACTGCAATCAAGCCTAAAATTATAAGTTTGGATTTAGCCATATTTCATCTGCTACTTTTTCGATTAATTAGGCTTTAAGCGTTATGACACTGGCTAAACAAAAAAGAGAATAATTAAGAGATTAAAGGGAGCGTGCGATAACTATGCGCCAATCAGTGTTATAGATGCCAATAGTTGTCCAGTAACCTTCCTTGTTAACAACAGGCTTCCCTGAGCAATATCGTCAAAGTAATTGTAGGTGCCATATCCCGATTGTGTATCTACCACTTGGTGAATGAATGATTGGAGTTCAATGTAAGCTGGTATTCATGGTCGGTGAAAATATTTTTGCCCTGTTCTCAACTGTGGCATCGTTAGCGTCATAGATCAATGTGCCATTGGTTTGCAATGCATACATAATGTAGGTGCCGCTTATGGAGTCCTTCACTATAGGCTGTATAAGTTGGTACGGTTGAAAACGATGCTAAGGGACCCGATGAATTGGCCGTTTGAATGAAATCTAGGTGAAACCATAACTATTCCCGGAAAGCCCTCTACAAGTGCGATGAGGTTGCTAAGGACCTGGCGCATGGTTTTGTGCATTTGTAGGTTTTGTCTTGGCCTTTGATGTCGTGGCCGATAATGCTGCTGTAGTTGGTGGGCTGCACTGCTAATAGAATGTCTTTTTCGTCTGCTGTTGCAGCGTTAACAATTAGTGATGGGTTGTTTGTGTATAGGTCACATTACTTTTGTCTGCTTGCGAACCAGTTAAGCCAGTGGTGGAAAACTGTTGGAATGCGGTTAAAAGAATATCATCTAGTCTTAATAGTTCTGCGTTGATTGCTGCCTCTGCATGAATCAATATCTGAGCCATTTCTTCTTTATCACCCTGCTTTGAAACAGTAAGATTACTGCTCCATTGGTAACCATTGAATGCTAATGAGGCGATAACAGTTACTATTAAGAGGGCGACTATTAGTTTGGTTTTAGCCATTTTTCATCAAGGATAATGTTCGAGGGTTTTAGTTTTAAGCCTTGTTACGCTGGCATAGCAGACTAGTTGGCGATTATAAGAAAAAGAAAAATTAAGATTACTTTAGGTAATCCACTGTAGAAGTCACAGACTTTACATTAACTGTTGCGTTCTGTTCTAATGAATTCGCTTAAGCCAACATGGTTGTTGAGTCGCCCCAATCGTAGGTGTAGCCAAGGCGTGTCCAAGGGATACTTCATGGGGTAGTATGAGTTGATTATGTTGCTGTTGAACCATTCTTTGTAGTCCGCGGTTGCGTTGGTTGGAAAATTCAGGCGATGCTGTTGTGTCGGTGATTTCGTTGTCTGGCGATGGGACGGAAAAGCGATTGCGGCTTAACCCATAATTCCACAAAATAGGTGTTAGAGGTGTTTGCTGGCAAACCCAGCAGTTGCGCTGCCCGAAGGTATAGTTCGCGTCTGATGCGACGTGGTCTTGGAAGAAAATTTGGATTTCTGGCGCCACAGTTACCCATGTGTCACCCCAACTGATTGTGACGTTTTGGCCGACGGGGTAGCTGCTAATGTATTTTGTCCATGTAACGACAAGTACGGTTGCGTTTTCGCCTTCGCCCTGCCAAATTAAATTGCTATTGTTTACGGTTATGGGTGTTAGGTTGGTTGTGATTTCGCTTGCTTTAGCAATCATTGCATCTTCGATGGCATTAGTGTACCTTGGTCGAGTGTTGGCGGCGGCGCAAAAGCGGGACGATAACCGCTGTGTAGAGCGTAGATATTCCAAGGGTAGCGATGATGCCGATGAAAAAGAAAACAGCAATTACTGTGCGGTTTTTCATAGTTGCCCATCTTCTGTTAAGCATACGATTAAGCGCTTAATCCTTATAAAAAAATCGCAAAAACAAGTGGGCAAAAATTGAAGAAAAGGATAGAAATAGGGTTTATTCGGCGGCTGTATCGTAGTAGCCTTTATCCACTTTAACAAAGATCAGTGGTCCACGGCTCTGTGCCATCTCTCTTGCTTTTCTTAGCGTATTGTTGAGTGTTGTGAAGATTTTTTCTTTCTCGTCAGCTAAGCTTTGAATGCTTTTTTCGCCTAACTCCATTTTTAGTAGGTTTTCTGCTAGGATTTCTGTGCCGCAGACTTCGCCATTTTTGATTAAGGTTGATATGACGATTTCTTGGAGTTCCTGTTTGTGCTCGAGTTTGCGCCATAGTGGTTCTGCGTCGGTGATTGATTTGGTCATTTTGTTCCATTTGTTGGCGCTTTGGTTGCCGATGAGTAGTTTTACTCGTTGCTTCCATTTTTTAAACCAGATATTGCACCAAACTGTTAAGAATGCGTCTAATTCGTCTGCGTCTTCTCTGAAAAGCAATTCGAGTTTCTCGACGACTTCGCATTGGTTTGCCTCTTTGCCAATAAGGTTCCAATGGAATTTAAGGTAATTAGTAAAGTCTTGACAAGCCACTTGCAAGACTTTGCGATCCGAACCCATCACATCTAAGGCGGGGTCCGCATCTTTGAGTTTCTCCCCTATCATTATCTCCACGAAATTCATTATGATTCCCGCTGAAGCCCTCTCCATAATTCTGTAAGATTGAGGTTACAATTAAACCTTATTTTCAAAACTCAATATAACTGCCTGTGCAAAAACGCGCTATATTACGAGCTTCGATATACCAAACAAGCGCTTATTCGACGTATTCTGGGAGCGAGTTTACGTTTGGCAGAACTAAATCGGGGTTTTCCTGTTCAAGTTCTTCTCTGCTGTAGAGTCCCGAGAGGAACCCAATTGTTCTTGCGCCTGCTGCTTTTCCTGCGCGTAAATCGTTGATGGAGTCGCCTGCCATAAAGCAGTCGCACATGTCAACGTCTAAGGCTTCGACACATCGGATTAAGCCTTCTGGGGACGGTTTGGGTTTTTCGGTGTCAAGGGCAGGTTACGATGTGGGTGAAGTATTTGGCTATGCCGTGTGTGTCGAGTTCTTTTTGCAGCACCGCATTGGGGACATGGCGCATGGTAAATAGGGCCAGCTTTGCTTTTTTAGCTAAAAGCTCCAATGTAAATTCTACGTTTGGCAGCAGTCTAGTTTCCTTTTCGGTGATGGAGTGGTAAGCGTCAAGGTAGACTGGGAGGAACTCGTCTGTTGTGCCCAATGTAATGTCCTCTAATGAGCGGCTCAGCTCGAGTCTTTTTGGCAATTCAAGCATAACTGGTCGCTTGGCACTGGTTTGCCTACTGCGTGGAAAGCGATTTTGGCGGCTTCCAGATAGGCAACTGTAGAATCGACTATAGTGCCGTCTAAATCGAGGAATATGCCTTTTGCTTTGAACTTTATCTGCTGCATTGTTGTCTGGTGTTGTGGGTGCTTTGTGTTTCTTTAAGGTTGCTCTGGGTTTGATGGATTTTTTGCTGCGGATTGGTTGTGGAGTTTGCCGCAAGCAATTGGCGCTAAAAGAGGGTCTAGAGTGATTTTTGCCTAACCCCCCTCTATCTATAGGTTAAACAAGTGTTGGGTTGGGCGTTTTAGTTGTCAGCATTCATTGGTTTAATGGTTAGAATAAGTTGCGTTTTTGGGAGTTTTTTGTTGTAGGTTTTATAGGCGTTTGTTTTTGTGCTCTGTTGGCTTTGGGTAGTTTAGGGTTCTTTTGCTTTTCCAAGGGCCTACCCCATCCCCTATTAAAAAGAGCTTTTGCTGCTCTGCCGACCCTCCCCCTCCCCTATATATAGAAACAATACGGGTAGTTTAACATGGCCAAAACATCTCTGCCAAGAGGGGAAATAGCGACGATGTTCCAATAAAGGAGAAATCACAGGCACCGGCACATTATTTGAAAATATCATGACTTGTTCCAGCGCCAAATAAGCAATGAAGAAAATAATCAAATACTGAACAAAATGGAATCAGCAATCGTAACCGATACATGGACTGGCTTCTGTTTGGTTTGCCATCAAGTCTTGAATATTAACCAAGATCCTAGCAACGTAATCAAAAAGGCAAAAAACATTCCATAATAAATAGTGAGAACCTGAGATAATTCCCCATTGAAGAATCCGTAATATACGAAACCTATTATTTCGAAAACAAACAGATTACCGAAAAGGCACCAACATAACTCCTTAACGTATCGGCGCCTGAATTTCCGCAAATCGCCGAGCTTCAAAGTTTCTGCGAGGCCACGGAATTAAACTTACTAAGAAATCCAACTTACAACCAACGCAATGATTACTGAAGTAGTTACCCTGAAAAAGTAATTTACTTGGACTAGATACGAAGGCACAGTTGAAGGGCACAGATAAGCTACGTAGGAAAGTTCAGCGGTGGCTAAGATTGTAACGAGTAGAATGCATGCATCAAATACTCTGTCTACGTTTCTTTCGACCGGTGCTTTCTTCATTGTTTGGCTGTTTTGTTGTAATCATTGGTTTGTCTCTTAGCCTTTTAACGGGTTAGCGTTTAGGATTTGTTATCGCTTAATTTAACGTTGCCATGGCATTGAATTATTTAAAATGTTACCTGCCGTAGTCTGAGGGTTATCTAATTACACTGAGAATAGAATAGGTGTAAAATGAAGCTAAAAGAAGGATAAAAGATAGCGCTTTTTGCGCTTACATGCCTGATTTTAGGCGTCTATAGGTGCTGTAATCAACGTATTCGATGAATGGGTTTTCCGCGAGGAATTTAACGTTGATTTTTTGGCGTGCGCGTTTATCCAGCAATTGGCTTGTTGTTCGCAGTACGTATGCGTCGCTGCCTGCGCCTGAACCGTAGCTTGCAACCAATATGCGTTCTTCAGGTTTGGCTATGTCAAGGATTGCTGCTAAGCCGATAAGGGATGCGCCGCTGTAGGTGTTGCCGAACTTGTTAATTGATGGCGGGCATGAACTGTTCGTCTTTGAAGCCTAAGTCTTTAGCGATTCGCACTGGGAAGGTCGGGTTTGGCTGGTGAGGCACAAAGTAGTTTAAGTCTGATGGCTTTGAGGTTTTGGCGTTCCATAAGTTTGGTTGCTGCTTTGCGTACGTGTTTGAGGTATGCTGGGTCGCCTGTGAATCTGCCGCCATGCATCGGGTATGGTTCGCCGTCTCTACGCCAAAAGTCTGGGGTATCGATGTGCAGCTGTACCAGCCTTCGACTTCGGCGATGACGTCTTGTTTGCCAAAGATGAATGCTGCGCCGCCGTAACCGACGAAATGCGTCTAATTCTCCGCCGGGGCAACCTCTTGGTGCTGCTTGGGAGTTGTCTGCGCCGATAACCATGGCGTATTTGATGTTTGAGCGTGGGTAACTGACGAGTGCACAGGCGTCTTTGAACATGCTTGTGCCGGCTTTGCAGGCGAATTCTGTGTCGACTGGCGTCTACGCTTTGTACGTCGCCTTCTTCTTCGCCAAGTTTGAGGACTTGAGCGACTTTGGAGGCGATTGGTTTCACTGCGTAGGGGTTGGATTCTGAGCCCACATAGACTTTGCCGACCCAAGTGCTGTCCAGCCCTGAGTGGATTAATGCGAGTTTGCCTGCTTCAACCGCTGCAGTCACGGAGTCTTCATCGATGAAGGGACTGCGCGTTCTAAGCCCTCGCCTTTTATGCGGAAACGTGAAGTGTAAGCGCCGTAGCCGACGATGCCGGGCAACTCGTATTCTTTGGTTGGTTGGATTACTTTGTATTCTTGGTGTGGATAGTACTCGTCTGCTAAGGTGAATGCGAGTGAGATGGTTGGGACAACGTCGCTTTTGCCAACGGAGTAGCGTCTGCGGAATCGTGGAACAACTTCTCTGCCTTCCAAGCTTGTAAGGTCACTTTTTCGCCGTCACAGGTTAATTGGTCGGTTAATCTGGCTGGGACACGGATTTTGCCGTCATGGAAAGAGACGATGCCGTAGACGAAGCTGTTTAGTTTGGAGAATTTGTTGGTGGGTTCGTTGATGAATGTGCAGAGTTCAAGTTTTCCTTTGTCATAGAATAAGTCGATGCTGTCCATTTTGCCGTAGCTTTTACGACCGCAGTCACTGCAGTAGTCGCGGACTTCAAAGTATTCTTTGCCACAGCAGCTACATCGGCTGGCTTTTAATCGGTCGCCTAAATAGGATACTCGACGCTCTATTGGTTCACTGCTCATTGCGTTTTCTCTCCAAGAATGGATACGTAGGCTTTAGTGCCGAAGCCTTCAAATTCGAAGACTCCGCCATATTTTAAGCCGTTGGAACAGTTAACTTGGCGTTCTGCTGCTTCTCCGCGGAGTTGACGGTAAATTTCATAAATTTGGGCTCCACCAGTTGCGCCCAATGGGTTGCCATCTGCTTTTAAGCCGCCGTCAGTGTTAACGTAGACTTGTTTGCCGCCTAATTCGTAGCTGGTTTGGTTGTTGAGGTAGCTTTCATGGATGCTTTTCCATGCGGTGCCCGGTGCGCATAAGCCGAGGTCTTCAAGGGTAACCATCTCCATCATAGTGGATTGGTCGTTAAGTTCCAAAAGAGGTATTTCTGAGGCGGCAACTTTGGCTGTTTGCGTTGCTTTTTTCATGGCCAATTCTGCAGCGACGAATCGTGAGAGGTCTTCTCGTGCAGGAGTAATTGAGGTAATCTGTGGCTGAAGCCGCAGGCTAAAACAAACACTGGGCGGTTAGTCATTTTGTTAGCGACTGCCTCGCTTGTGAGAATAACTGCTGAGGCGCCGTCGGACATTGGTGCAAAATCGTAGAGCCCCAAGGGTTTATGGGCTGCTTTTCGTGCGTTTATAACCTGTTCAATGGTGATTTTTCTTTGGAACTGTGCATACTTGTTTTTGACTGCGTTCGCATGGTTCTTAACTGAGACTTGTGCAAGGGCGATGTTGAGTTTTTCTATGTCTTGCCCTTTTATGCCATGTTTTTTGATGTATGCACGCATCATGAGTTCATGGTTGGATTCTGGGGTTCCGCCTGCATAGTAGCTCCATGGGTCGTCAAGGAGCATGAGGTCGTCTCGGATTTTGTCCCAGCGATCCGTCATTTTCTCTATGCCGCCGACGAGCACCGTGTTGTAGACTCCTGCCTGGATAGCGTGGCATGCAGTCATTAGGGCGGCGCTAAAAGATCGGGTGACCTCCATGGGTACATGCAATTCAGTTAATTCCGAGAGGAAACCCTCTTCGAGGCCGAGTTTGTTTGTGATTGGTAAGAAGCAATCAGACATGTAACAGGCTTGTAGATCTTTGCGTTCCATGTTACATTCCTTAGATGCGGCAAGCCAAGCTTCCTCGATGAGTTTCTCGGGTTCTTTGCCGTAGTGCTCACCAAACTTGGTTCTGCCGACAGCAACTATGGCTGGGCGGTTTTGCATAATGTATGTGCTTCCCTGTTTGTGTTAGCATTAGAAGATTTTCAAAAACACCTATTAAGTGTTTGCCATATTCGAAGAAATTATGGGGCGATGGGCTAATATAGAGAGAAATCAGATACAATGTGCAAGGGAGAGAAAGCATGGGTAAAATTAAGGGAGCTTTGGTGGGACTCCAGCACCGAGTAGACGGTTTCTTCTATACCTGTGAATACATTAAGGAATGCGATAAGACTACTCCGCAATGCCGTGAGGGCGGGAACAGTTACTGCGGCGAATACAAAAAACGCAGCCGCACAAAATAATTGCCTAAACCGTGTGGTTATGGTTTATTTCTTTCTCTGTTATCTGAGCTTTTAGAGTTTCAATCAGTTTCTGCAGTTTCACGCTAAGTTCTACAGGATACGCTGGCGCATTAGTCAAAACCTTGTATTGCTGAGGCAGTTTTTTGAGGTTCTCAGCGGCGAAGCTGCGGATTTCCTCAAGTGAGGGCAACTTTACCAATAATTTGCCTTGATCCATCACTTTAACAAGCAACGGCTCACCGACCGCGGACTCATCCGTCAAAGCAATAATATCCCGCTTGAATGTGCCATCGCCATTCGTGAAACGGTAAACCTGCTTTCTTCCGGGCAGGGTTATTTTGTCTTTGCTAAGTTTCATAATCGGCGCAAACTTCCCATCAGGAGTTTGGGTTTCACAGAGCTTATAGATGCCATCCAAGTAGGGGCGGTCTGCGCTGGTGCCCATCTTTGTGCCTACGCCAAAAGAGTCAATCGGCGCATCAGCGGATAGTAATTCTGTGATTTTGTATTCGTCGAGGTCTCCGCTCGCAAAGATTTTGACGAATTGAAGATTATTGTCGTCGAGGATTTTTCTGATTTTTTTGCTGGATTCCGCCAAGTCTCCGCTGTCTAATCGGACGCCGCCTAAACCGATGCCCTTAGCTTGAAGCTCTTTGGCGACGACTACAGCTTTTTCTGCCCCTGCAATGTCGTCGTAGGTGTCGATGAGTAGGGTGGATTTGTCTGGGAATGTTTTGGCGAATGCTCGGAAGGCATCGATTTCTTTGGGATAGGACATGATAAATGAATGTGCCATAGTGCCAAACACTGGGATACCATAAGCCATGCCGGCTAGGACGTTGCTTGTGCCTTGGCAGCCGGCGATGTAGCTGCTGCGGGCTACTTTCATTCCTGCGTCGATGCCAGGTTCCCGGCGGAGCCCGAATTCGATGACTGCTTTGCCCTTGGCGGCTTCTACGACACGGCTGGCTTTAGTGGCAATCATCGTTTGCAGGTTAATGGAGTTTAGCAGGAAGGTTTCGACCAGTTGCGCTTCGATGATGGGTGCAGTTATGCGGATGAGTGGTTCATTTGGGAAGGCGATTGTGCCTTCTGGGAGCGCCCAAACTTCACCTGTGAACTTAAAGTCTCTTAGGTAATCGAGGAAATCAGCGTTGGAACCCCTGCTTTTTTAGATAAGAAAGGTGTTCCTCAGTGAATTTGATGGATTGCAAGTAGCCTAATGCTTCTTCTAGGCCTGCAAAGAGGAAGTAGCTGCGGTTTTCGGGCAAGCGGCGGATGAAGAGGTCGAAGGTGGCGGTTTCAAAGTTTTTGTTGTCATAGTAGGCGGCGCACATGGTGAGTTCATAGTAATCTGTGAAGAGGCTCATGTTTTCCTCTTTTAGGTAGCCTAGAAACGGTTTCATGGGTATGTAGAGTTCTGGTTTGCGATTTAATTCTTTCCTCGATTGCTATGGCTGAAAATTGTTAATAGCGGTTATTCGGTGTTCTAATGCGTAGCTTTAAATGCAGAACCGCTAACTGACACATCAAGGGGTAGATAGTAAACGCCGCTACTGTATCCAATCAAACATGTATTTCGAAACTGGAAACTATTCACTGCACTTTTAATAGGAATCACCTTGGCGGCAACATTTTTCGCCGGTATAGGCGTTAAAGCTAACGTCGCTGCAGAGCAGTCGATGGAGCAACAGATCAGTTCAGTAATGACTGATATGAGCTGTCAGGTTCCTGTTAATTCGACTAACCTTGAACACACCTACAATCTCATAAGTGGGATTAATGGGGTCAAAGATGTTGATTATGTAGCGAACTTTTTTGGCCAGTAGGTTTACCGAGCAATAATTATACCGGTATGGGCAACTATGCGAGTATAGCCAGCTTCCCCGAACCTCAAAAATTAACGACGAATGGCTAAATTCACCCGGCGAAATTCCAACAAATTATACGTATGTCATAAAAGGAAGTAACCTTGCATCAAGAGTTAAAGTCGGCGACAACATTACTACTTCGCTTGAATTTCCAACTCCGAAATACTACAACTCCTCCTCAGTCTACGTTAACTTAACCGTAGCTGGTGAGATTGAATTAACCGATAAAGGATATTCCCTACTCACAGGAAACCCCTACTATTCTTCTGATTCAAAATCCCCTTACGGCAGCTTCAAGAGCGATTACCTAGTCATTAGCTGGGAAAACACACTCAAGCCGTTATGGAATAGCACTCTTGACAGCAGCACCGTCAGCCTAACTTATTCCATAAATCTTGATCGCCAAGCGCTGATCAGTCCTTGGAATATACAAACTTCAATAACTAACATAAACCAAATAGCCGATAGAGTACAAAACGAAATTCTGAGTGACTACTTAAGCCATGTAAATGTTAATAATGCATTAAGCAGTGGATTATCGGGCTACCAAAATAACCTTCAACAGTTCTTGATTAGCTTTGTTGTTGTATCTATACCTATATTCTTCGTAGCATGGTATATTGGTTCAACAGTATCAGATGTCTCCTTCAACATTCGTCGAAGAGAAATCGGCCTTCTTTCAACAAAAGGATTATCGAGCGGACAAATACAGCGAATGTTCCTCACCGAAGCAGTAGTGATCGGCTTAATAGGTGGATTGTTAGGTGTCATCGGCGGCTTAATCCTCAACCAGTACTATGCTGGAGCAATCAATCTAAACAATCTCTTTACTTCACAATTGTTTAGCCCCGAAATCGCAGTAATCACAGTTGTGTTCGGAATAGTGTTGGCGCTTTTCTCAGTGTTTTTCTCCTCTCGAAGAGCTTCGAGAATCCCTGCTGTCGAGGCACTGCGAAATGATCTTCCTCAAGACAGACCACGCCGTAAAATATTCCCGATAATTGCCTTGATTCTTGGAACCTACAAGATCGTGGTTTATGCCTTCGGCATCAACATCAACACATTGTTAAGTCAATTATCATTCTCTGGCGGAAATATCTTTCTTAGCCTATTGGCAGCGCCACTTCAAATTTTTGACGCAATTATGACGCTCATTGGACCCTTCCTGTTCTTCTGGGGATTCACTAAACTGGTAATCCGCGATTCAACAAAGTTCCAAACCGTCGTATCCAAGATTGCATCTGTCATGGGTGACTTAGGTGCATTAGCAGCCAAGAACGTGCGAAGAAACCCTGGCCGCTTAGCAGCGATAGCCTTCGTCATAGCCTTAATCATAGGGCTCAGCGTTCAAGCTACTGGCCAAATAGCCAGCCAACAAGACTACATCATAAGGAACGTGCAGGCAGAGGTTGGTGCAGACGTGCAGGTTAACTTGGCGAATGCTTCAGAAGGACAAATAGTCGTAAACAACCTATTAGCTAATGTCTCTGGTATTCAGAATGCAACGGTTGAGCGTATACTTAACCCTCAACTCCATGGGAGCAATATGTATGGCGTCACTGTGAAGGTAAAAACCATCGATCCAGACACATGGGCATTATCAGCCCATTACGAAGATGGCTGGTTTAGTGGAAACAACCTCCAAGATGCCCTTAAAGCAATGAAAGCAGACAACAACACCATCATAGTCAGCCGAAGCTTTGCAAAACAATACGGTTACCAACTCTATGATAAAGTACCCGTTGATTTCGCCTCTTGCCCACGTTCCCTAAAGATTGTTGGGTTCTTTGGTCCTGAACCCTCAGAAAACTCGGGAGGTGGCGTGTACTATGCAACTTCAAGCTCAAGGTCACCTGTCTACATTTCAGGGTCATCATACTATTACGACTCTTACAACTCGCCAACTGATTGTTACGCACCAAGAGATCTCTTCAACGTAACAGACGCATCCAGCGGCATCTATCAATTAGAAAGCTATCAAACCAACATCCTAATCAAACTCCAACCCGGTGTCAACGGAACCACAGTTGCACAACAAATCCGCAACCTAGACCTCGACATACGCACCGTCAGCTCCTTTGATGAAGAATGGCAAAGCTCCAACCAAAATAACAATGCAGTCACCTACAGCAGCCTACAAACCCTTGACATGCAAAGCTTCGGACTAATATTCGCAGTAATATCAGCTTCAGTGGGAACCGCCCTAATAGCCATCGTCAGCTTAAAGGAACGAAGCCGAGAAGCCACACTCATGAGCGTCCGCGGCTTATCCTATCGGCAACTGGTCTGGATGTTTCTCACCGAGAGCTTAGCAATCATAACTTTCGCAGTAATCCTGGGCGTAGTCGTAGGCATAATAATAGTCTATGGAGCATCGCTTCAGCTAACTCAAATCTCTACTGCTTACCCTGGTTCTCAGCGCCTAATCTTCCCCGCCAACGCTGTAACAACAATCGGCACCTACGTTGCACTGATATACGCCTCCACGATAGGCGCAATCATAGTAATGTCAAATCAATACGTCACAAAACTAGAAAAGATGGTTAGATCAAGATGACCGGAAAAAGTAAGTAAGAATCCGTGATTTAGTCAAAGTCCATCACACAGGAAAAATCGAAGTCCAAGCCCTAAGAGGCTTAAACTTGGATATTTCCTCAGGCGAACTCGTCTCCATCATCGGCCCATGCGGCAGCGGCAAATCCACATTACTCAACATCATAGGCGGATTAGACAAAGCCACCGCAGGCAACGTAACCGTCGGCGAAAAAACCGTAACCAACCTATCCGTCCGCCAACTAGTCGATTACCGCAGAAAAATGGTTGGCCATATCTTCCAAAACCTCAACTTAATCCCAACCCTAACCGCACAAGAAAACATCGAATTCTCCATGGTGGCTTCAGGAGTAAAACGGGGCAAACGCAAACAACGAGTCGAAGAACTCTTAGAAACCGTTGGCTTAAAAAACCGCGCCCACCACAAACCCGAAGAACTCAGCGGCGGAGAACAACAAAGAATCGCCATAGCCTCCGCATTAGCAAACGACGCACCAGTTCTCTTAGCTGATGAACCCACAGGCGAATTGGATACTGCAAACGCAAAACTCATCGCAGAATACCTTGTGAAAGTGAACCGGAATTCGGCAAAACCATCATCATGGTCACCCATGACCCCAGCGTCGCCAGAGTCTCAACACGCATCCTACGCATCGAAGACGGCATCATAAAAACCTCGTTGGCACCCTCTGAAGTCATCGGTAGCCAAGAAAAAGCAGTTCCTACGTGGACCAAATCAAAGCCAGAATCACAGAGCTAACCGACAATGACGCAACTAGACAGCGAATTCCGCTCCGGCAAAATCGAAGGCGACGAATACGTGCAGAAACACCAAACACTCAAAAACATCAGAGACAGCCTCAAAGAAGAATGCTGCCGAATGGGAGTCATCCCCCCTTAACCCCGTTTATCGGTAAACCAATTATTGTTGGGTTATGCTGCTTGGGTGATTGCACAACCAGCCTGCAACTTGAACCTAACGTAGACGCCAAAAACACTTTTCATAATCTGGTTGTTGTTGTGTATAGGCGGTTTCTGCCAACAACACACTGTAGAAAAAACATTTTAGCCCTTTAACTGTCGGAAAATTTTCAGTGTCTGCTTGCAGATTTGTCCCCCCAACCTGCAATCGCCAAAACCATCCAACACCAAAACAGACAACAGAGCTAAGCCTACAGGTTGTTGTTGAAAAAAGGGGACCCACGCAACAACTAAAAACTTAACCTTCTTATCTTTCTATTGAGATTTTGCTAACTCCAGCTTCTTTATCCAGAATTATTACGTGGTCGCCTTTTGCAGCGAAAGCTTCACTATGGGTTACCGCAATGATTTGTTCGATGGCTTTGAATCGGCTAATGGCTTCTGCGAGACGTTCGATGCTACCGTCTTCGCTGCCCAAGTTCTCTGTGGGTTCATCAAGCATCAACATGCTTAACCCGTGTCCAGTGCGTGACTGCATAATCAGCTGCCCCAAACCAAGCCGATAAGCAAACGCCAAAAATGTGCGTTCGCCGCCTGAAAGGTTGGCGACTTCGCGGTCTACTCCTGCCTCGCTTTTCACGTAGGGCGTGTAGGATTCGTCGATGTCTACGTTTAGCATGGGTGTTTCGCCGCCGACCAAACTGTCGAGGATTTGCTGGACAAAATTGCGTAGAACCTTCACAAATTCGCTGCGTAGTTTTGGTTGGATACTGCGGTAAGCGTCGCGAATTGCGCTGAGCAACTCGACGGTTCGGCGGATTTTCTCCATCCGCTCCAGTTTCTCCTGTGCCAAATTGATGCGGTCTTTAGTGTCGTCTAATCGGCGGGCTAAGTCTTTTTTGCGGTTTTGTTTAGTCTGCAAATCCGATTCTACAGCGTAGTATTGTTTGAGTGCTTGGTCTTTTTTGTCTTTAGCTGTTTGCAATTCGGATATGTCGAATTTGCTGATTTCAAACTGCACCAAAGCTTCAGTTCGCCGTGTTGTTCACTCTCTAGCCGCTGCTGAGTCTCAAGTTCGCCTGAAAGGGTTTTAAGGTTAGTTTCTTCCTCAGCAATCCGCGATTTCAAGTCGGAGCCCCGTGTTAGGAAAGTTTGGAGGTTGCTGTTGGCTTCGGAAGCTACGGTTTTTGTTTTTTGTAAGGTTGCCGCTTCAAGCCGCAGGTGGTTAATGGTTTTTTCCCGTTCACTATTTTCCTGTTTTATGCTTGACAGTAAATCAGTTTTGTAGTTGCCCACTAAGGGTTGGCTGCAAACGGGGCATTTGCCTTCCCCAGTTTCAACCAATGTAGCTGCTCTTTTCTGGTCCTGCTGCAATCTCCGTGAGGTGGCTTCCTGTTCTGCCCGCACTGCAGAAATTTTTTCGTCGAACCCAGCTAAGAAGGGTGCTTAGTTGGTCAAAGGGCTGATTAGCTGGCAAACCCGCCTGCTCAAGCTTAGACAGGCACAGCTTGATTTGGCTATCCAAAGAGGTTTGGCGCTGCTGGAGGTTGCCTATGATGTTTTTTTGTCTTCAATTTGCTGGGTTAGTGAAGTGAGGTTTCTTTTCATGTTGGTGATGTTGGCGTTTAGCTCGGGCTTCTTTGCGTTTGAGTTCTTCTATGGCGAGTTTTTTGTCTTCCGACCGTTTCAGCCGCGCATCTGTTTCTTCAAGGGTCCTTTTAGCAAATGCGACTTTCTGCGCAGAATCCTCCAAATCCATCTCTAAAAGCGTGAATTCTTCGCTTGCCCTGTTATAGTCGGCGCTAAGTTTCTCTAAACCCACAACATCAGCGTCTTTCTCGTAAACCCGCTTCTCATTTTCGTAGTCACGTTGGTACTGGGCAATATTGCTCCATGCCACCTCATAATCTGACAACCCGAAATAGCTCGTCGAGACGAGTCTGCCTATCCCGGGGTTTCGCATCCAGTAGTTCCTTTAGGTGTTCTTGGCGGAACCAAACAATTTCTCGGTACAAGTCCCGATCTAAGCCTGTGATGGCTTTAAGTTGTTCAGCGATGGCTTCATTTTTCATGCTGGCAACCAGCTTTTCCTCGTCAAAGAGTTTAAGTTGCTCAATATCCTGCATTATGCTTTTGCCTTTGCGTTTTAAGCCTCGGACAAGCTTGTAGGTGTTGCCGTTCTGCCTAAACTGCACAGTAACCCTGCACCATTCTGCGCCTTCACGCAGCAGATACTCAAAGCTTCGCCGCCAATCGCGTCGCCGAACAAGGCAAAATCAACAGCGTAGAGCACGCTGGATTTGCCGCAGCCCACTCCCCCAACAACACAGTTGAAGCCATGCGTGAAGGGCACAGTGGATTTAGTGTGGCTGCGAATGTTTTCCAGCACAACCACATCGATTTTCATTTCGATAGCTCCTCGATGGTTTGCTTAACTTTTTCGTCTTGCTTTGCGTGCCAATGGCTCAATTAGGTTGAGGGCTCCATGCGCTATTTTTTGGGCTTCTTCTTTGCTGTAGCGGTCAGAGAAAATCTGCACGAAGTACTCGTATGCTTTGGTTTTTAGGTCTTTGAATTCGCCTTCAAAAATGGAGCGGACCACTTCGTCGGAAACCGCGGTTTCTTTCAAGCTGCACAATTGGGTGTACGAGCAGAGCTTTTTGGGCGGCGCAGCGAATTCTGGGCACATCGATTTCAGTGCGGCTGGCTTCTGCTGGCAATGTGCCTTTGAGAACTGGGATTATGATGGCGTCTGCTTCGTCAGCTTCCTTAACCATCTGGACGGTTTGCTCAGTGATTTTCGCTGAAGCCATCCCTGTGAAGTCGAATTCTAAAACGACGAATTTGCGTGGAGACGTTAATTCGATTAGTTCGGGGTAAACTTCGCCTTTTTCGTCAACTTGGACATGGTAGAAGCCTTTGGTGATTTTGGCTTCGTCGGCGCTGACGGTTTCGGTGCAGCCGCATAAACGAGGATGCCGCTTTTGAAGTAGCCTGTGAATCGGTCATGAATGTGTCCTGCAGCGTAGTAGCAGAAGCCATCTGGCAACTCGTTTGGGGTAGATTTCTGCTTCAATATAGGGTGGTTTGACGTCTGGTAAATCGACTGCGCCATGGAACACAAAAATGTTGGCGACGCCCGCTTTGGGTGTAGGCGGGTTTTCTTCCATGAATTTTGGGAGTGCTTCGGCGGTTTTGTGGCGGTTGTGGTAGTTTGGGATGCCATATACGTAGGAGCAGTCGGGTTTGCTCCAGCATGCTCCTCGATGACGTGGGAGATGAATGATTAGGCCTGCGCTGTCCAGTGGGTAAAGAATGGTGCTTGTTATGGTGTTGGGTGCGGAGTCGTGGCTGCCATCCACCGTTAAAACTGGGATGCCTGCGTCTTTTAGGCGTTTAAAACTGCGAATCGTGTTTTCTAGGGTGTGGTTGGATGGGCGGGCTTGATGAAACAAGTCGCCTGCAATAATCATAAAGTCAGGTTTTAACTCGATTGTTTTGTCCACGAGTTCGCTAAAGGCGTTGTCGAAGTCTTGCCTACGCACCTCTAACCCGTACTGGGCATAGCCTAAATGCAGATCCGATGCATGGACAAAACTGAAAGCCCTCAAACCCTATCCCTTTTAACGTTAATGTAGTTAGAGTTTGCAGTGGCAAGTTTTAAGCCTTTGGCATGCAAGGGGCTAACTGCAATGTTTTGAGGGTTCTGCTATTTTTTGATTCCAGCAACCAATACCATGTCTCGATGGTAGCGAAATGTTCCTTGCCGTTTTTTCTGTTGGTAGATAATGGTAAGATCGCCCTATACTCATCTTCTTCCTGTGGGCTTAGCTGGAGGCTGCTTTTGATTTCTGCGTTTAACGGTGATTGTAGGTTGGTTGAGGAGCAAACCGCAAGCTCCACAGCCGAGAAACATTGGTTTGCTGTTTTTTTATGGCTATAGACTTCGATGATTAAACAAAACCCTCGAAACCCTCGGCTTCTTGCCATGTTCCAGTATTGGAACACAACGTTCCCCAAATAGAACTAAATCCCCAATCAAGTAACCTGTACTCAGTGATGAAGACGATGGCTAAAGGTTTAGCAGTATTAACATCATTTCTAATTAGCTAGCTTGCTCTTAGTTGCATTTCCTACAGAAGCCAAAACAGCGCGAGCTCAAGACGAATGGTCCTATGGCATCTGGATATTCTCACCAACAAACATCACCTACACCACAAACCAGCTATTACTAAACATTACAGCAAAACGCAATTTCGACCCAAACTACTACAATACACAACTAAAGTACAACCTAAACGGAACAGAAAACATCACCATCCCTACAACCGACACCTATGTTGACATGAGCATCCCCGGAACAATTTTTAGCGGTTTAGCGTCATACACATTATTCAGCGGCACAATAGCTCTACCGAAAATACCTGAAGGCACCTATTGCTTAACCGTTTATGGCGTTTACAATCGTGCACAAAGGTGTTGACCCCAAGTATCCTAACATGTATGACATACAGACCATCTATTTCACTATAAACAGAGGCATCCCTCCAACGATAACTCTGCTTCAATTTAGAAACGTAACCTCTGAAAAGAGTTTATCGCTGAATTTTACGGTGGACAAACCCGTTAGTTGGATGGGATACTGCTTCGATAGGCAAGACAACGTAACTGTCTCCGGCAACTTTACTCTTCTCAGAGTTAGCCTATGGTCTGCATAATGTTACAGTTTACGCTCAAGACTCATTGGGAAATCAGGGCGCTTCAGAAACTACCTATTTCGAAGTACTAACGGCAAAACAAATTGAGCCTTGGCTCATTGGCGTGTTAGCTGAGGGCATCTTTGCGGTTTTTATCACTGCCGCTTTATTCAAGAAATATTTGCAAAGAAAAGCACGTAAACAGGATAAGTAGGCTATTGCCTACCCTAAGCCTTGTGTTAAACCTGTTAAATTAGATTATTTTGGCGTAAAAATATAAGATACCACATGCATTAACTCAGGAAAAGGCGCTAAACAGTCATGAAATGCCAAGCATGCGAAAAGAGAAGAAGACCTGCCATTCCGTTGTCC
Organism: uncultured archaeon; assembly: GCA_963782915.1. Classification (GTDB taxonomy): domain Archaea; phylum Thermoproteota; class Bathyarchaeia; order Bathyarchaeales; family Bathycorpusculaceae; genus Bathycorpusculum. The sequence goes on from CAWALK010000014.1 coordinate 18,121, forward strand.
CTACTGCGGCGGAAGTCTGCAGTGACCACCGTCTACCAGAAAACCACGCATGCCCACGAATAGAGGCAGCCCGAGCGAACGCCAAGGCCAAGTCATGCAACAACAAGGCTACGGCAACTATAGTTACAGTTACGTGTATGGGCAAGACCCCCACAAAAAACAGTTCCACATCCGCTGGAGCCAAAAAGAAGTCAAACACATAGGCATTGCAGCAGTGCTTGTCATGGGAATCGGCATCTCCATCGGAGCATTCGCAACATTGCTCCCAGAGTTTTTCGGATTCAGCTTCGAATGGATCTAACTATGATGGCTGCCTTCGGAGTAGTAATGATAATCTCATTTCTCACTCACGAAATAGCGCACAAAGTCACCGCTCAAAAGAAAGGGTTATGGGCTGAATTCCGCCTAACAACCTTCGGTAGCACTCTTAACGTTTGCATCAATATTCTTGCCTTTCCGCATGATTGCTCCAGGCGCCATGATGATTGGCGGCACCTTACAGAAAAAAGAAGACATCGTAACCATATCCATAGCTGGACCCATAACCAACATGGCATTCTCAGCGGTATTTCTCGGATTAGCCTTTACGCTGCCCCTTTCATACGCATGGTTCGGAATGCTGCTGTTTCAGCATACATCAACGCATTCATGGCTGTCTTCAACTTGGTACCATTCGGCGTCTTGGATGGCCTTAAAATATTCAATCTAAACAAAAAGGTCTGGGTAGCTGCGTTTGTACCAGCCGCGATTTTAGCATTATTCACTTACCTGCTTTTCGTATAACCCTTTATTTTATTGTCCTCTCTCAAAAAGCAAATAATGATTTACGGTATAATTCCATGCGCCGCCCATCCCAGCAGTATTATAACTGTGCAGGTGCCAGCCTTGCGCTTCCCATTCAACAATAGCTCTGCCCACATCTTCATGATGGGTAACTAAATACATCGCCATTCTTTCATTCACTTCACCTCTTACTAAATTTTTAGTATGTTGAGTTTGCCTTAATAGTTTTGTTTAATAACCTAACATTTGAAATAAATCTTGATGGCTATGGCTGAAAACTCTGATTGAACGTAGTGAACGTTACCGAAACCGCGAATTCGTCGATTTCTGGAGAGCCGATAAAGGCCTAAGAAGCCCGAAGCTGGTGGCGCCATAGACTTGTGACTTTACTGCCATTTGAACCCTCAGAGGCAATTCGTGTGTTGGATTTGGGCGCTGGAACAGGTGCACTCACCCTAGAACTTCTCAGCCGTTTCCCAAATGCCTCGGTGACTTGTGCTGATTTCTCTGAGGCAATGCTCAGCCATGCCCGAGAGCAACTCGCAAAGTACGGCGAAAAAATAACTTTTATGCAGAGTGACCTTCGAAAAGCTGGGTGGTCTCAAGGTATCAAAGGGAGTTTTGATGCGGTTGTATCGTCATTTCTTACCCATACTATACTGGACAGTGTTGAAAGGGTGTACCCTGAAGTTTACGGTATAGTTAATGCTGGAGGATGTTTTTATCAGGCGATTTCTATTCTTCACCCAACACTGTGTTAGATAAAATTTACCACCGTTTAGTGCTTCAAGATTTTCAAGCTCGAATTAAACAACAAACGGGGGCTGAGAAGAGTCTTGAAGAAGTGCATATGCTGCTGCGGGAGCGGCGAAAACAATACAGGGCTTTTCACGCTGAAACCGAAGAAGCCCCAATCAAGCTTAACGGTTAAGAGCCCATTTAGCATTGCTCGAAAAAGCAGGGTTCGATGAGGTAGACTGTTTAGTGAAGTATAGAAATAATGCAATCATCGGCGGCTTGCGCCACCAATAAAATATTTTTTGCTTTACAAATAGATTTTGAGGAATTAAGAAAAGTTTAGATGAGTTCGATTGTTACGTGCACTTCTTCAGGCACACGGATACGCATGATTCTACGCATGACACGTTCTTCAGAGTCGATGTCGATTAAGCGTTTGTGAATGCGCATTTCCCATCGATCCCATGTCGCTGTACCTTCGCCTGATGGACCCTTAAGGACTGGAACACGTAGGCGTTTGGTTGGTAGCGGTACTGGACCGTTCATTTTGACACCTGTCTTGGAAGCGATGCTTCTGAGTTCTCCGCAAACCTCTTCTAGTTTCGCGTAATCGGTGCTTGTGAGGCGTATTCTTGCTTTTCTTACCATTTTGGTCCATCAATCCATTGTTTTGCCGTTTATTATACGTTGAGTGCACCTATGAGACTTAAAGGGCACATAAAAACCTTGCGACGCACCTAAAACAAAGTGTTATAGGTGTGCACTGCAAAGTTGCAGCTTTTTATACGCTGAATGATATGGGTTATTTCCCTTTTAAAGACTATGGCTGACCAAAAACGCGGATAATCTGCAGTACACACTTTCAATTGTACTATAACTACTCCAAGCAGCAGCTAATTTTACCGACTATAATTCATTGAATTGCAAAAAAGCGCTTTGTCGCTTGATAACATACCTTAAGTACATTTACAACCGACATAGCGCCCGGAATCAACATGAAAAAAACAGCCCTAATGGCAATCCTCATAACCCTCACATTACTTGCACCACTATACGCCTGCCTAAACCTTAACTCCACAGCCCAAGCAGCAACAACCCGAACAATCCAATTCTCAGGCTACACCTGGTACGTCGAAAACACAGCCCAACGAGCCCAACCCGGACCCAACTACTGGTCCAACAGCCCACAAAACGTCTGGCTCGATGAAAACGGTTACTTGCACCTAAAAATCACTTACAGCAACGGCAAATGGAACTGCGCAGAATTAACCTGCACCCAAACCTTTGGCTATGGCACATACGCATTTTACCTCGCCAGTAGAATGGACAACTTCGACAAAAACGTCATCTTAGGCTTATTCGCCTACAAAGACGACTACCACGAAGTAGACATCGAATTCTCCAAATGGGGTCAAAGCAACTACAAAAACGGCTGGTACACTGTTCAACCAAACCCTCATACATTGAAGGCGCCAACCAACGATCCTTCAACGTGCAACTAAACGGCGACTACACCACACACTACTTCACATGGAAAGCAAACAGCATCTACTTTGAAAGCTTCGGCGGCCACTACACAATCGGCCAAGAACCAGCAGGCAACATCATCCAATCCTTCACAAGCAACAGCCAAGTTAGCGCAACAGGCGTCAAAGCCCACATCAACCTATGGCTCTACCAAGGGCATGCACCCTCCGATGGGTCACAAGCTGAAGTTATAGTCAAGAGCTTCAAGTATACACCTTAATGGCGAACTTAGCTGCGAACGCTGATGGCTTCTGTGCCACCGGCGCGGTCTAGTTTATGCCACTTTTTCTCTTTTCCAGTTAACGCCTTAACGATGGAAACTATGGTGACTATGTCTATGAATTGTTTGTAGACAAATACGAAGAAGGGCGAATACACTGCTAACCCGTTATGCTCATTATCTATGGATAGCGCCAGTAGCGAAACGAAGAGTTGAATCAACAGAAACATGAACATCATACGTGCAAACAGCAGCAAACCACCTGTCAACATCATCATAACTCCTGCACCCAATGCAATGAAGCTTGCAAGCGGATTAAACAGCGAAAACAGCATGATTGGGAATACGAAGCTGTGAAGAGCGCCATAGCGGCTGTTAGAGAATATGTCTTTGTGTTTGATTATAGTTTGAAACGTTCCTGTGCCCCATCTTACACGCTGTTTGTAGAGGGATTTCCAGCTGGAGGGAACTTCGGTGTAGGCGTGGGCTGCGGAGCTGGAGCTTACGGCGCCGTGGGTTTTAAGCAACTTGATGGTGATGTCGAAGTCCTCTGTTTGGGTGTCAGTGTCATATCCACCCACTTCCAGCACTGTCTTCTTTTTAAAAGCACCAAACGCTCCGGGAATAACCATGACTGCGCCAAACAACGCAAATGCCCTGCGTATGGTGTTGATTGCCATGATGTATTCGAGTTCTTGGATTTTGGTAATGGTGGATCTGCTGTTGAGAACTTTGATGTTTCCGGCGACGGCGACGTTATTGGGGTCACTTTCCATTGCTTGAACTATTTTATCTACGGCGTCTCTGGTGACCATGCTGTCAGCGTCTATGGTGATGATTATGTCGCCTTTAGCGAATAGAAGTCCAAAGTTGAGGGCGGATGCTTTGCCGCCGTTGGGTTTAGTTACCACTTTTACGCCTTGTTTTTTGTAGCCTTGGGCGACAAAGCGAGTTAGGTCGCTTGAGCCGTCGTCTATTATGATGATTTCTTTGCGTTCATACTTTAAGCTGAGTAAACTCGTTATTGTGCGTGTGATAACGCCTTGCTCATTGTAGGCAGGCACCAAAATGGAAACCAGAGGGGTGGTTTTGTTTTCGGGGAGATGGTCTTCTAGTTCCTTGAATTTAGCTGCCGGTATAATAGGATATGATGTAATGAAGAAGGCTATGCTAAAGCCCGTTGTGGTTGCTGTTCGATAGACGGCTTCCATTGGATTTGAGCCTAAGAAACCAAAGAAAAACAGTACAACACACATTACCGCAGGCACCACTGCAACAAGCATTAAAGGCGCAAAGCGGCTGCCAACAAACATTTTCTCCTTTTGCTCTAGAAAGAAAAATAACATACACATCAGCGCCGAAGCCACATGCCATCGCAACAACGATGTCTATGGTTCCGATTAGCAGAGACGCAATAGACAGGGTAAGAACCACTAATGCGCCGTAGAGGAGTGTTAGCTGCCGCACTCAAACCTACCATCCATGCCTGAAACCGCAAGGAGATAGCGGAGAACTTAGGTGGTGGTTGAATGCGGCAGCAGACTTCATGCTTTTGCCCCATTTACTTGTGGAATCTTTGAGTTAGCCAATGCTTCTTCGATGTTTTTGCCCTCGCTAACTTTCAAGCCATAGGCTTTTGCGTAGTTGCGTGCTTCCGGCGTCAAACCAGGGATGGCGAAGAGCAGAAAGTCTGTGTCGATGTCACTGATTTTTCCATAGATCTGTGTCATGTCGCCAAGTTTTAGGGGTTTGCCTGAGATGCGTACTTCAACTGCTGTGTTGCCGTTGTCATTTCTTGGCGTGGTGGTGTAGGCGCCTGCTTTTTGTATTTCAACCCAGCCGACTCTGCCCAAGATTAGCATGTCAAAGAGGTGCTGTGTGCCCGATTTGCCGCTGACGAATGCTGGAGCAACTATGGTGTAGCCCAAGTTTTTGAAGAACTGATTGCACGTTTCGAGCGGTTTTATGTGTTGTAGTTCTTGTAGGGGCATCTGTGGATTGGCGATGTATTTGTATAGCATGATTTCGGGTTCGTCGTCTATATCTGCACTTGAGGTGCAGTCGCTGCATTTGATGGTTAGTTTAGGTTCGCCGTTTAGCGTGTTGCAGCCTAAGCATTTGTATGCGGGGGGTAGTGTGCGGTAGTCGGAGCCGATGAGTTGCAGTTTTACTTTGCATTTGGGGCAGAGTAAATCGCCGTTTTTAGTTTCAAATGCGCTTTGGCGTTCTACTGCTCCGCATGAGAAGTGCTCAATCAAGCCTTCCTTATGCAGTCGCAGTGAGCCGCATTCGGGGCAGGTTCGAAGGATTCTGACGTTGCCTGAACCGCATGTTTGGCAAACGATAACTTTGTCGATTAACTCCGCATTCAAGTATCCTTTGCGTACCAAGGCGTCGAGTACTTGGCGGGAATGTTTGGTGTCCCAGTCAAGCTGTGGAATGCCTTCGTAAGTGTAGCCTTCGGGTTTGTTGGGGTTAACTATTGGGGTGATTTGGTTGACTTTTCCGTAGAGGAAAAGTTCCATCATGCTCTGTTCATCTCGCCGTAAGCCTTCTTCTGGTGCATCCTCTGCTTTTGTTTGTGTCAGGTTTGTTAGTGCTGCGGTGGGGTTGGTTTGGGTATTGATTTTGTTAGCTGCTTCACTTGCTTGGTTGCATCGTCGGTTGCTGTTTTGGCTGCTTTACGTTTTTCTTGCATGTTTCCAACAGCAAAGGCAGCGCCAAAACCGGAAGCTAACCCAATTTCAAGCCCTCCAAGTAAAATAACTGCTGCCACGAGTTCAGCGTTATATTTGATGATTGAAACTTCAATGCCTGCAAAAATCGAGGCGAAATTCTGGAATAACCCAATAGAATATACTGTATTGCTCAAGATGCTGCTGAATAGGAAAATCAGGATTAACCCAACTGCTCCTAATGCTGCGGCGAAGGCAACCAGTGGAAGCGGTTTGCGTTTCTTGGTTTTTGCGGGAATATAGTTGAAGACGACACCGATAATTATCGCCATAATTACGGTAATGATGGGGGCGACTAGCGCGGCTATCTCTACCATTTTTGCTGGTCACTCCATTGCTTGTAAACTGACGTTTTGACGTATTTTGGATATCTTGAAAAAAGGGAAAACCGGATTTTTAGAATCAATAGTGTACTCTCCTTAGTGAATTGTTGAGCCTTCTACAATCAACATTGTAACGATGCTTAGCGGATTAATCGAGAACCTCTTGATTTTAGAGATAACTGCTGTTAGTTTATCGAAGGTTTCCGCTTTTACTTTGACGATTATGTCATATGCGCTTTGCACCACGTATGCTTCCTGTACACATTCGTGCTTTCGCAGGCTGTTTAGGACAGCTTTTTCGGTACCTGACGCAGTACTTAACAATATGATTGCTGAAGGCAACTTACTCTACCTCTGCACAGAGGGCATGGAGATCAAAATTAAGGGTTTTTGAAAAGCCTAGTTTGCATGTTCTGTTAAAGCGTACAAGCGTTAAGCAAAGCCCAAGAGGCTAACATTGCAAACTGGAGTTGACCCTTTGCGAAGTCAAATCTTGAACAAGCGTCAACTAGCCCTCGGTGAGGTGCCGACGAATTTGCACTGCATCCCCCTCTAAGGCTTCAGGCATCCGCCCTTGACTTTGATCCCTGTAAGCCTTACCATGCGTAAACCCCTCATGAGGCTTCATAGGAATAACGTGCACATGGAAATGGAAAACTACTTGCCCAGCTGCCCAACCATTATTCTGCACAACCCGAATCCCCTCAGCTGCCATAGCATCCCTAACCGCATGCGCCACCCGCTTGACAACCTTAAACAAGTAAGCGATTTCCTCTTCAGGTATGTCATAGATGTTTTCATAATGCTTTTTCGGAACCACCAAAGTGTGTCCCTCGTTGACTGGGCGGTTACTCAAAAAAGCCACCACACGATCATCTTCATAAACTCTGCTTGCAGGCGCCTCTTTGCGGATTATGCTGCAGAAGATGCAGTCTTCAGACATCGATTTTCATACCTTTCAGCGGTTTGATGTTAGGGTAATGGTTTAATAGAATTTACTGAGTCAGTAATACTTTATGGAAACTTTCGTTGATGATATCGGTAGCTTCCCCTTGCCAGCGGGAATTAAAAGAGAAGACTACGCGAAAGCGTATGAAATGGCACGGGACGCTATAATCAAGGGCCAAGACCCATACAAAGACACGTTTGTAGAGAAAACCTTCTGCACTACAGTGGTTGATTCTTTCCGCAAAAAGCTTGCTTCCGGCTTAGATGTAGTTAATTACCCCCAGCACTTCAGCGGATTACGCCAAGTCGGCGACGCCATCCACGCTGCAATGGCAACCGGCTCCTTTGTAGTAGACGAAAAAACCGCCATACTCCCCGAAATCTACGTACTAAACAAAGAAGCCAAAACGCTTAGTGAGGAATTCGGCAAAAAAATCCAACTCCGAGTCTCAATCTTTGGCCCCATCGAGCAGTACCTAAACGAAGTCGGCGCAACAGCCTACCCCGACGTACTCGACGGATTCGCCCAAACAATCAACCGCTTCGCAAAAAACAGCATCCTCAACACCAAATACATAGAAACCAAAGCCATATCCATCGATGAACCCAGCCTCGGCCACAGCAGCTTCACAGGAACCCCCGAATTAATCCGCGAAGCACTCGAAAAAGCCTACGACTTCCAAGGACCCATACGGCAAATCCATCTGCACTTTGCCTCAGGAATCCATGACTTGCTAGCTGTAAAAGGCCTTGATGTATTATCGTTTGAGTATGCTGCTTCACCCAAAAACATAGATGCCGTCTCTAAAGCCATGCTGGAGCAAGCTGACAAACAGATTCGCGTGGGTATCGCCAGAACAGACATCGACGCAATTTGGGCAGAGCTCTATGAGAAAGGCATAACTCAACCTACAAGTGAGCAAATAGTTGAGCCACTGGATACGATAAAGAAACGGTATCGGTTTGCTAAAGAAAAGTATGGTGAACGCATGACTTTTACGGGTCCTGACTGTGGCATGGGAAGCTGGCCAAGCCAAGACGCCGCACAGTTGTTGCTTAAAAGAGTGGTTGAAGCAGTAAAAACTGCTTAACTTTTTATTCTGTTGACGGCTCTGCCACATCAGGTTGAGGTGGCAAAGGCGTTGTTTTCTTTGCTGCTTTTTCGCCGGGTTGCCCTCTTGGCAGTTCCTTGAAGCCGAAAGTGCCAATTGGAGGCCAACCTGCCTCAGGCATAGATGAAGGCACAAGCATAATCGTGTTAGTACCTGATTGTTGCCCCAATTCATAGAGGATGTTCATCCATCTTAGGCGCAAACCCTCTGGGCTTGTCTCATACATTTTGGCGGCTTCAATCATTTTCTGTGCAGACTCAAACTCGGCCGTTGCTAAGGTAACTCTTGCGATGCGTTCCCGTTCTGCCTGTGCTTGGCGACTCATGGCATCTTGAAGGTTGCCGGGGATGATGACGTCTCGGACTTCAACTGCTGTAGCTTTTATGCCCCATGCCTCTGTTTTTTCGTCAATGATTTCTCTTAGGTGAGCGCCGACTTTTTCTCGTTCAGCCAGCAATTCATTTAGGCTGACTTTGCCGATCACTTCCCGTAGGGTTGTTTGTGCGGCTAGCTGGGTTGCTTGGTAGTAGTTTTCTACTTGTAAAACTGCTTTTTCTAGGTCTATTGGCTTCATGTACATGACTGAGTCAACATTTACGGGCACGTTGTCTTTGGTTAGGGTTGATTCTGTACGGAACTGAATTGTATCCAATCTTGTTGAGATGCGGATTGGAGAGCGATCGATTAGGGGTATAAGGTACGCAAGCCCTGGGCCCCTCAAACCTACATAACGGCCTAAACGTAAAACGGGCATACGTTCCCATTCTTTAAGGATACGAATACCGCTTATGAAGAAAAGTGCAACAACAATAACTACAAAACCAATAATTGGAATTATGATATCAACCATTCTCTAACCTCAATTAGGCTATTGGATGCTTTATGGAGTTAAGCTTTTTGCTCGACAGGCTTAACTACTAAGAACATGCCTTCCATCGATACCACTTCAACGTCCTGCCCAACGGGAACTATTCCATCTTTGGTGGTGGCTTGCCAGAATTCGCCTCCAAGGCGGATTTCACCTTTTGGTGCAAGTTCGGTGGTTACTACACCTTTCGCTCCGATTAGGGCTTCTTTACCGGTTTTTATTTTTTTATATTGCGCTTGGACGCCGACATAGAATAGCCAAGCGAAGATGGCGGCGAATACTAGAAGGATGATGGCTATTGTGACTTCAACTTCAACGGCTAATCCGTAGTATATACCTAAATCTGCTGATAGGATAAGAAAGGCGCCAATAACTACTAATGCGCCAGCAAGGAAAGCGAGCCAAGCATGCATTCTAGTTGCCTCTAATGAGTGATAGGTTGAATTTGCTTATAAGTTGCACGAGTATCTGCCAATAGTTCAAGATATTTAATAAAATAAGGACGCAGGGAAAGTAGTTTTAATATGGTTTTTTTAAAGCTTAGTGGCATCTCGTCTCTGTTCTGAAACGTACGCAAATAGTGGACCTGATCGTTCGTTTCCCTCTGTTTGGACTTCAATCAGCGAAAACACTTTTTGCTCTTTTGCATCTTTTAGGGCTTCCCATAACTCATCTGATGTTTTACAATTGTAGCCTTTGCCGCCCCAGAGCTGTGCCATCTTTGCATAGGGCCAATCTACCAAGTTGTTTATGGTGGAGGGATGGAAAAGCTGCTCCATGCCCCATACATGGTTGTTGCTGACTATAACTATGGGGTTTATGCCGTAGCGTGTGCTGTGGCAGATTTCTTGGCCTGTCATTTGGAAGGCGCCGTCGCCGACTAAGACGAGTGGGCGCTTCTTGGATTCAATAGTGTAGCCTATTGCGGCTGGAACAGCGAAGCCCATGGTGCCATAGAATGAGGCACCGATTATACTGGAGGATTGAAGGCGTAGTGTGGCGAAGAGTAGTTCGCCAGTGTCTGAGATGGTGGGCATTTCGCCGTATTCTTGGAAGAAGCGGTTGAGAGTGTTAATTATGCCGTCTGTGGTTACGGTCGAGGAAGCTTCAGCTGCTTGGGCTTGCACTGCTGTTGCGGGCAGGTCATACCATTTGTTTTTCGTTTGTGCCTCGCATAGTTTAGCCACTAAATAACGCAGAGATACACCCTCGAAAGTCTTGTGGACCGCTTTAACCTTGGATAAGACGCACCTGACAACTTCGGCACTCCGCAAATTAGCTGCTTTCATACCGAAATTAACGTCTGAAACATCTTCGCCGAGCATTAAAACGAAGTCTGATGCATCAACCAGCTTCTTGGCTTCGGGGGTTCCAGCCTCGCCCAAGTAGACGCCGAAATAATTCTCTGCCTTGGGCGTATAGTCCCGTGCAAGCATGGTTGAAACAACCGGTACATTGAGTTGGCGTGCAACGGCAACGATTTCATCGACTAAACCATACCGTACTGCTTCAACACCGTACATAAAGACGGGTTTGGATGCTTCCGCGAGTTGGTTTTTGATGAATGTGTTTGCTTCTTCGAATTGTCCCTTATTCAACAGATTGGGTTCGAAGCTGAATTGAGGTATAACCATTGGTGCTTCAGCCATGTCAGCGGGGATTTCGATGTAAACTGGCAGCATATGCTCTAAACAAACCGCCAATGCCTCTGCAATGAGTGATGCAGCCGTTTTGGGGTTATCTAAAACCACGGCTTTAGCAGTGACTTCCGAGTAGACTCCTCGCTGTGTAGCAGAGCCTTTTACGGTGTGGTGTACTAGAAAGCCGCTTTCCCGTACCTCCGTCGGCGGACCGCCCGCAATTACAATCAATGGTACTCTCTCGGAGTATGCGCATGCTACAGCGTTCACCATATTCAAAGCTCCCGGTCCATAGGTGACGCAGGCAACCTGAGGTTTCCGGGTGGCTCTGGATGCTCCGATGGCTGCGAACCCAACTGCTGGTTCATGCGATAGGGTGCATAGTTTGAGGGCTGGGTCGTTTTCGATTTGGCGGAAAAATTTTATTATGAAGTCGCCGGGGATGCCATAGATTGTTTGGATGCCTAAGTTCTTGATTGCTTGTAGAAGATATTGGCCGACTGTGGATGTGTTCTGCAAGGTTGTTTCCTTACAGTGGTTGGTTGCTTGGATAATTTAAGCCTTAAGCTTCAAAGCTAAAAAGAAAAAGAATTGTTGAAAAGGAAGAGGGGATGATCCTCAGTCGAATTCTGAGGGTAGAATTGATGGGCCTGTGTTGTTTGCGCTGCTGAACTGCGGGGTTATGGTTGGTCTGCGGCGTAGTGGCGGTGCGGGCATTGGGGATGGCGGTTCGAGTTCAACTTGGATTTTGTTTATCAGTCTTCTTCGCCTCCGTGGGTTGTTGGGATTACGGTTGCTTCGAGGAGTGTTTCTCTGCGGATGATGGTTAGTTTGGTTTCTTTGTCGATTACGTCTTCGGCGAGGAGTCGTGGTAAGTCGTAGAAGTCGGTGACTGGTTTGCCGTTGAATTTCACGAGTACATCGCCCATTGCTAATCCTGCTTTGCGTGCGGGAGAGCCTGCTTCAACGCTAAAGATCATGACGCCTGTTTCCTGCTCTAAGCCTGCTTGTTCAGCGATTTCTTCGGGGATGCCTACGGTGTTGGCGATGATGCCGAGGTATCCTCTTTGGGCGGTTTTGCCCGTCATGAGGCGTTCGGAGATGGCTTTGACTTTGTTTATTGGGATGGCTATGCCTCTTTGCCAAACATAGGCGGTGTTTATGCCGATTAGTTTGCCTTCTACGTCGATGAGTGGTCCGCCGCTGAATCCTGGGTTGAGTTGTGCGTCGGTTGCGATGACGTTTTCCATGGCGGTTGAGCCTCGCCAGCCGCGTATGGTGCTGTTTACGCTTGTGACCATGCCGCTTGTGGCTGTGGGTTGGTTTTTGTTGAATGGGTTTGCCAATGCCAGTACGTATTGGCCGACGTCAAGTTTCTCGCTGTCCCCCATTGTTATGGGTGTGAATTCCCCCCTCTCCGCTTTCAATAGGGCAACGTCGTTGTATGGGTCGGTGCCCACGATTTTGGCGTTTATTGTTTTTTCGCCTTGCCCAATTTTTACTGTGCCGCATCCTGCGAGTACATGGTTACAGGTGACTATGTAGCCGTCCTTTGACAGGACGACACCTGTGCCCCGTGACATCTGCGCTTTTACTGCGACGACTGACTGCGAAGTTTTTTTGATTAATTCGCTTGTCGCCTCAGAGACTGATTTTAGGACTTCTAATGAAGTGGCTAGTTGAGTCATTTTGTTTTTCTCCGAAAGATGATACATCAAAAAAGTATATGTTGACTAAGGAACACGCAAACCTAGTCACAAAAGGGGTTGGTTTGCGGCGGTGGATGGTTGCGGGTTGTTGTGGCAGTTTTGCAAGCAGATCGGGCCAAGGCAATCAGGAGGTCTTTTGCTTTGCCGCTACCTATCCTCCCTTATATAAGTAGGCTCAAAAAGTGTTGGGTTCAGCGCTTGGGTTGTAGGCGTTCATTGGTTTAACGTTAGGGTAACCTGCGTTTGTGGGAGATTTTGTTGGGTTTATATGCGTTTGTTTTTTGGGTTCGGTTGGTTTTAGGATGTTTGGGTTCTGTTGCTTTGCCAAGACCTCCCTATCCCCTATAAAACCGCTTTTTGCTGGCTCTTAGTAAAATTCCCCATTGATGGAACCAAGTAGTAAATAGTCGGATGCATAAGCGTTCCGCTTAGTTGTTAGACGGCGATTGGCTGCCCCATGACAAGACTTTGGCGTAGACGCCTACAAAGCATCAGAGAAAGACTTGCTAACCGCGAACCTACACAGCACTTCCGAAGAGGAGACATAGCTAATGGGGTTGACAGAGCGTGAGCAAAAGATATTGCGGTTGAATGCAGAGGGTTTAAGTGATTATCAAATTGCCAAGAAGTTAAAGATAGAAACACCTAACGTTTATCGTGCACGGAAGGCGGCGCTCAGAAAACTTGATTAAGCAAGGGCAGATTTGTCTTTTGTGGGTGGGGGTTATAGGATTTACACTGCACGGCCATAGAATGCGTTGTTTTTTGGCTAGTGCTTGTTTGATTTGTGCAATTTCGGGCTACCATGATTATAGCGACATTAGGTAGCATGGGGCATTATGATGGTGGTAGATGTATTGGAGTAGGGTTGAATGAACCTTGGGTACTAATTTGAAAGGCAACCTGTGATGCACAAAACACTTGTGGCAGAAAGCGTGACAATTATTATATTTATTTGGTCTTTGTCGGGGACGGGATGTGTAGGATTTTTCCCATCCCACGCTTGGGTTGTGGGGGCGGTTGGTTTTTTGGTTTGGGTTGATTTTGGGGTTGCGTTGGGATGGGCGGAGCACTTTTTTGTCCCATTCGCTGCATGGTGCTATGTTGGGTGGGATGGGATGAGGATGGGGAGGTATGTTGTGTGTTAGTTGTTTTTGGTTGTTTGTTTGTGTGCTCCAACCTGTGTGGGGCGCAGTTGCCGTAGCATAATGGTTTGGCATATTGGTGCGTCATTTGGTTGGGGTTGGCTGAGTTGATGATGAGCGGAGAAATATTCGTTGGTTGTCATCAACCAGTGTGAGGTGGTGTAATTTTTTAGTAGTTGCACTATTATGCGGAGCAGGGTTGCAGCAGCAGCTGCTAACCTGTTTTTTTCAATTATACAATAAATAATTAACAGCTAATAGAGGCTAAACCGTCGTTTCAGGTTGCTTTTTTGTCCATAGGAGAAAACCGATGGGTTATTGTTTAGAACAAGAGACAGTAAAAATTGTTCGACTCTGTTTTTATACAAAATGTACTGATATATAGATTCAATATCTGAATCACTTTGCAACAATTGAACAATGTATTGAAAAGATAAACGATCAAAAGCACGCAATCCAAGGACCTCTTTCTCCAGTTTTATATCGTGAGGTCGAGGCGCTTTTAGAGAGAGAGAAGAGCTTTAGCATAAAAAATATTTGACTTAAGATGGAACAAGTGCTAACAAGTAAGAGAAAATTATTTTCCCAGTTTAGAACAGCTTTTCTTTAGGGCAAAGAAAACTGCAACTTCCATGTGCCGTTTATGTTAGGAAGTATCCGCCGCCAAAGTAGCCTACATTTCTGGTCATCGCTGAAGCGGTCTGTGAACTTATGCATACTTTGCCAATCAGTGACATTAGCTGGTAGGAAGCCTTTAGCGCCAAGTTGAGGTTGTTGTTGGTTAAGAATTTGGCGTCGATGTTTAATGCAGAGCCCGCTATGTTGGCTGATATTTGTATGCCGCCGTCTTCTGTTATCCATTTTAGGGTGACGCCTTGGCTGCCCTCGGAGATGCCTAGCCATCGGAGCATTCCGAACCATTTGCCTTTAAGCTGCAGGATAAGCTGCTGTGTCATAAGGTCTGAGGGCAAAAACGTCTGTATCAGCGGCGTGGAGGGGTTTCTTTTGGGGGTATTGGAGTTTTAGTTCTGTTATTTTTGGGGTTACTTTGTAGCCTTCAGGTCCCTTTTTGATTATGCCTTCTTCTTCTAAGCGGGCAAGGATGCGTGAGAGGGTTTCTGAGTGGAGGCCTGTTCTGCGTTTTAATCCGTCGAAGCTGAATGTGGCTAAGTCTTCTGTTTCGATTAGTGCGAGCACGTCTGCGTCGCGTTCGCTAAGGCTGTAATCGGTTGGTTGGCTTTGCCAATTAACATTCAGAACAGGTATCATTATTCTATTCAATGGCATAATTGTTGCTTTTGAAGCTTACCCAAATCTCTCCGTGAAATCCATGTTTAAATGCTGAATTTGCCTTTCTCGGCGTTTTTTGTATAAAAATACGTTGGGCAAGGGCACAACGTTTACAGTTGAGTTGCCGCTGCCTCACGAGTGGTTTAGCCTAAGCTGGTTTTTTCGCCTGTAACGATGTAGAGGACTGATTCGCAGACGTAGACGGCGTGGTCGGCTATGCGTTCAAGGTATCGGGTGACCAAGATGCTGGATATGTCGCATTTGCAGTTGGCGTGTTCTTTGCTGGTTACTTTGCTTAGGAATTCGAGGTACATTTGGTCCACTTCCCGTTCGGTGGGGTGATGGTTTTTGCGAGGGCTATGTCATGTTTTCGCAGTGAATTAACGCTGATTTTTACCATTGACAGAACTTTTTCGCTCATTTCAGCAAGATGTTGTCTGGTCCATGGTTCACAGAGGGTTAAAGCGTTTAGTTGGTCATTAATGGATGATATATCTAAGGCGTATCTTCCGTATCTTGCGAAGTCGTTGCCGATTTTCATGTAAGATTTTATGGCACGCAAATCTGAGGCGACGGGTTGGAATCGTGCGATTAATTCAAAGGTTTTATCCTCTACTTTTGCAGCCATGGCAGACGAGTATATCTGACATTTCTCTGACTTGGGCTTGTACGCTTTTGCCTTCTAAGTAGCCATGTATTGATAATGAGAGGGTTTCGTAGGTTAACTCGCCCATTTTCGCGAGTAAGGTTGATTGTTCTTCTAATCCACTGTCAATTATTCTGCTCATACTGTTTTCCTCTTAGCTGAATTCTCCTGTTATATACTTCTCTGTTAAGTTCGTTTTTGGGTGATTCAAAGATGTCTTTGGTTTTGCCATACTCGATTAAGCTGCCCAAATACATGAAGGCGGTGTTTTCTGAAACTCTGGATGCCTGCTGCATGTTATGAGTTACAATTATCACTGTGTAATCCCGCTTTAACTCTACGACTAGCCGCTCGATTTTTGCGGTGGCAATAGGATCCAAGCGCCGAGCAGGGTTCATCCATCAAGATAACCTCGGGCTGCAAAGCGATAGCGCGGGCGATGCAGAGTCGCTGCTGTTGCCCGCCCGAGATGCTTGTTCCGGGTTTTTTGAGGTCATCTTTAACTTCTTCCCAAAGCGAAGCTTTCTCCAGGCTGCGTTTGACGATTTCGTCAAGTTCTTGCCTTTTTTCGCTCCTGTTAATTTGAGTCCCGCTGCGACGTTGTCATAGATGGACATGGTTGGGAAAGGGTTTGGTTTCTGGAAAACCATGCCGACTCTTCGCCGTATCATAACGGGGTCAACATCTTTGCTGTAGATGTCTTCGCCGTCCAGCAGGATTCGCCCTGTCATTTTGGCGTTTGGGACAAGTTCATGCATGCGGTTTAGGCATCGGATTAGGGTGGATTTGCCGCAGCCTGAGGGTCCGATGATTGCGGTTACAGCGTTGGCTTTGAAGCCTATGTTGATGTCTTTTAGGACCTGCTTGGCGCCAAACCAGCCGTTTAAGTTGATGGTTTGCATTTTATAGGTTAAATCTACTTTTTCTTGTGTGGTGGTCATTTTTTGAATCTTCCTCTGCTTGCAACTCTAACTAGATGTTTAGTGCTAACACGATTAAGATGAGAATCAACGCTGCACCCCAACCCTGGGCTTGGACGTTTGCGTATGGTTGGAGGGAATCTCGCCAGATTTCAAGAGGTAATGCAGCCATGGGTTCGGTTAAACCTTGGAAGAAGTACCGATTACCCAAGACCGTCATGATCAGGGGTGCGGTTTCGCCTGCGACTCGGGCTATGGCGAGCAGTGTGCCTGTGACTAAGCCGCTTTTAGCTGAGGGCAATACAACGCTGAGTGTGGTTCGCCATTTGTGTGCTCCTAAGGCGAGGGAGGCTTCGCGGATGTTGTTGGGGACGAGTTTGAGTGATTCCTCTGTTGTTCGGGCAACGATGGGGATTAGGATGAATGCTAACGCGATGGCGCCTGCAATTGCACTGTAGCTTCCGATTAATGCGATGACGATGACGCCGTATGCGGTTATGCCTATGATGATTGAGGGGAACCCTGTTAGGGCGTTGTTTATGCTGCGCAGGATGGATCCATAGTGGTGGTCGCCGTATTCGGCCAAGTATATACCTGAGATTATGCCGACGGGGACACCGATGAGGCTGGTTAAGCCGATTAGGATAAGTGTGCCTTGTATGGCGGGTCCTATGCCGCCGGTTGAGATAGTTCCGGTGATAAAGCCGATGCTGAGTTGCGGTGCACCACGGGAGATAACTTCCCACAGGATGCTAAGCAATGGCACAACCGCTAACACTATACATATAGCGCATATGACAAAGAAGAGGCGGTTCTTGAATTTTCTGAAAGCGTAACTGTTTAGGTTCACTCTATTGCGCCTCCCTTAACCTTGAGCACCCGCGTCACCATGAAGTGCGCG
Source organism: uncultured archaeon (assembly GCA_963782915.1). Lineage (GTDB taxonomy): Archaea > Thermoproteota > Bathyarchaeia > Bathyarchaeales > Bathycorpusculaceae > Bathycorpusculum. The sequence goes on from CAWALK010000014.1 coordinate 35,626, forward strand.
CCAAAGTTTATGGCTAAGCTCATGATTAGCAAGATTAAGCCGACGCCTATGTAGGCTGAGACTTCCAGTTTACCGGTGGCTTCTAAGAATCCGTTGGCTATGAGTGAAGCCATGGTTTGCCCGGGTTGGAAAAGCGAGGTTGGCATGGCTGTTGCGCCCGGAGCGTTGCCGATGACCATTGCGACGGCCATGGTTTCGCCGACTGCTCTGCCTAACCCCAAGATTACTGCGCCAAAGATGCCTGAGCGACCATAACTTATTACCCAGTGGCGGATGACTTCCCATTTTGTTGCTCCGATGCTATATGCGCCTTCTCGGATGCTGTTTGGCACTGCGCTTATGACTTCCCGTGAGATTGAGGCAACTGTTGGGATTATCATGATGGCTAAGATGCATCCGGCGGTGAAGATGTCTAAGCCTCGTGGGTGTACCGCTAAAAATCGGAATCCAGCCCAGGTAGGTGTTAAGAGGTATTTCGATGTAGTCCCGTATGAAGAAGCGGAAGATGAATAGTCCCCAGAGGCCATAGATGACGCTTGGAACCGCAGCTAAGAGTTCAACGAGGTAGCTTATTGGTACCCGAAGGGTTCGCGGAGCCATTTCAACTAGGAAAACTGCTATACCTATACTCAAGGGTACCGCAATGGCGAGTGCTATTGCCTGATGTGACAAGGGTACCTAAAAGGTATGGTAGGGCACCGAAGACTTCTCTGCCTTCCACAGGGTTCCATGCGGTTCCCACAAAAAAGTTTGCGCCAAAAGTCTCAATGACTGGGGCTGACCCGGAGGTGAGGACATAACCTGTTATGATTAAGATGACTAATGCTGATGCTGCTATTACGGCGGCTAAGTTTTGGAAAACGAAGTCGCCGGTTACTTTAATTTTTTTAGCAAGAAACTTTGGGTTAATTATTTTGGTCAGGGCTATTCCACCTAAGAAGTGGGTAAAGTTTGCCCGTTGAAGGTTATTGATGCAATCGTTGTTTCATCGAGTTGTACTACGTTGGTTGGTAGTGGTGCATATCCGAGTGCAGGTCCTAAGCTTTGTCCGTCGTGGACTACATACCAGAGGTACTGTACTAGTGCTGTGGCTTGTTGTTCGTGTTAGATTTGGGATTACGTTGAGTTCTTTGTAGACGATGATGTAGGTGAAGCTAACGATTGGGTATGCGTTTGCGTCGGCTGTGTTTAGTAGGTTCACGTTTGTCCAGCTTGCACTGCCCGCTGGTAAATCGGTGGCTGCTTGGGCTGCTGCTGTTGTTGATGCGAGTGTTGGCAGGATATAGTTGCCTGATGGGTTTTGGACTGCTGCTACGGTCATGCCGTTTGTTACTGCATATGCAAGTTCAACGTAGCCGATTGCGTATTGTGTGCTGTTGACTGTTGATGCTACACCTGTGTTGCCGTTTTGGCCAAGTCCGCCTGTCCAAGATACTGATTTGCCTGAGCCGATTGTGGTGTTCCATGATGTGCTTACTTTGCTTAGGTAGCTTGTGAAGATGAATGTGGTTCCTGAGCCGTCTGAGCGGTGGACTGTTGTGATGGCTTGGTTTGGAAGGGTGACGCCGGGGTTTAAGTTTTGAATTGCGGCATCGTTCCATTTTGTGATTGTTCCTTGGAAGATGTCTGCGATGACTTGTCCGCTTAGTTTTAGTCCGCTAGGATACGCCTGGTAGGTTGTATGCGATGGTTACTGCACCGATTGTTTCAGGAATGTGGAGGGTGTTTGGTGCGTTTGTGGTTTCAGAGGCGGTTAGGGGTGCATCTGAGCCTGTGAAATCAGTGTTTTTGCTCTTTAAATCCGAGATTCCGCCGCCGCTTCCGATTGCTTGATAGTTGATTTGGACGTTTGATTTTATTGTTTGGTATTGTGTTATGGTGCTGTTTAGGAATGGATATGGGAATGTTGCGCCTGAACCGTTTAGTGTTACGGTGGCTTCGGTTGTGCCTGGTTGGGAGAGATAAGAGTATGCTGCTACTGCACTTATTGCTATGACTATTGCAAGGATTGCGCCTATAATGGTGTATTTAGTACTCATATTTTTCACTCTTGTTTTTGTTTACCATTACAAGCTCCATTTGTTATATAGTAAATCTCCATAAACTTTATAGTCTATATAGATATAACTAATATAATGATTGACCATAGAAAGAGTAACTTGGAGTCAAGCGTGACAACAATAGCAACGGAAAAATTAAATGAAGAACAACGCAAACTACAGGTCACTGGCGGATCAACATTTATTCTATCGCTTCCAAAGGATTGGGCCATCAAAAATGAGCTTAAACGAGGCAGCTCTATGCTGGTCCGGGAAGAAGAAGACGGTTCACTATCAATCACACCTTCCAGTTTTCCTCAAAAAGAAAAACAAGACGAAGCCTACATCAAAGTAACACAAAACGACAACCCCGACGCAGTAATGCGCACAGCAATCTCAGCCTACCTAAACGGCTACAACGTCTTACACGTAAAAGCGCAGGGACAAAAATTGCTCTCCTCCAAAACACGCAACCACCTCAAAAATTTTGCCCGAAACTACCTTGTCGGCACAGAAATAGTCATCGACACCCAAACCGAATTAACCCTGCAAGTGTCTGCTTAACTATCCTGAACTTACCGTACAGAATGCGCTAAGCCGCATGTCAATCATTGCTTCATCTATGCATAAAGAAGCCATGGCTGCACTCAAAGAACTCGATTATGGCAGCGCCAAAGAAGTCATCGAAACTGACCGCGAAGTAAACCGTTTTGCACTCTACATTGTGCGGCTGTTAAAAATAGCTGTTTCTAACCAGAGAATCGTTAGAGACATCGGTATTGAATCGCAGAAGGAATGCTTAGGGTACAGGTTGATTGCAAAGTCTGTTGAGCGAACTGCAGATCACTCAACAAAAATTGCTGAAAACACTCTGTTGTTAAAGGATCCTGTAAATGCGGAAGTCTTTGAGAAGTTATTTTCACTTAGCAATTTAGCAAACTCAATGTTCGAGAGTTCCATGGAAGCTCTTTTCAAACATGACTTTAACTTGGCAGAAAATGTCATTGAAAAGTTAAGTCAAGTTCAGCAGTTAGACAAAGAGACGGTTCTCAGCTTACCCAACGCAAAGGTTGATGAGATGGTAAATTTGAGGTTGATTATTGAGAGTATTAGGCGGATTGCGGAGTATGCCAGTGACATCTCTGAGGTTGTGCTCAACATGAACGTTGAGTCGGTTTTAAGTTAAATCCAAAATTTTTTATTATTTTTTAAAATATTAAAAGCGATTGCTTCAACTGCATTGAGTTTCTATTGGCTCATAAAATAGCCCTAATGGATGACAGAATTATGCGGTGCAATAAACACAGAAAGTTCTTTAAAAAAATAAAAAAGAAAAGTTTAGGGTTGTTTAGGTTGTGGGCAAACTTTGCCCGTTGAAGGTTATCGATTGTATTGTTGCTTCATCGATTTGCACTACGTTTGCTGGCAGTGATGCATATGATAAGCCTGGTGCTAAGCTTTGGCCGCTGTGAACCATGTACCATAGGAACCGTACTAGTCCTGCTGCTTCTGCTTGTGTTATGTTGGGTATTGCGTTGAGTTCTTTGTAGACTATGATGTAGCTGAAGCTTACGATTGGGTAGGAGTCTGTGCCTGCTGCATTGAGGATGTTTACGCCTGTCCAACTTGCACTGCCTGCTGGTAAGCCTGCGGATGCAACTGATTGTGCAGCTGCAGTTGTTGAGGCTAATGTTGGCATTACCCATGTTCCCGCGGGGTTTTGGATTGCTGCTACTTTCATCGAGTTGGCTATTGTGTAGGCTAATTCAACGTAGCCAATGGTGTATGCGTTGCCTTCTACGATTCCGGCGACGCCTGAGTTGCCGCTAGAGGCTAATCCTGCAACTGGCCATGACACTGATTTGCCTTGTGAAACGCTTGTACTCCATGTGGAGCTTACTGCACTGAGGTATCCTGTGAAGACAAAGGTTGTTCCTGAACTTTCAGAGCGGTGGACTGGAACTATGTCTTTGTCTGGTAGAGTTGTGGTTGGGTTGAGAGCTTGGATTGCTGCGTCGTTCCATTTTGTGATTGTTCCGAGGTATATTTTTGCGATGACTTCACCTGTTAAGTGTAGGCCTGTTGGGATTCCTGGTAGGTTGTATGCCATGGTTACTGCGCCGATGGTTTCTGGGATATGTAGTGTGTTGGGTAGGTTTGCGGCTTCTGTGGCGCTTAAGGGTGCGTCTGAGCCTGCGAAGTCAACGGTTTTTTCTGTTAATGCTTTGATTCCGCCGCCGCTGCCTATGGATTGGTAGTTTACTTGTGCCCAGGTTCTGGTTGCTGTGTAGTCTGTGATCATTGCGCCGATGAGTGGGTATGGGAAGGTTGCTCCTGCTCCGTTGAGTGATGCTGGTTCGGGGGTTGGTGTTGGGCTAGGCGAGGCTGTTGGAGCCGCAGTTGGGGCTACTGTTGGCTTTGGTGTTGGGGTGTGGGTTGGGCTGGTTGTCGGTGAAGCCGTTGGGGTTGCTGTTGGGGTGACTGTTGGTGTAACAGTCGGGGTTGGTGTTGGGTTTGTGCCTGGTTGGCCTTGGGTTGGGCTTGATAAGTATATGTAACTGAACACTGCTACGACGATTATTACGATCGCGAGTGCGCCTATAATTTGGTATGATTTTTTCATTGTTTTTCGTTCTCCCTATAGCTTCCTTGTAGGGGAACGGCGTAAAATAATCGATGAGTATAGAATACAGATGCCACTATAGCTCAATATAGTGATGCATAGAATATAGCGAAGTACTGTTTCAAAAGCAAATAATGACTAAAAATTTGATTTTAAAAATATGAAAATAAAAATTGCTGGTTCTTACGCTTCCGTTTTGGCACTACTGTGCCGTCTGCTGATTTAGAATGATTCAAAGAAACAAATGACTTCTGGGCTTGGATAGACGCTAACGCTTGCGCTGTCTATTAGATGGGCTGTGCCGTCTGGGCAGTAGACTTTGTCGCCCTGGTTTGCTCTTTGGAAGCGTTTGTTGCATGATTTTAGGCTTGAGCAGCCATCACAATCTCGTGATAACATTTTTTTTCATCTCCACTCTTTTCAAGAATACCATAGGCCTTAGTTGCCTATAGAGTTAATCTCAATAAAATATATAGTGATATAGAGAGCGTTCTGGCGGGAAATTCCTCGAAAGCCTTACAAGTACCGTTTCACTCAAGCTTAGATTGCACAGAGTTGCGCTTTTGGAGGCTCTTTTATGTACTGTGAAATAATGGAATGCGAGGTCACGGTGGAATTGGGCAAATGCAATTTGAAGGTAGGTTCATTGCTTGGCCAAAGTTCTTGCCCCTACAAAAACAGCGTTGCCTGCCCACTCAAAATAACTGGCGAGTTACAGCCAATTAGCCAGCCCAGTTGAGCTAAAATAATTAGTAGAGGTATTTTGCCCCATAATAGAGGTAACTAGGTTCCTGCCCGACCAAAAACAGCGTGGTTCGAATACATAAACAAGCCAAAATAAGACCAAATTAAGTCGTATTTTATCCAAATAACGCCCTACAATAGCCATCGATAATAGAAACCTAAAAACAGTGGGAATCCATAGGTAGACGAACTAAACCAAAAAATAAGTTTGCCATCGCTCTTGAAATTGGGTTTTTTAAAATTAAAGTCTTTCTTCTTTTTCGATCTCTATTAGCTTTCCTGAATCATCGCCTAGCTCTAAACACTTCATCGCAATTTGGTCTACGAAATAATCTAATATTGCAGTAAGGTCATTCGAAGTTATTTGATTACATTCCGAATAGCCAGTTTCTCTCTCAATACGCCAATAAGCAGAGTCTTTAGCAAGTTTCAGGCCAAAACTATAGATGATTCAAAATGAAACGTATGCTTCTAAATATTTTGTGCACTTTTTCCCTTGCACAATACTAAGCTCAAGGCTTTTTAATTCCTTTTTTAAGCATTATATTCATTATGTTCATTTGCAATAAGATTTTAGCAGATTCGAGCCCGCCACCATGGTCATCTATGCCAATATAATGACCCTGATAATTCGCTTCAATTATGCTGTTCCAATCCCTACTTTTGGGCATTTGATAAGTACGTCTAAATGTGGAAGTTATCGTTTCTCCATCAACTTCTAGTTCACCAGTTATCGCTTTGCTCATTTATTTCACAGGAGTTCTTCTTCTTTTGCATATTAACTTTTCCTCCAACAACAACCAAAAAACAGTTTAACCCCAACCCAAAACCCAAATGCTCAGACACAGCCACCTTACCATAGTTACTGGTAAACACTTAATAACTCCGTGCAATTCTTCAACTACCAAAGGAGAAAAAAACAATTGTTTCTCAACGACATCCTCCAAGTCATATATGCACCAAAAAAAGCATTCAAAAACATAATCACTAACCCAAAATATCTAGGCATAATCGTAATCCTAGTCTTATTCATGGGTCTACAATTAGGCTATGAAGCCTCCCAATTCAGTAAAGTCCACATTGAAACCACCTCGCCAGTAGCTGGTGTAATGCAGGACTATAACAACGCCACAAACTGGCAAAGCGGCCCAAACGTATCGTTAACAAATAACTTTAATGATTACTTTAACAACACGGTGTACTTGGCTGATTATGCTCAATACTACTCATTATTTGGCAATAACAGTATGCAGATACAAGCTAACAACACAAACACCATCCTAGTAGCCCTGACAAACACATCGAACGTTGACTGCACAGCAAGCGGCTTCCAAAACCTCTCCATAACCATGAAATTAGTACAGCCACAGTCAGCACCCTCCAATGCAACTTTAACCCTCTACTCATTAGGAGACGCTAACTACTACACCTATGACTTAACAGGCACATTATCCAGTGCAGATGCAATCAACCAATGGGGCAACCTAACCGTTCCATTGGGTCCAAACGCAACAGGTTGGACAGCATCAGGTAACCCAACATGGCAAAACATCACATCACTAACACTCCAACTAACCTACCCTAACAGCCAAGACATAACCGTCCGAGTCGGCGCATTATTCTTCCGAGGCGAATTCGTACAGCCACTCATCGCAAACGCAAGCGGATTCCTCTACACATTCCTGTTGCAATTCTCACTGCAATTCCTCGCTTCATGGCTTATCCTAACAGGCATGATGTATGTGATGTTCAGAGCACTAAAAGGAACCGTGCCATGGAAACCAATCTTCATCGCAGCAGGCTTCGCCATGACCGTTATGGTTATCCGTGCACTAGTAAACGTCATTGCAACATTGACTCTGCCAGCACTCTACTATCCATACGACGCAGCATTAGGCGTAGTTTATGACACATTCGGATCACTCAACTATCCAGCAGCATTAACTCTGCCAGTCGCGCAATCAGCAGCCGCCATAAGCAGCATCAGCGCCTCGATGGAAGCTTTCAAGGCAATCCTAACGGGCATGTTCATAGTATCCTACATTTGGCTAGCAGGCTTAGCTGCTTTGATAGTCAAGGAACTACAACCAACATACACAACCATGAAGTGCCTGCTAATCGCCGCTGTAAGCGTCGGTGTCACCCTTCTGGTGCTGTTCCTCTTCATCGGCTTTGTTTAGCCGATCCCACACTATTTCTTTTTTACTTTTTTTGTCTTTTACTGTTTAGTTAGCAAGATTTATATCGTTGAAAGAGGAAAAGCGTTAAGCGAACAGTTCGAAGTGAAGTAAATTGACTGATATTAAAGACCTCAATGATGGAATGAAGCGGGTTAGTGTTGAAGCTAAAGTCGTCGAGAAAGGCGATGCCCGTGAAGTCAAATCTAAATTCAAAGATGAAACTTATCGTATAGTTGATGCTGTTATTGCTGATGAGACCGGCAGCATAAAATTGACCCTTTGGAATGAGCAGGCTGATCAGGTTAACGTGGGCGACAACATTAAAATCGAGAATGGTTATGTCACCAGTTTCAAGGGCGAAATTCAGCTTAACGTCGGCAAATTCGGCAAAATGACCGTTAACTAAGCCTTTTTGGCTAATACTAAATTTTTATTTCTTTCTTCTGTCTTTTAGCCTTAGTTTATTTTAATTTGTTTGTTGTCCATGCGCAACGACCCTTCCGTCCCTTATCCAAATCAAAAGTGCTGTTCTGCTTGCGGAATCTCCACAACCAACCTACAACGTGCCCAACAATCCTGATCCAAAACACAAACTTCTGCACAAGCCGCTGGTTGTTGTTGAAATAAGAGGGGTCCACGGCAACAAGCAATAATGAAAAACTAATTGCCAATAATTCCTGAACTGCTCTTTTACCAAAGCGGGTCTTGCACGCCAACAAAGCCTACATCCAATTTCTGCTGTCCATCAGAAACGCCTGAATTTGCGTTGTTTGGTGCAAAAACTTTTTAATCCAAATACTTCGGTCAATTTGTTGTTTATCGGAAGTAGATTAGAGTGCAATTCGAACTTGTAGCGCCATACAAAATCTCGCCTGGACAGGAAGCCGCAGTTGAGCAGCTAACCAAAAATTTCGAGGCGAAAGAGAAGCAGACGCTGTTGGGTATTACTGGCAGCGGCAAAACGTTTGTCATGGCAAACGTGATCAACAAGCTTCAGAAGCCCACGTTGATTCTGGCTCATAACAAAACCTTGGCGGCACAGCTTTATGGCGAGTTAAAGGAATTGTTTCCGCATAATCGAGTTGAATTCTTCATAAGCTTTTACGATTATTACCAACCCGAATCCTATTTGCCCGCACAGGACATGTACATCGAAAAGGACTCCTCAGTTAACGATGAAATAGAAAAAATGCGAATGCACGCCGTCTCAAGCATCGTTAGCCGCACCGACACAATCATTGTTGCTTCTATCAGTTGCATCTACAGCTTAGGCAACCCCGACGACTTCCGCACCATGGCAATGAAACTCCAAGTCGGCGAACAAATGAACCGCCAAAAACTCATCGCCTCATTGGTGGATATGCAGTATGAACGCAACGACATGGTACTGGAACCTGGCAGGTTCCGAGTAAGAGGCGACACAGTCGACATAGTGCCCTCCTACGAAAACGACATCTTAAGAATCGAACTCACAGGCAACACTATAAGCAAAATAAAAGAAGTCCACACCATAACGGGCAACGTCAAAAACAGCCTCGACACACTCACCCTCTACCCGGCACGCCAATACGTTGTCCCCGAAGAGAAACACGCCCTCGCCCTCGAACACATCCAACAGGAACTCGAGGCACAATTGCCCAATCTTCCACCGCTTGAAGCACAGCGGCTAAAACAACGCACAAACTACGACTTAGAAATGATCCGGGAAGTCGGTTTCTGTGCGGGCATGGAGAACTACAGCCGCCACTTCGACGGACGCAAACCCGGCATGCCACCTTTCACGTTGATAGATTATTTCCCCAAAGATTACTTACTCATTATCGACGAAAGCCACCAAACAATCCCCCAATCCCGTGGCATGTACAACGGCGACTACGCACGCAAAAAGAACCTCGTTGATTTCGGTTTCCGCTTCCAAGCGCATTGGATAATCGTCCATTGCAGTTTGATGAGTTCGAGGGCAAAATGGGCAGAGTCCTCTTTGTCTCAGCAACCCCTGCTGAATATGAACTGGCAAAGAGCGGTCCACCAGTCGAATTAATCACAAGACCAACAGGGCTTTTGGACCCTGAGGTGGAGATGCATCCGATTGAGGGGCAGATGCAGCATTTGATGGCTGAGGCTAAGAAGACGATTGAACGGGGCGACCGCGTGCTAGTAACGACTTTGACGAAGCGTATGGCTGAAGACTTAGCCGATTACCTCGTCAAAGAAGGCTTCCGAGTACGCTACATGCACAGCGAAATCGAAAGCTTAGACCGCATAGAACTCATACGGCAACTCCGAGTGGGCGATTACGACATCCTAGTGGGCATTAACCTGCTCAGGGAAGGCTTAGACATCCCCGAAGTCGCCTCCATATTCATCTTAGACGCAGACAAAGAAGGCTTCCTACGAGACGAACGCAGCCTCATCCAAACCATCGGACGAGCAGCACGCAACGTCAACGGCAAAGTCTACCTATACGCCGACGTGCAAACCAAATCAATCCAACGCGCCATGGAAATCACCTATTACCGCCGAAACCTCCAGAAACGCTTCAACGAGAAATATGGCATCACACCAACAACCATCATCAAGTCAGTCTCAACCAAAGAGAGCACTATCAAGGGCACAAAGCACTTAGCGAAATCCGATATTCAACGCCAAATGATCGAGTTAGACGCAAAAATGAGGGAAGCCGCCGAAAAACTGGAGTTCGAAAAAGCCATCCAACTGCGTGATGCGATTGCTGAGCTGCAGAAGTCATTGGCTCATAAGCTGGAAAATGAAGCGGTTAAACCCGAAATTTAGGGGTTTGATGCAATAAGGTTCTAATCTCGGAGCTTAGGAGAAGCTAGAATCTGCCGAAAAACGGAGAGGGGAAACAAGAGTATGCGTGATAATATTTCGATTAAGGGTGCAAGGCAACATAACCTGAAAAATATTGATTTGGAGTTGCCGCGTAACAAGTTGATAGTGATTACTGGGCTCTCTGGCTCAGGAAAATCTACTTTAGCGTTTGATACTATCTACGCTGAAGGGCAACGGCGCTATGTGGAGAGTCTTTCTGCGTATGCTCGCCAATTTTTGGGTTTAATGGATAAACCCGACGTTGACTCCATCGAAGGCTTATCACCCGCCATATCGATTGAGCAGAAGAGCACAAGCAAAAACCCCCGCTCCACCGTCGGCACAGTCACAGAAATCTACGATTACCTCAGATTACTATTCGCCCGCATCGGCACCCACCACTGCCCAAAATGCGGCAGCAGCATCCACCCCCAAAGCCCCGAAAACATCACCAGCCTCATCATGTCAGACAAAGGCAAAACGCTGGTCTTCCTCGCCCCAATCATCCGAGGCATGAAAGGCACACACGAACAAATATTTGACGACCTCAAAAAAGAAGGCTACACCAAAATCCGGGTAGACCAAAAAATCTACGAAACCGACCAAATCAAAGAAGAACTCAAACTCGTCCGTTACGAGAAGCACTGGATTGAAGCAGTCATAGACACAGTCGCCATCTCAGATGAGGAACGCTCCCGAATCGCCGAAGCAGTCGAAGGCGCACTCAAAACAGGCAAAGGCACCATGATAGTAATCGACGCCGCCGACTCAGACGCAGACAAAAAGAAGGAACTCGAACGATTCGAAGGCGAAACAATGTACAGCACCTTTGGCGCATGCCCAAACCACCCCGAAATCGTCTTCGAAAGCCTCGAACCCCGCATGTTCAGCTTCAACTCACCATTCGGCGCTTGCCCAACCTGCCACGGCTTAGGCGAAATCACCGAAGTCACCGCAGACAAAGTCATTCCCAACAGAAACCTATCCATAATGGATGGGGCATTGGCAGTATACAAAGGCACAATGGACCTCAGCTGGAGAGTACAGCAACTTGCCACTGTAGGCAAAAAACATGGTTTTGACGTGTTTACTCCAATCAAAGACTTTACTGAAGAGCAAGTTCAGGTGCTTCTTTTCGGCGACCATGAACCCATCAGCGGCAACTGGTCGAATGGCGCTAACATGTGGATGCGTGACGGCTGGGAAGGCGTCATCCCCCAGACTATGCGTTTGTATCGTCAGACTGAGAGTGAATGGCGCAAAGAAGACATAGAGAAATTCATGACGGCACGCCCCTGTAACAGTTGCCATGGCAAAAAACTCCAGCCAGTTGTGTTGGCGGTGCAAATTTTGGATAAAAGTATCATCGACGCAACCGACCTCTCTATCGAGGAAGCAGTGGATTTCTTCAAAGACCTACCACCCAAACTCAACGAGAAGGAGCTCTCGATTGCTAAGCAGGTGCTAAAAGAAGTTAACGAACGATTGGGTTTCCTTAAAAACGTGGGTTTAGGTTACCTCTCACTTTCACGCGCAGCTAAAACACTCTCTGGCGGAGAAGCACAACGTATCCGCTTGGCAACGCAGATTGGCAGCAACCTTATGGGCGTCCTCTACATCCTCGACGAACCCAGCATCGGCTTACACCAACGCGACAACGCCAAACTCATCGCCACCCTGGCACGCCTCCGCGACTTAGGCAACACCCTAATCGTAGTAGAACACGACGAAGACACAATGCGCCATGCCGACTACATCGTTGACATGGGACCCGGCGCAGGAGTCCACGGCGGCCACATCGTCGCAGAAGGCTCACCCCAAGAAGTAATGGCTAACACACGCAGCTTAACCGGCAAATACCTCTCGGGCGAACTCAAAATTGAAGTGCCCACGGAACGCCGCAAACCAGTCGGCTACATCACAGTCAAAGGCGCTAAAGAGAACAACCTCAAACAACTCAGCTTACAACTGCCACTGGGCGTCCTATGCGGAGTCACAGGCGTTTCAGGTTCAGGCAAAAGCACCCTGATGAACCTAACAGTCATTCCTGCGCTACGCCAAATGTTCGGCGAACAAGTTGACAAAATCGGCAAACACGACAGCCTCGAAGTACCAGAAGTCGTACGCAACGTAATCGTAATCGACCAAGACCCAATCGGCAGAACACCCCGAAGCAACCCCGCCACCTACACCAAACTCTTCGACGAAATCCGCAAAATCTTCGCCTCAACCAAAGAAGCCAAAGCACGCGGCTACAAAGAAGGCCGCTTCAGCTTCAACGTTAAAGGCGGCAGATGCGAAACCTGCCAAGGCGACGGAGTACTGCGTATCGAAATGAACTTCCTGCCAGACGTCTATGTGCAATGCAGTGAATGCAAGGGCAAACGCTACAACAAAGAAACCCTCTCAGTGCAGTACAAGGGCAAGAACATCGCTGAAGTCCTCGACATGACCGTTGAGGAGGCAGCAAAGTTCTTTGAGAATACTCCACGGGTCGCACGCAAACTGGAAACCCTGCTGGATGTCGGTTTAGGTTACATTAAACTGGGACAGAGCTCCACGCAACTATCAGGCGGAGAAAGCCAACGCATCAAAATCACCCGTGAACTCAGCAAACACAAAACAGGACACGTCGTCTACATGCTCGACGAACCCACCACCGGGTTACATTTCGACGACACCAAACGCTTAATCCGAGTCCTAAATCGCCTCGTCGACAACGGCAACACAGTCTACATCATCGAACACAACCTCGACGTCATCAAAAGCTGCGATTACCTCGTTGATTTGGGTCCGGAAGGCGGAGCAGCAGGCGGCGAACTCCTCGCACAAGGCACACCAGAAGACGTCTCGAAGGAACAACGCAGCTACACGGGGCACTTTTTGGAAAAGATACTTAACCACAAACCCCAAGAAGCATTAGCAGTGAAGCAGCCTGCATGATTCAAATAAATGGTCCCGAAGACTTCAAAACCAGCGATATCCCAACTGACCCCGGCGTCTACCTTTACCGCGACGAAGCAGGTCAAATCATCTATGTGGGCAAAGCTAAAAACCTGCGCAGCCGCGTTAAAAGCTATTTTTTAACCAATGACCACCCCGCTAAAACTCGGCAGCTTGTCATGCATATTCGAAGCATCGATTGGATAGTTGTTAACACCGAAGTCGAAGCCCTCCTGCTAGAGAACAAGCTCATCAAGCAGCATACCCCCAAGTATAATATTGACTTAAAAGACGCCAAAAGCTATGCCTACATTTCACTCACGAGGGAGCCTTTTCCGAGGGTTCTGACTAGCCGCAAAGTCTCACGAAAACTCGAATCGTTTGGACCCTACACTGAAGGCTTCACACGCCAAGACCTCCAACGTGCAGTCGTGCGGATATTCAAGCTGCGGACATGTAAAACCATGCATAAACGCGCCTGCCTAAACTACCACATCCACACATGCACCGCCCCCTGCGTTGGCAGGGTCACAGCCGAACAATATGAAAACCAAGTCAAACAAGCCCGCTCCTTCCTAAACGGCAACTACGAGGGAACAATCCAGCAACTCAACACTCAAATGCAAGAAGCCTCAGCCAACCAAAAATTCGAAGAAGCCCTTGACCTACGCAACCAAATAGCCTCCATTAGGCTCCTCACTGAACATCAAATAGTCGATAACGAACGCCGCTTTGACCAAGACGTGATGGTTTTTAGGCGGGTGGGCGAGAAGATGCTGGCTTTGCAGATGGGTGTACGCAAAGGCGTGCTTTTAGGCAAAAAAGAGTTCAGTGTTGACTTGCAACCCATGATTGAACAGGAATTCCTCAAAGCATTCTACAGCACTAACCAGATTCCCCGAGAAATCCTCCTCAACCAGCCCTGCTGGGTGGAACCCGAAGAAAAGAAGGCGCTTGAAGAGTTCCTCTCAACAAAGAGGCTTGCGCCAGTATCATTAACTATCCCCAGAAAAGCGGATAAATTGGCGTTGATTCGCTTAGCAGAGAAGAATCTTGAATCGACTCTGGAATTTGATAGCGCACTCATGGACTTGCAGTTTAACCTCAACCTGCCAGCGTTGCCCCGTGTAATCGAGTGCTTCGACATATCCAACTTGGGCACAGAGCACGTCGTTTCAGGCATGGTAGCCTTTAAGGATGCGAAGCCCGATAAGAAGAATTACCGCAAATTCAAAATCAAATCATTCGTGGGTCAAGATGACTTTGCCGCAGTCAACGAAGTAGTAAGTCGCCGCTACAAACGCCAAATAGAAGAGAAGAACCCGCTGCCAGACCTTGTCGTAATTGACGGCGGACCCGGACAGGTACACGCTGCACAAACGGCATTGCAGTCGCTGGGGCTAAAGTTGCCCCTGATTGGACTAGCGAAGGAACGCGAAGAAATCTATCTCCCAAACGACCCCGCACCGAAGGTTTTCGAGAAGAACAGCCGCATGATACTTCTTCTCCGAAAAATCCGAGATGCCACCCACGAATTCTCATTAGGATACAACCGCAAACGCCGACAAATACAGCTCCGCGAAGAATTCAAACCCGCAAAAAAGGGCTCTAAACGAGCAGATGTTCCAGCAGAATCCGCAAGCCAATAATAACCAAGACAACGCCGCCGACGATTTCTATTTTATGACCGAAACGCTTGCCCAGTCCGCAGCCGAAGTAGAAGCCGACAAACGAGAGTACAAACGTAACAGCCCCAATCACGATTAATGGCTCCAGAATTGAAATTTGCAGAAAAGCAAAACTGAACCCCACCATTAACGCATCGATGCTTGTAGCTATTGCCAGAATCAGCAGGGTATGCAGCTTAAGGTCGGTAGAGCAATCTTGTTTCTCGTCTTTTTTTGTGCCGTCATAGATCATTTTGGCGCCGATAAACGCTAACAACGCAAACGCCACCCAGTGGTCTATATCTGCTATGACGCCTTGAAGGGTTAGTCCCGCTGCCCAACCAATCGCAGGCATCAGCATCTGGAATCCGCCGAAAAACACGGCGGTCAACAAGGCGGACTTGCGCCGATTGCTGTTGATGGTCATGCCGTTTGCTATCGAAACCGCGAAAGCATCCATAGCTAAACCGACAGCGATCAAGACGATGGTTAGGGCGTCCACTGTTTCACCGTAAATGCTCTCTTTGCTGTTTCTTCGGTAATATAGGCTTTTTCAAAGGAACTAGAGGAATTTCCTCAAAGCCTCTTCCAGTTCACTAAAACTTTTAATTATCGTATCTGAATGGAAAACTATCCATGGGCTCAAGCAGGGCAATGGCGAGACAACAATGACTTTTTTGCCTTTGCGTTTGGCATAGAACATCTCCATACAAGCCCCCGCCGACAAAATAGGCAAATACACTACCATGATGTCGCATCGGTCGGCGTCGTCGAGGTCCCGCTGCACAAAATCAAACGTCGGCACCTTATCCCACCAGCACTCTTCTGTGCCATTGAAGATAACACGTTCCCGTTTCCATGGGTCAATGATGTCGAAGCCCAGTTTTGTGGCGACTCCAGTGATTGTAATGCGGTAGTCCTGCTGTTTTTCCATGCCTATGATGGGGCCTGAGATGAATACTTGCTTCTTCATGCCTTTTACCTTGGAAGCATGAAATCGTTTAAGCCTAATATGCATTGCCAAACCTGAACGGATGCTATGCGCATGGTTCAATGCACAAAAATCGCTTTCATGACTGGAGTATTAATCTGATATATATCGATTTTAGAAATGTCCCTTATTAATTGAATCTGCCATCGCAATATACAATTAACGATTAATTAAGGGATATTTGATGGCAAACAAAAAAATTGTTATACTAATTGCAGTATCTACCCTACTTTTGAGTATGTTTGCTTCATTCAACCAAGCTAACGCAGCAACAGCCATATTCACAATAAGCGCATCCAGCGGCCACGTCGGCGATGTAATAGCTGTTTCAGGAACTGGCTTCTCAAATAATAAAGTGTTAACGATTGAAACATTCCAGTATCAAACCACAACTAACAACAAAGGTGGATTTAGCGGGGAAGTCACCATACCTGGCGATGGCGTGTTAGCGGCAGGAACATACGATGTTGTGGCAAAGGATTCAAAAGGCAATGAAGCCCACGCTTCCTTCACGATGCGCCCCTCTCTGACAATCACACCGACCACAGTACCTGCCGGTACAGTTGCTCATCTACACGGCGATTGTTTAGTTCCCGGCGGAAAACAATACGGCATGGACATAATCATAGATGACAAACTCTTACAGACTACCGACAAATTTCCAATGGGCGTACTTGACATCGACATAACCATCCCAGCCTCAACACCCATCGGCGAACACACAATAACCGCTGCTCCCTGGGAAGGCGAATCAGCATCAGCAACCTTTAGAGTCGACAAAGTGGCACATCCTTCACCATAACAGACGTTTCCAACGAAGACAACCATGTCGAAGGCTATGTCGGGGATAAACTAGTATTCAGCGGCACCGGATTCCTCCCCGAAAAAGAGGTTCAGGTCCGATATGCAAGTGCCATCTTAGCTACTGCAAAAGTTGACAAGGAGGGCTGCTTTAGTGTTGAATTCCAGGTTCCACAAATGGCAGGTGGCCGCTACGACTTCTACGCAACCGATGACACCAACACCGTACACACACCATTTACCGTTTTGCCCTCAATCGTTTTTTCCCCCACCATGGCGGCTTCAGGAGCAACAGTATGCGTTGAAGGCAACGGTTTCTCACCCTTCCCAGCAGAAGACGGACTCACCGCAACCTTCGACGGCGAAAAAATAGAAATCAATCACATAAGCAGCAAAACCGAAGGTCACTTTGTGGCATACTTCATGGTTCCTGACGCGTTGCCGGGACCTTACTTTGTTAGGGTAACCTGCGTTGCCGATCCAACGGTAAGTGCCCAGGGAACATTTAACGTTTCATCTTTGGTTGTGACACCTGAAAACCCGTTTGGAGCCTTAATAGCGATTTTTGCCTGCTTAGGCGCCATTATAGTCTATAGAAAACACAAAAAAGCGTAATCAATTAGCTACCCAAAAGCTGTGGGTCAATTTTATAAATATCCACCCCTGTCTTGCAAGTAGTGAACTCAATGATAGATATGGTTACGCTGCTCTTAATTTCAATCCTTGTGGGTCTGTTGGGTTCACTCACTGGTTTAGGCGGCGCATCCATCCTAATCCCCATCATGGTCCTCTTAGGCGTCCCAATCAAAGAAGCAGTCGCATGCGGGATGGTAGCCATAATCGCCACGTCGAGCGGTTCAGCAGCCTCCTTTGTCAAACAAAAAATAACCAACCTCCGCCTCGCCATGTACCTTGAAATGTTCACAATCATCGGAGCCATCGTAGGCGCCACAATCACAGTAATAATCGCTCCAGTGTTTCTCTACTTTTTGTTTGCAGCGTTCCTATTAACCTCGTTTATCAACATCCGAAGCTCCCTAAAAGAAGAGTATACGCCTTCTGTCACTCAGGATAAACTCTCTAGATGGCTGGGGCTTGAAGGAAGCTACTTTGACAAAGCAAAAAACAAACTAATAACTTACAAGGCAACAAACGCTTTCCTAGGCGGCTTAGGCATGCTTGTAGCGGGATTAGCTGCGGGAATGCTCGGCATAGGTGCAGGCGCCTTCAAAGTCATAGTGCACGAAAAAGTGTTGAAGGTTCCCGCTAAAGTTTCCAGCGCCACCAGCAACTTGGTTATTGGTATGACTGCTTTGGCGGGTGTTAGTGTTTATCTTTTTTCGGGTTTGTTGAATTTGACTCTGATGGCACCGATGGCTATTGGTGTAACCGTTGGCGCAGTTGTTGGTGGGCGATTGTTGAACAGAATCCATGATAGGCACCTAAAAATCCTCTTCTTCGCCATAGTAATTTTCCTGATTATCCAGATGCTCTACAAAGGAGTGACCGCACTATGACCGCAGATGGAATAGATAAGCGCGAACCAAAGCTTGAATCCATCATAAGCTATCTGCTGATAATCGGCGTCATAACCAGCGTCATCCTCGAAATCATTGGGTTAATCCTCTACTTTGGAGCTTACGGGAACCTGCAGGTTTCTCAAGCGCCAAACGTCTACATTAATGGCGAAAACTTTTTCGCATTCATAGTCGAGCGTCTTCAGAATCTCTTTGTATCAGAGAACGCTGTGCTGTTTCTGACGTTGGGCATAATTATTCTGATTTTAACCCCTTATGCACGAGCGATTGCTTCACTGGTATTCTTTGCTTGGGAAGGAAACCGCAAGTATGTACTCATTACATTGTTTGTTCTTGTGGTGTTGACGTTGAGTTTGGCGCTTCATTGATCACTCTAATGACTCTGAAATGTGATTATATTCAATTTTAGGCGCTTTTTTGGTTCGCAATTTTAAAAACGCAGGCTGTTTATGACATAAATTGAAACAAACCTTATAAGTTAGCGGTTGCATACTACGTTTTCCCCTGAAGGCTAAAAGAGAGAAAGGTGTCTAAAATGCACAACAAGAGGATATTAGTTACATTAATTCTCACTAGCGTTATCCTAATTTCAGTTTATACGGCTTCACCAGTAAAAGCCGCTCCAACTTTTACAATAACTGATGGGGATAACCATGGAAATCATGATTTCGGTTATGTCGGCGATCGGTTAACTTTCAGCGGAAAAGGATTTGAGGGCAAAGCTGTTTCAATAGTCTATGACGGCATGGAGTGGGTAAATACAAAAATCGACGAATCAGGAAATTTCAAAGTTGATTGGGTGATTATCGAAATGGCAGGCGGCAAATGTGATCCAATCGTTGTTTTAGTGGATGGCAAAGATGCCGCCAAATCAGTCTTTGCAATATTCCCTTCTATCAGCCTAAATCCGGAAACCGGTCCAAAAGGCATAGAAGTTACAGTAATAGGCAACGGTTATTCAGCGTTTCCAGTTAAAGACGGTCTTATAGCTACTTTCGAAGGTAAAGAATTAAAGTTAGATGACCTAGAACAGGGCCATTCAGAAGGAAACTTTAGGGCAAAATTTACTGTTCCTGACCTTAAACCTCAAACATACACCGTTACAATCTACGGAAAGGCAGACCCAACCATTATTGCATCCGAAGAATTTACAATTACATCGATATCTGTCTTACCTGAATATCCTTTCGGCGGATTAATGGCGCTGTTCACCTGTTTCGCAATGTTTGTGCTATTCATTAAACGCAAAAATCTACCTAAGATACAACTTCGGTTATGAGAGATTCGGCAGGTAACACAGCTAAGAACTCTCTAGCTTGAAGCAAAAAGATTGCTATGAGCGGTGCATAGAATGAATCAATCGGTCAAAAGCTTGGGCTTCTGGTCAGCAGTCATCGCAGCTTTGCTTGTTATTCTCATCGACGTGGGTATGATTGCCTCAAATATACTCTACCCCATTACTACAATCACTAACATAGATGCGTATGCAGCCTCCTTTAGCAGCATGCAGATGCTACCGTTTGTTCCTTCACTGGTGCTTGCG
This sequence comes from uncultured archaeon, assembly GCA_963782915.1. Lineage (GTDB taxonomy): Archaea > Thermoproteota > Bathyarchaeia > Bathyarchaeales > Bathycorpusculaceae > Bathycorpusculum. The sequence continues at coordinate 55,527 of CAWALK010000014.1, forward strand.
CCAGTTTTTGTCATATTCATGCTATCAATCTACCACACTGCATCCGAGGACAAGAAAATCTGGGGGCAACTAGGTCTCGCTTTCGGAGTAGTCTGCTCCGCTATCTTGAGCCTTCATTACTACATTCAACTCACAGTAGTGCAGCAGGGACTTTTAAACAACCAGCTCGTGGGTCTCTGGCAGTTTGTAACGCCAAACCCGTACTCCTTTTTCTGGACCTTTGCCGCCTTAGGCTATGGCTTCATGGGATTTGCCCTGTTGTGTGTGGCACCCCTTTTTGCAGAAAAAATAGATCGACCCATAAAATGGCTCTTTATAGCAAACGGAATCATAGGCATCGCCTTCTTGGTTGGCAATGCACTAGGGCTTTTCATCGTCAACATCCTTGCCAGTTTTGTTTGGGGTGTTCTGTTTCCAATCGCCGCCCTGTTGTTGGCTAAGAAATTTAGAAGCCAAAAACTTGAAAACAACAACCTTCCTCTAAGTTAACACGGAGCATATGGTATGGCGTTGAGTGCTTTTAGTGACAAAACAAAACCGCCACAAGACACCGAATTAGCAGCAACACTCGGAGGCAGCTTTAATGTCTGGACCCAGCTAATTAACGACTTATCAAACCGTTTTACGCCCCTAACTGTCGAATGGGGGTTTTCTAGCCCCAAAACAGGCTGGGGATTGAGGCTAAAGCAGCCAAAACGAACCGTTCTGTATATGACTCCTTGCAAGGGCTACTTTTTGGTTTCGTTTGCTTTAGGCGAGAAGGCAGTTCAAGCAGCACATGAGTGCGGTTTGCCAGCGCAGGTTTTAGCGGTGATTGATGGTGCAAAGCGGTATGCTGAAGGTAGAGGTGTACGATTGGAAATTAAAAGTGCAGACGACTTGGCGTGGGTTCTAAAAATTGCGGATGCCAAGATGAAAAATTAGCGGTGGCAAAGTTTAACCGTTATAGTCACCACTTTTATGAATGCTTAAGGGTTTGATGGAAATGCTTCGAAGTACAGTTATCGAAAAAGTGAATGCTTACGACAAAGTTGGAGTAGCACGAGCAGACGCCAACAAAGCACTTACATACCTCAAAGAGCTCAGAGCAAAGTATGCATTCACTGAAAACCTCCGAGAAATCGAGTGGCTAGACGCCGATAAACTCTTCAAAGTAAACCCTGATGAAACAGGCCAATTCTTCCATCTCATAGAAGGCTACCTTAAGCCGCTACGTTACTCAACCCCCAACAGCTCAAACGTTTACCGCAACGCACGGTTGCAACTCAAGGAATTCAAAAACATGCTGCGCATCGCAGTCGATGACCGCAAATCCTTGGCAGAAAAAGTTGATGCACCATGGGAAAGAATAGGCGGCATTGCACCAGACAAGCAACTCGCAAAAGAAATCATATTCTGCTTCAACTATGAAAACGGAATGGTCCTGCCAATCTTTAGCAACCAACACCTGCGCCACTTCGTTAACCGTGTCGTTGAAGGGGCAAGTGGACAAACAAAATATTTATCGCTTGGTCAAGAATACGAACACTTTACCACTGAATTGATAAAAGCAAAGAATAGTTTGCCCATAACTAAAACTTGGGATACAACTTATTTTGCGCTTTTCCTGTACCAAAATTATCCGCCGCCAGACAGTGAACCCATCGGAGTCAACGCGTCACCCAGCAGAACAGTTGGGCATGAGGTGTCTAATGAGCAGTTGGAGCTTCAGGGCTTTATGAGGTTGCTTGGTGAGTTGCAGAAGCAGGGTAAAATAGATGGGGAACAATTCAGGGAGAACCGTAGTTTGTGGAATCAGCAACCCAGCGAACGTGAGGGGCTAACTCAACGCCTGAAAAGGCTGCTTAACCCCGAATAAGGCTTCCCCCTTTCGCTATTGCGTTAGGTTTGGGTGGTAGCCTCAAACTTTTTGTTATCTGATTTGCAGATGTCTCGGATGAGGTTGCGTCCCATCAAACAAACCGTGTTTAATCCGATAGTGCCGCCTGCCCACTGCCCAACCATATAGAAATTCTCTAATCCAGGCAGGGTTTTGCTTACGCCGTTCTTGGTAACTTCTTTTTGGAGCTCTTTTGGTGCACCCCATGCTTGACATCCTCGGAATGCCCCTGTCCAGTGCTGTACGGATATTGGTGTTACAACATCGGTGGCTTCAAGGTTCGTTTTGAATCCGGCGAATCGTTTCTCTAACTGTTCAGCGATTACATCTGCAACCCTCTGTTTTTCAGCACGGTATTGCTCTGGTTTGAGTGCTTTCCAATAATCATACTTTGAGTCAAGGACGACTTTGACTACCGTTTTGCCTTTCGGCGCTATTGTTGGGTCAAAATTAAAAACCTCAATATCCAACCTGTCCCTTGCAACATCTTCGATGGTTATGGGTTGGTCTAGGAAACGCACAATCGCATGCGGCTCGTTTGGGAGCTCCATGTTGATGCCGTACCATACTTCGAGGCCAAACGCTTGAGTTTTCCAATACGACTTGTAGTAGGCATCGATTTTTTGGTTTACATATTTTCCGTCTAGCATTTCAAAGATAGTGCTGTAACCGTCCGCCGCAGAAACCACTAAGTCAGCAAAATGTTCGGTACCATCTTCCAATTGGATGCCGACAGCTTTGTTGTCTTTTACGATTATCTTTTTCACTTTAGCCTTGTAGGTAACTTCGCCGCCCAACTCCAAATATCGCTTCTCGATGTTTTCCGATATTGCACTGGAGCCGCCTATAGGCCACCCTGCATCACCTTTGTCTTGCACTGACAAGAAAATAAGAGGGACCAGCGTTGGCGCTTCAGCGATATCGTATTGGATAGTTGGTAATGCCTTGCGTAGAAAAGGGTCGCTGAATTGTTCAGCGTAATCTTTGATGGTTATTTTACCAAATTTCATTAATGCCCCCATGAGCGGTAGCATTTTGAGTTTAGTTAATGCCCCACCCGTCATGGCTTCCATTAAGTCTTTTCCACCGAATTTTTTGGCAGCGCCTACAAATTCTTCGATGAGTTTGCTGTCGGCTGGGGCGAGCTGCTTTAGGTGTGCCTCGAGTTTGTTTAGATCGGTATAGAGCCTGAGGACTTTTCCATCTACATCTTCAACTTGCACAAATTCTTCGAAATGATATGCTTGGGTGTTTCTGAGTGCGCCGAGTTCCTTCCAAATCTGAGTGTAAATGTTTTTTATGGTGGGGTTGGTGGTGACGCCGAAGACATTATGGACAGCGTAATCAAAGATGTAGCCTTTACGCTTCCAGGAAACGCAAATGCCGCCGGGTTTTTGCTGCATTTCATAGATCTTGGTTTGGTAACCGTTCATTTGGGCATAGCAGCCTGTGGCTAAACCAGCAAGACCAGCTCCGATAACAATGATTGATTTGGGCATCTGAGTATGGCTCCAAGTGCTGTTTGGCTTAAGAATTATTATATCTTTTGCGTACGTGAAGTAGTGGCAACAGCGAAGCACTCACAATTCTTTAAGAATAGATCCGCGAGTGTTCATATGAATCAGAAATTATCCTAATTGCTTGCCCATATCAAGTATTTGTGAGGTGTCATTTGTGAAAGTTTTGCAAGAATGTATCCAATTTGAAGAGCCACCTACTCCGTACCCTCCACAGCCAAACCCAGAACCCGAACCTGAACCTAATCCGGAACCGGAGCCGCAACCGTCTAAGCCTCAACCGGAACAAACCAGACTCTAAGCGGAATTTCTTTTCAGCCAATCTGCAGTAGAGGTTCGTTATTGAGCTGTGAATGCTAAGATAGTTGAGAATTCAGCGTACAGAGATCGAATATCCGTTTTTAGGGACAGGTTTGAAGCTGGCAAGATCTTAGCTAAAGAGCTCAAGGAGTATGCCGGTAATAAAGAAACGATTGTTTTGGCGGTTCCTGCCGGCGGAGTCCCAGTGGGTTGCATGATTGCACAAAAACTCGCTGCTCCAATGGATATAATAATTGTCAGAAAGGTCCAGATTCCCTGGAGCCCCGAAGCAGGTTTTGGCGCAGTAGCATGGGATGGCAAATTCATCTTAAACGAAGAGTTGGTTAAACAGTTACACCTAACACCTCAAGAAGTGGAGACTGCTCTTTTAGCGGCGAAGAAAAATGTTGAGGAGCGACTTAGAAAGTTCAGAGGAGACAAACCCTTGCCCCACTTAGCTGATAAAATTGTTGTTTTAGTTGATGACGGGTTAGCTTCCGGTTTTACCATGCTCGTAGCAGTTAATTCAGTGAAGGAGAAAGCCCCCAAGAAAATAGTCGTCGCTGTACCGACGGCTTCATTGGGCGCTATAGAGTTGCTTGTGCATGAAGTGGATGAGATTGTGTGCCCTAACATAAGAACCGGAGAGTCATTCGCCGTTGCGGAAGCTTATGAGAACTGGTATGACTTGAGCGATGAAGAGGTTTTAGAGTTGATCGCAGAAAAACAGTAAGCTGCTATGGCTTTTTATTCGCCTCTTTGGCGCTCAAAAGCTTTATTGTTGCTTTACAAAACTCGGGCAAATCGTCAGGCGAGCGAGAAGTAACGAGGTTGCCGTCAACTACTGCTGCTTCATCAACAACTTTTGCACCTGCATTCCTCAAATCCGTTCTAACTGAGGGCCAACTTGTAGCGGTTTTCCCTCTGACAATGTCTGCTTCTATGAGCATTTGAGGTCCATGGCAAATGGCAGCGATTACTTTGCCTTTGCTATTTGCTTGCTTTACTATTGTTACTAAGTTTGGATGGATGCGCATGCGATCAGGTGCTTGACCGCCGGGAATAATCACCGCATCATAATCGTCTACATTAATTTCGTCGGGTGAGAACTCTGAGAAAAAGGGGCCGCCACGTTTGCCTATGTACTCAGTTTTAGCTTTTGGAGCGACGATGTCCATTTTATAGCCCTCTTCTTGAAAACGGTAGTAAGGATAAATGAACTCTGAGTCTTCTACGCCTTTTTCTAACATGATGAGGATTTTCTTCATAAGGGTCACCATTACTCACAGTAATTGCTGAAAATTATGATATAAGAGATTGTTGGAGCGAACAGTGATACAACACTATAACCTGCGTTTTTGGATGTGATTTTAAAAAAACGCGATGGATAGAGAAATGGTGCTCCACTGAGGATGCCTAAAACAGGAAATAGGTCTCTTGGCCTTTGTGTCTTTGATTGTATTTCTGAATAATTTGAGCACCAAATTCCTGGCTACAGGCAGATGCTTTACGGCAGGAATAACAGGATTGTGGTAGCAGAAGCGTCAGGGAGCCTTCTGATAAATAGTACCCGATTGTAAGCTTGCAGTTTTGTGATTCTACATTTGCAATACCAAATACGCCGTCCTGTGGTCTATAGTTGCTGACGAACTCCAAACTTTAACACCTATACTCTTAATTGCCCATTAACGGGCTGTTGACGCATAAAAAATCGCGTGACTGCCCCTATACAGCAACATTATTCTTTTGTTTTGTGTGGTTGTGGGTGGTGTAGGTTTTTACAAGTTTGGGTTGTGTTTTGGGTTGCTTTTTTGGTTTAGGGCTTTTTTTGTTGGTTGTTTGGTTGTGGGAGGCACTTATTTTTTGCCACAAGTATGTTGGTTTGGTTGTGTGTAGTTGTGGGTGTATGTTGAATTCACTTATTTCCTGTATGCCCATTGAGAAGGTACCTGAAATAATCCTTGGGTCTCTTGGCAAATCCCAAATTTAATTCGCTACCTCCTTCCGTTAACTAAAAGAAAAAAACGGTCTTTTTATTCTATGTTATCTACCTGTAAATGGTGGAGATTGAATGGTTAAACTCAAAATCGGAGATAAAGCACCCGACTTCACCCTCAAATCAAGTACCGGCGAGACTGTTACTTTGTCAGGGTTTTATGGAAAAAAGAATGTGGTGCTTTTCTTCTATCCCCGAGATGAAGGACCAACCTGCGTCAAAGAAGCAGAAGCTTTCAGAGACAGCTATGATGGCTTCAGAGAAAAAGATGCAGAAGTTATCGGCATAAGCGGTCAAAGTGTGGAGTCACACAAGAGCTTTGTTGCTCATCGTAACTTGCCCTATATTCTATTGAGCGACGCTGACGGAAGTGTTCGGAAATTGTATGGCGTTGCATCTACCTTGGGGGTTCCCGGAAGGGTAACTTTTGTTATCGACAAAAAAGGTACCGTGGTGCATATTTTTGTTTCGCAGCTTCAATTCACCAAACATGCCAAGGAAGCGTTGGGTGCATTAAAAAATTGTTGATTTTTACGGGATTATGGGGCAGCGGGTGCATCAACGTTTGTGGGTTTCGCCGATTTTTTTGTTCGCCAAGTTAAGCCACTGTAGATTGTAATCGCCAAAAGGACCGCAAAAACCGCTGCTTTGATAACCGTGAAATCTATGACTGCAGAGTAGAGCGCGAACGCCGCCGGAAATGCCCCAATGAACAGAGTGAAGAATATGGCTGTGGGTAGTTTGTAGCTGTATTTGTAGTCTTTGAAGATGCGTCTGCCAAAGTACAATGCCGCTAACCGTCCCATGCCGTGCGTGCATTTTATGCAGTTGTAGCATGGACGCAGGCATCCGATGAAGTGCAGTACGCCATAAATTGCGATTAGCGCCACTATGAAAAATGCGATACCCACTGTTATGTCATATAGTAGAAAAGCGACTGTGTCAAGAACAATCCAGAGGAAAAGGGCAAGGTTACCGAATATAACCAAGTTTTCGGGGAAGAAAATTGGTCGACCGTTTTTTGGTTCTGCCATGCCAGCCTATTGCAGCGGATGGCATATAAGGTTTACAACACTTGTGTCATTAGGCAGTGTGCATTAATACTTCATTAATTTTGGAATACCCCTTGAGGAGTTAGCAATGGAACATCACATTGACCGTGTCAAATTCTTAATGTCCGAAGAAAGAAAGCAACAGCATAATCCGGAAACGATTCTAAATGAGGCAGGGGTAACGAAAGGAATGGTGATAGCAGACTTGGGTTCGGGACCCGGCTTCTTCACTATACCATTGGCTCAGATGACGGGAGAAAAAGGCCTCGTATATGCAGTCGATAGCAACCAGACAATGCTAGATGGCTTAAAAGAAAACATTACCAAGTCAGAAGTGAACCCAAATATCATAAAAATGGTAAATAATGATGTCTGCCATACCGGAATTCCCAATGAATCCGTCGACCTTGTTTTTTTCGCTAACGTTCTTCACGAGGTAGAAGATAGGAAAGCTTTCTTCCAAGAGGTTAAGCGTATATCCAAACCAACAGCCTACATCGTTGATGTAGACTTCAAGAAAATACAAACAGAAAATGGACCGCCATTAAAAATGCGCCTCTCCGAAGCAGAGGCTTCCGGTGTTCTTGTAGAGAATGGTTTTTCGGTTATAAAACAAATTGATGTGGGCCCTTATCATTATGAGTTAGTTTGTAAGCCAACTGTTCGCTCCTAAAATCAACAAAGATTAACGATCAGCGGCTCCTCAGTTTCGGTCGGTGGAAGTAGTCGGCGCTATACCCCTACGACTACTATAACTGCGGATTATCGCTTGTTTGATGCATTTTAGCATAAATTTGTGTGCATTCGATTCTGCTCGCGACAGAAATATTTTCGAGAAAGCCATTTTTCGGAAACTCTTTTAAGGCTATAACTTCAATCAAAACCCTCACTGAAGAAGGAAAAAATCAGTGTTTTTGAAAAATAAGGTGAAAAATAGAAATGCAATATACTTTTAAAACCAAAATAATCGCTATAATTATAATCGCGCTTTTAACAAGCTCAATCGGAACAATGGCATTAGCAAATGCACACACACCAGCATGGAACATCCCAACATATGCCTATGTTAGCGTTGCACCAAACCCCGCAGGACTAGGTCAACTCAGTCACCATAGGCATGTGGGTCCAAATACCGCCGCCAACCGCTGCTGGAACAAACGGAGACAGATGGCACGGTTTCAAAGTTACAATCACAGACCCAGATGGCCAAAACAAAACCTTAGGGCCATTCACATCCGACGCAACAGGAGGAACATGGACATCTTTCACACCTGACAAACTGGGCAACTACTCGTTTGTTGTTACCTACCCAGGAGAAACAATGAAAGGCGAAAACAGAGCCGACCCAAGAAACGTATACATCGGCGACTACTTCATGCCATCCACCAGCCCAGTAGCATACTTAACAGTACAGCAGGATCCAATCCCATTACTTCCAACCGCTCCACTACCAACAAGCTACTGGACAAGACCAATACAAGCAGGAAACTACCCATGGTACCAACTTAGCGGCAACTGGCTAGGACTCGGCGCTCACTCATTCGCAGCAACAGGAAGATACAACGCCACAGGAAACTACAACCCATACTCCAACGCGCCACTCGCAGCCCACATCATGTGGACAAAACCAGTCGCCTTCGGAGGTTTAATGGGCGGAGAATACGGCGGCAACGACATGAGCAACTTCTACTCAACCAGCCAGTATGAACCAAAATGGGCACCAATCATCATAAACGGCGTAATGTACTACACTAATTTCCCAGGAAGCTCCTCTAACCCAACAGGCTGGACAGCACTCAACTTGAGAACCGGGGAAACCATTTGGACAACCAATACCACCGACATACTCAAATGCGGACAAATCCTTGACATGGTAAATCCCAACCAGTACGGTGGTATAGCGTACTTGTGGTCAGTACCATCAACCCAAGGCGGATTCGGCGCTCTACAAAACACCTACAAGATGTATGACGCAATGACAGGCCAATACATCCTTAGTATCGTAAACGGCACCACAATGAACTTAGTTTCAGATTCAGGCGGAAACCTAATCGGTTACTATGTTAACTCAAGCACAGCAAACCAATACAAGGCACCGACACTAAACTGTTGGAACTCAACACAAGCAATCTTCTACCCCAACAGCCAATACATAAAAGGTGTTACCTCAGACAGTTGGAATTGGAGACCAGCGCAAAACAGCACCATTGACTTCGGCCGTGGAATCATGTGGTCTAAACCAATAGCCACTAACTTGTCAACTGGCGCTTTCCCGGAAAACTCATCTCTATCCATTAACAGAGTCGACTCTGGTGTAGTACTCATGAACGCTGCAGGAGCGGCATACTTTAACGTTGGCTGGCAAGTTGACGCAGGATACAGCGCAGACACAGGCGAACAATTATGGATAGCCAATAGAACACTAACGCCATTCACAAGAGACCAAGTCACCAAATCCGGCTATGGTATGTACTTCTACATAGAAGCAGCCACAGGCAAACTGAGAGCCTACAGTCTTAACACAGGCCAATTGCTATGGGGACCAATTCAACTATCAGGCGACAACGGAAACACACCTAACTCATACAACAGTATCGGCGGTTACCAAACTGAAATCGCAAACGGCGTACTATACATCATGGGCTTCGGAGGCGACATCTGGGCAATCAACGCAAGCACTGGCCAACAAGTCTGGTACACAAACACCAACAAACTTGTTGGAGAAGCTGGCTCAGACACACCATACGGTGTATGGCCACTATGGGTTTTCAGCGGAGGATCCATCGCAGGCGGAGTATACTTCCTCAACGTAGGACACGAATATAGCCCACCGCTCTTCCGAGGTGCAAAACAGCTTGCAATCAACATCACCGACGGCTCACTGGTATGGGAAATAGCAGGCTTTGACGTAACAAACGCAGCCACCATAGTAGACGGTTACGCAACAGTGCTAAACGCCTATGACAATCAACTATACACCTACGGCAAAGGACCAAGCAAATTGACAGTTAATGCACCAAGCGTAGGAATCACAACAGCTACTCCAGTAACAATCAGCGGTACAATCACAGACATAGCGGCAGGCACCAAACAGGAACAAACAAGCAGCCAACTTCCCCAACGGCGTTCCCGTAGTTTCTGACGCTAGCATGAGCCGATGGATGGAATACGTCTACATGCAACAACCAATGCCAACCAACACAACCGGTGTACCAATTACTCTAAGTGTCCTTGACGCCAACGGAAACTATAGACAAATCGGCATGACCACCAGCGACGGCAGTGGAATGTTCACTTTCTCATGGACACCCGACGTTGTCGGCGCATATACAGTAGTCGCAAGCTTTGCAGGCTCAGAATCGTACTATCCATCATCAGCCGAAACATCATTCCATGCGGCCCAAGCAGTATCAACAACAACCGCACCAGCTGAAAATCAACAATCAGTTGCCGACATATACTTCATTCCAGCAATAATAGGCCTTTTTGTAGCTATAGTAATTGTTGGTCTAGCGATCATCTTAGTGCTCAGAAAACGTTCATAGGTCAATCAAAAAATAAAATTCCATCTTTTTCTTTTTTTGTTCATGCATATCCAGGGGTCTTTTCCTGTTTTACGTTGCTCATGTTTGGATTAACCCCTCTGGCGCTTAACTAAAATCTTGACAGAATAGTTATAATTATTTTACAGAAGTTTTAAAAAGAATTATCGACTATTCAATAATAGACTACTTGTATGCAATTAAAAAATGCAATAGGCGGATCAAAGGTATTATCCGATAAGCTAATTGTAGATATTCTTGAAAGTATTACTGATTGTTTTTTTGCGCTAGATGAGCAATGGATTATTTTATTTGCAAATACAAAAGTTACCGAACTTTTTCAAGTTACCCTCCAGGATGTTTTGGGAAAAAATTTTTGGGAAAAATTTCCTCTCTATAAAGGAACTATTGTTGAAGAGAATTTCAAGAAAGCGGTAAATGACAATAAGTCCCAGCAGTTTGAAATACAAGGCATTTACACGAGTGATTATTACGAAGCCAAAGTTTTCCCTACAAAACAAGGTATCTCTGTTTTGTTTAGTATTATCACTAATCAAAAAGAAACAGAGAAAGCGATAGAAAAGAAACAGCAAGAGCTAAACTTAATTCTTGATTGCTCTCCGACCATTATTTTCTATAAAGATAAACAGGGCAGATTTCTTTTAGTTAACGAAGCATTTGCTAAAGCCCTTAAAGTTCCTAAGGAAAGCCTGTTGGGCAAAACCGTTTTCGATATATATCCAAAAGAAGTTGCGCAGGCAATGACCAATGACGACATGGAAGTTATGCAATCAAGAACTCCAAAGATCGGTATAATTGAGCCTTATAAGTTGAACAATGAAACTAGATGGATAAGAACTGATAAAATTCCAACCGTTAATAGTAATGGCTCAATTGATGGTCTTATTGGATTTTCTGAGGAAATCACTGAGCGCAAAAAAGCTGAAGACGCATTACAGCGCAATAATACAAGGGTTAACGAGATCCTTGAGAGTATTTCCGATGATTTTATGGTCCTTGATTTTAACTGGAATTATGTTTATGCTAATAGGCAAGCGTCTAAATTGGTTGGTTTTGGGCCACTGGAAATTGTTGGAAAAAACTATTGGGAGTTGTTTCCTCAGAATAAAGGTACAGAGATTGAATTTAATCTACGTCAGACCATGGAAAAGAGAGAGATTAGGCGGTTTGAAATTCATGGTCAATATTCGAAAAGAGATAAGATCATAACCGCCTATCCTTCAGTTGAGGGCATTGCTCTAATAGCAACAGATATAACAGAGCGCAAAAGCTTGGAGAGACAGTTGCACGAAAAAGAACGTTTGGCTGCTATTGGCCAGACTGCTGGTATGGTAGGGCATGATCTGCGTAATCCCTTGCAGACAGTAGTTGGTGAGCTCTATATTGCAGAGAGTGAAGTAAATTCGATGCCTAAGAGTCAACAGCAGGCTTGTTTGAAAGAGAGTCTTGATAGTATTTCAGAGCAAGTCTGCTATATGGACAAAATTGTTAGTGATCTACAGACGTTCGTGAAACCAGTGGATGCTATTAAACAAATTGTTGGCATTAGAGAATTAACAATTTCTACTTTAGCACAAATAGACATTCCGAAAAATATCCGGTTAAGCTTGGATATGACAGATGAAATAAAAGTAGAAACAGACCCTCAATTACTGAAGAGAGTCTTGATCAATTTGATTACTAACTCCATACAAGCCATGCCGTTAGGTGGAGAATTAACAATTCAATCATACGACAGTGAAAACGATTCTATTCATATTATAGTTAAAGATACCGGCGGAGGAATACCGGAAGAAATTAAGTCGAAAATCTTTACACCGCTGTTTACGACAAAATCCAAGGGCCAAGGATTTGGGTTGGCCGTATGTAAAAGAGTCATTGAGGCCCAAGGTGGGAACATTACTTTTGAAAGCGAAGTTGGAAAAGGCACTAAATTCATAATAAAATTAACATCCTCAAGGCGTGCGCTCGAATAAACTCTGAAATAAAAAGCAGCCTTAGCCGAAATGGATAATTTTTTAGTTCAGTAATTTTGCTTAATGGTTAATGGCCAGAACATGATATTGAAAGAGTCTGCAGCCATTGTAATTGACTGCGCTTAAGGTTGTCTGAGGTAGCTTGGTGAAAAGAAGAGACTCCTATGAGGTTGAGCGTTCGCTCCCCCGCTTCCTCAGAGTTGTGTTAAGGTGACTTGAGGTTGGTTATTTATTATGGTTTGCTGAGATTCTGTTGGTTGGGCGGTTTTGTGGCTGTCTTTTTGTCATTTTTGAAGAATTTATCGAGCACCAGATTCAAGTGATCAAGGTAGTCTTCTTCTGGTCCAACGTAACTTTGAACCACAAGCAAAGCTCTTTTGTTGATTTCAGTTTCTGACACCTTTCCTCATTTCAGTTTCTGATATCTTCCTTTTTGTAATGCAGGCTTCTATGTCTTGAATGTCCCTTGCGTTTAGTCGCCCAATTTTGGTTACGATTATGTCGACTGGTTGGAGAGCCCTCAGGGAAATATGGCTGAATTCCTTGATTTCTATGCTTTTCTGTAGGTAATCTTTGGGTAGCGTTTGGCAAAAAACGCATCCGTCAGTCCATCGGTCAACTTTATAGCCGGGCGGATTGCTTTTAAGGGCTTGCTCAAATTCCAGTCTGTCGCAACCTGGAATCGTGAAGTCAATGTCAATGGTTGATTGTTTGAGGTCAAGCAGAGTCATGGCTGTTCCGCCTGCAGCAACCAGAGTGATCTTCTTTGGCAGGTCCTCGTTTAGTACGCTTAGAAAGTCGAAGAGGGCACTTTTGTCACAGGGCATTGTAGAGTTCCAGCTTTTGTAGTATACTTTCTTTATCTGCAGGAAGTTCTTGGGGGTTTATCGCTTTTAAGATTTTAAGCGTATTCTCAACTTCTGATTTAGGATTAGTTTGCCCCAAAACTTTAAGGATTCCCAAAAGTCTGGGTGATACTTCGTACTTTTGGCTGAGAAATGATAGCAGGTTACTGTTAAAATTGTTCTTAGCAAGAATAACCGCCACTGCATCAAGTCCTCGTGCTTCTTCTCGCATAAGCAAAGAGGTTACGATGTATTCGATACAGAATTTTTTGCCCTCGACGATGCTGGCGCCAAACTCGCGGTATCCAAACCTGTTTAGGTTAAAGTTTAGGTCCAACTCGGATATGTTTAACGGTTTAGTTTCTGTTTGCAATGTTTTGATTTGGTTTTTTTGGGCTGTTTCTTTGATTTGGCTCCAGAAGCCTTGAGGATTGTAGAGGGTTATCTGTTGACTTAGAGCTTCTCTAAGCGGATTGATTTCATCTGATGTTAATAGATTAAAAAAATCTTTTTTGTCTAAAATTAGGTTGTTTATTTTTAGGTTATGTTTTCTTTGGAGGTTTAGTGTGGTTTTTTGGAGTTCTATTGTTTCGTTGGGGTAATCAGGAGTTTCATTGAGCAGAGAGAGTAATTCTATTCTGTTGAGTTTAGTGTTCTTTAGCAGGTTGATTGTACTGATCGATCTTATGCAGCACCTGTCACTTAGGGATTTATCCATTTCAGTTAAAAAGGGGAATAGGCTGGTTTTTTTGTTTAGGAATTCTATTTTCTTTTCTATTTCCATTTCCGATAAAGTGTCAATTAATAGGTAGTTTTCAAAATTCAGGTTAACGTTTGAAGACCGCCCAATTGGTTCCAAATTGAGCAAGCCATTGTCTTTTAGATTCTGTAATTTTTCGTAAATGTTTGCGTAATAGGCAGACCCATAACGGTCTTTCATTCGGTTAGTTAATTGGTTAATGGATAAAGAATCGCCTATACTGGATGAAATCGTATCTAAGATTCGAATTGTGGTTTTATCCATGGCTCTTTACCACCGATTGTTATAGTAAAATTACTATATAATTATAGTAAAATCGCTATAATAAAAAGATGTTGGATACGAACCCTTGCTAATAGAAACCTTAGCGTAAGTTACTTAGATACATAATATTATGTACTTAAGGTCACCATGCGAGGGCAAGAAGTAAAATGCTTAGACTTAGTCGGTGGTAAAGCCTGCCTAGGCATCCATAATGTTTCTTTTGTTATTTGTTACCCCTGGTAAAGGGGTTTGGTTGCAACAACAATCTAAATTCTTCTTAGCGTGAACTGTGGAGCGTTAGAATATTTGAAGGGCAATTACGGGTATGGCAAACTCAGAGCAAAACAACGTTCACAATGCAACTTAGTTTTCGTTCTCTACTTCGATGGCTACTTCATTTCTTCTCAAAAAACTTGGCGTGAACGGTGGATTATATAGCATAGTAAAAATACTTCCTTTAGTTTTCATTTTTGCGTTAGCCAATTCTTCCAGCAGTTCTTTAATTTTTTCTTTAATGTGAGTTTCAGACCAGCTTCCTGAGAAACGCAAAACAGCCAAAACCCTTGAAGGTACCTCTTCTATTTTGACACGGCTATCTAAAGGCGATGGTGTAGTTTCAAGACTAAGTTCTGAAGGCATAACAAAAGCCATGTAACCCTCATTTGAGAAATCTGACAGAACTGGCGCTGTCATCTTTATTTTTTGGGAGACTTCTTGTGTAACAACAGGCGCTGTCATTTTCACTTTTTCGTTTTGCCTATTACCTCCAGAGATAAAACTGAAAAGTAGACCGAAACTATCAGCCTCATAGTTGCTTACTTTTGCTAAAATGAATTTAGAATAGCGTCGAATTTCAACTTTGTCAAGTTTACGAATTACTTCATACCTGAGTGTTTCTACCATAGGTTTTATGGAGTAAGATTCGATGATTTAACTTTTTTTAATAGCCTTGTTTTAGTATGAGGCTAAGAGCTTTACTTACTTTTTATATAACACATATCCTGAAGTATGTATATGCAGATGGCCGGCAAAGTTTGCGTGGTAACTGGTAGCAATTCAGGTATAGGCAAAGAGACCGCTCTTGCGTTACTGGGGATGGGTGCAACTGTAGTAATGGTTGTGCGAAGCCAGGAGAAAGGGCAGAAAGCATTAGATGAAATAGTTTCTAAAACCGGTAACCATTCTGTTAGTTTAATGATTTGCGATATGTCCTCGATGGCTTCTATACGAAGATTTGCTGCCGATCTAAAAAATAGATTTAGCAATTTAGATGTTCTAATAAATAACGCAGGGGCTGAATTTGTTAAGAGGCAAGTGACCGCTGAAGGTTTTGAACAGACCTTTGCCGTTGATTATTTAGCTCCTTTTCTTTTGACCTGCGAACTCTTGGACTTGTTTAAAGCCAGTGCGCCTTCAAGAATTATTAATGTTAGCTCCGGTCTTGCGAAGAATGGCAAAATCGATTTCGATGACTTGCAGAACGAGAAGAATTACAAGGGTATGCAGGCATACTCAAATGCTAAGCTGATGCTTATGATGTTTAGTTATGAGCTATCAAGACGGTTGCAGGGGACTGGAGTTACCGTAAATGTTTTGATGCCTGGTTTTGTTGCCACTAATTTGGGTAAGAATAGCGGAAGCCTTAGTTCTGCTATAATGTTTACCATGGTTCGTCCAATGCAAATTAGTGCTAAGAAGGGTGCAGAAACATCGGTATATTTGGCGTCAGCTGATGAAGTTAAGGATGTGTCCGGAAAATGCTTCGCTAAAAAGAAAGAAGTTGAAACTTGCCCAGTGTCGTATGACCAAGAAGCACAAAAGCGTCTGTGGAATGAAACTGTCAAACTTCTCTCTTTAAAAGAATGGTGAAATGTAGATAGTAGCGGAGGAATTGTCGAAGTGCGTCGACGTTTCAAAGTACTCATTGTCGTTTTAATTGCTGTGTTGATTGTTACTTCTGGTTTTGTTATTTGGGCTGAAACGCCTCCGACTCCAATGCAACAAGCTTATGACGCAATAAAGTCCGATACAAACGTTAATGTCATACAAGGGCGCTGGTTAGTGTTTGAGCCTACTGCAGTTAACTACACGACTGGTTTTATTTTCTACCCAGGTGGCAGAATAGACAGTCTATCCTATGCGCCTTATGCACATGCAATAGCCGCTCAGGGATATTTGGTAATCATTGTTCCTATGCCTCTTAATTTGGCCGTCTTTGGTGTCAACTCAGCCAATGACGTAATTGTTGCTTACCCGAATGTCACTGAGTGGGCAATTGGCGGTCACTCTTTAGGTGGCAGCATGGCGGCACAGTACATCCATGACAACCCCAACAAAGCTGAGGGTCTAGCCCTGTGGGCGTCCTATCCTCCTTCAGGAGTAGATCTATCCGAGTTCAACATTACTGCAGTGACTGTTCATGGTACAAACGATGGCCTCGTCAGCAGTAAGCAAATTGATGATTCTCTAAAGCAGCTACCGCCAGTAACTGTTAGAGTAGAGATCAATGGTGGTAATCATGCACAGTTTGGATGGTACGGTTCGCAATCCGGCGATAACTCAGCCACAATTAGCAGGGAAGAACAGCAGAGTATCACAGTAAATGCTACTGTACAGATGCTTACAGAATTAGGAACTTGATAGTTATTTCACAACTATGCGTTTCAAGTTGGCTTGCCACCGGTGGACACGCGCTTTGTGGATTTTGTCAGGGATTGTCCTTTAGAGGACATATTTAGCGTGCGCGCTACCGTAAAGAATTATAAATATTCAAATCTAATAGCAACCAGATGGACGACAAAGAAGTGGCTAAAGATCACACAACAATGACTAAAGAAGAGGTTTACAAAGACTACGGCGTGTTCAGCAGTGTCAAAAGTAAGTCAAAAACCAAGACGCGAAGACCACCTAAACAACTAAAGCAGTGTTCCAAATGCGGCAGAGTAGGCGATGCAATGACTAAGCATTCACTCACAGGTGAGCATAAGCCGCCTTTCATATGGCTGTGCAGGCGACCGTGCCATGACGAAGTGCACAAGTTCGGCCTAAAAATGACAAAAGAACAAAAAGCAGCACTAAAACACCAGCCACAATGCAGCATACAATTCCCCACAGAAACTAACATTTCCAATCCTTACTCCAAACTGATTGTGCCTGAATCGCTGGAGGGGGAAAAATTCAAACAGTCTTTCAAGCGAATAAATTCTGAAAATAAAGAATCAGAATAAAAAAGCTGAAAAACAAATTAATAGCTTACTTGAGGTTGAAGTAAGCGTTACCCGAATTTTGCGAGCACTTCTCGTCCTAAATCGGTTATTTCGACGGCGTAGAACTCGTAGGGCTCGATTCTTTTTGGGGTTTCAAGTATGTCGATGAGCTTTGATTTTGACAGGTGCCTTACTGCGTCGTTTAGGCCTTCAGGCATCAAACCTGTCTTCCTGTGTAAGAGGTCCACTTTCACCAACAGACCTTTCTCAAACTGAGATAAGTCTACAAGAACCTGTTTGGCCGACTGGTCAAGCAAATCGAAATCATCTTGTTCAAAATCTTCAACCATAAAAAACACCTACCTCTAACTAAAGCAGTCTTCAAATAAAAACCATTTGAAATGTTAGTAATTCCTGCGTTAATTACACTAATGGTGAATTCAGAGGTTTTGGCTAAATTTAGCAATTCAATTCCAATTCCGTGCGATATTCTAAGACAGCTCGATTTTTTATATTTAACCAATTTCTGATTTAACATTTGGTGATCTTGTTTTTACTAATTTTTTATGATATAAACCGTAACAATGCAAGGTTTTAAAAATAAAACCAACCAATAAGTAGATTATCGTTTATAGGAGAATAAAAATGAAATTTAAGAAAACAATATCAATTTTGATCTTAGTAGCATTCGTAGTTTCAATAATTCCTACAATACATATACAGCCAGCAGAAGCAGCGGCAACAATGAAAACCTATCCAATCGTCGACGCAATTCCTAACCCAATCTGGTTAGGTAGATCAACACTGCTCAAAATGGGTATCTCAGAGGCGGCGCCATCAGCATCTTATGGATGGTCAGGAATCACTATGACCGTCGTAAAACCGGACGGAACAACTCAGACTCTTGGTCCATTCACAACTGACTCAACCGGTGCAACCTACACAGAATATACTCCCGACCAAGTAGGAAACTACACAATCACAACAAACTTCCCAAACAACACATATCCAATAACAACCACACCCTCTGGAAGAACACAACCTATCCAAGCAGGCACTATACTTCTAGCAAGCACCATATCAATGACATTAGTAGTAACTGAACAAGGGACTCAAACATTCTATCCAGGTCATGCTTTACCAACTGAGTACTGGAGTCGCCCAATCGACCCACAACTCAGAGAATGGTATAGCATTTCAGGTAACTGGGTAGAACGACCATTCAACTCGTTTGTTACTTACCAAGAGGACTCTCCTGAGACTCCACACATCCTATGGGCTACCCCATATGAGCAAGGAGGCATATCAGGCGGCTTATACGATGGCGAAAACAATGTAGTTGCAGATATGTACGGAGGAGATGCATATGAAGGCAGATTCGCAAATTCAGTTGTTATCAACGGAGTACTATACTACAACACACAAGGCGCAGGAACCTATGCGCAAGTTGCCATACCCGGAATACAAGCAATCGATCTCCACACAGGTGAGAAACTTTGGTTCCTAAACAACACATTACTCTCATTTGGTCAGACGATGTTCTTCCCAAGCTACAACGTTAACGGTGTATGGAATTACCTATGGTCAGTAACTGGCAGCAACTACACGGCATACAGCACAAATGATGGCTCATTCAAGTTCATGTTCTACAATGTACCTTCAGGCACAAGAGTCTGGGGTCCAAACGGGGAAATCCTCATCTACCAAATTGATTACGCTCGCGGCTGGATGGCACTATGGAACTCAACACAAGCAGGAATGCAAAACGCCGTTATCGGACAACCAAGTTATGGCAGCTGGGACTTCGGTACCTTAGGAATGGATGCAAACGGTAAAGGCTCACGCGACGCAGGCGGCCCAACAAACCCAACTAACGCAATAGGTCAGCAGATAAATTCGGCTTTCCCTGCGGAAAGATGCCTAAACGGTGCACTTGACAAATGCTATACATGGAACGTAACCATTCCCAAAGGCTTAAGCGCAAACTATCTTAGAGTTTACCAAGGCGACAGAGTCGTCGGTATGGTCTACAACCAAACCATGGTACGCATGTGGGGTCTGCCAATTAACAGCATAACTACAACACGCAACGCAACAGTAAACACACAAACAGTCTCAACAATATTTGACAAGACATGGGCAGCTCCATCTGAATGGCTTGCAGGATCAAACATACTATACTACACTGGCGCATCAAACTATGTCACAGACGATACCTATGGCAACGGTGTCATGGCAGTATTTAGCAAAGAACTCAGAATCCACTATGGCTTTAGCCTTGTTGACGGATCATACCTATGGGCAACTGAACCTGAAAACTATCTTGACCTATACGGTTCGGGCGCTGGTGAGCACACATGGTATTTTGCGTACGGTAAACTCTACTCAGTTGGTCTCGCAGGTATTATGTATGCTTTCAACCTCCAAACTGGCCAAACTGACTGGACCTACACACTAAAAGATCCTTATGGTGAGCCAGTTACCGGTGAGAACTGGTGGGGCTGGATCGACATAATCGCTAACGGCAAGATCTACATTGGCACTCTCGAGCACTCTGCAAACAGCCCAATGCCAAGAGGTGGACCATACGCTTGTGTAAACGCAACCGACGGATCTGAAATCTTCCGTGTTAACGGTTTGATGCGTGAAACTCGTTGGGGCGGTAACCCAGTTATGGGTGACAGCATCATCGCAGGCTACGATACATATGACCTACAGATCTATGCAATGGGTAAAGGCGCAAGCAAAACTACTGTGTCAGCTCCCAACCTTGGCGCTGCACCAGGACAAAGCGTACTCATAGCAGGCAAAGTAACCGACACTTCCCCCGGCACAACCGACTCACGCATTGCACTACGGTTCCCCAACGGTGTAGCAGCAGTCTCTGACGACAGCCAAAGCCAATGGATGCTCTATGTCTACAAGCAATTCGAGATGCCAACTAACGCAACCGGTGTCCCAGTTACGATCTCAGTGGTTGATGCAAACGGTAACTTCCGTGAAATCGGAACGACCACAAGCGACTCCTCAGGCAGCTACAGCTTAAGTTGGATGCCAGACATTGCAGGTAAATACACAGTCATCGCAAGCTTCGCAGGCTCTAAAGCATACTATGGATCATATGACCAAACGTTCTTCGTCGTTGATGAAGCAGCAGCAACCGTTATTCCACAGCCAACGCAAGCATCTAACATGGCAGACTTATACCTACTACCAGGCATCATCGGTATAATCATTGCAATCGCAGTAGTCGGCGTAGTACTTTCTCTGCTCATCACAAAGAAGCGACCATAAAAAGCAACAAACAAAAACAACTTTTCCTTTTTTTTGTTTCTTCTTTTAAGTTCTAAATTGAGGAACAGGACCGATCGAGTACAACAGTAGGGGCAAAATATTTGGAATTATATGACCGTAGGCTTGTAAATAGTTAACTCAAATGTCTTTTTAGAGCACGTTATCTTGGTAGATTATTTATACGCCAAATGCTTTCTTTAATATATAGGGATAATTCGAAAATGTTAAACCGCCGTTCTTCTAAGGTCTTGGCGTTCCCAATTGTGCTATTGCTTGGTTTATGCTTTCTGTTTTCTGCTCTGCCAGTACGGAGCTATGGAACCAATGGGAGCGGCACAAGCTTCTATGGAGGAGACGTAGGGGATGATTGGGGGTACAGTATTGTCTTAACAAGGGATGTTGGGTTAGCTATGGCTGGATCCACCGAGTCCTATGGGGCAGGTGGCAGCGACATGTGGCTCATACGAACTGTCCTAAGAACGGGAACTCATAGTACAGGCGCTACAATAGCGTATCAGGGTTACGCTTGGAACAAAACCTATGGCGGTGCAGCAGATGAAGCGGCAAAGCAGGTTATTCAGACCAGTGATGGAGGGTTTGCGTTGGCTGGCTATACGAACTCTTCAGGCGCTGGCGGATTGGATATGTTTCTTGTTAAAACCGACATTGATGGGGAAATGGTTTGGAATGCCACCTTCGGTGGATCCCTCGATGATGTAGCTAACTCTATACTTCAGACTAGTGATGGAGGGTACCTCTTAGCTGGGTACACTCACGTTTTAGAGGATCAGCAGGCGACTTGGGTTGTGAAGACTGACTCGGTTGGTGTGATGGAGTGGAATCAAACCTATCTTGGCACTAGTGCTAATTCGGTGATTTTGGGTAGGGATGGGTCGGTTGTGTTGGCGGTGGATTGTCCGGGTGGCTTTGGATTAGTTAAACTGAGCCTCTCCGGTGAGTTGTTATGGAATCAAACAT
Source organism: uncultured archaeon (assembly GCA_963782915.1). Lineage (GTDB taxonomy): Archaea > Thermoproteota > Bathyarchaeia > Bathyarchaeales > Bathycorpusculaceae > Bathycorpusculum. The sequence continues at coordinate 77,157 of CAWALK010000014.1, forward strand.
ATCCTGCGGTTTGGGCTTTTGCTTCGGCTCGATCTGTTGTTGAATCGAGTGCGGGTGGGTATATGCTTGTTGGCGCTATCGAAGACAGCGACGCCGGCGTCAAAGCTGGTTGGCTTGTTAGAACCGACAGCTCAGGCAACCCCCTATGGAATACAATCGTTGATGATGTTAGAATTTACTCGGTTATTGAGATGTCAAATGGCGACTTTGCAATGTGTGGCGATTATGCATCAGTTGTCATCGTTGATAAATTTGGTATTATTCAGTATAATCGGCCAAATGATGGGTTGTCAGATGATATGCGCCCCAAAGTGTTCACGGCAGCCTATAGTATTATAGAGGCTAGTCCGCTGCATTTTGTTATGGCTGGTGGGCAGCATAGTTATGGTCAAATGGCTTTGGGATACAATGCTTTGCTTATGACCTACAATTTGGTTTCTGACACTACTCCACCTACGATTAAGCTGTTGTTACCTGAAAATGGTCAAACCTACCCTCCAGACGAGGTTCCCCTGACTTTCTATGCTGACAGTTCGACTGTTCGGCTTTGGTACAGCATCGATGATCAAGGCAACTACACCATAACTGGCAACATGACGCTACCCATACTCGCAGAAGGCACGCACAAAATCACCGTATACGGCCAAGACCAAAACTACAACACTGCAGGCACAGAACCAGCTACGTTTCTAACTCAAACAATCTACATCGCTGTGGCAGCATCAGACGTTTCACCTCCAACAACACAACCAACGCAGACACCTGCCGACCTTGGCAGGGCAGATACTGTAACTGATCAGAATTGGATAGTTTACTTGGTAGTTGTTGTTGGGGTAGTAATTATTGCCTTGGTGGGTCTTGGTTGGTACCTTAGAAAAGACATACCAAGCTCTGCAGACATAAAAGCGCAAGCTCAACAGAACATAAGATAGAAAGCAACTTCTTGCCACAAAATGACCATTCAATCCTAAACGCCATGTTTTTTCTGTTTTCCAAGACCTTGTCTTGGTTAGTTTACATTGTTTGGGCAGTTGGCAGTTCACTTAGGCTTAAATTCCCCGAAAAGTATGGTTCCAACAGTGAACCCTAATGTCAGAGATCGAATCCAAAGAAGTCGAGTGGAAAGTAAACGATATTTCTATGCATGGTACAATAACTCGTCCAAAAAGCTGTGATGCTTGCTCGGCGGTAGTCTTTGTTGCCGGTAGTGGTCCAACCGACCGCGATTGGTGCTCTCCGCTGTTGCCGGGAAAAAATGGCAGCGGAAAGTTTTTGGCTGAATATCTGGCAAGTCAAGGATTTCTAACATTACGCTATGACAAAATTGCCTCTGGACCGTATGCTCAAGAAAACGTTTCCAAGATGATAGGCAAAATCAGCATGCAAAGCCATTTAGACGAATTATTAGGCGCCGTTAACACTCTTGAAAGTGTAGATCGCCTTTTTGTACTTACAAACAGTGAAGGAGCAATCCACGCTCTAAACTACCAATTGCAGGCTAAGACAAAATTTGAGGGCATGGTGCTGACGGGGGCGCCGGGACGATCTATCGGTCAAGTAGCCCGAACTCAAATCATAAATCAACTCGCACCCTTGCCTAACAAGGATACAATCATAGACCAATATGATGCTGCTATAGCTTCTTTTGTTAACGGCAAACAGGTAGTGCCTGATTCCGCTCTTCCTGAAGGCATTAAGCAGCTGCTGTTTTCGCTGGCTACTCCTGCTAACTTGCCTTTTGCTAGGGAGTTATGGGCCTATGACCCCTCAGAAGTTATCGCAAAAATTAAAGAGCCAATACTTGTCGTAATCGGCAAAAAAGATATTCAAGTTGATTGGCGAGTCGACGGCAAAGCCTTAGAATGTGCTGTAGCTGGAGAAGACACAGTTTCCTTCGTCTATCCTGAAAACGCTGATCATGTGTTGAAATTTGAAGAAACGCCATACGAAAAACTGGGCGCTGAGGCTGCTCTCCGATATAACGTTTCAGATCGGAAGCTCGACCGAGAAGCCGCAACTGCAATCTTTAATTGGCTTATCAAGCGAGCCTAAGTCTTCAACAGATCGATGGGCACAGCTAATGATTAATTATTTATTTTTTATGTTGAGCCTTGCCTGGTATACTACAAGGTTGTTAGCTAATAGAGCGGGGTTTTAGGTGGTGCCCATTGGGATTATTTGGTCTTTTTCTTGCTTGCTTTTCTAATGGTTACAAATACTGCAATCGAAATTAGAATGCTTGCTCCAAGGAAATAGTAGCCTATTGAATTTTGGCTAAAAACCGATGAAGGGCTTGGTGTTGGTGTTTGAAGTTGCCATGCGGATTCGTTACCTGCTGGATTCTGTGATGGTATAGTCTGTGCATCTGGAATCAGTCCAGTATCGTTCCAATAAAGAATATTTTCATAGCCTATTTGCTCAACGGTCTGGCCTGCTCTTGGGTAGATGATGTCTAGTTTGGGTCCAAACATTTGCAGTAGGGTAGCGATAGTCATTCTAATGTTGGTTGTAAAATTCCTTGATCCTTCAGCGATGTTAAAATCTGCGTTCCATAACCCCCAGATCGTATCGTTTGGACTACGGAACCCTTCGCCAAAGCTGTCTGGAAGAACATACACTGATCTGGCGGCTGTGGGAGTTGGCGTTCTTGGGTTTGTTTGTGTGTATTGCCAAAACTGTTTCATGGCGTCAAAATGGTCTTGCTGAAGAACGTTCTCTGTCCAGTTTTTGTTGCTGTCGAATACTATGATGTATTTTGCGCCGTTCTGATATGCGGCTACCATATCTTGGTAGAGCCCAGGGCCTGACTCCATGTAGGGTGGTTGCTGGTACGCCCAGGTGATCATGATACCCCAGTCTTTATCCATGGCTGTTGCTGCTCCCCTGACAAGAGCAGTGTTTAGTTGGCGACTGTAGTCTTCCCAGCCGCTTTTCCAGCCGTACTCTGCAAATATGGTGTCGTAGCCGGCTTGATAATCAAACCAGTATAAACCGTAATCTGAAGTAAATAATTGTAGGTTTGTTTGGTCCTTTAAGTTTATGCCTATTGAGTAGGGTCCGCTGCGTAGGTACCAGTTTATGGTGTTGACGTATCTGTTGGCTGCGTCACTGAAGTTTTTTGCATAGTAAAATGCTGGGTAGTTTGCTTGATCTAGCTGTTTTCCTCCAGGTTCATCATAGAAATAGATCCCCAAAAATTTTGTGCCAAAATTAGCCGTTGCATTTCTGAGCCATGATGCTGAAGGATAACCCGGATCATCAGAGTAAACTATGAAACTCAAACCTTTTTCAAAGACATATTCGCTTATGTAACTAAGCCTAGTTTCATTGTAGATCGGTCGACTATGGTTTCCTTGGACTACTGGTCCATAGCAGCCGATTACAAACAAATTAGTGTAAGAGCTGACTGTGTCAATGATCCTTAGCGTCTCATCTAAGTTTTCGAAGGCAACATCAACTCCGAAGTAGAGGGGTGTAGACGTCTCCGTAGTGTTGGCTGTTGTTAGTGGTGCAAAGTTTAAGGTGAAACTGCAAATTAGCGTAAAAATTAGCAGAATTGTTAGTTCTTTTAATTTCATTGTTATTTATTGATTTGTTGTTGATGGCTAATAAGATTTTTCAGAAGTCGGGGAGCTGCTGGTTTAACCTCGTTATTCCTGTTTTAATACTGTTATGGGGACTTTTGCAATGGTAAATCAATCGAGGCATACCTAACTATTGGTGCTGTAGTAGTTCTCTTGTAGTCACATCTTTTTTTATTTCATTCAACGGCCTATGTGATTAAAATAAGGTTTAAGAGGCAAAAAGTTTGAGAAAAAAGTACTTGTTTTTAGGATTAGCTTTAATTTTAGTTATAATAATTCCCTTGGCTGCCGCAACGATAACCCAAACCCAAACCATACACGTAAGCGGAAATGCGAATTATCCGCATAACACCCCTCCATCTTCCCTTACGCCAACGCCCACGCAAGCACCGGCTGCTTCCGTAGCTTCGCCGAATGTGGCGTTCTCTTTATTTTTTGCAAATGGCACAGCCTATCCTTCCTCAGTGACAGGAGTTATTGCCGGCGTGAACACAGTTGTAGTGGATCCTCTCAGTGGACATAACGGCGGATGGACACCCACCTGTGTGGTAGTAAAGAATGATGGCAATGTTCCGATAACGATCAATGCCGCCTTGGCAAACAAGAATATACCCGAAAACATGGATTTAACACTTAATTCCGGTTACTATGGAACAGTCTCCGGAGGGTACGGCGCAGATAAAGCAACAAGCCAACAACCAATCCAACCCGGACAAGTCTACTACATGTCCCTAATAGCGTTCCTAACACCTAAAAGCAACTATACGCCAGACCAGCCATTTAGTTATAGTTATGATGTAGTAATAACTGCATCACAAGCTTAAACGCTACGGCGACTGCTGTGAGACCAGTAAAACATCTTCCATTTTGATTTTTTGCTCTTTGTGTGGGTATGGCGGTTTAAAGTTTACACTGCACTGGGGGTTTGGAATGGGTTGATTTTTGGGTTTAGGCTTTTTTCTGGTTCTGTTAGAGTGTGGGATACTTAATTTGCTCCACACACGATAAGTGGCTCTATGTTGGTGGAGTGTGGGTGTAGGTGTGGGCGAATGTATCCCTTGTTGAGCTATGTTGGTTGGGATGGGATGAGAGTGGGATTATACATAGAATAATTATCGGTACTTCAAGGATACACCAATAAGCGGCGTGTGAGGACAAGCATTGGCTTCTCCACTATGATATTTTCTCGCTATCGCGCTTTTGCTGCAAACTATTCCTTAAGCTCTAAACCGATGCTCGAGTTTGATCAAGCGAATTGTAGATTTTCGAACCATAAATCGGCGTTTTTCGGTTTAAGAATTCGAAACTTTTAAATTTGCATATAATACTTTAGTTTGGTGAGTACAATTGCAGGAATTAAACCCAGATAAAACTGCAGGGGAACATCAGACTCTTAGACTCTCCTATAAATCGGGGCATAATATAACAAAACAGCTTTTCGGCTACGGTCCTTGGTTAGAGAAAAAAGGAGAAAAACTTTACAAACGAAAAGCAACAATGGGTATTCTTCAAGGGACAGGTGCGTACCAGTGTGGTCGTGCATGCATTGTTATTCCAGAAAATAAGCTTGATGATGTATCTAGGGTTATTACAAGATCTGGTGGAAAGATAACATCGATTAGACATAATATTTTACGAAAAGAAGAATTTGAAAGAGACACTATAAAGATGTACTGTAACAACCTGAAGGTTCTTGGAAACATATTAAAAACTGCTTCGAATGCGAGCGATGTCAAGGAATTTAAGGATAGCTTAGATAGTTCAATAAGATTGGCAGGGAAATTCGAAGCCTATATTCGTGAATTATCTGAATATGCAGAAGACAAGCCTGAGATTTCTTTTTTCCAGCAGATTTTCAAAGGCTTACAATCAATCTCGGAAACGGACCTTGAGGCTGCGAAAATACAAGCAGAATTTCTTGAAAAAGAACTTGAAAATACTTGTCGGTCAATAACTAAAGCTTAAGGAAAATAGAGTGCTTTCCCCAGTGCCAATTCTTTATATCAAGTGTTGGTCCACCCGTTTGTTCTAGAGATGGCGGTTGATTTGCTTGCCAGCCAGAATTGTCTGCCTTGCGGTAACAAGCATCAATCCATTTATTTCTAGTAGCATCGAGATTATCATTTGATTGAACTAAAGTTACGTCATGTCGGTTTGCGACTTTTACAATGGGCGTATGACCAACTGGGTGGAAATACAGTTTAACGGTATTGCCAATTAATGGCGTCGATGAAACTAACCCATCATGAACCCGTGTATCAACTCTTTGGAGAGTATTATCTTTATAGACTAAGGTTGCTGGTTCCCAATCGGCATGATCTCCAGGGATAATGTCATAAGACCAGAAGTACCAATAAGTAAGGTATTGGACATCATTTTGGAGTCTTAATTCAACTACTGCTCTCTCAGGTGTGCTCCCACAGATTATTGGGCTTGGGTTTTCAACAATACCCATATCGGCAATTTTGCTTAACAAGCTTTCAAGTTTCAGCAGCTCATTCTGTGCTTCTCTTGATGGCACTTTTGGGGTTTTATGCGAAAGTTGCAGTAATTGCTCATAGAGTCTATCCCCCAGTGACATTTTTTGCTCCTGAGTAAACATATTAGCGGTATCTAAGCATCGGTTGTATATGGAACGCTGGCATAAATTGCTTTTTGAAAAAAGGAGTTAGCTGCCGACCTGCCATCTTCTTATTTTAAAACTTTGTGCAAAGTGTGCGGCATTGTTCCTGTCCAAACTAAAGCTGAATATAGGCTAAACAGTTATCAAGATGCGACAAAGACTTGTTGATTGCAAGATTTTAGTGCTCTAAGCAACCTATTAACGGGTAGGAGAAGTGCAAATTTTTCAACCGTCTTCTTTCAATACCTTGGCCTAAGATAGACCAACAAGGGCCGCTTCTTTGGTTTTGGTTTAGGGTAGTAGTCTAGCAAATTTCGCAGACCACTACTTCTAACTTGGCAGTTTGTCGATTTCTTCTTTGTGTGCTACAACTTGCAGGCAGTATTTTGATTGTAGTTATAGCTTAGTTGATGATGACTGGTATTTTTTTGCGGTCGCTTTCTCGATGGCGAAATGTAAAACTATTCGATCACCCAGACAAGTTTAAAATATCTTTATTCCAATAAGATGGTTAATGCAATCTCGATTGTGTGGTTTATTATTACTACTTATACTGATTGGCTCTGTGCTTTCAAGTGTTCTTCCGTTTATTGGTGTTCAGGCTGAGAGTATACCTGATGTTTTTGTCGGAGTCGACATAGCATACGGTGGCGTCGACGAGGTTAAACAGCTAGCTGATGAGGTTGGTTCATACACTAATCTTTTTGTACTCGGTTGCACCGCTGTAACCCAAAACCGGCTCAAGCTTGAAGAAGCTTGCCAATATCTTTTTGAAAAGGGCTTGTTTTTTATCGTCTATCAGGAGTACCCTGTGGATTATAGTTGGCTTAATGTGGCTAAATCGGAGTGGCTTGAGATCGCTAAGACCCGTTGGGGGAGCCATTTTTTGGGTTTTTATTATACAGATGAGATTGGAGGGCGGCAGTTAGATCGTGCTTCTGGTTGGATGACTGTTAAAGAAGCTGATAACTACCCTGATGCAAATAGTCAGTTTAACTCTGGGGCAGGTTCTGCTGTAAGCTGGTTTAGAGATGGTTATTCTGGCGGTAATAATGTTTCTTTGTTTACCTCGGATTATGCGCTTTATTGGTTTGATTATCAGGCAGGTTACGATGTGGTTTTAGCTCAGTTTGGCTGGAACTATAGTCGGCAAATAAATATTGGTCTTTGCAGAGGTGCCGCAACCGTGTTAGGCAAAGAATGGGGGGCAATGATAACTTGGACTTACAAGCAACCGCCATACATAGAGTCGGGTGCAGAGCTTTACAATGATCTTTTGTTAGCATATGACAGTGGAGCAAAGTACATTGTGGTTTTTAATTCAAACAAAGAATATACAGAGAATATTCTTGAAGAGGAACATTTGGATGCTCTAAAGCAATTTTGGCTATATTCTCAGCTGAACTCGAGAAAAACAAGTTCGGTTAATGAGCGAACCGCATATGTGCTTCCTAAAGATTATGCGTATGGTTTTCGTGGTCCAGGTGACAGTATTTGGGGGTTATGGGGAGCAGACAACTTGTCGAATCCAATTAGCATAGATTTAAGCGGTGCCCTTCAAGAATTCGATTCTAAGCTTGACATAATCTATGAAGATGCAGGTGGACTCGGAGGCAAACAGGAGTATAAATCATATATTTATTGGAACAACTCAAGACTCATCTCTTCGATACCTTCAGTATCCGCTACAAATTCATTTAATGACAACGAGTCATTTAGGTCTCAAGAGATTCCACTGTATAGTTTTTTGCAAATCAATCTTATGGTCGTTTTGGTAATTATTGCTGTGGCTTTGGCAATCTTGGGTTTTATTCTCATTCGTAAAAAAATATAGGCAATGAAGAACTCGAGAAACCATAGACGTGGTTGACAAACAATTATACCTTAGCATTTTTCGGGAGAACGGACTGAGCGATGGCAAGGAGCGAATGCTTAGAAGTAGTCGACGCTACACCCCCTACGACTACTACCAACAAAACAAGACCAAACGATTTCAGTAGTAGAAAAAAGTGCAAATTAACCAAAATTCTTCCTTCAATTGATTCACCACTTAAAAGAACAACAACGGACTGCATTGCATTGTTGTTCTACCGACCAAATCACAAGCAACCAATTAACAGGTAGATGAAGCTGTCTTCGGCAACCTCTTCTACCAATGAATACAGCCGACAACTGAAAGAACAACAAACAAAATTATTCAACAGTTGCTGTTCTACCAGACAAATATTCAGTGGACAAAATTAGTATACCTTATCTAGAATGGTTTAGGATACGTGCCTGGGGCTTACGCCCGATCCGGGTTCAAACCCAGCGCCCCACAATCCACGGTCTCGATTAGGTATATTATTTGTTGCCATCCTCCATGTCCTGCAAACTAAAAACAATCCTTAAGGTTTTGTTGTCCCCTGCAGAAAAAGCGTATTCTATATAAGGCGCCATTTTCAGAGGAAAGATAGGTAAAGCTCGAGAATCGGGCTAAAGTTTTAAAACTTCTTTATCTTGCTATCGAGGTTAAACCGTGATATCGGACATTTCTAACAAAGTAGGAAAAGCTTCCAGAAGCATCATTCTGCTCGCCATATTGATGATTTTGAACGTCGTAATAATTATCCTTTTAACTCCAATCGGCTTTGAGACCCGCCCGCAATCCGCCTTAGAGCCCTTAGGCTACATAGCGATTACCAGCATTTTTATCGGTCTAGCACTGGATCTGGCGTCAATCGTGCTTCTCGTCAAAAGAGTTAGAGTTAGATTAGCTTCAGGACTATCGATCGTCAGCTCAATCATGTTCTTCCTGATCATTTTCGTAGATCGAACTGGATCCTTCTTTTCGGTGCCGATCCCAGAAGCAATCATTACCCTCGAATACCTCTTCATTGCTGTGCTAATCCCAACTCTTATTCTAGCATCGAAAGTCTACGTAGACAGTAAGCCGGCTTCAAGCTGATTTCTGTCGACTTTATGGTGCTGGCGCAACCATTTCTCTGGATTGAGGCATCTTACTTCAAATCTTCTTGGGGTTGTACGGCAAAACATAGGTCTCAACTTGGAAACCATAACGCAAGAATGCAAAAACCAATCCCAACAAACAGGCGTATACTGAAGATGCGCTCGCCCAAAACCTACAAGAATAGGCGCGAAAAAGCTCCATAGATACATTGTTATAGAAGTTGACGATGCATCGCCACCTATGACGACTACTGCCAGCAAAACAGGACACGCCAACTCATCGAGAACTGCGAATGCAAAGACGACTGCCCCTCATGCATATACTCACTAAAATGCGGAAACAAAAACCACCTACTAGACAAAAAAGCCGCAAGCATTATCCTGAAGCAGCTCTTAAAAGGCTCGTTAAACAAGAGATAATTTTATCACAAAATCGACAAATGCACTTTCTAAAGACGACGCCGCTCTTGTAATATCTAATAAAAAATTCGAAGTAATATGAAATATTAGCGCTAAGCGGCTCAAAACCATTATGTATGATTTTATGGCGAAAACCCTTTAAGTAGTCACTACCTTTCAGTAGTGAATTGCGGTAGTGTACAAATTGACTTTGACCATAAAAAAGGAAGAAGAACGCACCGTCTCCAAAGGCGGCAACGCCTCGTTACTCTATCTGCCAAAAGAATACTTTACACCGGGCGAAAAAATAAACTCACAACTTGAAATAGACCCAGACGGCAACCTCAAAATGGTCCTAACCAAGCGGCTCTTCCATTTTACATGCGATAGCATAAAGAAACTATTTGGAAACAACGCTACCGTCGAATATGATAAAACAATCGCAGACACCAGAATTTTTAGCGCTACACAAGGAAACATAACGCTAAATTGCACCAAATCAATGAGGGATTTAGAACCAACATATGTTACCGTTACAAAGCGGTATGAGCAAGTAAAGTCACCTCAAGAATATGGTAAGCTTGCCGAGTCTATGAGTGGATTGTCGAAAAGTAACTTTGATGTTTACTTGGAGCCTGAGGGTGATTTAGAGTCGTTAAATATCTACAAAAACCCGCAGAAATACAAGCTGAAAGATCAATCGGAAGCAATAGACGCATTGAATGCGACCGATCGAAAAATTGGTTTTTCGCTTGTTATACGATTTAACAGCAAAAATAACACTGAAGAGCAAATTAGATCGGCAATAAAGCAGCTCAAATCCTAAAAGCCCAGTTTCTCTTTGATGAGCAAAGCAAGGCTTTTTATTACTTCGTCAGCTTTGGGGGTTCTATTCAATCCTATCAATGTTGCCCTGATAGGGGCTTTGTTAATTATCTTGCCTTCGCCGTTTAACTTTGAAACAGCTATACAGATTACAGGCAGCTGTAGTTCCATAAAGAGTCGTTGCCAGTTCTTTATTTCGTCTATGCAGTCTTCACGGCATAAGATAATGGCGTAGTTTGCTTTTTCAGCAATAGTTTTAGATTCAGATGTAATCTTGCCTGGCGCGTCACCGATGACGATTGCATGTCTTGTAGATGCTTCCTCAAATAAGGCAGCGGCCGTTTTTGCAAGCTCCGGTGTCCAATCCTTTTTAGTGCCTTGTCGCTGTTCCCAACCTTTCGTGCCTCTTATGAATTCAAGGGTTGGGCTAGCTAAATCTCGGTCCTCGGCGTATGCGTCGACTCCAAGCGAGCGCAATGCCATCGCCAAACTCTCGGTAAGGGTACTTTTTCCTGAATTAGGTGGACCACCGATGATGATTCGTACGGGCAAAGTTACCAACATCAACCGATTGGTGCATTGACGATAAAAGATTTGTCAGAATATCGCTAAATTATGATCTGTAGCAGCCTTTGTGGTATAGTTTTCCGTACGTTTCAGGCGGAACTCGGTACTTGAAATTCTTAGACAGAACCTGACCACCCGTTGGATAAGTACCGACTATAACAAACTCTTCCCCATCCTCAACCTTACGCTTACAAACTTCACAAACACCCATACAACCACCAATGGAAACTCTATACAATTGAAGCATAAATAATGCCGTCTGTGAGGTATGTTTTTACATTTCTTGTTGCCTGGTCTATGCGGGCTTTTTCTATCATAGCATTTCCTCCAGTATCTTTAGCAGCGTCTCGGCGCCGTAGGGGACGATTCTGTTATCTATTGCTTCCCAAGCAACATTAGGCTTTTTCTGTTTAAGCAACTCCATAAATTCGCTGTTTGTTAATATGGTCTCGTGGATTCCTATTGGGCTAACATGCTGGATGGAACCTACGGATGCTTCTGCTTCTTTTTCAAAGCTCCGTTCGGGAATGATTATGAGTATGTCTAAGTCAGATTTTGCTGATGCTGTTTCTTTTACGTTTGATCCGAACAGTATGATTGTAAAAAATGGTGAGGTGATTTTGGAGATTAAATCGTTGATGAGGAGTTCTATGTCTTTGTTTTTCTGGAAGAATCGGCTGGCTCTTATGCCTTCTATGTAGGCGAGGAGTGCGGTGTTGCCTTTGAGGTTGAGTCTGCAGTATGTTACGGGAGGTTTTTTTTCTGCGCTTATGTATTTCTGGTCTGATAGGCGCATGGTCATAGTGTAGGTTATTTTGTAGTCTTTTCCGATTCCTTCTGATATTTGTCGTACAGTGAAGCTTTCCCTGATTTTTGAACTGAGGAATGAGAGGATTTCGATTGAAGTCTTGCTTAAGGGTTCTAAGTACATAATATTATGTATCTAAGTACATAACTATTAAGCCTTACGCAAACCTATTGCCCGACACGTAATTCGGCACGCCCACTTTCCTACCACCTAAAAAGACAAAAACTCCTAACTAAGTAGAAGAAGCGCAAATTTTTCAACCTTCTTCTTTCAATATCTTGATCTTCAGAAACCCCTACAAGTTCATCTATAGCCGAAAACTGTCGTCTTTTTAGTTAGAAGTAGTAGAACAAAGAAAAATTGTTTGTACTTACTTCTAGATAGACCAACAGGGCGGCTTCTTCATTTCTGTTTTGGGTAGTAGTCGCTTAGCAAATTTCACAGACGACTACTTCCAACGTAATTTGACTTTGTGTGTAGTATGATTTAGTTGATAATGACCGGACAAAATTTCTCTGGTTATCATCAACCCAGTGGGGATAAGCATGGATTTCTTTAGCGGAGAGTAAAGTGCATTACCGATAGGCTGGCACCCTATAAAGTCGGTTCAGTAGGTAACTCAATAACAAACCCTAGAAGAAACAAAAACTGTATGTTGCACAGGGAATTTTTTCTTCTTTCGACTCAAGCTGATTCTGTGCAAGCCATCAATTAACGGGTAGAATAAGTGTCCGTGCGCAACCTTTTTTCGAGCTCAAAACGAGCATATGAAAAATAACTATTTAGAGTAAAGTATTTTCAAAAATTGGTTATTTTGATTTTCCTTACTTGCTGCATGGTTGTTATACTAACAAGTCATAAACATCCATTTAGGCAATAGAAGAAGTGCGTATTTTTCAACTTTTTTTTCTTTCAATACTTTGAATTCTATTAGAATAGCCGCTGCTTAATTGTCCATCTTCCAGAGGCGTATTGGCGAAATTACCGCAATGATAATCCATCATTCAATCCCGATTTTAAGTGAATTTAATTAGGTTCAAATATTGCCGCCATCATTGTTTAGACGGATTTTGGAAGGCTTTTTTTAAAACAACTAGTATGTAAGCAAATTCCAATAATGAATGGCGGCGAAACGTGATGGTTCAAGCTGTTTCAAACCAGGTTCTAAGTCGGCAAAGTCGATATCAAAAAGGTAAAGCTCTACGTGATCAAGTACCGTGGGATAACCATAGTCATTGGGAACCCGCTAAAAACCGTCCTGACCCCCTAAGGCTTCTGCTTGAGCGAGACCAAGGACGCCTCCAGCGCCTACTGCCCATAAAGTACGGTCGCATGTCAGCATCAACTTTCGCGTTTCTACGCGGTTCGGCAGCAATCATGGCAGCCGATCTTGCCACTACGCCTAACAGTGGAATTGAAACAATGCTTTGTGGGGATGCGCACCTGAACAATTTTGGCATTTTTGCTACACCTGAACGTAAACTGGTCTTTGACATGAATGACTTTGACGAATGTTATCCGGGTCCTTGGGAATGGGATCTCAAACGGTTAGCTGCCAGTGCAGTCGTTGCCGGTCGAGAAAAAGGGTTCACTGAAACTGATAATTGGAAAATTGCCCAGGTTGTCGCTAAAACTTATCGTGAGACGATGCATGCGTTTACCGAGATGTCAACTTTGGATGTTTGGTATTTTCATGTGGATGAAAATCAATTGCTGAAAGCTTTTGAATTCTCAAAGAAAGCATCCAAAGTTGCCAATAAAGCAGTCAAAAAGGCGCGCGGTCGAACACAAGAGCTAACTCTTGAAAAACTCACTGAATTAATTTATGGGCAACGTCAATTTATCAATAATCCGCCGTTGTTAATTCGTTTAAACGAGATACTTTCTACTGATATTTTGCCTGAGGAAGAAAAAGTAAGGATTACAGAAAAGAATCTTGAGAAGGCATGGTTTGATTACTTGAACAGTTTGGCCGAGGATCGCCGTGACTTGCTTTCCCGTTTCCGTATTGTGGATGGCGCTTTACGGGTTGTTGGTGTTGGCAGCGTTGGAACTCGCTGTGCCATCATGCTATTGCAAGGTGGGGGAGATAACGACATGCTTATACTTCAGCAGAAAGAGGCTGGGCCATCTGTACTGGAGAGGTATTTGCCTCATAGAGAATTTGCTAGTCAAGCGCAGCGTGTGGTAATAGGTCAGCGGTTGATGCAGGCTGCAAGTGATATTTTCTTGGGTTGGAGTCACGGTTTGGGTTCTGAGCTTCAGTATTATTGGCGTCAGCTAAAAGATATGAAAGGATCTATTGATGTCTCGTTTTTGGATTTAAAAGGATTTATGATTTATCTTGAAACTTGTAGTTGTTGTTTAGCAAGAGCTCATGCACGAGCAGGTGACGCAGCAAAGATTTCAGGGTATTTAGATCAGGGTTCGCCATTTGATAGTGCGATAGCAGGATTTGCTGTGGCTTATGCAGACCAGGCTGAGTTGGACCATCAAGCTTTGGTTGATGCTATTGATTCAGGTCGCGTTGAAGCCCAAACAGGCGTCTAACAATTGTTATAGCATACGACCCGTCACATATGATTATTAAACGGGTTTCTAAAAATATTTGAGCAAGAATAACAGCTCCCCCAAAATCTTGCTCGTTGCCCTTCTAACGTTAGCAGTCGAGCTTTACCGATAGGCTGACTCCCTAGAAAGTCGGTTCAGTCGGGTACCACGTGCACTAAAGACAGTAGATATACGCAAATCGTATAAACTGAACCTAAATATTACAGCGTATGTCAAATAGACGACGGCACGTTAATAGTGCCCGATCCAATTGCAGGCAAAATCGAGTTGCCAAATAGGCTTGTTAAGATAATCGAAGAGCCTACAACTTTAAAAGAAATCATTGAAGGGATAAAAATTGCCAGTTAACCGCGATATTCCGTTACTCATTGCAGTTTTTGGTTTACACCAAAACAAAACCATAGCTGGTAGAACACGTATCCAAAAAGAAATTTGCTTGCTGAAATACAAATCACAATTGCCATTCACATTTGAGTATAAGTCATATTTCTATGGACCATACTCAGAAGAACTATCCGATACAATTAACACACTAGTCGGCGTAAAATTATTAGAAGAAACAGTAACTTCTGTTGGCTATAACTCCTACAGATATGACTATTCCTTAACAAAACAAGGCGAAGAACTGTTTACAAAGGTAAACCAAGAAGCCGGCGATTTAATAAGCAAACTTCGAGCCGAGATAAACACATTTGAGGCAATGTCAACTCCAGAGTTAGTTGCAACAGCCAAGATGGCTAGTGGATTAAATTCTATCTGTAGTCATTAGCTGTCTCAGCCGTCTTAATTGGAAGAAGAAGTGGAAATTTTTCAACCTTCTTATTCTTTTAAGATAGGGTTCAGTTGAAAGAACAACAACAAACCAATTTTTGCAACTGTTGTTGTTCTACCAGTCGTTTATCATCTCTGTATAGCTTCGTAGCGTCAGTCCGTTATTTTTATCGACTCTGGGAAAACAGAGCAAAACTTAAGTGCAAATCGCTTAAAAATGAGACAAGAGGTTAATGCTTTGCTAAGTGAGCTTGCGACAAATAATCAGACTATAGCCAGTAAATCAATCCTTAGGAAGCTTGGCTTTCGATTAGGACCAAGCGGCGTACATATCGGTCGAACAATAATGCTTGAGGAACTACAAACGCTATTTTCATGTGTTCCATCTCCAGACGCTCAGAAAGAGGATTATATCAAGGCAATCATAGAGAATAATTGTTTGGGAAAGCGCTCGCAAAAGAATCGGGAGCTTTCGGCAAGGCATTTAATGACACTTTATTCACTCGACCCATCAGTTGCTACTTTTCAAGCCCTAAGGTATTTCTGGACACGAGATATCGGTAGCCAACCTCTACTAGCGTTGCTTAGCGCATATTCACGAGATGGCTTGCTTCGAATGAGTGCTCCATATGTTTTGTCACTTAAGGAAGGTGAAGTTCTTGATCGAGTGGCTTTCAAAGAGTTTCTTGATAAGAAAGCATCCGGTCGCCTTAGCGAGTTCTGCCTGGATGGATTGGTTAGAAATGTTTGTGGAACTTTGATTCGGTCTGGTCATCTGCAGAGAACTGGAAAGGTTCGTTCAAGGGCTGTAGCAACTGAGGGTTCTGTAGCATACGCCCTTTTTCTTGGTTACTTGCTTGGGAAGCCGTGGAAAGGCATTATTTTCAACTGAGTTCATGCACTTGCTAGATTCTCCAGTGGAGGATTGTATTGAATTAGCGGAGAATGCATCATGTCGGGGATGGCTTTCTTTTAAGCGTTTAGAAGATGTAATGGAAGCTCAATTTCCGAATTTGCTGACGAAAGAGCAGATGGCCCTGATCATTCAATAAGGATAACGAACCTTTGATCGCCAAGCAGAAGAAAAAGCGCTTTAATTTATATCCTTCTTATGCTAACAATGGCTTGGTGAATTGCCATTGAAGTGTCCAAGATGTGGCTCTGAATTACCTAATAAGCCCTCCAAAGAATGGTCTTTTAGAAAAGGCTACTATCAAGTTAAGGCGTATCCATGCTCCAACTGCAAGAAAACTACTTTTATGTATTACCATGAGGGCAAACTTGGCTTTACCATACCCAAAATCTACAGTCTAAATTATTATCCGATAAATTACCGGTTTAGCACTCAAAATGATGATTATACCTTTGCTTTTATTGACAACAGGAGCTAAAATGCATTAATTTGAACCACAGACTTTCGGAAGACAATCTTGCAATAAGTAAATGTCTTATAGTTTGACAGCTAATTTACACTCCATACGAGGGACTTAAAGTCAGACCTGTAGATGACCAATCGGAGAGATCAGAGGCATTCAAAGACCTGAGCAACTTTGGCTTCCGTTTCAGCTATGGTAGTGCGCATACCGCTCGAACTATGATGCTTAAAGATTTACAACTTTTGTTAGAATATGTTCATAACGCTAATTGCCCAAAGGATTGCTACCTAAAAGCGATTATTGAAGATAATTGTTTAAAAAAACGTTCACAAAGAACACGTGTACTATCAAGTAGGCATCTTGTTTATTTGTACTCTCTCGAACCTGTATGTACGATTTTCAGAGCCTTAAGGTATTTTTGGGCAAGGGATTCAAAGGGTCATCCACTTTTGGCGTTGCTATGTTCCTACTCTCGTGACAGTCTTCTTCGTGTAAGTGCTCCCTTTATCTTAGAGAAGGCTGAAGGAATGAACGTCAGTCGGCAATCATTCGAAGAATATATTGAAGAAAGAGAGCCTGGTCGTTTTAGTAGAGCTACTTTAAAGTCATTGGCTCAAAATTTAAACGCAACCTGGACTGATTCGCAACATTTAATAGGTAAAGCTTAGAAGACAAGAATTAAGGCAGTTGCAACAGCTGGACCTGTTTCTTATGCTCTCTTTCTGGGATATCTTTGTGGTGCTAGAGGAGAAGCGTTATTTTCAACTGAGTTCACAAAGATGTTGGATTGCTCCTCTGTTCGTTGTGTTGAGTTAGCAGAAGAGGCGAGTCGACGGGGTTGGATTACAGTTAAGCGCATAGGAGCAGTGATTGAAGTCCAATTCCCAAATCTTCTTAATGCTCAGGAAAGAGAGTGGATTCGTGAACAAAACTAAAAGACTAACCCAATCCTATGGGCGATTTATCGCTGTGCCTTGGCAGGATGCTGCAGCTGCTCAGCGCGTCATCTTCTGCATATACAATGAAGAAGGATGAGCTTCAACTCAGAGCAAAGATTGACGAATTTGAGATAGTTACAAGGCAAGCAGGGCATGATTGGGCATTATTCGATCTAACAGACTCATTTGCCAACTGGCTGGACAGCCAACGCTATAAAAAAAGCTACTTCAAGAAACCAAGCCTCATCTCCACTTTGCTTCCCCAATACCCTAGTTTATATCAAAAAAGCATTCGAGACTTTCATTCAGGACAAGAACGCTACCGAAAACACCGTTGTAGCTCTAAAGGGAGTTGGTTCGCTTTTCGGTTTCTTGAAAGTTAAAGAAGTTGTCGACATACTGGCACCATTGGTGAAAGGAAGATTACTTGTGTTCTTTCCAGGTACTTATGATAATAACAATTACCGATTACTGGAGC
>CAWALK010000015.1:0-326791 GCA_963782915.1 uncultured archaeon
AAATCAAACTCGTCTGGACCATCAAAACGTTGTCGTCTCTTCATCACAAGCGCAACTGCAACCACAACCACTATGGACGCTAAAGCTGCGCCCCCAACAGGGAGTATATCGCTTTGAGAAACCACGTTGGGGTTGACTGTGGCTGTTCGGTTGGGTACTCTTTCTGTTGGCTGTGTAGGTTGGGGTGTTGGTTGTGGTGTTGGGGTTGGTTTAGGTGTGGGTGGTGTAGTGGGTTTGGTTGTTGGTTGGGCTGTGGGGTTGGATTGTTGAGGTTGGCTTGTGGGGCTTTGGGTTGGGGGGGCTGTGGGTTCAGGTGTTGGTGTAGGGGTGGGACTTGGGGTTGCGGTGGGAGTTGGTGTCGGGGTAGGTGTGGAAGCGGGGGTTGGAGTGGGAGTTGGGGTGGGGGTAGCACTTGGTTTTGGCGTCGGAGTAGGGGAAGGTGTAGGAGTTGGTGTCGGGGTGGGGGTAGTTGTGGGTTTAGGGGTCGGTGAAGGTGTAGGGGTTGCGGTTGGGGTAGGTTTTGGAGTTGGGGTTGGTGTGGGTGTGGCTGTTGGAGTGGGAGTTGGCGATGGCGTAGGCGTTGGAGTCGGGGTCGGAGTAGGTGATGCGGTAGGAGTTGGTGCAGGAGTCTGTGCCGATACCAAGTAATTATCGGAATCGAACAGTTGAGTCTGATCTAAGGTAAAGATTACGCTAAACGAGAGGAGAATTGTAATGAAAGTTACTAGTAAAACCTTTTTTTTAGGCATTTTTTCTCATTTCTACAAGTAAAAGCCCAGGGAATAGACAACAGAAAAGGGAACGCTTCAGATAACCTATGAGCCTTGCGTTATCTACCATACCTAAAAATAAATACACTTGTGACTTCAAAATCGGACAACAATACCTAAAATAGCCCCAAAAGAATAAGGAAATAAGCGCCCAACACCTTCAATAGAAAAGAGGTTTTTGCGGTTATGTATGATGGCTACGTATTTTTATGTAACAAAACAAGTGCACAACAGTGTTTAAGTACAAAACGTTACACTTGCACAGACAAAAAAACTATGCCTGCACAGCCAGTAAAGGAGGGCTCAGTTATTTTTCTCTATAACGTGGATGATAAGAGCTTGCTTGGTCCTTTTACAGCGTTGACTGAGGGCGGCACCGAATTGGATGCAGGCACTTGGGCAGTGGATATTGAAACTCATATTCCCTCTGAAGACATCAAAGTAACTTGGGAGAACCTACACATTATTCGCAATGCGGACAAGGATCTTCCTTTTTTGGTGGAGCCAAAAACTTGTAGGTTAGGCACTACGGAGACTCAGCGTGTGTTAGATTTGCTTAAGCAGGGGGAACTCTACCTCTACGCTAAAGAAGAGGAAAAACTGAGTTAATGCTTTGAGACTTTTCTTGTTTCTAAGCGCACGATTTTGTGGCAGTTGTTGCATCGGGTAAAAGTGAACTCCATGCCGCTGAGGCTGTCGAATCGGCGTTGAGTATACAACTGCACTTTTTCATGTTTACAAGTTATTTGCCTAATGTGATATACGCTATCTTCGGTCAAGTCTCCCTTCTCCAGTGTATGGGTTAGTGGGATTGGTTAAAAGACTTTGCAAAAAAAGCAGTTTTAGGGCTGCATCAAGGTACAGAGCAGAATAATCATTTCGAATCCAATGCCAACATTTGCTGCAAAGCTTCTAGAAATATTTGGCGGCAACACTAAACCAGTAAACATTTGTATGTTTCAAACGAAAAATGTTGGTTGGTTACTCGGTTTTTATGTCTACTTCAACCTTGGTGGGGATGGGTTCTTTGTAGATGTAGAGTACTGGGCAGCTTGCTTCTGTTCGTCGCCAAGCCGCTTCAACAAGTCCCCTGCGTGCTTTGGAGTTGATGTTAACTTTCATGGTTACGCCCGTGAGGGTTGGCGAAGTAGAGGATTTTTCGGCTTCAACAGCTACCTCGATTGTTCCTGGGTCGATTTTGCTGTTCTTGCACACATCCGCATAGATTATGACTCCGCAGCCAGCAAGCGACATCAACGCCAACTCCAGCGGCGAGGGCCCCGCGTTGGTTCCGCCTTGAGATTCAGGCAAATCGCAGATAACGCTGTGTCCCCGACCGTTCTCAGTGACTAAGCGAGTGTTTTCCAGAAGCTTCGCTTTTCCATTAACTTTCGCCATAAAATATCACAGACATAATTGAATAATTTTATGGATTTAAGAATTCCTGCTATCACAAGACATTGCACGAAATTATTCAGCTCAATGTGAAATGTTAAATACCGAAAACACCGCGTCTATAGCACTATACTCTTGGAGAAATACGGCTTGAAAAACAAAGGCCCCCTCTTTATCGTTCCCTGGCGCTGCACCTTTGCCTGTGAGAGCAACTGTGCCCACTGTGTTTCAGCAAATAAAACTGCGTTTCCAGACGAATTAGACACTAAAGGCGCCATGAAAATCGTTGATCAAGTCCACGATTTCGGGGCAAGCTTTTTTGGGATTACGGGTGGTCAGCCGCTTCTGCGCAAAGACCTCTTCGAAGTACTGGATTACGCTGCCAGTTTGGGTTTGAATACAAGCATCATTACTGACGGGCGCATGCTCGATGAGCAAGCCATCCTAAACATCATTAAGAACAAAACCAAAATCAGCGTTAGCATTGACGGCGCACAAAAAACCAATGATGCCATTCGTGGAGAAGGGGCGTATGCTGCGGCGGTTGCTGCGATTGAGCGCTTCGCCAAAGAAGGCCTCCTCAACGTACTCGTTTATACTTTCGCGAATAAGGGCGAAGTCACCAACGTAACTGAAGAAGACATGGTTCACGTTATCGAATTAGCCAAAAAGTATGGTGCCCGCTGGGTTGTCTTCCACGGCTTCGTACCCTACAGCAACGACAAAGAGAGCCTCAAAGCAGACCCCACACCCAAACAGTATGAGTGGGCATGCAACAAACTCTTCGACTTAACAGCCAAATATGACGGCAAACCAGCCATCAACGTCTACATACCCTTCTATGCACGGGTAGCTAAGCAACGGGGCATGCCAGACTACGAAAACTGGTACAACAACTTCTTTTTAGGCAGATGCTTCTTTGGCAAATTCATGAGCATAGCTGAAAACGGCGATGTAATCCCATGCAGCTACAACGACGCCTACCGAGTTGGCAATGTTAAAAATAAGCAGCTCAGCGAAATCTGGGAGGACATGCAAAACAGCGACTTCTTTAACAAAGTTAAGGACAAACGCAACCTCAAGGGCAAATGCGGCGTCTGCGAATACAACGATGTATGCGGAGGATGCAGAAGCTCGGCGCTGTTCTATACTGGCGACATTTTGGGGTCGGATCCAAGATGCGCTTATGTGCCTAAAAGCCTTAGGGCTCAGCCATAATTTCTTCTATTTTTGTGTTATTCAATCACTGCTTGGGATTACGCCACAACCAACCTGCAACCGCCTAAACCAGCTGACGCCAAAACAGACGCCATAGCCAAGCCTGCTGGTTGTTGTTGAAAAAAGAGGAGTCCACAAAAACAACTACAAACAAAAAATTAAACTGTAAACGGGAGTGACGTGCACCCAAAAGGAAATTCGGAAGAGAGAGGGGGGTAAAGGGAATCTTATGGATGCACGTCACACATTTATGAGCTTCTCACACGCTGCCGGAAGATGAAACCCAAGTTTTTTCTTGACCGCACATAGTTCAGTTGCGATTTGTTTTTTGGCGCTTGGATTTTCTGTGATTCTTTGCAGGTTATGAAAACTGAGCCGCCGTTTTGCAGATGTTCTTTTACTTGGCAGAAATCGACTTGTTCAGCTTCCTGAACCTCAACGTCTTGGTTTGCGTCGTTATCGAGGAGCAGCACTTGAAACATCGAGGGCTTGCTTCGTTTCCTATCTGCGGCATTGTTCAAAAGCTTGTTCTTCCTTACAGTGTTTGAGAGCAATTACACTATTTCTGCGAAAAATGTTTAAAGCTATGTGACTGCGTGCACGCTACCACAAGCCGTTTTTAGGCATGGATAAAAGAGCCTATTTGGGGGTCTGATAGCGATTTCACGACTAAATCAGCCTTTTCTTTTTCGAGCTCTTGGCTGCTGTAAACGCCTGTTGTAACTGCAATGCAACTCATGCCCGCCGCCTTCGCCGCCATAACGCCAAAAACGGAATCTTCAAAAACCACGCATGACTCTGGTCTAGCTTTAAGTTGCTGTGCGGTTTTGAGGAAAATCTCCGGGTCAGGTTTAGAATGAGAGACTGCTTCAACCGTTAAAACGGTGTCAAAGCAATCGACTAATTTGTTAATTTGGAGCAGGTGCATAATGACGGGGCGATTGTTCATCGATGCCAAGCCCATCTTCATTTTGCCCTGAAGCGCCGCCAAAAGCTCCTTAGCGCCCTCGAACAATTTGACTTCCTCTGCTAATTGAATTTGAACGTTGCTTTTTTTCTCAACAAGCTGCTTTACGATTTTCTCGTCAACCCGTCGATTGGCAGCTTGGAGTATTTCGCGGAAGGTCTCTGAAGCACCGATGCCGATTCTGCGTTCAATATAAGAAGTGGGAACTTCGAGGTTGATTTCTTTGAGTGCCTTCTGGAATGAAATAACAATTACCCTTCGCGTATCAGCGAGGGTTCCATCCCAATCAAAGATTGCAGCTTCAAACATCGCTGGTCTCTAGGACAGGTTCAGTTTTTCTCGGATGGTTTGGCTTTTTTTGGTGGCTTCCTCGATGGCGCGCATCATGGCTGGGCGGATTTGGCTTTGCTCGATTTGGTAGATGGCTTCTATTGTGGTTCCGCCGGGTGTGGTGGTCATGTCTTTGATTCTGGAGGGTTCCTCGTGTAGGTCGGTGACGAGTTTGCCTGTGCCCATAACAGTCTGTGCTGCACAGTTGAGTGCGATGTTGCGTGGTAAGCCAACCTTCAATCCAGCGTAAGTGAGGGCTTCGATGATTATGCTCATGTAGCCCGGTCCGCTTCCGCTCACAGCGGTGATGGCATCCATGTATTTCTCTTCCACTTCATCACAGATACCCATCATGTTAAGCAGTTCTTTGATGGTTTCTTTGTCTTGTGCGGTAACGTTTCCGGCGCAGCAATAAGCCGTGTAAGCAGCCTGAACCATAGCGCACAGGTTAGGCATAATGCGGACTATTTTGGCTTCGGAAGGAGAATTTTTCTCAAGAAAACTCAATGGCACCGTTGCAGCGACGGATATGACGAGTTTGCCCTTGATTTCTTTGCTGATTCCTTTTAGCACGCTGGCTACGTCGCCGGGTTTGACGATGATGAATACTATGTCGGCGCTTGAGGCGGCTTGGATGTTGTTTGTGCTGGTTTGTACGCCAAGCGCTTCGAACTCTTTTAGTTTGTCTGCTTGAATATCAACCGCGGTAATTGACTCTGGTGCGATTTTGCCTTTGAGGAGGCTTTTGATTATGGCGCCGCCCATCATGCCGGTGCCGATGACTGTGATTTTGTTGGTCATTATTGTTCACTGCTGCTTTGTAGATGGATTGGGTTTTGCTCTTTAAACTTTTGTGACTTCAAATTCTTGAGATACCAACTTCTCATCGCAAGGGCGCCTACAGAAATAACCAGCAAGCCAACCAATGTAATAAGAACGGTGACGTTTAGGTACCATCCCGAATTGTAGGTGGAATAATGGTCTCTGGCAAGGTTTGCCACGGATAAAGACGTTAGGAGGAAACCTGCGGAAATTAAACGGTTACCCACATTAGCTCGGCCCGCTTTTTGCTCGAAAGATGATCTCACTTTGCTGCTAAACTGGGCTAGAGCACCCATAACCAGCAGTTGTACGCCTAACATTGCGATTAAAGCACCAAGTGAAATCAACGTCACTATGGTATCAAGCCCCAAACTGTAGCGGCTAACTTCGATGCCGCGCGCTGCCAGATAAGCCACTTGTTCATAGTAAACAGCGTTTAATGACAATGCAATGAGTGGCCCAATTATTACTAGGGTTATGCCTGCTCCAATGGAGGCGCCGTTGGCGAAATTAATTGATGGCTTGACTGGAAAATCAAAGTGGAAATGGTTAGGTGACTGAGTTTTAATGGGTGTACCGCATTCACTACAGAATTTATCGTTTATATCCAGAGGATGACTGCATTTAATGCAATAGGACATTGCTGTTCTCCGCCGCCTGTGCATATGGCGCTTGTTAGCTTAAATTTTTATCCCATCTACAGCGAAAGCATTCACTTAGTTGGGGACTCAACGGCGACTAGTTCCCTTAGAATCTTGTGCATAGCCATTGCTGGCGCGTCTGTTTTTATGCCTCTTGGGTTGAAATGCGTAAGCAACGCTTGGAAACCAACTTTTTGGAGAGCAGCTAAGAATGCTTGGTTGCTGGGTGCGGGCAGGTTGAGTTTTCCGCTGAGCCTATCGATAACGAAGTAAGTCGCAGGTGCATTAGCTTCGGTTTTGATTAGTGTGAGGAGTTTGGTGATTTTTGCGTTGTTCCTAAACGCAGCAGTCTGGTTCTCAGCCAATATTTGCTCAACAAACCCTTGGTCTGCAATAGATCCTGCCCATAAGGGACCGGCGTAATCCATTTTTTCGCCGCATTCAGGACAAGTAACGCTGCCGAAGGGTTGATAGACGAATTCTCGGTGCATACAGCTAAAACAGTTCAGGAGATACCCCGTGGATTTGAGGCTTTCATCTGCTTTTTTTGCTCCGTAGCCGATTTGGGCGTAGACGCGGATGTAGTGGTCGCTGCTGTGGCTGAATAGGATTTGGACTCCGATGTCATGTTGCGCTGCCACTTTTGCCATGCAGCCGGCGAGAAGCCTGACTGCAACTTCATGGCAGTATTCGGTGCGGATGGGTTTGCCGCCGTATTTGCGCAGGCAAGCCTTGGCGTGAACTCCGCAGAGAGGCGCTAAATCGGTGGCGGTTGCTGCGATTAAACCCTTGTTTTTCAGCGCCCTAAAAGCTGAATCTAAGTAGAGCACTGGTGTACCGAAGGGGTCGAGGTCAACTATATCGAAGCGTTTCTTGGGCGAAGCGTTGCCGCTTAATACGCGGTTGGCGTCGCCATATTTGAGGGTGATTTTGTCTTGGAGCTTGTTAAGTTCGATGTTGTGTTGGGCTAATTCGTAGGCGTGGTGGTTGATGTCGCTGGCTACGACTCGTGTGACGTTGTCGACTTCCACGGCGTATCGGATGCCGCGTATGCCTTGGCTTGTCAGGGGCTCGCAAATGCTGATTTCATGCGCCACCATCTTTTGGTAAGCGCGGAATGCTAAGACGGTTAGGTCACGGTTGAATTCCATGACTGGGTTATAGAAGACTGGAGCTTTGGAGGGTGCATAATCGCTTGGGGTTACGCCGTAGGCTTTGAGGTTGGGCACTAAGACTTGGATTTTGCCTTCCTTGATGATTTCGCTTGGGAAATCGGCGACGTAACCAGTTTTTTCTGCCATAACCTGTGCTCCAGAGTGTTGTTACAAAAGGAATTTAATCGCAATATTAGATTATTGGTTGTAGTGGTGCAAAAGCTTTGCAGAAACGGGTTTTGATTTTAACGGGTGCTCCAGGGAGCGGAAAAACTACTGTTCTTTCCAAGACGGTGGATGCCCTAAAAGCCAGTGGAATAAGTGTCGGCGGCATGATAAGCCGCGAAGCTAAAGAAAACGATGCACGGGTGGGTTTTGAAGTCATCGACTTAGCCAGCGGCAGGCATGGTTGGCTGGCACATATTAACCAGAAGCCTGGGCCGCAGGTGGGCAAATACCGCGTTAACCTAGCCGACTTGGAGGGCATAGGAGCAAAAGCCATCGCTGAAGCCACCCAAAAATATGATGTCATAGCCATCGATGAAATCGGCCCAATGGAGCTATTTTCGGCGAAGTTCAAGCACGTTGTGCATCAAGCGCTGAAAAGCAACAAGGTCGTGCTGGCGGTTGTACATGCCAAAGCCAATGACCCACTGATATTGGAAACTAAACGCAGGGACGACGCAGAGATTTTCACGGTTACCTTAGCTGGCCGCGATGGTTTGCCTGAGCTGTTGGTGGAGAAAGTTCTAAACAGCAGTTCAACCAACCGTTGAATCTATATATAGGGGAGGGGATAGGTGGCAAAGCAACAAAGCCCCTTTTACATTGACCCCTTAACGAGGCTGCATTGGCTTCTGCCACAACTGCATAGAAAACCAAACAAAAACCCTGCAACCCACCACTAACACAACTGCCAAGCCAACAAACGCATAGAAAACAAAAGAAAAACTCAGCAAACGCTGAGACTATAAATAGAGGGGGGATAGGCACCCAAGAGCAACAAGACGCTACTCGTCGCCATATCCATGTTCAAGGCGGCCATGCGTTTTCTTATAAGCATAATCATGCTCTGCTTTGCCGCCGCCAAACGTTGCCATATGTTTTTGCAAGTCCGCCTGTGAGAAAAAAAGGCAGGCGCAATGCGGGCATTTGAGGTAGCGGATGTTTCCGTTTTGCTGTTCAGTCATAGAGATGCCTTAGTGGATGTTTACGAAGATTTTTTTGCCGTCCAATTCGGATTCGTGCCATTGTGCTTCGACTTCGCTGCATTTAGCGTGCAGATACACTTTTCGGGTTCTTACCAAGCCAGCCATCTCTTCGAGGTATGGCTCAAGCAAACCAGCGCTTTCAGCATCCAACTCAGCTATATGCACAGATTCAAGCACTTCGGTTGGGACAAAGCCCTTTTCCTTGCGCAGAGCCTGTACACGCCGTGCTAAATCGCGCATGATGCCTTCGCCGAGGAGTTTGTCGTCGCGTTGCCCGCTGATAAAGACGGTTATGGTTTCTTCTTGGCTGTTGACCCAGTTCTCGCCGCCGATGTAATCCGGCACAGCGGTTGCGTATTCGACGGATTTAACGTTTGTTTGCTCCAGCAGCAATGCCTCAAGAGGTTTGAGCGCATCCAGAGTTTTTTGTGGAGCGACTACGAGGGCTTTGGCTAGTGGCCAGCGGCGTTTGAGTTTGCCTTGTTGGCGTGCAGCAAACGAAATCGACACAACCTTTAGGAGCACTTCGAATTGTTCCTCGATTGTTTTGTTGCGTGCTGATTGGTTTGGTGTGGGCCAAGCGGCTAAGTTAACGGTTTCGGGCAATTGTGGTTCTAGTTGGCGATAGATTTTCTGGTAAAGCGCTTCAGATAGGTATGGAGTGATTGGGTTGAAGAGCAACGTCACAGTTTTTAGTGCATGATGCAGCAGGGCGTAGATGGTTTGGCGACGCTCAACCGTTTCAGGGTCATCAGTCCAAAGCTCTTTGCGAATCATTGGCACATAGAGGCGGCTCAAGGTTTCAATGACGAAGTCATCGAGCACAGCTAAGGCAGCGTTGAATTCGCAGCGTTCCAACTTAGCAGTGTAATCCTCAATTCGATCCTGCAATACCGAGAGCATCCAGATGTCAGCGGACTGCAATTTACCCGCGTTTAGTGCCCAGTCAAAGGAGTATTTGGATGGTTTGAACTCGTCGAAAGTGGCGTTTTCCATGAAGAAACGGCTTAGATGGTAGAGCGTTGAGAGCACTTGGTAGCTTCGGCGGTTGAGTTCTTGCATGTCAAAACTCATGAAATCCACTGGTGAGCATTTGCGGGTCATGTAGAATCGGCAGAGGTCAGCGCTGTTTTTGGCGAGCAACTCGTTGGTTTGCACGACGTTGCCTAGGCTTTTGCTCATTTTGCGGCCTTTCGAGTCCTGAGTTAAGCCTTGGAATAGGAATGATTTGTATGGTGCTTCAGCTTTGCCAGAGTAGATTACCCATTCGAGCAGTAGCGAATTTGCCCAGCCACGAGTTTGGTCGATACCTTCAGTTAAGAAAGCTGTTGGCACATACTTTTCTTCTTCTTCGTCGCTGAATCTTGCATGCGGTGAAGCGCCACTGTTATGCCAAGTATCCAACACGAAGTCTTCTCGGTGCATCGTGCCCTCGCATTTATCGCATTTAATGGTGATTCTGTCAACCCAAGGCTTATGCAACTCGAAGTCGGCTGGAATCTCTTCTTGGGCTGCTTCTATGAGTTCTTTTTTGCTTGCGACTAAGCGTTTGTTGTTGCATTTCTCGCAGGTCCACATCGGCAATGGTGTGCCCCAGATGCGTTCTCGGCTGATACACCAGGGTTTGCCTTCTTTTAGGAATCCTAAGAAGCGGTTTTTGGGTTCCTCATAGAAGTACTCCACTTTATTGGCTGCTTCCAACACTTTTTGGTTGATTTTGTCTGTGCGCAAGAAGTATTCTTTGCGTGCGAGCCAGACGAGTTTGTGGTGGCTGCGCCAGCACGTTGGATACTCATGCTTTAATTTCTTGATTTTGACAAATGCGTTGCGGCTGCGGAGTTCCTCCACAACCAGCATGTCGGCGTCTCTTGCGAATACGCCTGTGAAGATGCCTGCGTCGTCGGTGAATTTGACTTCGTCATCGAAGGGTACATAGATGGGGACTCCTCTGCGGTGTGCTGCCCAGAAGTCGTCTTCGCCGTTGCCGGGTGAGAGGTGGACTACTCCTGTGGCTGTGTTGACGTCGACGAAGTCTTCGCCGATAACATGGTGCACAAGCGGATGTTTGGTTTCATTTTCGGCTTGTTTGGGGATTATGTCTTTGAGTGGGTAATCGTATGCTTTGCCCTCTAAGCTGCTGCCGGGCATCGTTTCTAGGATTTGGTAATCTTTAATGTCCAATTCAGCCATCAAGGCTTCGACGCGTTGGCGGACCATTATCCAGATTTCGTCGCCGACTTTAACTTTGGCATACTCAGCTTTTGGCTGCACCGCAAGCATAGTATCAGTGATGACTGTAAAAGGCATGGTTGTCCAGACCAAGAAGTACTCGTTTTGGGTGCCTGTGGCTTTGAATTTGAAGTACATTGAGGGGTCTTCGACTTCTTTGTAGCTTCCCTCATAACCTACTTCGGCGCTGCTTAAGCTGGTTTGGCATCCGGGACAATAAGCCACGACATAGTGGCCTTCTTCTAAGAGGTTTTGGTCCCAGGCCCGTTTGAGGATTTGCCATTCCCGCTCGATATAGGCGTCTTTGTAGGTCCAATAAGCTTTATCTTGGTTAATGGCGATGCCGAGTTTGCCGTCGGCTTCCAGCCACATTACGTGGTAGCGCATGATGGCTTTTTTGCATTCTTCGATGAAGCGTTCCATGCCGTATTTTTCGATGGATTCCCGCTTATTACGAACGCCTAGAAGCTTTTCTACTTCGAGTTCGACTGGTAAGCCTTGACAGTCCCATCCTGCCCAAAACGGCATATAGTAACCTTCCATGGTTTTCCATCGGTAACGGATGTCTTTCATGATGCGTCCGCGTGCATGGCCGATGTGTGGGATACCGTTTAGTGTGGGTGGTCCTTCGACATAGCCGAGGTTGCCTTTGATAGTTGGGTGAAGTTTGCTAGTTGCTCGAGTTTTTCGCGGATTTGGTTTTTTGTCCAGAATTCGCGAATTTCTTTTTCTAGTTCGAGCGGTGTATAATTCGGTGGCAAACTGTTTGGGTTAGCTGTGTTTTGGGCAGTCAAAGTAATTACCGTGAGGCAAAATACGTTAAAAGACTATATAAGATTAACAACAACCAAAAAGCGCAGGTAAACAGTCATACAACTGCCTTGTCAAGTCTCAAGCGTATTTAGTTACTCGAAAAATATTAGCCACTAATTTAGGCCCAACAAACGCAGACTAGAACAGATTTTCATCGCATCCATTAGGCGACAGCAAATTGAGACATGCATCTATCAGTTAGAGCGCCTTTTATCGGCGAAATGCTGTTGCTACCACTGAAACCCTCCTCTACAGTTGCAGTCTTGCGGAAAATTAAAGTCGCCATACCCACATAAAAAGCGGCATCTAAAAAAGCATTTAACTAAAGAAAGGCTGGAAAACAAACATGCAAAGAAAAAGAGGTTGCTTCTCTTTTTGGCTTGTAAGCCATTTTATTTTTAAGGCGCGGGAGTTGGTGTTGCTGTTGGGGTTGGAGTCGGCGTAGGATCGGTTGATGCTATGGTGCCTTGGATTAGTGTTTCTGTGAAGTATGAACCTTGAGTTGTTGAGATAACTACAACGACAGGTCGACC
Organism: uncultured archaeon; assembly: GCA_963782915.1. Lineage (GTDB taxonomy): Archaea > Thermoproteota > Bathyarchaeia > Bathyarchaeales > Bathycorpusculaceae > Bathycorpusculum. Next base: position 12,084 of record CAWALK010000015.1, read on the forward strand.
AATGTCGTTTGCAGTGATTAGATTATCGGTTAAATCCACGGTTAATATTGAAGATGCTCCTTTAGCAAGGCCCACTGTTATATCAGGTGAGCTTGTGAAAGTGGTAAATTTGTCTCCTCTTACCGTTATCTGTGCAACTCGAATATCGGTGGGACCTGTATTTGTTATGCTGATTTGTGCTTGCACCAAACCGACAGTTGTTGATCCGACGAAGAGGCTTTCTTTTTGAACTTGATTGGTGGTGACGTTAACCGCAAACAGAACCACTGTGGTTGATAGGACGACTGCAGCTGCCAAAATGATTAGGTTGCCCACTGGTGCACCCAAGCCGCGTTTGTTGTTAAAGAATCTGCGTAAGGCTAAGTGCTTCATTGGGACTCCACCTCTGCCAATTCATCTGGTGCATTGATTATTGCTTTAAGTTTTACGTCATCCCGAGTAATCTTCAGATAAGTCAAAGATTTGCATTGGTAGATAACATTTGAACCGTTACGGCCGTTAATGTATTTTAATAAATTTAAATACTGTTTTTCAGTACCCTTGAGTACTAACCCAATGTAGACATAAGGTTCGCTTGAGCCTGATTTAATTTCTTCTTGATTCATATCTAATCACTCATTCATTTCATCGCTTTGCAGCGAAGCAAGTAGTATACAATATATTGAGTCTTAATAAACATTATTGGTCTTGGTTGGAAAAACAGATTACAGATAACTATTCCACATAACCCTAAAAAACCGTCAAAATAAACCTAAAAACTGCTACGGCATTTTAACAAGCACAACCTCACCGGGCGCAAACCAAATATCGCCATAAAACCTAAAAATACCGCCATCCAAACAAGTGCCATAACCCCATAAAACCTATCTGCCTAAACCCTGCCTTACCTAAGAGTTGCAAGTGCCCCGCTATTATGCCGTTGGGTCGAAGCAAAAACCGCACTTGCACCGCGGCTCCTCAGGCAATCAATACTCTTTTCTGTGAGGCTCAAAGCAACTCCTCTATGCCGATGGGTCTGGATCAACCGCTATCCATAGAATGCAACCGTACTTGGCCGCGTCTATGTTGAATTCGATGAGTTTAGTGAACCCTGCCACTTTGCCCTCGACTGGGGCTACAAGTACTAACGCATCGGGATCGGATGCGCTGTGCCACGCGAAGTAGCGGTAGAACCGTGGAAAAGATTGGTCTATGATTTCTTTAAGTTTTGGCAAATCAGCCATGGTAGTTGCTCTAATCTTGGGTTCTGACAAGAAGGTCATTTAGATATTACAAAGAAAGGGTTAAAGAGGTTTAACAAAAAAAAATCGTTAAACTGGTGCTGCAGGTGGCGGAGGCGGGTTTTCCTCGGGTTTTTTGCGGGAGAAAATTAGGCTGGTGGATTTAACGATTTGCGGTACCCCCACGAGGTCTTGGATGATTAGTATTCCGCGGGCTAGGATGGCAAATGCGCCGGCTGTTGCCAGAGGTACTCCAAGCAACCCGAGAATGCCTATGATTCCGAATTCTTGCACCCCAATGCCTGCTGGCGTAATTGGAACAAACGCTAAAGCGGTTACTAATGGGTGAATTAGGAAGTATGCATACCAGGGTATGTAGTCGATTCCTAATGCGAAACCTAAGAAGTACCATTCGAAGCCTTTGAGGATCCAGCATATCATTGTTAAAGCAATGATTTCTGGAATTGCACGTTGAGTGCTATGGGCGCTTTCTTTGTATTCTTCAAGTTTACCCATTATGCCGCCTGTGAATCTTTTCAGGTACCGCGAGTTTGCTATGCGATCAAATACTCCGATGGCTCTCTGTGACCAAGTAAAAGCTGCAAGAACGATTGCGCCTACAAGCATCAATGCTATGCCTAAACCTGCGATTAATATGCCGATGTTTACGCCTGCGATGGTTTGGGGGAACATTTCGTTCCATGTTGCCACGGGAACCGTTTGAACCAGAAATATTACTGCGCCTAATCCGCCCACTACTTTGACGAGGAACTCGATTGTTTGTATTCCAAGAATCGAGGATAAGTCCCTTGGATGTGGGAACGTTCTGGTCTTTGAGGTATACTGGTGTTACTATGTAGCCTGATCGTCCAGGAGTAACGTCGCTTGTTAACATGCCTGCGTATTGGGCTAGAAGGGTTTTTCCAAAAGTGGTTTTGACGCCATCTTTGGCAAGAACACGTCTTAATCGGATAGTGAAGAAAACGTTGATGCCAAAATACATCACGAACGCCAAAATCAACCACTCAACCCTGATGGTAAGCAATGCTTCATAGAGTGAGCCTATGCCAACGTACCAGAGCAGTGCACCAAAGATAGCAACCATGGCAATGATTTGTACGGCGTATTTTAGAAATCGCTTTGACGAGCTTTGTGGTTTGGGCTGATTTTGCATTGAAGTATCTGACATAATGTTAGGAATCGACTTTGAAAGTTAAATGGATTGCGGATATTCCTCGATTTATTAAAAAAGTAAAATTGCGAACCATTATACGGTTTTTTTGTTAGTTGCCGCTCTGGTTCTTGCTGGTTCTGTTTTTCTCTTTATGTGGGTGTGGCGATTTTTAATTTTCCACAAGATTGCTTGAGGGGCAAGCTCCTTTTTGTCACTGCAACGTTTCCCAGCGCCTATTTCGGTGTGGGATAAGCGATTTCCTCCACACGCCCTACATGCTTCCATGTTGAATGGGGCTGGATGTGGATGTGAAGGCATGTTAAGCTCACTTTTTTTCCACAATCCACTAGCTGTTGCCATTTTATCCTATTCTCGAGGTATCACTACTAAACAGGGTTCAGACCCCATGTCAGCGGTCACATGAATCGGCAACGCCACCTCCAGAAGAAATCGTGTATAAACTTATTTGGTGGCGGAAAGTCATTATGAATAGTTATTAGTTGGATAAGTCTTATATCGTACTTAATTTCATCTTACATTCAATGATAGATATGGCTAAAGTAAAACTGTCATCCAAGTTTCAGATTGTCATCCCTGCGGAAATCAGGGATAAAATGGATTTGAAATCAGGTGACGAGATAGTCATGATAGAAACCGCGGGGGTAATCCATTTAATTCCCCAAAAGCCCATAAAGCAAATGCGTGGTTTCGTCAAAGGCGGAGATACTCAAAACATACGAGAGGAAGAGGAACGCTTTTGATTTTAATCGATTCATACGGCTGGTTAGAATATTTTCTTGATGGGTCTTTATCAGAGAAATATGCCAAAGAGGTAGAACAGGCAAACGACAAAGATTATGTAACCCCAACAGTCGTCGTGTACGAAGTGTATAAACGAATCCGAAGCATCCAAGGCGAGCAAAGCGCACTAGAAGCCTACGCCCAAATAGCACGCACAAAAATCGTTGAATTAACGTCTCAGATTGCGTTAGAAGCAGCGGAAATTAGCTTATCCAAAAACTTAGGAATGGCTGATGCGCTAATCCTTGCAACGGCACGGGCATTTAAGGCTGAAATACTAACAAGTGATAAGCATCTTAAAGATTTTAAAGAAACCAGATTCATCGAAAATACTCAATAACTATTCTTTTGACATAAAGGCTAAGACTGGCTCTGGTCCTATGTCAGTCATCGCATAAACCTCCGATGCGATGTATTCTCAATTTTGAGGAAGCAGGTTGTGGGTACAACAATTAAGAGCTGCATCCATCGTGTTTAGGGTCGTACGCATTCGGCTTTTGGTCGGTACGGGCGTTTGGTTGTTCTTCGTCTGTGGTGATAATCGCATTCAGCTACACGCATTAGCATCCAGCCTTGGTCTTTGTAGACGCAGCCGCAGGGTAACTTGACCTCTTTTGGAGCTTGTACTGCCTGTGATGTCTTTTTGGGTTCCGCCATTGCTGATGCCTATATTTTCATTGATGAATTGGCGTATTAAGTTACCTTTTACAAAATTGAGTTAAAACAAAAAGGAGAGGGGGGTTGCTTAACTTTACAGGTTTGCTGCGACAGTGGAGATGTCTGCGATGTCTACGCGGTAGTTGTTGTTGAAGTCCATGCTTGCATCGAAGTTGCCCCAACCTGGCATGTTGCCGTAGCATTTAGCTATGGTTTTTACGTCGGTATGGGTTACTGCGCTGTTGGTTGAGTCATCGGTCATTTTGAAGGGGTTGAACCATGACCGTGTTATTTGGCGGTAGACTGAACCTGATAGTTGATCGATGCCGTTTATGTTGAGTGTGAATTGGTTGCCGTTGACTGATAATTCGCCATAGGCTTTCGAGGGTGTGGTATCTTGGTCTCTGTGAACGTGGGTGATGGTGCCGTTTTCATCAGTGTTTACTGTGGTTGTGGCGGTTATTTTTGCAAGGTTCCATGTTCCGTTTAGGAAATAGCTGTTGGTTGCGGAGTCAGCGTTTAGTGTGGATACTGATCCGTTGGTTAATCTTGCAACATAGTAGGTGTAGGTAAAGTTTTCTTTTGTTCGTAGTGATTGGATGGCTCTTGAGGTGTTTGTTGTCCACATGGCCGTTGCAGAGGTCAACTGTTTATTGCCTGAGGATTCATGTGTTGATGTTCTTGCTTGTGTTTGAAGTTGTCCTCTAACATCTTCTGTGCCCCATTGGCTAATATTGCCGTTCAATCGGACCCAACTTGCCTGAGTTAATCTATTGGAGATGTTCTCGATGATGGATGGCCGTGCTGCGGCGAATTCGATTGCTAATGCTAAGCTGCTTACTAAGAGAATGCTGATGACTGCGAAGATTACGATTTTTTTATTCATAGTTAGTCACTTTTCGCTGAAAACCTCTGCGTTAAAAGAAAATAAAAGCGTTTCTAAGCCCTGATTTGTGAAATGGGTTGTGTGATGGTTCATTTTTGTTCATTAACGTTCAATCAAGTCGATAATGGATAAGCGTCTGTATTGCGGGTTTATTGGCGCTTAATTGCCATTAATTTCGACTCCCTAAACCTTAACGCTTGCTCCATTGAGTATCAGCTGCTAAATAATGTGCGGGAGCAAAAATGTGTGCACTTCTGGTACTTTTAAATATGGTCACAACATTCATAGACAAGACAATAGATGAATAACCACCGCCTAACCGTGTGCTTCACAGTTGCAGTGGCACTCATACTGCTTGTTCCAGCTTATCCAGCGCAATCCCAAACCTATTGCGTATACAACGTCCATGTAAGAAGTGACGGCTCAGCAGCATGGACCGTAACCCAGTTTTCAAGCGCCAATGCAACCGTCGAGTCATGGGAGAGTTTTCAGCAGAAAATCTTCGGCCTCGTCGATTCAGCATCAGCCATCACCCATCGAGCCATGGATATCGACGAAGCCTCTTTGCAGATTAACACAACTCTGTCATTGGAATCTAAAACAACCGAATACACCTTTGTCTGGCGAAACTTTAGCACTGTAGGCAACGAAATATCGTTTGGCGATGTATTTGCGGTCAATAATTTCTTTGGGCAACTCTTCGGGGATGCAGCACTTCAAGTGAGCTATCCGCAAGATTTTATGGTAAAGTCGGTTTATCCCCCGCCATATGAACGCCAAGACGAATTGCATACGCTAAAATGGGCAAGAACTCAGGATTTGGCAGGTGGTAACACACGCATCGTTTTGATGCCTGATGAGACTGTTATAAGTAACACTGTTCCAAGGCAGACTGACTTCATAGTTATAGCGCTTTTAGCGGTGGGGATTTCAGTTCCCCTCCTGGGCTTCTATACTTTTAAGAAACGAAGAAGTACTGACAAAGCGGCCACGCTTACAGTGCCAGAAGTATCCGTAATTGAGACAGAGGAAGACAAAATCCTAAAACTCCTAAAAACCTCAGGCGGCACCATGCGCCAATCAGACATAACCGAACGGTTAGGATTTTCCAAGGCAAAAACAAGCCAACTCTTAACTGCACTTGAAGGCAAGGGAAAACTGGCAAGGTATAAGAAGGGCAGAGACAAAATAGTGACATTAAACGGAAGGGAGACTAAGCCATGATTAACCTGACTAAACAGGGTAAAATTGCCATATTTTCGATTTTAGTATTCAGTTTACTTTCACCATGCTTGGTTTATGCTGCTTCGGCTCAAGGCACAACTCTTAGCGCACAAGCAAGCACAAATCAGCCCAAAATAGGCGAAACATTAACGGTCACCATCAAAATCTCCAACGCCGCAGACTTATACGGATTAGATGTTACATTGAGCTGGAACGCCTCGGTTCTCAAAGCAGTCAGCGCAACCAACATTTTAGGCGTAGAATCCCATTCTGACGGCGTTTTGCATGAATCCTCAAGTTACCCAATCGAAGTTGAAGACGACACCATCTCCACTGGTCAATACCATTTGCTCGCTACTTCGACGGGTTCATCTACTGCTTCGTTTAATGGTGCAGGAACCATCGCGACGGTTGAATTCAACGTAACAGGGACAGGCGCTACTGGTTTAGCTTTGGATGCTAGAGTTGTCAGTCCGCGGTTCCGATGGAGAAGTCAGTTTAGCTACACCGTCAACTAATGTTGATTCAGCTATTGCTGTGCCAGAATTCCCAACGACTGCACTTGTGGTAGGTCTTATTGTTGCTGTTGGGGCTTCAGTGATTGTTGCCACAAAACTGCATAAATCTAAAGCTAATCTGGCAAAGAATCCTATCTAAGCTTTTTTGCTTGGTAGATAAGAGCTTTTGTTGTTGCTTTTTTTCTATATTGGTTGTTGCTGTGGACCTCTCTTATTTCAACAACAACCAACGCGTTTGCGGGTGATTGCGTTTTTAGCTTCAGCGTCCGAGTTAGGTTGCTGGCTGGTTGTGCAATAAACCGCAAACAGCTCAAAGAAAAACGAGGTCTTTTGCTCTCAAGAGGTACCCCCTCCCTTATTTATAGACACACAACTGCCTAGCTGGGTGCTTGGGGATTGTATGGGTGCAAGTCTTTCTGTTTGGGCAGCTATGGGTTTGTTGGGTTATAGGGCGGTTTTGTTTGCAGTTGTTTTCGGACTAGAATGGTTTTGCAATTAAAACGTGCATTTCCGAACAAAAACTAACTCCACATCAACGCACCTGGTTTACATTGAGGCGACAAAATAAGTGGCCTAAAGTTTTTTCCAAGCAACTACTCAGAGGCCACTATTTTTATTTCATATAGGTTTGGCCAATATTTTCCAGTTACAAACAGCCTATCTGTCTGTTTATCGTAGGCGATTCCGTTTAAAACCTCATCGTAGCCTGGTGCCTGGTAGATTCCTGTTAGGTCAATCCAGCCTTTGACTTGCCCCGTTTGTGGGTTGATTATGGCGATTTTCTGTGTCATCCAAATGTTGGCGTATACGTCGCCGTTGATGTATTCTAATTCGTTGATGTTTGTAACTGAATTGTTGCCATCCTTCACGCTTACTTGCCCAACAACTTCGTAGGTGGCTGGATTAAGGAAGTATAACTTTGAGGTGCCATCGCTCATTATGAGGTTGCTGCCATCATAAGTTAAGCCCCAACCCTGAGTTGTTATGCTAAAATTCCCAAGCAAATCAAACGTTTCCACGTCATAGATAAATCCGATGCCGTTTTGCCAAGTTAACTGCAAAAGCTTGCCATCAACTAATGTTAAGCCCTCGCCAAAGTATTCGCTGGGCAACCGAAATTCCCGTAGTACCTCTCCGCTTGTAAGGTTGACATGCCGTAAACTAGATTGCTCACCTGTGCTCTCATACAACGAGTTATTGCTGAAAACTAAGCCTTCTGTATACGCGTTGGTGTCATGTGGGTAAGTGTTAACGATTTTGTAAGTATAGCGAATTGGTGAATCTATAGTTGAGTTTTGTGCTTGGATCCAAGCAGCCACCCCAGCGGCACCTAAAACTACTGCAATAATTAAGATTGAGGCAGCAGCCAAGTACTTTTTATTCATATAAACTTCATAGAGGCGCCCGCATTAATATGCTCAACCTAAAAACCGCAAAAGTGACGAAGCGAAACACTTAAGTGCAGAGAGAATCTAACATGTTCCTCAGACCACAAAATAGGTGAATTCAATTGGCTGTAGAAGGTTTTTTCGAAAACAAAAAGACACCAGTAGAAGCCAAAGTCGGCGACTTAACACCACAATCGAAAGCTGTTAATGTCACGGCAAAGGTAGTATCCAAAACTGAAATACGCGAAATCCCAATGGGCAGAGACGGCTCACCACACAAAGTCAGCGATGCACTCATCGGCGACGAAACAGGTGTAGTCTACCTAACATTGTGGGACGACAACATTGAAAAAGTAAACGACGGCGACACAGTCCGTGTTGAAAACGGTTACGTAACCCTATTCAAAGGAAACATCCGTCTAAACATCGGTAAATACGGAAAACTCGAACCAGCAGCAACACCACTCGCAGGCGAAGTTAACACAGAAAACAACGTATCAAGCAAAGCATACGAGCAAGAACGCAGACCATTCAGAGGCGGCGGCGGTAGAGGCGGCGGACGAGGATTCGGCGGCGGTGGCGGCGGCTATGGCGGTAGAGACCGACGTGGCGGCAGCGGCGGCGGTTACGGTGGCGGTCGCGATAGCAGAGGCGGCGGCGATCGACGCGGTAGCGGCGGCAGCGGCGGCGGTTACAGGCCAAGATACTAAGTTCCCATAAGTTAAAGAAAAAAGATTTTTTCTTTTTTTAATTTTTTATTTATTTGCTTTTAACCTCTTAGTTTGAGGTTCATTCATTTTTCTTTTGATTTCAGTTTTTGCTAATCAGCACTGCGGAAACCCTTAAAACCATCCACCAGTATTTTAGCCCTTGAACTGGAGATATTGCTTTGGTTTCAACAGAAAAAACAAAACCAACAGTAGATGAATTGCTCGCAAAAGCCAAAAAACCGGCTCAGCTCTCGCCCCCAATGCACAGGTACTATGAAGGGAAAATGCAGGTTATCCCCAAATGTGCCATACGAAGCGTAGATGACTTCGCCATCTGGTACACTCCAGGCGTAGCTGCGCCATGCAGAGAAATCCAAGCTAACCCTGACAAATCATTCGAATTAACTAACCGCTGGAACAACGTCGCCGTCGTCAGCGACGGAACCCGCGTACTGGGTTTAGGCGACATCGGTCCCCAAGCAGCCATGCCCGTTATGGAGGGTAAAGCGCTTCTATTCAAGTATCTAGGCGGCGTAGATGCTACCGCTATTTGCTTAAACACTAAAGACCCAGACGAAATAGTCAGGGCTTGCGAACTCATCGAGCCTTCGTTTGGCGGAATTAACCTTGAAGACATTTCTTCTCCAAAATGTTTCGCAGTGCTCGAAAAAGCTGCTGAGAAGCTCCAGATTCCAGTTTGGCATGATGACCAACAGGGAACCGCCGCTGTAATATTGGCAGGCCTCATCAACTCTTTCAAGATAGTTGGCAAGAAACCCCAAGAAAGCTTAATCGCACTGGTCGGTGCAGGGGCGGCTAACACAAGAACAGCGTATGTTCTCATGCGTTGGGGCGTTAAACCCGGCAACATAATAATGGCTGACATTAACGGTGTAGTTTATTCCGGCAGACCAGACATCACCTCGGACAATCGTTGGCTCCAATACTTGGCTGATCACACTAACGCTGAAGGACGAAGAGGCGACGTAGCCGAAGCCCTCAAAGGCGTTGACGCAGTGGTTGCCGCTTCCAAGCCTGGTCCAGATACCATAAAGAAAGAATGGATAAAATCCATGGCAGACGACTCGATTGTGTTTGCTTGCGCTAACCCGATTCCGGAGATTTGGCCATGGGACGCAAAAGATGCAGGCGCACGTGTCGTCGCAACCGGACGCAGCGACTTCCCCAACCAAGTAAACAACAGCTTAGGATTCCCCGCTATATTCCGAGGCGTCTTAGACGTTAAGGCCAAGACCATCACTGATGACATGTGTATTGCAGCTGCAACTGAGCTTGCAAGATGCGCTGAAGAGCGAGGCATGTCTGAGAATGATATTTTGCCGCATATGGATGAATGGGAAGTTTTCCCAAGAGAAGCCGTTGCTTGTGCACTAAAATCCATCGAGCAGGGTGTCGCACGCATCAAACCCAGTCGGCAGGAACTGTATGAGCGGGCATCAGCTATCATTTTGAATGCTAGGCAATCGACTGAGGCTTTGATGAAGCATGGTTTGATTAAGCAGCCGCCAAGTGACGAAGAGCTTCTTAAATAAACTCTTTTTTCTTTTAGTTTTTACGAAAAATAGTCAGTTATAACTGAAAGTTGCTTAACAAAAAATAAAGAAGATTATAGTGGCGTTATCTTCACGATGTTTCTTTTTTCAAGCCTGCGCAGAGCATCGAGGCATTCGTCTTTTTTCTCGCCAGTAATGTTGAGGTTCATCATGATATCCTTCACTGATACACCGGGTTTGCCGAAGCGTTCATGTTTCTTGTAGAGATGCTTAACGATTGATTTCTCAAGTTTTCCGCAACGCCAAGTAGTGTTGCGCATCAAAACAACAATGGTTCGAACAAGGGTTTGTTCGTTTGATTTTCTTCCACGTGGTTCTCCCAATATCTCCCCACTCAACCTTTTTTACGGCAGAAAGTCTTTTAAACATTTATTCCATAGTTGAGTATCAGCGCTTATTCTCTTGCTATTTACAGGGCTTTTTTGAGGTATAACCCATGTTTTTTGCCGTAATATCTATCAAGTTTGCCAATTGTTTGATAACCCAGTTTATGATAGAGTTTAATAGCGGAGTGGTTATCTTCGCGGACTTCTAAGCGGCATTCATTTATGCCCCGCTGTTTTAGCAAATTCTCGATTTCACAAAGCAGCAGTGGTAGCTACGCTTTTATGGCGATAGTCTGGAGCTACGTTTAGGGTTATTATGTGGCCAAAATCGGTGTCGTCGGTTTCTACTTGAGCAATAACAAAACCCGCGATGTCGGTGCTGGTTTTAGCGGTTAAGGCGATGGTGTTGTAGTCAGTCAGTAAGTACGCAATCTGCCTTTTGGAGAAGGCTTCCTCGTCGAAGCATTGTTCCTCAATTTTGCAGAGTGCATCGAGGATTTTGATGGTGGCGGTTTCGATTTTGACTTCCATACTTCTGGTCTTGATAGGTATATCAGCGGTTCTGTTTTTAGTTTTTTCCATTCGTCGCCGGCTTGATTATTACCGGTTTTAGTTCAAGGTACTGTTGGGATGCAAAACCCGCGAAGAAGCGGAACCACAACGTTATGATTCTTGTGAGTATGGTGGCTGTTGCGCTGAGTGCCGGGTCAACGCCCATGGCAATGTAGAGCGTAGTCATTGTAGCTTCTGGGATGCCCACCTCAAAGGGTATTCCCACTGGGATAGCTTTTACGGCTAAAACAATGGCTGAAGTTATTAGGATTATACCCCACGATACCGGTTGACCTAAGGATTGGAAAACAAGGTACGGCACGGCTAAACTGAAAAACCATGTTACGCCAAGGTAGAGCAGGGATTCTGCGACGGGTTTTACGTTATGGCGGTACTCTGTCATGGAGTCGTGAAAGTGGTCGGTGATTTCGATTGCTTCATCTTTGAATTTGCCAAGACCCCATTTGCCCCTTGAAATTTTGCACACAAAATTCGTTGCCCAATTGATGGCTTTTAGCATCCAAGTCTTCTTGAATGCCAGAATCGTCATGGCTGCTGTTACAGCGGTGATTGCTACGGCGACGAAGATTATGAGGTTAAAAACCATGGTGTCAACTTGGCCATCAACCGTTAACAGCGCTATGCCGGCGATGAGGATGATAACGTTCATGGTCATGCCCAATAGGCGATGCATGAAAAGCGACGCCATAGCTTTGCCAAATGAGCCGCATTGATCTCTTGTTACTAGGTATGCGCGTGTTAATTCGCCGCTGACGGATTCCGCTGGGATGACGATGTCAACGTACAATCCGTACCAGACGTAGAGGAATGCTCGTTTGAGGCTCATTTTGATGTTGATGTGACTGGAAAGTGTATGCCAAGACGCCGTGAAGAAAAAGATTTCCAGCAAGCCGCATAGGATAGCGGCTGAGTATAATGAGCGGGTTTGCGGTTTGTGCGGTTTGGATGATTCCTAGGAGGTCTACGTTGAAGAGGTAGATGTAGAGGAAAAAGCCGACTATGCCAAGCAGCGGGAACAGTACTGTTTTCCATGTGAAGTTGAGTTTAGGCGGTTGCAATCAGTCCTTGCACCTGATGTTGGGGAGATGGTACTTGGCTGGCGATTATATACTTTGTCCAAATCCGAGCAATCAATAAAAATTGTGCACTTGCCCTCTGTAGCCTATCCCCCTCAACTTATAGGCTCCAAAGGCATGTTGAAAGCCTCTACCTGCCTCAGAGGTACCTCCCCCTCCCTTATATAAAGCAACAAAGCAAACTTCAACTCTGTGCAGTCTGCAAATAGATAACTTTTAAGCGTAAACTGACAGTTAATTCGGTTGAGGCTAAACTGCTTGAAAGTCTTCCAACGCCCCGGACCAATAAACACAGACGAAACCCTAAGCATCCTACAAAACGCAATGCAGCAACTCGAGTATCTAGTCGTTGCCTCCGTCACAGGCGACAGCGCCGTCAAAGCAGCAGAGCGCATAAAGAACCGCAAAATCGTCTGCGTCACCTGCCCACAGGGGATGTTTTGGGAAGTCAACGCCATGAACGCTGACCTCTTCGACAAAATCCCCGAATTAAAAGCCAGGCGCGACGAATGGCAAAAGAAGAAGCTTGAACGGGTACCCCTAAGCATCACAGACGAGAACAAAGTAAAGCTAAAAGAATTGGGCGTGGAAGTTGTCCGCGGCACCATTCCGCTGTTTGGTCCAAGCTTTTCGATGCGTTTGCATCTGCGCAAAACCACCTCACTTGATATCGTCGCTAAAACGTTGGAGTTGATTTCGCCTGGCACCTTGGTATGTATGGAAACTGTGTTGATGGCAACCGATGCAGGAATTATCCCTGAAGGCGAGTTGGTCTACGTTTGTGCTGGGACAGAGATGGGTTTAGATACCGCCTGGATTGTGCAGAGTTCTGCTTCCGCAAACATGTTCCACCCCACCAAAGGCTTCCGTTTTGTAGAGTTGCTATGTAAACCGGGGTTGGCGATGGCTCCGAGCATAAACATCAACTACCTAAGGTAGACATGTGGAAAAGAGCGCTTGCATGTTTGGTATGGCTGCAAAGTGTTGGTTGTTCTGTGGGTTTTTAAGGTTAAAGCCCATATGTCGAAGGTAAAAGGATATATCTCTTAAGCAATCCTGTTTCTTTTCACGTTTAACGGCTATAAGGCGAAACTATGGATTTAAAGCAGCAAATCCAAAATCTCAAAAAAGAGAAAAAAGCCATAATATTGGCTCACAATTATCAACGTCCTGAAATTCAGGATATAGCTGACTACGTCGGCGACAGTATCGAGCTAAGTCGCAAGGCAATGATGGAAAAAGACGCTGAATTGATTGTTTTCTGCGCCGTTGACTTCATGGCTGAATCGGCTGCTGTCCTTAACCCTGCCAAGAAGGTGCTCTTGCCCTGTACAGGCGCACGGTGCCCAATGGCACAGATGCTAACGGTTGAAGAGATAAAACGAGCCAAAAAACAGTACCCCGGCGCTCCAGTAGTCCTCTACGTTAACACTTTAGCCGCATGCAAAGCAGAAGCAGACATATGCTGCACAAGCGCCAACGCCGTAGAAGTCGTAAATTCCCTTAACGCCGACACCGTACTATTCGGTCCAGACAGCAACCTAGCGCAATATGTTGCTGAGAAAACAGGCAAAAAAATCATTCCCATCCCACAGAACGGTTTCTGCCCAACACACCTCTTATTCCAACCTGAAGACGTAAAAGTCCTAAAGATGGAACATCCAAACGCTATAGTTATAGTTCATCCCGAATGCAGCGGTGAAATGCGTGCAGTCGCAGACTTCATCGGCAGCACCTCAAAGATGTGCAAATTCGCCAAAGAATCAACCGCCAAAGAATTCATCGTCGGAACCGAAGAAGGCATCATGCATCGCCTCCGCAACGAAAACCCAACCAAAATCTTCTACCTCGCATACGACGGCGCAATCTGCCCCAACATGAAACTAACAACACTCGAACGAGTCTACGCAGCCCTCAACGAAGAAAAGAACTTAGTTGTGGTTCCTGAAGCAGTCGCCAAAAAAGCATGTGCCTCATTGGAACGCATGTTTAAAGTGAAATAAACGGTTAAACCGTTACTATCATTGATTTGAGTATTTTTACTCCTTTTCTTGTTGCTAACTCATCGCTTAAATGGCGTATTTCTGAGCCTTTGCCTTTTACGGCTATGACTTCTAAGCAGTCATGTTCGCCCAAGTGAATGTGCATCGTGGATGAGATGAGTTCTTGATGGTGATGCTGTGACTCGGTTAAGTCGCTGTCGAGTCCCCTTTTCTCGTGATCGTAGACCATCAAGATTACACCATTTTGGTTAGCTTCTTCTTCCTGTAGCCACTTCCGTTCAGAAACGAAGAGGCGAACGGCGTCTTGTATTGCTTTGCTGCGGCTGTCATACCCCATTTTGCCTATGATGTCGTCGAAGTCTTTGAGTAAATCTGGTGGAAAAGTTACGCCTACTCGGACAATTTTGGACATTTATGATCACGCTATTGATTGGTTGTTCTCCCTAAAAGCTTTTAGAAAATCAGGCGATTGTTTTTCGCTTCAGCTTCTTTACAGTTAGGGGAACTACAATCGTTATGATTGTTAGAATTTCCACTTTTCCAATAGTCATCGCAGCAATAATTAGCCACTTATACGCCAATGGCATCGCCACCGATATTGACCCCATGGAAATGCCCGTTGTTGAAAGCGCAGCACCTACCTCAAACAATGCATCCTTATAGGAAATTCCAATCGTTGAGAATAGCAGGGCAAAAACCGCTAATAACGTAATGAACAGCAGGATTGCTGCTACGGCTGGAAACGTTTCAGAGGTGCCATTGCTTTTTTTGGTTTTCTTTGTTTTAGTGAATGCCAGTTTGATTTGGTGACCCGCGGCTCCTCCGACTGATAGCAGTCTTGAGACTTTGATGCCGCCAGCCATAGAGAAAGCGCAGCCGCCAATGACCATTACAGTGGTTAAAATTGCGACTACGTTTGGGTCAAAACTTGAAAAGCTTAGATAATAAACACCTTGTGTTGATGCCATACTGGCTACGTGGAAAAGCGAATCCAGCAGGCTTATGTTTGCAACTAAAGCCACTGATACACTGGCGGCAGCAATTATGGCTGCGAACAAGGCGACTTCCATTGAAAATGCTTTCTTTAGTTTCCCTGTCAGCAGATGATAGTTGAACGCAAAGTTGACGGAGCCAAGCAGCATCATGAAGATAATGAGGATTTCAGGAACTAAGAAGAGGTATTGCTGGAACTGTTGCACGTTTGGCGAGAAGCCGCCTGAAATCATGTCAATAACAAAGGTGCCAACCGTCACTACGTCTTTGTATCCTAATGCGTAAAAGATTGCTGTAAACCCAATGATGTATGCACTGTAAATGACCAGGACTGAAACGAATGTTTTCTTATAGTTCTTGCTTAAATTGTCGATTCCAAGTGTGCCGCCCAAGGTTGGCATGGCTCGTTTGGATTGGAAAAACGCTAAAATCAAAAACACTATGCCTACCCCGCCCATTAGCTCTGTTACGCTTCTGAAAACAAGCATGCACCTTGGCAGCGCCTCTGTGTTTGCTATGAAGCTAAAGCCTGTGGTAGTGAAGCCTGAGACGCTTTCAAAATAGCTATTCGTAAACCTGTCTGCTAGGGTTGCGCTGGTAAATGGGTCGCTGTAGAAGTAGGGTATCGCGCCAATTAGAGGCAGTATCAAAAAAGCCAAAAGCAGCAGGACACTGGAGGATTTCAGATTCAAATCCTTCCGCTCACACAACGCGTTAAGCATGAAACCGCCGCATAGGAAAACAACGCAGGTTATGAAAAGCGGTATTAACTCTTGGGTTTCGTTATAGATGAAGCCCACTGCTATTGGCAGAAGCGTCAGTAACCCTGCGGTCTGTAGCAAGAATCCGAGGTTAGCGAGTATGCGCTGATTCATCAGGCTATTCTTTTGTGGGCTTGAGAGTTTAAGGTTTGCGAAAATCAAATGACCTATTTGTTTTGAAAAGCTTTTATCCATCCCTTGGCAAGTTGTGGTTGATGTCAGGCAGAGAATTTTACCAAGACCGTTACCGGCAATTAGACTGGACACTCAAAGAGGTTCAGCTACGGCAAGCCATCCGAGTGAACAACTCAAACGCTAAGGGCAAAAAACTAATCGAACGCCTAGCAACTTTAGGTGTGCCCCTAGAAAAAATATCCTTTCCTAGACTCCGGTTACTGGGTGGGGGAATCCAAAGTTTCCGCAGGCGCAACCGCCGAATACCTTTTGGGATTATACTCCATTCAGGAGGCAGCAGCGCAGATTCCAGTCTCGCTCTTCAGCGAAATAAAGAACAAGAAAGTGCTTGACATGGCAGCGGCACCCGGCGGCAAAACCACGCAACTCGCCGATGTCATGGAGAATACGGGTGCAATCGTGGCTTTGGATGTTGATAAACGGCGTTTGAATGCACTTTCGAATCATCTGGAACGTTGCCACGTTGCCAACACAGCAGTTTACATGTTAGATGCAAGGAATGCTCAGAGTTTAGGCATGAAATTCGATAGGGTACTGCTTGATGCTCCCTGCAGCGGCAACTATGCAGCTGACCGCAACTGGTTCAAAAACCGAACGCTCAAAGACATTGAACGCAACGCCGCAGTACAGCGAGACCTACTCACCAAAGCAGTCGAATGCCTGACCGACAGCGGCGAAATAGTTTACTCTACATGTTCTCTTGAACCTGAAGAAGACGAATTTAACATGGATTGGGCCATAAAAAATCTTGGCCTGCAAATCGAAAAAATCAACTGCTACGGCCAAGCAGGATTAACAAACATCTTCGGCAAAGTACTCGACCCAACCGTCATGCGCGCCAAACGTATCTGGCCCGACCAAACACAGGGCTTCTTCGTGTGCAAACTTAAACGGAGGCAAACAACTTGAAGGCACAAGTAATCGCTAATTTCGCCACAACATTCGGCATAGAAATCGGTTTAAACCCCGCGTTAATCGTGGAGAAAACAGGGCGCTATTACCTAGTTAACCCTTCCTTAAAACCGCTGGTTAAACCCGACTTCTTCTACGCAGGCGTTTATTTGGGCAAAGCCAAGGAGGGCAAGTTTTTCCCCAGCTTCAATTTGCTTTCTATGTTTGCGAAGAGGGATTCAAACCGTATAGTCGTTGACAGAAAGACTGCTTGGCTGTTTATCTGCGGAAGGGATATTTTGGCAAAGAGCATTTTGCATGTTTCTGGTTCAGGGAAGAAACATACGAACGTTCTGGTGCTTAATGAGTTCGGTGAATGTTTAGGTTTTGGCAGAATTGTTGGAAACATGACCGATAAAGCTCGACCAGATGAACTTGCAGTTAAAAACGTCTCTGATGTTGGCGATTTTCTGCGCAGAGAGCGTTAAAGCTGTTTTTTCTAGTTATTTGACTAGTGATACTCCGTTTTTGAGCATTATTTTTCAGCCCAAAACGCCCCCTGATGGGCATACACTATTTCAGGTTTTCATCAAATACTTGAACATTTATCTATGCCAAAGAGGCGATAAACTTATATATGTTTATGTTTAATCTGTTTTCCATAACATATGGAGAGCAAGCCAAGCAGATTACAAGGAGAATTTGATACATGAAGAATTTTAAGAACCCGGCATGGAAAGAACAAGTTTCCAAAGTAATCCAGCAAATACAAGAACAAGACATAAAATTCGTTAGGCTACAATTCACAGACATAAACGGATTCCTCAAAAACTTAGCCGTAAGCTCCAAAAACCTCGAAAGCATATTCGAAAACGGCCAATCATTCGACGGCTCCTCAATCACAGGATACCGACCCATCGAAGAATCCGACATGGTCCTCTACCCAGACCCAACCACGTTTGCGGTACTGCCATGGAGACCCAAAGAAAAAGCCTCCGCCAGACTCATCTGCGACGTATACACACCACAGAACAAACGCTTCGAAGGCGACCCACGATACATCCTCGAACGCGCAGTCGAAAAAGCAGCCAAAGCCGGATACACATTCATCTGTGCCCCCGAACTCGAATTCTTCATAGTTAAAGAAAGCGAAAACGGCGGCTTACCAAAACCAATCGACCTAGCAGGCTACTTCGACGCTCACCCAGGAGACGTAACAGACGATCTCAGACGTGAAATCGCCGACTACGCAGAAGCTTTCGGCATAGAAATCGAGATTAGCCACCACGAAGTCGCATTGGGCCAAAACGAAATCGACTTCAAATACGGCGAAGCACTGGAAACCGCTGACCGCGCAATCACCATGAAAATGTGCGGCAAAGTCGTCGCAGCACGCGCAGGCTACGTCACCACTTACATGCCAAAACCCTTCCAAGGCATCAACGGATCAGGCATGCACGTACACATGAGCCTCTGGAACAAAGACATCACCACTAACCTGTTCTACCACGAAGACGCCAAAAACGGTTACCTATCCGACCTCGCACGCAACTACATCGGCGGACAACTCGCTCACGGCCGAAAATGGCTGCAGTCCTTAACAGCTGGCCAAACAGCTACAAACGCCTCGTACCAGGCTACGAAGCACCAGTCTACCTTGCATGGGCACACAAAAACCGCAGCCCACTCATCCGCGTACCAAACTTCGGCGGAAGAAAAACAGCTGCAAGATGCGAAATCCGCTGCCCAGACGGCTCAGGCAACCCATACCTACAATTCGCAGTCCTACTCGCCACAGGCTTAGACGGCATCAAAAACAAGATTGACCCAGGCGACCCAGTTGAACTCAACGTTTACCACATGAGCTATGAAGAACGCAAACAACGCGGCATCGTCAGCTTACCAGAAAACCTCAAGGAAGCACTCGACGAACTAGAAACCAGCGAGTTAATGCGCGAAACATTGGGCGAAACCACATACGAGAACTTCCTGCGTGAAAAACGCCGCGAATGGGATCAATACCGCATTCAGGTTACCGAGTGGGAAGTTAACCGCTACATCAAACGACTCTAAAATTGAGAGGAGCCTTTTGGCTCTCCAAAAATTTTTTTCTTTAATTGTTTTTAGCTTTTTATTTTCTCAACTAAATCTTTGATTGCAACGGTATTTTGCTGGCGATTAACCAAATCCTTGAGTACCACTGTGTCGTCTTTTAGTTCGCGTTCACCAACAATAACTGCAAAGTCCACTTTGCGTTTGTCGGCGTCTTCGAGTGCTTTACCCATTTTTCTGCCCATAACCTCAAACTCCACCGCTATGCCTGCGCTGCGGAGTTGCTGGGCAATCTTGAGTGCCGCTGGCTTGAGGGTTTCTGTGATGGATGTTACCGCAACTCTTTTCCCCGCTTTTCCGCCGAGAACTGCTTTCTGTTCCTGCAATGCTATGGCGACTCGGTCGATGCCCTGTGCACAGCCGACTGCGGGTGTTGGTTCGCCGCCGAAGGCTTCTATTAAGCGGTCGTAGCGTCCGCCGCCGCCCAATGCAATGTCTAACTGGGGGATGTAGATTTCAAAAATCATGCCTGTGTAATATTCGAGTCCGCGTGCGAAGGCTGGTTCAACATTAATTGTTATGTCTGCGCTTTCTGCTATGAAGTTGAGGATTTCGCCGAGGTTGTCTGCGGCTGCCTTAGCTTTCTCGTAGCCCGCGACAAAGCCTTTGATTAGCTCGACTGTGTCACGCCAGTCTTTACCTCTAATCTCAATTAAACCCTCAAGCATGCCGCGGCATTTCTCGGATTCAACCAGTTTGAGCGCTGCATCGTACTCTTTCTTGTCCATCCGCTGCAATACCGCATTCTGGGTTTTTTCGTCAACGCCGTCTTGGCTTAGGATGCCTCGTATGACGCCTATGTGGCCGATTTTAAATGCGAATCCATTCATGCCTAAAGATGTCATTAAACTGTTAGTTAGTAAAACTATTTCTGCGTCCGCTTCGGGTTTAGCGGAACCCATTAATTCAAAGTTTGACTGCCAAAACTCGCGGTATCTGCCGCGTTGGGGTTCATCATAACGGTACACTGTACCCACAGAGAACAAACGAAGCGGTTTAGGCTCGTTTCTGAGTGCAGTCGTGGTTAAACGTGCGATTGAGGCCGTGAATTCCGGGCGCAATGCAACTTGGCGTTCGCCGAGGTCTTTGAAGATGAACATGCGTTGGCGGATTTCTTCCCCCGATTTAGCGCTAAGCAATTCAAGGGGCTCGACGTGGGGTGTTATGACTTCTTTGAAGCCATAGAGTTCTGCTGTTTCTCTTGCTTTAGCTATGATGGTAGGTGAAGGCTTGGGCTTCTTCGCCGATTAAATCTCTCATTCCGCGGACTGTTTGAAACGCTGGCATGTAAGTGAGCTCCTGTGGATAGCATATTGATGGTGGGTTGTTCTTTTAAAACTCTCGCCTATTCTAAACGGCTACTTAGATCCAAAAAGGCAAATGGTTGTTTCATCATCGTTTTTCAATTAGTTTGCTGGCTTTAATCAATTTAGCTAAAAATCAGGGTTCACGTAAACCTTTAATGCATAAGACCGATATTTGCTATTGAAACTGAGAGTGTATGTAGATGTTGTCTCGCTCAGCTATAGTTAAACTCAAAGCTATCCTAATTATCGACTTAATCGTTATCGCCGCCGCTGCAGGCGCATACTTCTATCTCCTCAACGAAGGCGCCATAACCGGTGCCTCTAGACCCGCCACCTTAGCGTTATCTGCCTTTACGGTTAGTCCCCAAGAAGCCTACGTTGGCGATACTATCCAAATCACCGCTAACGTAACAAATACCGGGGACGTAATCGGTAATGACACTTTTAATTTTGAAGTAAATGGGGTAGTGAAAGACACAACAAATCTCACGCTTGCAAGTGGCGATTCGCAAGAGATTGATTTTTCTGCGGTTGAAAATGATGCTGGGAACTATACGGTGAAAATCAGCAGTATATCCACAGATAATTCCATTTCAGGCTATTTCATACTAACGGAGCCTCCGCCGGAATCGAGCAAAATAGTTCTCTCAAGCTTCAAATCGACCCCCTATGAAGGCTGGCCAGATACCCCAATCACCATAACTGCCACTGCACAGAATCCCTCGGCAGAAGCTGACCGCCTAATGGTTCGAGTAACAGTTGATAATGCAGTCGTGAACTCCACAGTCCTCGAAATGGCAGCTGGGGCAAGCCAAACAATAGAATTCACAGTTAACGCGACCGCAGAGGGCAAACACACCGTTAAACTCAACAGCCTCACAGGGTCATTCATGATCGTAAAAGAAGGCTACCATACATTAACTATTAACCGCTCAGGAGGCGGCTCAAAATCCTTACCTTTCACCCTCAACGGTGAAGAACATGGAACACCCTATCAGGCGCTTCTACCCATAGGTGAATACAGCATCTCAGTTCCAACTCCCTATAACGTTGGAACAGGTGTTTTGGAGTTTACCGCTTGGAGCGACGGCGTACGCGGTTCCTCTCGATCATTCACACTCGATAGCCGATTAATCCTAGTTTGCACTTACACCCTAATCAGCGGATATGCTTCCTGTCCATCACTCTACATATGGAATGGCACAGGCTACAGCTACATCACCGATGTATCAAACACAGGTTGGTTAGGCTACATCGGCTACATTAACTCAGACGGAACAATCGTGCATCGCGGAGGAAACCCCTGGGACTATGTTAAACTCGACAATAACATCTTAACCGCAAAAGACGGCTACTACGATGTTGCACTTTTCCAGCAATGGGACGAACTCTACTACTTAGACAACGCCTACATGGTAGCAGTTGATCACCCAATCGGCACCGACGTATACTCAACCATGAACAGTTACCTAGCCAAAGGCAACACAGGAACCCTCTACACCGTAAACCAAACCAGCACCACATCGCCGATTTCTGCCACAAACGAAAAAGGCCAAAATGTCTTACCGCAAATTTCCTCGATTGACAGAGTCTTCACACCAGGCACCAACGGCTTTGCCAGCCCAGCATGGAACAACATTAGCATAAACCAGTTAACATTAGATTTAGGCAACCTCTCTTCGGCTAACCAGATCAAGCTAGTAGTCAACGGCATGATCGATTGGGGCGATGCTGGCATCTACTATAACTGGATAGATGCATTCAAAGCAGCAGCAGCCCAAGGATTAGTCGCCAATGGCACGGAAATTAACCCTGCGCCATACTTGGAAGTGCAGGCAGCCAATGGCACCTGGATAAAAGTGGATTACGCAATGCCTAACCCCTCAGACTTTAACGCAAGAACCTTCGTACTTGACTTAACAGGCCAATTCCCCGCTGGTATAAGCGATTACAAAGTTAGAGTCAACAACTTCTTCAACGTAACATATGACTACATAGGCCTCGACGTAACCACCCAACAAAACATTACCGTTCAAACAATCAACGCATCCAGCGCAACCCTTAGCCAAGTATGGGAAACACAATCAACCTCCAGCGGAGCATTCACACGCTACGGCGACGTGTCAGCATTAGTACAAAACGCCGATGACATGTACGTGATAGGCAGACAAGGCGACCAAGTCAACCTACTCTTCCCAACCGCCAACCTTACAGCGCCAGCGGATGGCATGGTACGCGACTATTTCATCTATGTTTCCTGCTGGTTTAAGGACCCGCCTGGAGCATGGGGATACGGCTTTAACTTCACCGTGGATTCACTGCCATTCATGGGCATGAGCGGCTACCCATACCCGAGCAACGAAAGCTACCCCTACGACGCAGCACACCTAGCCTACATACAAGAATACAACACAAGAATATTCCCCCCAACCTAAACCCATTTTTCTTTTTTTTAATTTCTTCTTTTCGCCATTAGCCAACTGCTTGCTTTTTGCTCCACAACCAGCCAGCAACACAACACAGGCGCAGACCAACAAAAGCAGCTCCCTGCCAAGTCCATTGGTAGTTGTTGTGTATAGGGGCTTTTTGGCAACAACTAACAAAGAAAAAACACCTACAATCCAATAATCATCAAAATCAAAAAATTACTCTGCAGATTCCAGAAAAATGCAAACCTTAAATGCCTAAACCCATTATTTGCTATAAAGCCCAACGAGAAAATCTGCATGTCGTTGATACCTCAATTAGCTAATCCGTATTTGGATGCGTTTGTAGGCGGCTTGTTCTTTGGTTTAGCATATTGTACCGCTTCCTGTTTGCCCGTTGTGGCTGGTTACATTGCAGGTGTAGGCTCAGGTTTCAAGCAAAGCGTCAAAATTACCGTGATTTTCAATGGCGGACGAGTACTCGCTTACTCGTTGATTGGGGCAATTATTGGGTTATTCGGCGGTTTGCTGCGGGTCTTCGTTTCTGCAGACGCTATTTCGCCTTTTCAGATTTATTCATCCTTAGCTTTCGGTTTAGTTACAGTTGCCATCGGCGTAGTGCTCATGTTCCAGGCAAGGAAATCCACCTGCAACTGCAGCGCTCCAGACGCTAAAGTTGCCCAAAGCAGAATGCGGCGTTTCGGAGTAGATTTCGGCGCTTTCTCATTGGGCTTCACCAGAGGCTTAATCGTTTGTGCACCGTTAATTTTGATACTCACTACCACAATGACTCTTGTAGAACCCGCTGGCAGCGTGGCAATAGCGATTCTGTTTGGTTTAGGCACCGCAATCTCGCCTATGCTACTCTTAGGCGGAGTCACTGGATGGCTGCTAAACAAGGCACCGCTCTTTCGCAAATGGACTGCGATAGCTGGCGGCGTCATCCTCATCGTGCTTGGGGTAGTTTCAGTGTATAGTTCCTTAATTCAAGTAATCTAGGCGAACTGATATGGCTGGAGAAATAATCGGCGACATACTAAGATTAACCGTGTTAGCGGGGCTTGGAGTAGCGGGGATAGTGGCGATTCTGCTCTACAAAAAGAATCTTGCAACCCGCGTAACCTTCCTACGGTTCGTTATTCAAGCCGTTGCATTTGCCGCATTATTCTATGTTTTCTCCTACTCGATTCCATTGCTTTATGTGCTTTTGGTGGTGTTTGGGATGTCGCTGGTTCTGGGCAGATTCTACTGCGGTTGGCTATGTCCCTTCGGATTAATAATGGATATAGAAATCATGGTGCGAAAAGCGCTGAAAATCCGCCACCGAATAAT
The DNA here is from genome assembly GCA_963782915.1 of uncultured archaeon. Taxonomy (GTDB): domain Archaea; phylum Thermoproteota; class Bathyarchaeia; order Bathyarchaeales; family Bathycorpusculaceae; genus Bathycorpusculum. The sequence goes on from CAWALK010000015.1 coordinate 36,231, forward strand.
CCCCGACAAACTAAACATAGCCCTCCACAAAAGCCGATACATCATACTGCTCGCATTCCTTTTAACGCCGCTTGTTTTGTGGATGCTTGAACCCAAAGAAATCATGGTTTCACCCATAATGGCCGAACTCCTAGCAGGTCACTACCGCCCATACAGCATCCTACTTGATCCTATGATTCCGTTTGTGGTGCCTTGGGCCGGAACAGCAGACGTTGCCATCGGCGGCATCAACTTCACCTATCCGTACGCCCAAAACATAATGACTTTTATCGGCCAAGACATCGGCTTATTCTTAGCCATAGCCTTCGTCGCTGCCACGCTCGTAGGAGGCTTTTTGGTTAGGCGGGTTTGGTGCCGCTTCTGCCCCACAGGCGCATCCCTAGCAGCCATCAACCAGTTCAAGGGTTTTAAGGCAGTTCCCCTGCTATATGTAGAGAAAGACGAAGAAAAATGCACCAAATGCGGCGTATGCAAACGCGTCTGCACCGTCCAAGTCAACGAACCCTACGATCAAAAAGGCGGAAAAATCGGCACTTCACAATGCATGCTCTGCGCAAGATGCGTAGAAATGTGTCCCTACGAAGATGCGCTCAAAATAAAGTTGGGTAACAAAACCGTGTTTCATTCAAGAAACTGGTTAGAACCATCGAAGAGTGAATGAGGAACAAGAAATGAAAAACCAACTCCCCGAAAGAAGATACATGCCTGAAGTCTCCAAGAAAGAAATCGATGAATTAAAAAACACCATGAAAGCTGCATCGCAAAAAGTCATAGCTGACAACATAGCGCAAATGAAAAAAGCTGACCCACACCGCCCCGACGCTATGAAGTACTTTGATGACATCGCCAACTTGTTCGGTAAACGCCAAGAAGAAATCGCAGCTGAGAAAGCTAAGGGCAAAAAAGTCATCGGTTACATGTGCCTCTTTGCACCCACCGAACTCATCAGCGCCGCAGACGCCATCCCAGTCCGAGTCAACTCCGGTTGGTATGACACTTCAAAACTCGGCGACCGCGTCGTCCCCGTCGAAGTATGCCCAGTTATCCGCTCAACGATCGGCGCAAAAATGATTGAACTCTCACCCTTCATGGAGCAAAGCGACGCCCTAATCAGCGTCTTAACATGCGATGGCATGACTAAACTCAGCGAAATCTTGGGTGACTCTAAAACTGTTTGGGGCATGAATGTTCCGCGCATAAAAGATTCCGCCCAGTCGCTTCGGTTCTGGAGTGACGAAATCAAGCATATGAAAAAACAAATTGAGGAGTTCACTGGTAACAAGATTGACCGTAAAAGCCTAAAAGGAGCCATCGAAACCAGCCACCGCGCCACCAAAGCCTTCCGCCGACTTCAAGAACTGCGCAAGGGCAACCCGGTTATCATGGGCAGAGACGCCATGCTTGTTAATCAGGCTTATAGTTGGGATGATAAGGTGCGTTGGACTGAGAACGCTGAAAAACTCTGCACTGAACTCGAAGCGAGGGCTGAACGTAAAGATTGGGTTTGCAGCACCGATACGCCAAGAGTCATGGTTACGGGTACACCGATGTTTTGGCCAGACAACTGGAAACTACCCACACTCGTCGAAGAAGGCAACCCGCCGGGCATCATCGTTGCTGATGAGCAATGCAGCGGCGAACGCATCTTAAACGACCCCATCGGCGTAGACGAATGGTCCATGGATGACATGTTAAACGCAATGAGCGAACGCTACCTCATGGCATCCACGTGCCCATGCTTTACGAGCAAAGACGGCAACGAAGACCGCATCAACTGGCTACTAAACAAAGTCAAAGACTGGAACGTCCAAGGCGTCATCTACTACGTAGTCCGAGGCTGCATGCTCTACGCAATGGAATACACCCGCGTAAAGAAAGCGCTGGACAAAATTAATGTCCCCGTTTACTATTTGGATACAGAATATACCCGTGAAGACGTTGGGCAAATGAAGACCCGTGTTGAGGCTTTCCTTGAAATGCTCAACGCAAGAGTCGATATTTAAGGTGAAATGAAATAGTGATTACCGTTGGAATGGACCTTGGAACGCAGCGAGTAAAAGCTGTTGTCCTAAAAGATGGGGCTGTTGTTGGAAGGGGGCAAGCGTTTTCAGGGTTTGACCCCACAAAAGCAGCCGAAGACGCAGTCAACCAAGCCCTAAACGCAGCCAACCTCAAACTCTCTGATGTACAACACTTCTCAGCCACAGGCTCAGCCATGGAAATGGCGCCCTACAAAAACAGCACCGTATCCATGATGGGTGCAGACGCAAAAGCAGGCGTCCACCTAATCCCAAAAGCCCGAACAATAATCGATGTCGGCGCAGAAGAAGCCCGAGCAGTCAAATGCGACGAAAAAGGCGCCATGATCGGACTTCGTAGTTAACGAACGCTGTGCGGCAGGGGCAGGCGCATTCATCGAAGCCATGGCACGCGCACTCGAAGTTAAACTCGAAGACATGGGCCCACTTGCAGTCACGGCACAACGCGCCAGCCCAATCAACGCTTCATGCGTCATATTCGGCGAATCCGACGTAGTCTCGCTTATCCACCGCCAAGAACCCAAATCCGAAATCGCCCGAGCCGTCTTCGACGCCATGGCAGACCGCATCTCATCGATGATTCACCGCTTAGGCGTAAACCCCGAAGTAGTCTTGGTCGGCGGCGTCGCCAAAGACGAAGGCTTCATAGCATCACTAAACCGCAAACTCGGCTTAACCGTGCAAATTCCAGATTACCCCGATTACGTCGGTGCATTAGGCGCCGCCTTAATTGCAGCAACCCGCGTTAAAGGAGGCGCTTAAATGAACGGCAACGGCGCAGTCAAAGACGAGTTTTGGCGTTGGCAAGAATACCACCGCATAATGCCCAACATAAAATGGAGCAGCAAAGACATCATCACCGCAGGCGTCGATGTCGGCTCAGTCGGTTCCAAAGCAGCCATCATGGTTAATGGGCAAGCTTACAGTTGGGGCATCACCCGCACAGGCAGCAACAGTCCTGAGAGCGCAAGCAAAGCCCTTAGTTTCGCATTGCAGGACACAGGCTTAAAAGCCAGCGACCTCAAATATCATCGTCGGCACAGGCTACGGACGCGTCAACGTGCCCATGGCAAACAAAGCCATAACCGAAATCGCCTGCCACGCAAAAGGCGCAAACTACATCTGGGGACCCAGCAGTGCGCACCGTACTTGATGTCGGCGGACAGGACATTAAAGCCATAAAAATCGACGAAACAGGCAGAGTCGTCAGCTTCCTCATGAACGACAAATGCGCTGCAGGCACAGGCAGAGGCATGGAAGTCTTCGCAGACCTACTCCAAATCCCCATCGAAGACATCGGCGACATCTCACTCAAAGTCGAAAAAGAACCCGACCCCGTAAGCTGCACATGCGTCGCATTCGCCAAAACCGAAGCCATGGGACTTTTGCGCAAAGGCTGGACCAAAGAAAAAGTCTTAGCCGCATACACACGCGCAATGGCAGTACGCATGGCAAACCTAATCAACCGAGTCGGCTTAGAACCAGAACTCGTCGTCACAGGCGGACAATCCAAAAACATCGGCATAGTCAGCCGCATCGAAGTAATCCTGGGCACTAAATGCCTGCCAACACCAAGATGGCGAGAAGAAGGCGCCCTGGACCCCATGGTTGCAGGCGCACTGGGCGCAGCATCATTTGCCAAAGCACTATACGACAAAGCACAAAAAACTTAGGGTGAATGGGCAATGATCACGCATTACGGCTACATCGACGGTTCAGGCGAATACTACATAGTAGTAGACTCCGACAAGTGCATTGGCTGCGGCAAATGCGTGGAGGTTTGCCCCCAAAAAGCCCTTGTTTTAGTTACTGAATTTATTGATTTAGAAGACAAAACCGTAGCAGCCAGTATCTGAGGAGCACCGCAAAAAAATCAGCTACACTTGCCAAGCCTGCAAACCCGAAAGCGGCCAAACACCCTGCGTTTTAGCATGCGGAGCAAAAGCCATAAAATGCGTTTGGAACCCAAAAAGCTCTGGATCATAACCGAAAATTTGAACCTTTCAGGCGACTGGACTGTGGTAAAGTGCATGGGATGATGTCGCCGTCCCAGCCTTAGGGCAAAGTAAATTTCTGAGGCTGTATTACTGATTAGCTATTGTATGTCTCTAGTTATAAGCCTTTACCGCTTTTTCTTAACAAAAAGAATGTAATCAAAGGAATTACAATAAACAAAGGCAAAATTGCTGTTATTGATATCTCGGGAACAGTTGGACTTGGGTTTGAGGTTGGAAGTGCAGAAGCAGAGATAGATACAGAGCCATCAACTAAATTAAGTGTGTATGTATTGCTCCAATTGCTTCGTTCACCCGTAAAGACTTCATAATCGGACCCTCTATGGTTTGCAGGACCAGGGGTGGTATGGACTTCAATGTAATGACCCACTATTGCTTGGACTTGAAAGTCTACCTTACCTCCAGAAGGGGCATAAACAGAACTTGTGAGTAAACCTGTGTGGTAATAATACGCCCCATTCTTCAGAACAGTAAAATGCTATTCCCAAAGATTGAGGATAATATCTTGAATCGAAGACTTCTGTCCAACTATCTTCAAAATGCCCTTTATACCTAATGTTGTAACCAGTTCCAGCATTAGATAGTTCTTGTTCTACAACAACTTCTATTGTCTTGTTCACCACATGGTACCCCTCAGTTACTGTTTCCCCTTTGTAGGGGTCTATAGTGGGTGAAGTGGTACATCATAGGAATTATCAAAGTACTTAATTGTGAATTCTGGCACAGATGGTTAAGGAGTTGTTTGAGCATTAATAGGTTTTATCATCAATAGACTAATGTTGCTAAAATTACAACTAAGCATATTGAGAGGTATTTACCCAATCTATCCATATTGAAACTGATATGTTTGTTTGGTTATATAATTTACTTATAAACACTAAGTCCCCAGTTACCCATAACGACGGAGAAGGGACTTCTGGTTATCTAATCGGCGGCAACCCTTGTGGTTGCTCGCTTCCAACAGTTCTCTCTGCTTTATTAATTACCAAAGCGAATAAGGGAAAGTTACTTTAGCATTTGTTTGCATCATTAAAATAACCCTTGAGTTGGTTTAATGGGCATCACAACAGAATTCGAGTTTACCCTGCCAGAAGGCTACGTTGACGAAAACGGGGCTCTTCATAAGACGGGCGTTATGCGGTTGGCTACGGCTGCGGATGAGGTTTTGCCGCTTAAGTTCCCAGAGTTCAACGAAACCCCGCATATTCAAGGTTCATTGTTTTGTCTCGGGTTATCGTTAAGCTTGGAAATTTGCGTACAATAAACCCAAAGGTTGTTGAGGGTTTGTACGCTTCTGACTTGGCTTATTTGGAGTCTTTTTACAACAGGATAAACGGTAGGGGAACAGCCAAGTTTAGGGTAGTCTGTCCGTCGTGTAGGGCTAAATTTGAGGTTGATAAAAGCGATCACAGTGAATAATATGCCCTGATTCGGAGAAGGTCGTCGGGAGCCCTATAATAGACGTTTGCCCTTAGTTCTTAGGACTCCAAATAGCCTGGCTCTGAGGTATATAATCAGTTTTTCGATGCCTTTTACAGAGTATCGCTCCAACAATGAACAAGGACAAAACCAAGGGTAAAGTCGCTAATGCTCGATAAATTCTGGAACTGAAGATAGCCCCATGTATTTGAATTCGTCGAATCTACTTTCGCTTGGTGGTAGGGCAGGGTTGAGGCTGGGGGATGTTGATGGCGCATTAGTTGTAGCAGGTAATAGTTGATGGTGGATTGTTACTTTTCCGTTTATTGTAACGGAATTGGAGAAGGGCTGTTTAGCGGCTGTTATGTTATAGGTGTCAGAATAATTTAGTTGAACAATGTTTGTAAATTGGGTTCCTTGGATAGTGGTTGTTTGAATGGTTGGTGCTTGCTATCAGTAATTCGATCTATGTATTTGTCTTGGGGGCGGTCTGGGTCACTATTGGTTGATGTTACGGTGAATTGAATGTAATCAACCGGCTGCAGCCTCAGAATGAGCACACTGGGTAAACAACTCGCCAAATGCCCACAAAGGAGTGATGAACAAGAACAGGTTTGGTCTTGTATGGCTTTAGGGTAAGGCGAAGTATCTCTTTTCGCAGTTTGAATAGTTGCTATACCAAGGGCGAAAGATAATAGGGAGAAGAATCGTGATTGGACTTATCTTTCTCATTTTCAATCGTTAGTGGGTACTGCTTATCGGGTTCAACATCTCCACCAAAGAACAGTGTGTTTCAGCATGAGAACGACTGATGTTGGGTGTGTGGGCGTGCTAAAAAAGCGGCTTATCTGTTTCTGCACCGTCAGGCAAAAACAGGCTCTCTCTCAAGCGGCAGTCGCCCAACAGAATATAAAACATCTTAACGCATGTGTACGCAATTTAAAGTTGAACCTACCGTTTGAATCTATATATAGGGGAGGGGGTACGTCGGCAAAGCAACAAAGCCCCGCTTTAACCTCTAATCGTTTAGTCTCTGGCGTAGACGCATAGCAAATATAGAAATCGAGCCTGCAAACGCATACACCCTAACACCAAAAACCAACAAATGCATGCTGAGACTTGCTTTTCTTGTGCATTTTTTAGCCTATAAATAGAGGGGGGATAGGGGCTTGGCAGAGCAACAAACGTTTTGGCTATGTTAAAAAAGAAAGAAGGGATATTTTTTGTTTTTACCTTGACCGGAACCTAAGGAATAAAATTGTTACTAACTAGAACCCCTGCGATAACAACGACCGCTATGATAACGATTAACCAAGCGCTAAACCATCGTTTGTAACCGCCGGAGTCGGTGAAGGCGAAGCCGTTGGAGTTAACGTCGGTGTCAGCGTTGGAACTGGCGTGGGTGTTGGAGTAGGTGTTGGTGTCGGAGACGCGGTTGGTGTAGGTGTTGGGTCTGGTGTGTAGACTGAGACGGTTAAGTTGAAATCGTTGCTAGCGGAAACGACTGTGGTGCTGTTTCGAACTTTGACGTTCCAGAGGTAAGTTCCGTTTGAGGAAAACTCGTGGTAGATTGTGTTATTGGAGTAGCTTGCCATTGCAGTCTGGTTGCTTGCAACTTGGCTTCCGTTGATGTAACAAGTCTGCGCCTTCAAACTTGTTTGCTGTTCCGTTAATCTGTGGTATGTAAACGAAGCTGACGTTGAACGAGTTTGTGATGGTGTAGTTATGTACGGGTGAGAGTATGATAACGGATATGTTTTCGGGTTCCGGCGTAGGAGTTGGTGTCGGCGTTGGAGTTGGGGTTGGAGTCGGCGTTGCTTCTTGACTGGATACAAATGGTATGAGACAACTGCTAAAGAGCAGGGTAAAAACAAGTAAGCCCAAACATGATTGCTTATTTATCATATGTGCCTAATCGACGAATTTTATATTTATAATTTTCTCAAATCAACAAATCGAATACACAGGTTGTTAAGCCGTTGTCAAATATGGCAGTGTTTTTGTGCATCAATTTATAAATCAACAAACCAGATAGAGATAAGACGCAACATGAACAACAAAGCGGGTCCAATAACTTCCAGTCGCCAAAAACAATTCCCAGACAATCTAGCAATCAACTCCCCAATCATGTTATTTGGCCGCAAAAAGAAAGACCCAAACCCAACAGGTGCCACCACCCAAGAAGCACCGCCTAAACCTAAACCAAAAAAACATAAAGGCACAGCCGTAACCAAATATGAAATCGCCCAAGACAAAATCAAATTTTACGCTGCAAAAGGCGCTATCAAGAAACGCTGGGTTGTTATCAACGAATTTCCCATTTACGAGTTATCCGCTATTGAGAGTTTAGGCAATTGGATTAGCCTGACTTGGAAGGATACAGCTTATCCGTTTATTCTCAAGCAAAAGGGTGCATCTTTCGCAAAGTTGAATGAGGAGCTTGTGGTCTTGCAAGAGGAATACCGGCGGAAACTGGAGCAAACTCAAAAGGCGGCTTTACGCAAAACTGAATTGTTAGCTGTTATCAATGGTTCTTTGCCCATTGTGGATTCATCATTTGACGTTTTGATGGGGTTGCACCAAAAACGCATCGACTGGAAAAGCATAGAAGCAGACGCCCAACCGTTGGGTGCATCTTATAGTTTTAGGGCAGCTACTCTGGAGCCGCTTGATTTAGACTTCTCTAAAGTTGCCGCTGCAGTTAAGAGCCAAGTGGCTAAGGAAACATCCAAAGAAACCCTAAACGTGCTCAAAGCAATACACAGCTACTTCAATGGCTTAAAGGCAGAGAACGATTTGGCAGGTACAAACCCCAACTTTGAACATGCCAAGGCAGCGGTTTTAGCGTATTATACCCTAAACGACCTTTTACTGGCTAAAATAGTGGGCGAAAAAGATAATCAAAAAGAGATGGCTTACCTGGAAGAAACCCTGAAGACTCTTTCTGAGGGAACCAACATCAAAGTTGACGTTGTTGGCCTTTCGGGTTGTATCGATAAAATGGGTGTTGAGGCTGAACGCGAAAGCGGGGTCTTCGAAGCACGGGCCCTGTTTAAGGAGCAGCTAAAACAGCTTTAACCCTTTTCCTGATATTGTTTTATTTAGCGCTTTTTAGTTGTTGCTCTGATAATGTTTAAAAGTATGACGCGTGGCATATCCTATTATATTAGGAGGCAAACAAAACGAAAAAAACCCTAACAATATGCCTCATACTGCTCTCCAGCACCCTAATCCTCACAATACCCCATAACGCATCCGCGGCACCCCAATGGACCATACAATTAACAACCCTAAATGGCGCAACCACAGACATCACCTATGACCAACTCCTAGCCCTCCCAAAAACAACGGTAACCGCCGAAATCTTCTGCTATGGAATCCCCGTAACAGGCGGCACATGGGGCGGCGTTGTTCTATCAGAACTGCTAAACCAAACAGGCCTTGACCCAGGCGTAGCTTCCCTGAGTTTTGCAGCCCAAGATGGATACAAAGTCAGCATCCCAATAGCTGATGCATTACGTTCAGATGTAATCTTAGCCTACGAAAAAGACGGAAGCCCACTTACTGAGACCCTGCGTTTAGTTGTGCCCTATGCAAACGGCAACATGTGGATAAACATGGTAACTTCAATAACTATGAGTTCAAGCGCCGCAACCCTCGATCCGCTCAAATCGCTGCAACCATAAAAACACCCATGGACAACAATGCCCAATTAATACAACAACAAATCAATCAACCCACCCAACCAACACCTACACCATACACGCCAACACCAACTCCAACACCAGCACCGAACAATTCTACAATATCATTACCCACAACATCACCGACAAACACTAACCAACCCCCCAATCAAAACATACCGGAGAATACTTCATTTCCAACCGCAATCATCTATGCCGCGGCTCTCGGAGCAGTAATAGCGCTTGTTATCGCAAGCTTCATCGTCTACAGAACAAGACAACATAAAGCTTAATCCCCGCAAAGGGTTTAGGGCACTTGTATCTGTAGTTTTTTTGTTGTACAGAATCACAAATACGTATAGTTACGCAGTTGCAATGATACTATTTTGCGATTCGCTAACCATATATATACTTAACGCCCTATGTGGTTGTCAGACAAAGTGGGGGTAGAATAAACATATGTCAAAGAATCCGCAACAAAAAGATGAAGCTCTCGAAGCATTAGACTTTATTGTCAATGTTTTAAAGGAGCACGAAAGAGACTTAGACAAACTCATAAATGAGTTGGCTACAGTCACCGAACAGATGGGAGACACAAGCGAATTAAGCGGTAAAGTCGATAAAGTTGAAGAAAAAATTAGTGGTTTACAGAAAGAAGTTACAAACCTAATCGGTTGCATGTCCAGCGGCCAAAAAGAAACACCGTTAACAGCAGCAAATGCAACATCATCACAAGCACCCGTTGCGCCAGTTGCAGCTCAGGGTGGTCCATCAGTGATGGTGCGCTGTAAACAGTGGGAAGACTTCCAGAACTACGCCGTTGGCGCTCAAACCGTATCTTTCAGCTACAAAGAAGAAGAGAAACTCTTTTCTGCTGATGCACTAAAGGGAAACCAAATCATCTCTTATAGTGGACCGCTTCCAAAGTTATCCGCTGTGTTGAAATCGTTTTTGGCCAAAGAACTCTGTGTTTCGGACCGGAGCATTCTTGAAGGCGCCCTAGCCGTAAGCTAAACAGGTTTTAGCTTAGGCTAAATCTATATTTCTATTCTTTATTGTTACTTCATAAAGCTTATATGTATTTTAGAATATCTTAAGTCTTGTTAGTGATTGGAGAGACTGGGTAAGGTTGAAGGCAAAACCACTAGCCAAAATAAACAATTTTCCGTTTTCGAAGCCTTCTCCTTTCTCCTCGAACGACGGATGGCTGATGGCCTAACCAATATACTTACACCATCCCTCCAAACACCAATAACTTTTCTTATCACGATTTGTTACCTAAACGCTTTTTTCTATTATCCACAAATGCTATAGCGGTGAAGTATGTGCGTTTGGTTCCTCTTACGCCAGAGTTGGAAGCCCCCTTCTGGAGCATTGTCAAGGCGGATTACTGTGATTACTATTTTTTCATCTATGATTTGTTATTGCAGAAAGAGCGCACGCAGATTTCTCTGGCGCTTGAGGGTGAAGCTGTGGTTGGGGTCATGCTGATTTACGATGGGCACATAGTGCAGTTACGCGGTGAACATGGGGCTGTAGAGTTTATGCTCAACAATTTGAAACAGGACTCGGTTGATGTTCAAGTGCCCGTGGACTGCGAAGATTTGCTATTGCAGAAGTACCCACACTTTAAGCTTTTAGCGCATGTGACTTTAATGAGTCTCAACAAGGGTGACGAGCAACTTGCCCTTAGGGTTACGCCTGAACGATTAAGCGCTAAAGATGCCCCGCAAATAGCGCAGTTAATGCATGAATGTTACCCAAAAATGTGGAGCGAAATATCCGCCGAAGCTGTTGAGGCATTGTTTCTGGTTAAAGAAGCCGTGTGGTTCGGAATAAAACTTGATGGTCGGCTGGTGTCGTTTGGTTATGGGATGCTAACACCCAAAGTTTGCCACGTCACTTGGATTGCTACAAATCCACAGTATGAGAAGCGGGGTTACGCGACTTCGATTGTTTCGGCGCTGGTACATGAATGTTTAGCGGTTGCTGATGCAGCAGTAATTTATGTCATGGACGACAATGCCGTTGCCCGTAAAATATATTCGAAAGTTGGGTTCAAACCTTACAAATCCTATGTGTTCGTAAAAACTTAGCGCGTTGTTGCTCTCTGGGGCCTATCCCCCCTTATTTATAGGCTCAACAGGTGTTGGGTTTAGGGTTTTGGTTGTGGGCGTTCATTGGTTAGTGGGTATGGGGAAGCTGCGTTTGTTAGGGGAATTGTTGGGTTTATAGGCGGCTGTTTTCGGGCTCTGTTGGTTTTGGGTGTTTGGGGTTCTGTTGCTCTCCCAGAGACCCCCCTCCCCTATATATAGAATGACAAATGCAGCCTAACCCCATCGAAGTAGCGTGCATCCATTGAATATGCGCTGGGGAAAAACAATGCTTGTTGAGGTTGGCTTGCTCTGAATGTACGTTTGCAGTGGGTGTGTCTGCATACTCCGCAAAGCTACCTTGAAAGTTCACGCGACCTCTCTGCAGCTACCGTTCCCTGCCTAAGATATAGCAAAAAGAAATTTAACGTCTCAGTGCCTGTTCACAAAAAGGGTTAAACGATGTATTTTCCTGTTTTCTCAAAGTCCGGCACTATCTCCATGCCCCGTTTAGGCGCATTCATCGTTCCCAGCGGCAGGCCCTTTAGCAATACCCAAGGTGACTTGCGCGCCAACTCTGTGGCAATGTGCTGTTCGCCGAAACTTTTCTTCGCCACCACAACAACATCACGTCTAACGCCTACCTCAGACATGTCGCCTAGCGCATGCAGGTACTCATGCAACAGCAAATTGTAGACCAACGCGTTAACCGTGGGCTTATCGGTAAAAGACATTTCAACGACATCTACGAGTGCACGGTTAAGCACAATGTTGTTAGTGCCCACCGGATAATACGCGCCCAGTTGTAATGGTAAATCGTCGAGGAAAAGCATCATGCTATTGCGCCGTTTACCCAACGCGTACTCGGCTGTCTGCTGCACAATCGTCCAAACCTCCGCATAGTTTTTCGCGTTATCCAAACTAGAATTGAAGCCTTCAGTATTAGTGGGGTTGCTGCTCAAAACATACCTCGCCTCTATTGCATAAACAAGGTTTTTCTCATGCCTTTAAGGATTACACACATCAACACGCGAAATAAACGTAAAATTGATAAAGAGCAACGCATTCTCAGATAGCGTTAAGGTGAATAAAAAATGGCAAGTAATTGCACCGTAAAAGACATCATGCAAAAAGACGTTAAAACAGTAGAAAACAACACCGTTTTGAAAGACGTTATCGCACTAATGAGCAAATATGACAAAGACGCAATCTTAGTCATCCAGAGCGGCAAGCCAACAGGCATCATCACAGCAAGAGACTTAATCGTCCGCGCAATGGAAGCTGAAGTACCAATCAAAACTATCATCGCAAGAATGGTCTACACTAACCCACTTGTCGTCATTGACCAATGCGCAACCCTCAAAGAAGCAGCTGAACTTATGAAACACTGGAACGTAAAACACATGCCAGCAGTTGACAAGAACGGCGCACTCGTCGGCATGGTTGATGCTACACAGATAGTCTTCGCAGACCCCAAACTCATGCCAACTCTAAGTTATATCTGCCGAAAATAATTTCGGCTAACAACTTTATTTTTTAAATTTTAGTTACAAACTACTGTATAATATTTTATTAAAATTAAAAAGGAAAAATTTTAAGCAGTTATTGCTTCTGCTCTTCTGCCCAAGCTTCCTTGGCAGCTTTTGCTATGGCGTCAATGCTTGGCTGGAGATTCAATTCGTATAAAACACCTTTAACAAGCTCGTTGTTTACAATTAGCGCGATTTCGCCGGGTCTAAGTGGCTCGGGTCTTGTTGATTGAAAAACGCGAAGTGCACGTAGACAGAATTTGACGAGTACATTGTTAAGTTCTGCTTGAAGTTGACCTAATTCGTCTTTTGCTTCAACCATTTTTTTGCTGTAAGCAGTTGAATCTCTTTTTCCGGTAGGTTCCATGCTCATTTTACATCTTTCCTTTAGGGAGTCATGTAAACGGCTCATTATATAATTTCCTGAAATTTTTTTTTTTTTTTTTTATTATATTTTGTTTATTTTATTGATTTTATGGGTAATAGTTTTATTTTGTGTGTGCAAATGGTAAAACTTAGTTTTTGAAATGGTAGTAATAGAGGGCTTGGAAGTTTTGCACGAAATTTCAGGGGCTATGTGAAGGTCAAAGTATAACTACGACATAACAAAAAAAATATTTGAGGCTGCTAAAAAAAAATACGCTCATTTGTGCAGTTTGATTTTTGGATAGATCTTCTTACAGGAATCTGATAACAAGATTGATATAGCGATAATCTTACATTGTTCAAACGATAGTGGCACGTATTGAAGACGATGCGAATTGGACGATAATAATGAAGGACAACATGCAGTATCACAACGAAAAATGTTGGGTTTCTGAAAAAGGGCGACTTGTCAGTGCTCGGCAGTTTATGATATTAAACTACAGCGATAATGAATGCAGCAAAAAATACGTGCTAATTCGCAGGGGTTGTACCTCCAGAATCAGTGCATCTGAAGAATACTAAAACAATGAGGAATGCTGCAGTGACTATGATTGATAGCTACTGAAGGTGAGACGATTTGGCGTCTAGCGGTATCGGTTTTTGCTCATCAACTTATGTGGCGCTTCTGAACAGAGCGCAAAAGCTGCAATCGTATCTATGATAAGGTTGATCAAAGAATTTGGATAACAGTGAATGGCTCGGGGTATCAAGCATAGGGCTAAGAAGAAGAGAATGCAAGCGCAGAAATTGATTGTAAGCTGGAAGAGAATGAACGTTGGATGTTCTCATAGAGGGATCTGCCACCAGACTGCACTAGTATTGACGAAAAGAGTCATCGAGCAGTATGATGTCGCTGCTTCGCGGGCTACTCAGTTCGGCGTCATAGCAAGCTTACGTTGGCGTGTTTGAGTGCAGGTGATGTTGTTCATCGCTGTTACGCCACTACTGCGCCAGTTTTTTGCAGCGCTTTAACGAGTAAAAGCTTATCATGGGTTCTGCTGTGCTATAACATCGAGGTTCTGTGCGGCGGCTACTGTTCTTCTTCTAAGAGAGATCGGAAAACGCGCCAGTCACGACAGTACGCTGTAGGATTCTGACTTTGAGCGATTGCTCGTGCAGTTTCTGGGTTTTACAGTGACATTCGAACACGGATGCTGGTATTTGGCAAATGGCGACGGATTGGGGATGTTATCCGGAGAGGGTTAGTATGCCGACGAAACCATCCATATAAGACCACTTCGGTTTCGTCTCCGTTAATGACTTCTTTGTGTGCGAAGCTAAGTGTTCGCATTGCGTGAGGCAAGGACATTTACTTCGGAGAGTCTAGTTTCTTGTGCACAGCTCTGCAAGAATTCAGGTGCACTTGACTGAAGAGCTAAGATCGGTCGCTATCTGAATGACTGTAGACATTCGTTTGCGGTTACTATCGAAGAGGTACGTTTAGTTATTTGCGTTTTCTTTCGGATTTGCATGTAGTCACAAGAGTGCTCTTTTAGCTAACGGAGAAGAGCTCCTCTGTTGAGTTACGATTACAATTGTCTTTCCTTCTCTCTTCAAGATGTGCTGTGCATTCACGCAGCGTGAGGGTTACATTCGGCTTACAGTGGCGGGCATGTTGGTATGTATAGGGGTTTCCCGAGGATGTTCAACACTGCATCTGGTTTTTGGTCAAAGTTCCGGTCTTGTCAGTGCAGATGGTTGTGGCGGACGATGTTGCACGGATAAGTCAGCGCGGGCAGAAACTGGTATTTTGCGCATGGCAAGCGAGAGTGAGAGGGCAACACCATAGGTAGCCTCGGGGATTGCAGCGACACAATAACCACGAGAGCATAAAGTAGTGGAGAACATTATTGGCGGTAAACATATCAAACCTGTCACTTCGCGAAAATCATGCCGCGGATAATCAGAGAGCTGAAGATAAAATTGCTATGGCATACCGAATTTACTGATAGTGCTAGTAAGACTAGCTCCTCAAAGGAGTAAGTGATGCGTGGTCGATGCCAGTGAAGCGGCAATCACGCATCTGTGCTGAGTCACGACTGCTGCAGCGATATCTGTCCTTCTGCTGTGATGAAGGCGCCTTGAGGACTGAGCTTTTCGGTTTTTGTCACTGGCTCGGTTCACCGGTAAATGCGGATCATCAGAGCAGAGGTCGTCGCCAGATATACCAGCGTCGGGGGTATAGCGTCACCAGCTCCAGCAGGATAAGGTCGACACGATGTCGCGGGAGGGGAGGGGTTGGATGACATCTCTGATTACTTTAACTGCTACGTCATCTCGGCGGGCGTTTAAGGTGTCGAACTCTTGCGCTTCGGTATCGTTGAAAAACGTTACGGTGGCGAGGAGAACGGCGATAAGAATCGATGTGTCGAGAATCCTTCCTTGATGAGGAAGACAACATAGAAATGGCGACAGCAACGAGCAATATTTGATGATGGGGTTATGTATTTTTTTAGGTACTGTTTCCAGAGAGGTCTCGTACTGGGGGCGTATTGTGTTAGTGCCGTATTGTTTACGGAGCTGGTCAATCTGAGAAGTGGAGAGTGTTCTCTGTGGTTATTTTATTCATTCGTCTAATGTTAACATGATTTTGATCCTGGTGACGGGACAGGACTGTTGTGCAACAGGACTCGGGCTGTTGTTAAAAAATATGATGGCTTATTTGGGGGCATTTGGGCATGAAACTATTGTTCGCCAGCTATGCTCGCATAATGTCGTAGACCTAAGTTTGGGAATAGTTTTTCTTGCTACGTTCCTTTTGTCAATTCAGTTTTTTGTAATGAGTGAAAGAAAGCGAGTGTTTCAACTGCGATGTTACGAGATCGTTTCTACGTGAGTAAAAGTTAGTCTTGCCATATTTTGGGGTTCAAGCTCAAACTTTGAATATTCCATGTTGGGTATCAAAAATAGCCCATGAGCTATGTCCCAACGGTCAGTCCATACACCACACTTTGATTGGTATTTTAACGCCAAGCGTTCAAGGTTTTCAAGCCATTTTATTTTGATTCAAATTTTGGATTACCAAAGGACAGCTCTCAGGAGAGTGCTAATTACCTGTATGATATACATTCAAACTCTACCCTCAATGGTCAATCAATATTACGTATGCTTACTTAAAGTATAATTCGATTGAGATTCCATGAGTTTGGTGTGAAGCATTTTCCGCTATTAAATCGAGCCTTAACATATTTTTTTAAAGTGCGCATGCTAAGGTGTAAAAACTTTTTCTTCTGGATTTAGATTAGGAAAAAAATCACTAAAAATGGTAGGTTTATTTTTTTATTTCATTAACATCAATATGTTGCGGGATGTGCAATCTATTTGTTTTAATATCAAGCCAAAAATGGAAAATATCCTCATTATTTAACTTATGACTATGCGGTTCAGGTTGTACATGTGATGCAATCATGCTAAAGCAAGCATCAGAAATAAGCACCTTGTAGTTACCATTTGGAAGAATTTGAACTGTAACGTGGCTTTCATCGGTTGGAACGTTTCTATAAGTGCCTTTATTTTCAATATTTAATTCTTGCTCAAGCCAAAGCTCCAGCAGTTCTGTGCTTGGGCGCTTGGGTTGTTTAATTTCTTTATTAATATAGTCAATATCTTCTTTTGGGACTTTCAATTCAAATATTTTCAAAGCAAGCACCGATGATATTTTAGATTTAGACAACAAAATCATCGATTTAAAGCTTATTAGTTGTTTCCTGCAAACACATTGCTTAGGTCGAAAATTTGATAGCAAGACAACTAGAATGGACAGAGATAGAGATGATAAGATAAAAAACGCTAAAAAGAATTAAGAAATGGAGGCTTTGGGCTTGCCAAGCTTTCTGTTGATGCATGCTTGGATGAAGCCAAAGTATTCGGGTGATGGTCTGCCTGGGCGGCTTTTGAATTCGCCGTGGAATTGGCTGGCAAAATAGAAGTATTTGTCGGGCAACTCCATGGTTTCCATTCTTCTGCCGTCGGTGCTTTTGCCGGTGAAGCATAAGCCGCCGTTTTTGAGTGCTTCGATGTAGTCTAAGTTGACTTCGAAGCGGTGGCGGTGGCGTTCATGAATTTCTTCTTCACCGAACATTTTTTCGGCTAAGCTGCCTTTCTGGAGCATCACTTTGTGTGCGCCCAACCGCATGGTTGCACCCTTGATTTCTATGCCGCGTTGTTCAGGCATTAAATCGATGACTGGGTAGGGTGAGTCTGGGTTGATTTCTGTGCTGTTTGCATCGGTTAAGCCGCAGACGTTTCTTGCGAATTCGATGACTGCCAGTTGGAAACCGTAGCATATGCCAAGGAAGGGTATGTCGTTTTCTCTTGCGTACTTGGCTGCTGCAATCTTGCCCTCTGTGCCTCTTGGACCAAAACCGTATGGTACGAAGATGCCGTCATAGTTTGATAGGTCTTTGATGCATTCGGGTTCGCGTTCGAATTTTTCTGCTTCAAGGTAGCTTATGCAAACTTTTGTTTTGCATGCTGCACCGCCATGGCGGAGTGCTTCGGTCATGCTGACGTAACTGTCTGAGAGTCCCGCGTATTTGCCGACTAGGGCAATTTTTACTTCGTGCTCGGGGTTTACCATGCCGTCGACGAATATTTGCCATTCACTGAAATCTTTGGTGTCGCATTTTAAGCCTAAGCGTTGGCAGATGAAGTCACCCATGCCCTGCTTGTCGAGGATTAATGGGACTTGATAGACTGTTTCTGCATTGTATGAACAGAAAACTGAGCTTTCAGGTATGGTGCCGAATAGGGCGATTTTTCGCAGTGCCTCAGCATCAATCATTTGTGGGCTGCGGGCAACGATTGTGTCGGGTTGGATACCGATGCGTCGTAGTTCGTTGACGCTGTGTTGAAGCGGTTTAGTTTTCATTTCGCCGGTAACATCTAAAATTGGCACAAGTGCCACATGGACATAGAGCGTGTTTTCGTAGCCTTCTTCAACGCGCATCTGGCGGATGGCTTCAAGGAATGGTAAGCCTTCGATGTCGCCGACAGTGCCGCCTACTTCGGTGAGGACGATGTCTGCGTTGACGGATTTGCCCGCGTTTCTGATGCGGTTCTTTATTTCGTTAGTGATATGAGGGACAATTTGGACGCATCTGCCTAAGAAGTCGCCGTGGCGTTCCTTCTCGATTACACTTCGGTAGATGGTGCCGGTGGTTAAGTTGTTATCCTGTTTGAGGCTTAAGTCTAAAAAGCGTTCATACCAGCCTAAGTCTAGGTCGGTTTCGCCGCCGTCATCGGTGACGAAGACTTCGCCATGCATATACGGGTTCATC
The DNA here is from genome assembly GCA_963782915.1 of uncultured archaeon. Lineage (GTDB taxonomy): Archaea > Thermoproteota > Bathyarchaeia > Bathyarchaeales > Bathycorpusculaceae > Bathycorpusculum. The sequence goes on from CAWALK010000015.1 coordinate 54,714, forward strand.
GTACCCGCATCGATGTTAACGTATGGATCAATTTTGATTACGGTGGGTTTTAGTCCTCTTGCCTGCAACATTTTTCCGATGGAGGAAGTTAAAATTCCCTTGCCAACTGAGCTTAAAACGCCGCCGGTTACGAAAATGTACTTAACCATTAGTTTCCCCGCATTAGCCTACAACTTTCATACGAACTTAATATAACTCTTTTGTGTGCATAGCTCAGAAAATGAGCAATCCAACACAAATAATCCCAAACTAAAGTGGGGTTATTGGGGTGGCGCTTGCCTGTATCTGCGGTTGCGCCTTAAACCAAGCAAAAGAATCCACAGCCCAATTAGGACAAGTACTATGGGCCAGAAGTAGGTCCAGAATAGGGTAAAGCCTGTTAATGCTGCTATGCCGATGATTACGATGAATAATCCTGCGATTAAAAGTCCAAAGCCGCCTCCGCCCTGTCGATGTCGGTATCCTTCGTTGTAGTAGTGCCTATGTTCATAGGGCGTGTAGGGTCTGCTCTCTTGTTGGTTGAGTGGTGCCCCACAATTCGAACAGTTAGCGGATGTATCAGGGTTAAGTGTGCCGCATCTTGAGCAATAAACCAAATCGATTTCTCCCAAGTACCAACTTAGAAACTCTTATGCTCATAAGATTTTTGGTAACATCACAAATGACGGCGCTAAATCGTATGTTGCGTACATAACAACTATAAATCACGCCTGCAATAGCATATCGTGGTGACTCTAAATGCCACAAGCCTTTGTACTAATTAACGTTGAATCAGGCGCAGAAGAGGAAGTTGTCAGTCAGCTTAAAAAAATCGAGGGTGTCGAAGAAGCCTACTTTTCATATGGTGTCTATGACATTATCAGTAAAGTTAAAGCTGAATCGATGGAGAAACTCAAGGACCTAGTGACCCGCAAGATTCGTACTCTTAATCGGGTTCGGTCAACTTTAACGTTGATTATGATGGAAGAGTAAGCGCCTTCCAAATGCTTTCTTAATTATTTTTTGTTTTTACAATTATCCGTCAGTTTTATATGTTTAAACATTCAAACAAATTATTATGCAAACCAAGCATATTTCCGCCTTAGTTGCAGTATTTCTTGTTTTAAGCCTTGTTTCACTGGTGTCTGCTGCTGAATTATCGATTGGCGTTCAAGGCGGCGACTGGATAGAATACAACGTAACCTCCACGGGTGCACCATTGCAGGGACATGATGTTCAATGGGCACGCATGACAGTTCTCAGCGAAGAAAACCCAACCATCGACGTCTCAATAACCTCAATTTTCACAGATGGCTCCAACGACACAACGGCGTACACCCTCAATTTGCAAACCGGCCATTTGATTGATGACTTCATAATCCCATCTAACCTCAAAGTCGGCGACACTTTTGTCGATGAAAATCTCGGCAACGTAACCATCACCCAAACAGCAGTGCAAACTTATGCAGGTGCAGAAAGAACCGTCGTATCAGCTACAGTAGGAAACAACACCTATGTTTGGGATCAAGCAACAGGTGTAAGCGTAGAAGGAACATCGCAAACCAGCGAATACACCATTCACTCTGTGGTTTCCGCTACTAACATGTGGCAGCCCACATCAGCGCAGAATTCTGCCATTGAATCAGTGCTTGTAGTTACAGCTGTCCTATTCATCATTGTGCTTATAGCGATCACTGGTATTGCACGGTATCGACAAAAAATAGTTATCGAAAAACAGTTAGTGGCCGCAGAGAGTCTTGATTAAGCCTTAAATGGTTAGGCACTAACCTTAAGCAAGGCTCGACAACGTATGGAACCCGCGAAGAAACCCCTGCAATCAAAACCGATACTGATTGTTCTAGTAGCGGGTTTAATCGCGTTTTTACTCTACATATTCTTCTACGTTAACCCCGCCCAAGTCGCACAGATACTCTCACAAACCAACTTGGCAATCTACTCAACCGCCTTCATAGCTTTCACGTTAAACACGGTTTTTTCTTCGCTAGTCTGGTATCGACTCCTAAACAGCCTATCCGTAAATGTACCCAGACGCAAAACGTTTCTCTACACATGGGTCGGTTTATTCTTCGAAGCCACCGTACCCCAGTTGGGTTGGTCAGGCGAAGTCTCCAAAACATACATGTTAACTCAAGGATACCAGCGTTGATGTTGGAAAAGTCGGGGCATCGGTTGTTTGGCAAAAAATCTTCAACATGACCCTCACCGTTGCCATGCTAAGCATAGGCTTGGGGCTGGTGCTTTTTAACTATGAGTTACAGCCTTTGGCGGCTATACTGATTAGCATTGTTTTGGCGCTCTCTATTTTAACCGTGGCTGTAGTTTACTATGTCAGCTTGAAACCTGCGGCTACAAAGACTCTTCTCGGCTGGGCAGTAAAAGCGATCAAGTTTTTCCGTAAAAGCTGGAACCCCGAAGGCTTCCTCATAAAAGCTGAGGGTTTGCTGGGTAACTTCCACCTCGGAGTCGCCGAGTTAAAGGCTAAACCTAAAGCGTTGATTTTACCTATGATTTATTCGGTTATCAGTTTTGCTTTGGAGGTTGCAGTGTTTTTCATAACGTTTGCAGCCCTGGGGCAGCCGATACGTGTAGATGCGATATTCATCGTGTTTACTTTGACGGGGGTTTTGCAGACGGCGGGCGTGGCGTTTTTTGGTTTTCCAGAGTTAGTAATGACCATAACGTTAACGGCACTCAACATTAGCCCTGACGTTGCGGTGTCTGTTGCGTTGTTAACACGGGTTGTTAATTTGTGGTTCCGGCTCATTGTTTCCTACGTGGCGTTGCAGTGGGCAGGCGTCAAAATAATGCGGCAAAACAAGACAAAACAACAAGTTATCCCTGCCATTTAGGGCTTAAACACTTGTCTAAACCGCATGTTATGAAGGGTTGCTTGGTTGCTCATAGGAAACATTTTAAATGAACTCCATACCTAATATTATCAGAGGATCATTATGCCTACAGCGTTTGTGTTGATAAATACCGAGATAGGCTCTGAATCGGACGTTCTAAAGGAGCTGAAGAAAGTTGAAGGCGTTGAGGAAGCATCAGCCGTCTACGGAGTATACGACATCGTAGCAAGAGTTAAAGCCGAAACGATGGATAAACTCAAAGAAATAGTCACTTGGAGAATCCGGCGACTCGACAAGGTCCGCTCGACACTCACAATGATTGTCGTAGAAGACAAACCATAAATTATTTCTTTTCTTTCCAACTTCTTTTAAAGTCTGATTTTTAGGTTTTATTTAAAAACCGCCAAATAGTCTAGAGAATACGTTTTAGACGTCGAGTTAGCGGTTGTGACTGTACTGGCACAATCACACAGTTTTATATTTTTTTCAGGCGAAATAGAGGCTGTGCGTCAGAACTGGTGAAAAAATGAAAACAAACTTGCATACCCAACACATGCAAAGGCAAGCGGCAATGGCCAGCGGATGCACCCAATTTTTATTCGGTTGGCCAAAGAGGCTTGGCAACACACATAACCTTTTTGCGTTCCCCTTGAACGAAGAGCACCCAAGCTTCTGAGGCTAACCATCCCCCCTCAAATTAATGGAGAAAAAATGTTTATGCCAACAGCTTATGTCCTTTTGAACACGGAAATCGGAGCCGAAAACCAAGTTTTAAGAGCGCTAAAAGAAATGGATTGCGTTGAAGAAGCTTATCATCTTTGGGGAGTCTACGACATCATCGCCAACATAACCGCAAATAACATGAACGAACTCAAAGACATCATAACTAACCGTATCGATGGAATCGGCCAAATCAACTCAAAATTAACGATGATAGTTTCCGATAAAGCCCCAGTGGTTTTCCCCAATAGAGCCGAATCGGAACACGGCCTTATCGATCGTGAACCAATGTCAGTGTATGCTTAGAACCGCATTTTAGCGGACAATACTTTTTACCTTCCCTCCACCTTCTCTATTTCTACGTGGAGCGCAATTATCCCTTGACTACATTGCAGACTATGCATATTGGCTTAGATGACACTGACTCAACCAAGGGAGGCTGCACAACATACCTCACAGCTGTGCTTATTGAGGAACTCAAAAAATTCAACGTAGAATTCATCGATTATCCCGGTTTGATTAGGCTTAACCCGAATGTGCCCTGGAAGACCCGCGGAAACGGCGCATTATGCTTACGATTCACATACAACCCAGAGTTCGAAGAGCAAATCAAAGAAACCGCAACCGCACTTTGGGAAGCCCATTCTGCGGTGAAAGAAAAAGGCACAGACCCCGGCATAGTCTTCTACAAAGGCGACGTTGTACCGGACGAGTTAACGGCTTTTTCTAAAAAAACCGAAACAACCATCGTAACCCTCAAAGAAGCCATGGCACTCATCAAAAAATACGGTGCAGAAGCCATAGGCTACAATTCGTGCCGAGGCATCATCGGCTCGTTAGCAGCCATCGGCGAAACACTGAATTGTGATTACACTTACGAACTCATCGCGTACCGCACCCCCGAAAACTTGGGCACAGTCAGACGTGTGGATGAAGCGTCGATTTTTGAGATGGACAAACAAACCCAGCCCTACACATTCAACAATGTTGATGTAGAGAAGGGCAGAGTGATAATTACGCCCAGAGGACCCGACCCAATCCTGTTTGGCATACAGAGGCGAAACAGCGGAAATCGTAAAAAAAGCATTCAGCTTAGTGAAGCCACTGGAGCCGGTTGAGCGTTGGGTGATTTTCCGTAGCAACCAGGGCACAGATGCACATCTAAAACCTGTGGCTAAGTTAAGCGATGTTGAGCCTTACTGTTCGGTAATCGCCAAAGGGACAGTTTCGCAGAACCCTCGTGTGGTTCCTTTGCGTCATATTATCTTCTCTATCAAGGATGACTCGGCGGAAGTGGATTGCGCTGCCTATGAACCAACAGGGGATCTGCGCAAAATCGCAAGAGAACTCATGATTGGCGATACCATAGACGTCTGCGGTGCAACACACAAAGCCACAGAGACAAAACCCTTAACGATAAACCTTGAAAAAATCACCATCCAAACTCTAATACAGAAATTAGAAACTGAAAATCCAATGTGCCCAACCTGCGGCAAACACCTCAAATCCATGGGTAAAAACCAAGGGTTCCGCTGCGAGAAATGCGGCGGCAAATACGCTGACCTAAAAAAGAAGGAGTCTACCGTACCGCGGTCGGTTGAAGTGGGGTTGTATATTACTTCAACTCGTTCACAGAGACATCTGACTAAGCCCCTAAGACGCTATGGGCAAGAAAAAACCGACGCATCCACCAATCGTTTAATCGATGAGTGGCATTTTCCTTAACACCAAACCGAAATCTATTTTGAAATCCTTTAAATCCGACAAACCCATAAACCACTCCAACAACAAGCGGCTAAAAGAGGCACCATCACATGGTTGAAAAATCGTTCCCAGCAGAAGCTTATCAACTTCCATTCTTCAAACAAGAAGGCTTTGTCAGAAAACATTGCCCAAAATGCGGCGAATGGTTCTGGACACAAAACCAGAGTCAAGAAACCTGCGGCGAATCCGGCAGCGATGAATGCGGATGCTACAATTTCCTTGGCAACCCCGCCACAAAAAAGAAGTTCACCCTCCCAGAGATGCGCGAGGCATTCTTATCGTTCTTTGAGAAAAACGGGCACACACGCATAAAACCCTATCCAGTTGTTGCGCGTTGGAGAAAAGACATCTACCTCACCCATGCAAGCATCATCGATTTTCAACCCTATGTAACCGAAGGAATTTCGCCTCCACCAGCAAATCCACTGGTTATTTCGCAGCCTTCAATCAGATTAACTGACATCGCTAATACAGGTCCTACCTTTGGTCGACACCTAACCATTTTTGAAATGGGCGGTGCTCATGCATTCAACTATCCAGACAAAGAAGTCTATTGGAAAGATGACACCGTACGATTCCACCAGCGTTTCTGTACTGAAGCGCTGGGAATCGCCTCAGATGCCGTGACCTATAAGGAAAGTGTTTGGGTTGGCGGAGGTAACGCGGGTCCAGCGGTAGAATGTATCGTTGGCGGAATAGAAGTTGGTACACTTGTGTTCATGCAGTACAAGGTTGTCGGCGACGAGTTTGTGCAGTTGCCAATTCGCACAGTCGATACTGGGTATGGCATTGAACGGTTCACTTGGATTAGTCAGGGCGTCCCAAGTCTTTTCCAGGCAGTCTACGGCGACTTGCTGGGCAAAGTCATGTCCATGGCAGGCATCACCGACATCGACAACGACTTCCTCGCAAGAGTAGCAAAATACTCAGGGCTTGTCAGCGTTGATAAACGCGCTAACCGCATGGTTGCACGCAGACGCGTCTCCGAATTAACAGGCATCGATTTACCCACACTCGAAAAAGTCCTCGTACCTATCGAGAACGCTTGGGCAGTAACAGACCACACAAAAACCCTAAGCTTCATGCTCTCAGAAGGTGTCGTCCCATCCAACATCCAAGAAGGCTACCTCGCAAGACTACTCTTCCGAAGAGTCTACCGCTTAATGCGTACACTCAACATGAACCCAGATGACCTCTACACAATCGTCGGATTGCAAGCGGATTACTGGGCAAAAGATTTCCCCCACATCAAAGCATTGCAGGGCGAAATCATTGAAATGCTCAAAGTCGAAGAAGAAAAATTCAAGGATACTCTCCTACGCGGCGAAGGCATGGTTAAACGCATCGCAGCTAGACCTCAAATCCAAAGGCACAGGCAAACTCTCACCCGATACACTCGCCGAACTCTACGATTCCCACGGCTTACCACCAGAAATCGTGAAGCAAGCCGCCGAAAAAGAAGGCGTCGAAGTTGAGGTTCCAGAAAACTTTTATGCATTAATCGCAAGCCGACACATGGCAGCACCTAAACCAGTCGAGGAAGAAGACGCGAAAGCAGAGAAAACCCTTGAGGCAGAGGCTGAGAAGCTTCCCGCAACAGAGCCACTGTACTACGCAGACGTTTACCAACGTGAGTTTGACGCTAAAGTACTCAAAATCGTCGGAGACGTCTATGTCGTTTTAGAGGGGTCATGCTTCTATCCTGAAGGCGGTGGACAACCCTGCGATTTAGGCTGGATTACTGCAGACGGCATCAAATATGAAGTTGTCGATGTGCAGAAAATCAGCAAAGTAATCGTACACAAACTCAAAGAACCAGCGCAGTTCAAGGAAGGCAGCACCGTCCATGGCATATTGGATTGGGATAGACGCTACCAACTCATGAAATCCCACACAGTAACCCACCTAATCAACGGCGCAGCACGCAGAGTCCTAGGCGAACACGTCTGGCAATCAGGCACACAGAAAGGTCTTGAAACCTCACGCCTCGACATCTCACATTACCGCAGACTCAGCCAAGAGGAAATCTTCAAAATCGAAACCTTAGCAAACCAAGCCATCGCAGCCAACATGAAAGTGGAAACCAAGTGGTACCCACGCAACGAAGCAGAATCAAAATATGGCTTCCGACTCTACCAAGGCGGCGCTGTTCCAGGAAAAGACATCCGCGTTGTCAAAACCGGCGACTGGGATGTTGAAGCATGCGCAGGCACACACTTGGGCACAACAAGCGAAGTCGGATTCGTAAAAATCGTATACACCGAACGGGTCCAAGACGGCGTTGAAAGATTAGGCTACGCTGTTGGGTTAAAAGCCCTCAAGGCAGTGCAAGACCAAGAAAGCCTTCTCGCAAAAGTCTCCGAGGTGCTCAATGCGCCAGTGGATAAGCTGGATAAGACCGCTGAGAAGGTCATGAAGGAATTCAAGGAAGCCCAAGTGGAGAAGCGCCGATTAATCAAGGAGCTTGCAGCAAAAGAAAGCGCAGGCGTCGGCCAAGCCCAATCTGCTGAAGCAGCCCTCGAAGTAGACGGCATCGCAATCGTTAAACGGGATTTCGGCGAAATCATCGACGTCAACCGCATGGTACAAACCGCAACAGAAGTCATCAAACGCAACGAAGCCACCGTCACACTCTACTATGGCTCAGACGGCAAAACCTGCAGAATCATGATTATGGCAGGCGAAACCGCAACCAAAGAAGGGTGTTAACGCTGGCGGCATCGTCAAAGAAGTTGCCCCAATCTTCGGCGGCGGAGGCGGCGGAAGACCCAACTTTGCTCAGGGCGGCGGCACCAAATGCGACAAATTAGCTGACACCGTTGCAGCGGCTGAAGAAGCCGTAAAGAAGCAGCTGAAGCATTAAGCTTCTTTTCTCTCTTTGTTTTAGGGTTCACTTTTTATATTAGCCGCACCTAAGCATAGAAAAAGGTGATTTAGCTTGGACGCGTTCAAACGGATAATTCTGCTCTCAGTGTTGGCTTCGCTTATTGCTTTGGCTTTTATTGCATATGTTGCCACGGACGCGATTCAGGGCGCTAAAATTCCAGACCAAGAATACGGTGTAGTCACCTCGAAGGGTCCTGTTACTGATGGGCATGCAGCGGATTATGTGGTTACTATTTCGACGGGTAAAACGCTCTATATTCCAAGCAACCAAACAATGTATACCTATCTTCAAGAGAATTCAAGTTACCTGTTTGATTGCAGAATTGACTTGATTGGTGATATGATAATTATCGATGGGGCCTCTCAGCCGCCTGGCCGAACCGTCACTTAATATTAGGTAATTTTCATCATTCTTTTCTTGGATTGTTAATCTGCTGTCTGGTTTTTTGGCTGGTTGCTGGTTTTATGTGTTGTATGCTTTGTTTTGGGGTTGTTTTGGCAGAAAACTTATAAGCAACCAAGCACAGCTGTGCATTAGGTGAAGCGGTGCACAAGCACCAAAGCACTGGTGAATAAAATGCGCAGAAGCCTAACAGTAACACCCGAAAACGACAAAAAAATCCTGCTCACAAAAGGACGCTTCCTAACAGGAGACGAACCCTTCGACATAGACTACACCACAATGGTCAACATTCTCATCGAACTCGGACACAAACTAATGTCACAAGCATGGACCGACAGCACAAACGCACAGATAATCGTCGACAAAAACGAAGTCGTAGAATCCTTCAAGAAGCACTTCTTCAACGCAGAACTCAAAGAAGAAGCCGTAGGAGACCAAGTCGCCGAAATCATATTCAAAAAAATAATGGAACAATCCAACCTTGCTGGCACAAACGACCCAACACAACCACCTAAACAACTCCCAAACCTATCCGCGCCACACCCCGAAAACCCCGCTAAATCAGAGACAAAAAAACAGAAATATATCGCATAACCTAGACAAGAAGGAAATGACTTATGGTTGAAGACAAAGAACCTCAGGCGGTAGACTTCGAGAAAGAGCTCGAATCCGAAAGGAAACGCTCCGAAGATTACCTGACTAGGCTAAAGTATATGCAAGCAGACTTCGAAAACATCAAAAAACGCTTCGAAAGAGATACCGAACAAATCAGAAGCTACTGCAGCGAACGCATCGTAACACAACTACTGGATGTCGTTGACGAGTTGGAGTTAGCAATCAAAGTTGCCAAATCAGCCGATGCCCCACAGGCAACGCTCATCGAGGGTGTAGAGATGACTCTAAAGAAGCTTCGAAAGGTTCTTGAGCAAGAAGGCGTTTCACCAATAGAGTGCACAGTAGGCAAGGTTTTTGACCCCCGCTGCCATGACGCAATCGCCGCTGAAACCCGCGACGACATAGCGGAATGCACTGTTATTGAGGAAATCCGCAAGGGCTACCTTTTGCGGGATAAAGTTCTGCGCCCAACCATTGTACGGGTAGCTAAACCATCAAAGTAACAAAAACAAAAAATTGAAAATAACAAAAATAGGAGAAAAAAATAAATGAGCAACCAAAAACCAAACCAAAAAATCTTAGGAATTGACTTAGGAACAACCAATTCAGCCGCAGCCATCTATGAGGGGGGACATGCAACTGTTATCCCCAGCGCCGAAGGACCAACAATGGCGGGCAAAATGTTCCCATCCGTAGTAGCCTTCACAAAAGACGGCCAACTCCTGGTCGGTGAATCTGCGAAGCGCCAGGCCACCACCAACCCAGAGGGCACCGTGTTTGAGATCAAACGCAAGATGGGCAGCGACTACAAAGTTAACATCTACGGCAAAGAATACAGCCCACAGCAAATTTCAGCGTTCATACTGCAAAAAATCAAGAAAGACGCCGAAAGCTACCTTGGCGGCACCCTAAACCAAGCCGTAATCACTGTACCAGCTCACTTCAACGACAACCAACGTCAAGCCACCAAAGATGCAGGCGAAATCGCAGGGTTCCAAGTGATGCGTATCATCAACGAACCCACGGCAGCCTGCCTCGCATACGGCATCGACAAGCTCCAGCAAGAAATGAAAATCTTGGTTTTCAGTTTCGGAGGCGGCACCCACGATGTCACATTAATGGACTTCGGCAAAGGCGTCTTCGAAGTGCTCTCCACAAGCGGCGATACTCAACTAGGCGGAACAGACGTTGACAAAGCAGTCATGACCTACATACTCGACGAATTCAAACGCCAAACAGGCGTAGACGTATCAAACGACCGCATGGCCATGTCACGATTAAAAGATGCAGCAGAAAAAGCCAAAATCGAACTCTCAACACTCATGAACACAGACATCGACCTACCCTTCCTAACCGCAGACGCCTCAGGACCCAAACACCTACGCCTATCACTCACCAGAACAAAACTTGAATCACTCGCACAACCCATCGTTGAACGCACACAACCCACACTGCTAAAAGCACTTGGAAGACGCAAAACTCACCCCACAACAAGTCGACAAAATCATCCTAATCGGCGGCATGACCCGTATGCCCCTCGTGCAACGCTTCGTAGAGCAAATCTTGGGCAAGGCACCTGAACGCGGAATCGACCCCATGGAATCCGTCGCAATCGGAGCAGCCATCCAAGCAGCAGTCGTAACAGGCGAAGTCAAAGACCTACTACTCCTCGACGTAACCCCACTGAGCTTAGGCGTTGAAACAATGGGCGGCGTCATGACCAAAGTCATGGACAAAAACACCACCATACCCACCAAACGCAGCCAAGTCTTTAGCACAGCCGCAGACTTCCAAACAGCAGTCACCATACATGTCCTACAAGGCGAACGCGCCATGGCAGCAGACAACGTCTCACTGGGCGAATTCAACCTCGTAGACCTACCACCAGCACCCAGAGGCATCCCACAAATCGAAGTAACCTTTGACATAGACGCAAACGGCATCCTAAACGTCTCAGCTAAAGACCGCGGAACAGGCAAACTATCAAAAATCACCATCACAGCCTCAACCAAACTCAGCAAAGAAGAAAAAGAGCGCTTAATCAAAGACGCAGAACAATTCCAAGAGCAAGACCGCAAAAAGAAGGAAGAAGCAGAAACCCGCAACACCGCAGACAGCCTCGTCTACACAGCCGAACGCACCAAAACCGATTTAGCAGGCAAAATCAGCCCTGAGGAAGTCGCTAAAGTTGACGCAGCAGTAACCGAACTCAAAAACGCCCTGGCAAGCAACGACATGGCAGCAGTGAAAGCCAAATCCGATGTACTGCAGAAGGTTCTACAGGAAGTCGGAACTAAAGTCTATCAGCAAGCAGCAGCCGAAGCCGCAAAACAGCAACAAGCACAAGGCCAAGCGGGACCACAGCCAGGCGCAGGACAAGGCCCAGAACCACAACAGGCACCAGGCGCTGGACCTGAAGTCGTCGACTCAGAAGATTACAAAGTAAAGTAAGGGCACAAACACCTTTTTCTTCTGCCCTTTTTTTGGGCAACGTTTTTTTATTTTCTCACAGAATAATATCAAAGTTTCAAGCAATGATTTTGCCTTCTCCTTTTGCAGTCATTAAAATGCCTGTTTTTTGCCATCATCTATTCTATTGCATTAATCGTTTTGGTTTCACTTGTTATGACTCATAATGGTTATAACATTGTTGACCATAACAGGTGTTAGGGCTATCTGACTATGGGAAGCGAGAAGATTGCATCTACAGTTGATCCTATACACGTTTTACATGTAGACGACGATCAGTCCCTACTTGAAGTATCAAAACAGATACTACTATCCATGAACAGTAACTTTGTCGTTGAATCCTCAACATGTGTAGAAGAAGCACTCGCTTTACTCGCAGCCAACGGCTATGATGTTATTGTATCCGATTATGAGATGCCCCAAAAAAACGGATTAGATTTCCTAAAAATACTAAAACAACAAAAAAGCAGCATACCCTTCATTCTATTCACGGGAAAAGGCCGAGAAGAAGTAGCCATACAAGCCCTCAACTTAGGCGCAGACGGCTACTACAACAAACAGGGCTCCCCCGAAACCGTCTACGGCGAACTAATCCATGGCATCGAAACCCTCCATGAGAAAAGACGAATCCAACATGCACTTGAAGAAACGGAAAAACGCTACAGCGCCCTCATGGAACAGGCAACAGATGCTATTTTTATCCATGATTCCAAAGGCAAAATCATCGATGTTAACCAGCGTGTCTGCAAAAGCCTTGGGTACTCCAAAGAAAAAGTTCTTTCAATGAATATAGGCGATATTGATAATAACGCAACTGAAACCGAAAAAGGGGTTATTTGGGATAAAGTTTTATCGGGTGAAACTTTCACTTTTGAGAGCACCAACAAACGCAGGGACGGTAGCGTCGTTCCAGTCGAGGTATCGCTTGGACCCATAAAAATTGGCAAAGACCTCTTAGTCATGGGATTAGTGAGAGATATTACCAATCGCAAGAACATTGAGAAGTCACTTAAAGAAAGCCAAAGACGATATCAAGATATTATAGAGAATACTGGCGAATTCATCTGGGAAATGGATTCTCAGGGTCGTTATACTTATTGTAGTCCTCAAATGGAGGAACTCTGGGGAATAAAACCTGAGCTTATGATTGGAAAAACTCCCTTTGATGTTATGCCTCCTGAGTATAGAGAGATGGCACTGCAAGGGTTCTTAAGCTTTGGGCAGTCACCTCAACGCTTTTAGGAATTTAGAATCAATCGCTTATGATAATCAAGGACAACCTATTACTATTGAAATAAACGGTCGCCCCTTTTTTGACGACCAAGGAGCCCTTCTTGGATTCCGCGGCGTTACACGCGATATCACCGAACGCAAGAAAAACGAAGAAAAACAAAAACTCAACTGCACAAAAACGCAACAAGCTAACGAAAAATTACAAGTAGTCGGCGGCTTAACACGCCATGACATAACAAACAAACTCTCAAGCATAAAAATCCAAACATACTTAATTAAAAAGAAATTTGGCGATAACCCCGAATTAGTCAAAGCCATAGAGGGAATAGAATTAGCTGTGGAGCAATCCAACAAGCTTTTCGAGTTTAGCAGCCTCTATGAACGAATCGGCGTTGAAGAATTAACCCAAATAGATGTTGGGGACTGTTTCGATCAAGCAAAGGCTCTGATGCCTGTTTTATCAGTGGAAATCATCAATAATTGCCGAGGGTTAGCTGTTTTGGCGGATTCTTTGCTGCGCCAAGTCTTCTATAACTTGATTGATAACTCGCTTAAACATGGAAGCAAAGTAACGCGAATTCAATTGGATTATCGGCAAAATGGCTCCGCTCTTTATCTGATTTATACTGATAACGGCGTAGGTGTTACCCAAGGGGATAAGGATAAAATTTTCGAAAACGGATTTGGCCCAAACGGAGCCACCAATCATGGGCTTCAGCTAGTCAAGAAAATGATTGAGGCATATGGCTGGTCAATTAAAGAGGCAGGTACCCCTGGTTTGGGCGCTAGTTTTGAGATTGTAATTCGAAAAAGCCGTAGTAATTAATTATAGCTGTAGGATTTGTTTGAGAATTGGATTTTTAGCAACTGTGGCAAAATACTGCCGTCTGAACGTGGCTTGATTTTTTCAAAAAAGAAAGAGAGAGGGGAAAGAATAGGTTAGTTTTTAGACGGTTGTTGGTGGTGGGGGTGGTGACACAGCGGTGGCTGGTGGGGTGGGTTTGAGTTGGAAGAAGGCAATAGCTAACAGTAGCGCTGCTATCCACATGAGAATCGCGCCGAGGCCGAATGCGATGATTAAGACTGCACCTATGAGTAAGAGTAAACCTGCAGTGCTGAATAAGCCAATGTTTGATTTGAGTGCGACTTGTTTTAGCGAACGTCTAATGAAGAATGATGCGATTACGGCGAAAATCCAGACTATGACAAGAATGATGAGAAGTGCTATGATGACACTTGCGATTAGGGGAATTAGGTCTTGGGGGTTTAGGTTGCTTGTGTCGGGTGTGACTCCTGATAATCCAGAAAGGGACGACCAGTCGCCGTTCCAGCTGGGATAGATGGTTTGGATGAATGTTTTTATGTTTGACACGTTTGCTATGATTGTAATAACGGCTATGCCTACTGCAAGGATGCCTCCGACTATAGCTGTTATGAAGCCGTAGAGTGCATTTCTAAAGATGCTTCTGTCACTGTAATAGTTGCTTAAGCCATATAGAGCAACTAACACTAGTATTACTCCTATTATGTCTAAGATGCCAATGTATGGGACGCTGAGAAATGATGCTATGACGCCGATGAAGATCAGTAGTGCGCCTATGCCGCCTAAGTTTTTGCTTGTTTCGAAGTTCATTTTGTTTTTCCTCTGAAATTTTGTCAGGATTCTAAAGATAAAAGCTTTTGCATGCCTGTTCATAGCCAAGGCAAAATTCAACATACAAATAAGCGAAAAACAGAAATTAAGGGCACCAAAAGAGGGCTTAAGTGGAAGTGTTGCCGCCGTCTAGTTGGCCCTGCAGAATGCTGTAGTAAGTCCGCAGATATGTTTGGCCATCTGATGTTATTGTATACACTTTGCGTGCGCGTCCGTCTTTTTGTTGTTTTTTGCTTTCGACGAAGCCTTTTTCTTCGAGGCTGTTTAATGTTGGGTAGAGGGCTCCGTGGCGGATTTTTATCTGGAAATCTGTTTCTACTTGTTTTTTTATTTTGTAGCCCCATGTTGGTTCTGTTTGGATGATGCGGAGCAGCTGGATGTCGAGTAGGTTTCTGATTATGTGTTGTACAATTTCTTTTTTGTAGTTTTCTGACATTTAATCGTCCTTTTTGGGGCTTTGTTGATGTAGTGGTGATGTTGGATTAATTTAGCTTATGTTGATTTTGGGGGTGAGGGGTTGGTTGGTTATGTTTTGATATGCTTGGGGTATGTAACAGGCTTTATATCGCTCTGTATTGTAGATACATATTCAAGATATGTCCGAAGGAGGACATATTGTACATCTGTACAACACAAATACACAACGAGGAAAAGAAAAATGTTCAAAGCCAGCTCACAAAAAGAGGTCTCAACCAAACTAATGAAAGGCCTACTAGACATGATCATACTCCAATTCCTCAACGGCGAACCAATGCACGGCTACCAAATCATCACAAAAATCCGCAAAAACTTCGGCGTCTACTTCGGACCCAGCACCATCTACCCACTCCTAGGCAGCCTAGAAAAGAAAGGCTACGTAAACAGCACCTGGAACATGAAATCCGAACGCCCACGCAAAATCTACAGCCTAACCCAAGACGGACAAAGCATGCTAAACTTCACAGAAGAATCCCTAAGCCTCATCTGCAGAAAAATAACCATCGTCAACCCAGAAACAGAACCAACAGTCGGCATCATCGCCCACAAAAGCACAAGCCACCTCACAATCTCAGTCCCCTAAATACTGGCAAGATTTCTTTGCCGCTTGCCAGAGCAAACTAATCACCTTACCCCGGTGGACCCAAAACCACCCTTCCAACATAATCCTGTTTTAAATACCCCAACACCCAATCACTATTAACGTAATATAAGAGGGGTAAATTAGCCATAAAATCAGCAAACAGCCTCGAAAACGACGACATAAACAGCCAGATAGTAGAGTTTTGTAGGCATGTTGCTGGTCAATGCAAAATCGCTGCCATCGCCCAAGTGGATGATTACTCACAGAAACCCGGCAACGACCGCGTAATCCAAGAGGTTATGCTGGTTATTCATGATTTTCAACCTCGTCTCATGAGCTATTTAAAATCGGTTAAAAACAAAACAGTCTTTGTTTTCGCGGTGGATCAATGGGTTTTCGAGCGAGACATCGACCGCGGCTTGTTGGGTGAAGCCATCGCGAGTAAACTTATCTTTCCCTACCATGCCCTGCAAGGCGAAGCATACCTGCATGAGCGGGAACTGGAGCTTAAGCAACGCTTAGTCTTGGAGTTGCTTGAGAACATAGTTGTCAACTTTCCAGAGCTTGCTAACCGCATTCAGATTTTGCCGCAGTATTTCATGTATGAAGTGTTTTCTAATCGCATCAGGGTTTTTCCGTTGCTCGCCTATGATGTAGCTGACTTAACCAGGGGGTTAATGCAGAATGAACCGCAGGCGCTCGAAGGCTACTTGATGGCGCTCAAACGGTTGGAAGCACAGGGAAAAATTACCCAACAAAACGGCTACGTCTATGTTACAAAAAAGTTTATCATGCAATGCCAAGACCCCAAACTCCGCATCATCAACCTCGCAAAAAACGCGCCCCGAACGCTGTTCACCTCAATCTTCGGAACCATCCCCCAACTGATGAGCATCGTTACACAGAACGCCGAAGCGTTCTTGCGAACCCAAAAAATCAATTGGTTACACCAATCCGACCAAACTAGCCGCTTTGTCGATTCCCAAAAATACGTGTTCTTCCAAACTGGGGAGGGGTTGGTTTCGTTATCCGACAAAATCGACATCAAAGGCTACACGCAGCGGATGCTGCTCAAGGATGCAGATGTGGAAGTGGAAGTGGAGCCAATCGGCGGCATGTTAAACGACGTGTACTTAATCCGTGCCGGGGAGCGTAAAGTGTTGGCTAAGCGGTTTAAGGATTGGTCTGGGTTTAAGTGGTTCCCGTTGACGTTGTGGTCTTTTGGGGCACGTTCATTTGCTGTTTCGGGGCAAGCACGGCTCGCCAAAGAATGCGCGATTAGTGAGGTTTTGCATAGTGAAGGCTTCAACGTGCCAAAAATCCTCCATGTCAGCAACGCCCAACGCATTGTATTTATGGAGTTTATCGAGGGCAAGAGTTTGGCTAAAATAATCAAAGACTACTCCACCACGACGGATGAGTCCGTGGATGCTGAAGTGTTGGGCACGGTTGGCCGTGTCGGGGAAACCCTCGCAAAAGCCCACGGACACAACGTTGCCCTAGGCGATACCAAACCCGACAACGTCCTAATCCAAGCCGACGGCACCATATTCCTCATCGACTTCGAACAAGCCCAGCAAGGCGGCGACAAAGCATGGGACATCGCTGTTTTCCTCTATTACTGCGGCCATTACCTGCAGCCTTTTGACAGCAACACCAAAGCGGAATCGATTGCCATCGCATTCATCGAGGGGTATCTTCGGGGCGGCGGAAACATCGATGACGTGCGTAAGGCTGGGTTGCCTAAGTATACGCGGGTGTTTAGTATTTTTACGATGCCGGCGTTTGTAACTGCGATTTCTCATGTCTGCAAAAAAGCCGAAGCCACAAGGTTAGCGGTTGAGTAAAAGTTATTTACCTAAAACCGGCTATAGTATTGTAGAGTTTTATGACTGATTTTTATTACTACAAAGGGCTCTTACAGCGTCAAACTTTTAACGGAAGCCGAGGGCTACTGGATTGTTGAGGCACTGGAAGATTTTGATGATTACCTGGAAGGCGAACGAGTAAACGTTAAAGCCGGCGAGCAACGCATCGTGCAGCCCAGTGAATTGCATAAAAAAAAGGTGCTTTCGCCGCCGATACCGGAGCATGTGTATGAGCGGCAATTGGAAAAGAAAGTTAAGCACATGGTTGAAGAATACGAACAAAAAACCAGCCCAAACCAGTAACGCCGACTTGTGGTTGCAGCCTATTAGCCACATACGTTAATGTGCCCTTGAACGGTTTGTTTTTAAGGTGAATTTTTTGTTAGGACAGAAATTATTTGAAGGCAAAGGCAAAGCCGGACCGAGTTTCTTAAAGAAAGTCAGTATGGAAGGAGTTAAGCAGATGTATGCTTGGACTGCGCAGGTAAAAGGCATGGGCCGAGCAGCAGGCACTGATTGCTTCCTCACTGTTACCGCAAAAGGCAATACGCCGCCAAAAGGGTTAGGCGTAGCAAAAGACATCGGCATCTTTAGGACCTCAACCGGCGAAATGGGTACAATCAAAGGTTATGACGTGGCTAAAATGATGGGCGCTAAACCGATGAGTGTGGGGTTGTGGACGTTTATGACTATGTCGGATAAGCTCATGTGGCTGAACGATGTGATTGCGATTGTTACTTTTGAGGGCGTTGATCCGATGTGGCAGGAATTCAACGTAGCAATCTATGAGTGGGCATAAACCACTTTTTCTTTAATCTGCAAGCCATACCTCTTCAATGTTCGTCAGTCAGAGCCTCAACCGTCTAGTGTAGAATAAAACTTCAAAAGCAAGCGACAGATTAACAAAGTGTGCACCATAAAAAAGCAGCTCTCTCCCTTGCTCTAAACGCGTTATGCTTAGCGCTTTGGGTAGGCATCACCATAGTTTCCCTGTCAATGAACACACCCATAGGCTACGTTATTAGCGCCGTATTTTTTGCGATTTCCTGCTATAGCGTCTACTATTTCTATCGGATATTGTGGCTCCATAACGGCGGACGTCCCCTCTCAGCGGAGAAAAAACAGAAAAGAGACCAATACCGAAAGCAAATGCGCAATTACCAGCGATATAACCTCTACCACCGTTTATACCGCTTTGCTGATGCAACAGAGGATGAATATCAAGCCGAGAAAGCTAAAGAAAGATTAAAGAAGATACGCAGGTATACCATGTGATCGTACGCGGTTGCGGTGGCTCAGGCTTTTGCAGTTAGCTCAGGCACCGTATTCCGAGTAGTAAGCCTGTTAGTTAATTGTTTTAGGGGTGTAACTTTATGTTGGTTTTATTTGGGTTATAATTTCTTGAGAAGGTTTAAATCATTAATTATAATGCTGTTATGACAACAGGTTTTCATAATGGCTTCAGTCCATCTTTCCTACACCAAAGAGCAACTGCAGGATAAGGTCGATTTCGATATTTCCAAAGTTCTCGACCTCCAAGCATTACAGGAAATGATGGATGAGTTCTTTAAGGTAACGAAAATAGGGTTTAGCCTAATAGACCTAAACGGAAACGTCTTGGTCGGAACAGGCTGGCAGGATATTTGTGTTGATTTTCACCGCAAAAATCCCCAAACCTTGAAGAACTGTTTAGAAAGCGACCTTGAACTAACAAAGGGCGTAAAAGAGGGCGAGTACAGAGTATATAAGTGTAAAAACGGCTTAATCGATACCGTCACGCCTCTTTTTATCGGCGGAATGCATGTCGCCAACATATTATCGGGGCAATTCCTCTTTAAAGGAGAAGGCGATGACATCGACAAATTCGCAGCCCAAGCCGAGAAATACGGTTTTGACAAGGAAGCGTATATTTGTGCATTTAAGACTGTTCCCCGCTGGGATAAGGGTCAAGTAGACGCCCTGCTGGTTTTCTACACAAAGTTAACTCATATGCTTTCTAAAAAGGGCCAAGCAAACCTGAGGTTATCTCAATTATTAGATGAGAAAGCGAAAGTGAAGAAAGAACTGGAAATGAGTCAGGCTGATTTAAAGCGTGCACAGGCAGTCGGGAAAATGGGTAATTGGCGGGTTTTAGTTGACGGCGGCTTATTCTGGTCCGATGAGACTTACCGAATTTTTGGCATTCCTAAAGAAACTAAACTGAGTTATGACATGTTTATTGAAGCGGTGTACCCTGAGGACCGTGAGTATGTTGATTGTGAATGGCAGGCTGCTCTGCGGGGGAAGCCGTATGATATTGAACATAGAATAGTGGCGAATGGCCGAATTGTTTGGGTCAGGGAGAAGGCAGAACTTGAATTTAAGGATGGAAACTTGCTTGGCGGTTTTGGAACTGTACAGGATATAACAAAGCGAAAACAGGTTCAACTTAGGCTTCAAGAAAAGACCGCGGAATTGGAAAGTACCCAAAAGAAACTTGAAGAAAACGCTGTCTCCATTGAAGCGTACGCACATCAAATGGGGCATCTTGCCGACGAAAGATTAGAGAAACTAAAACAAGCAGAGCGTTTAGCAGTAATTGGGCAAACCGCAGGCATGGTTGGGCATGATATACGTAATCCCCTGCAGGCTATGATTAGTGACGTTTACTTGCTAAAAGATGAACTGTCATTGATGCCTCATTGTAAGACAAAAGAAGGCGTCGTTGAAAGTTTGGACAGTATAGAAGCAAATATCGGTTATATCAACAAAATCGTTGCTGACTTGCAAGATTACGCTCGGCCCCTAAAACCCCAATACGTTGATATCAATTTGTATGAGTTGGTCACAAACCTTTTCCGCAATATTATTTTGCCCACCAATATTGACTGCTCAATAGATATCGCCCCCTCCTTTGAGTTAAAGTCCGATGACACGCTTGTAAAAAGAATCTTGACCAACATAATTATCAATGCTATTCAAGCAATGCCAAACGGCGGAAAATTAACCATAAAAGGTTGTTTAACCGATGAAGCAGTATTAGTTGTTGTTAAAGACAGTGGGGTGGGAATTCCTGAACATGTTAAACCAAAACTGTTTACCCCTATGCTAACAACAAAATCCAAAGGACAAGGTTTAGGTTTAGCTGTAGTCAAACGTTTAGTTGAAGCATTAAACGGCGCTATTAGCTTTGAAAGCCAAGAGGGTAAAGGAACCGAATTCACCATACAGCTACGCCGCTGATTACTCAGAAGACTGTTCGTATGGTATAATGAGCCAAACCGCAAACGGCTACGGTATGGGACGCTGCCGCTAAACAACAGCCCTTTTTCCTTTTTTAATCAAGCGAACTCAAAAAATACCATTTAAATCTAAACCTCAAAATCCAAATACAGTATCTATTTTTTTTAGCGCCCTTTTAGTTGGTTTTCTACCTAAGGCTGGAAAATGATATTTTGGCTAAATATAATACTTGAATTTCGGGTTTACCTTTTTAATTGTTGGATTAGAAACAAGAATCTCGCCTACTGCATTAGAGAATCCTATTGTTACTGGCGTTGAATCGCCGTATTTGCATTCGTTGAAGTTAAGTTTTGTTAGCCCTAAAATGTCAGTTGCCACTTGGTCGAGGTCGGAATCACCATATTGCAGGTCAATTCGTAGCGGTACAGGAATTTCCCATCCATCATAAGTACCTAAGAAGGGTTTGAATCCAGTTGTCCATAGGTAACCTCTTTTATCACTAATCTTAAGAAATGTGCCCCGTAATACTGGCCATCTTCCTTCTCTATATAAACGGATCTGATCGGGTTCTTGCCTTATTTTGATGCAAACAACTTTTTTAGAAGGACATGCTGATCGAAAGCCTTGATATTCCTCAAAATTAATTCCTGCTTTATAATGAAGAAAAACCTCATTCAATGGTTTCCCCTCAAGTTCTTGATAAGTCGTTAATACTTCGGTAAGTAAATCTTTGGCAGCTTGTTTCGATAAATGGAATTCACCGTCCTTTGGAGAAAACCAGGGCCCCATGTCTCCTCTTATTACGACACCGTCCCCGCTATCGAGAAACATCTGCGCAGCGCAACAAGCATATTTATTGCCGAATGCTGGGTCAGTCCTATGGAAAACAACACCGACATAACACACACCATTTCTCGCTGTACTCAGACGCCAAGGCTTTCCACCCGCCTTGTAGAACAACGTTGTGCAAATATTCCATGCTCTGTCTGACAAAGGGGTCTTGCCTATTTTGGCGATCAAGGGATCATCATCATTAGCCAGAGTCGATTCTAATACAATTTGTATTGGTGCTTCGATTTTCTCTTTTAAGGCTCTTGCTTTCAATTGGCGCCTAAAATCTACCGAATACTTATACATAGAAAGGTCCAAGGATGCGAGAAGTTCTGTTTGGCCAATCGCTCGGTTCTTTCGGTCACTCGAAGAAATTCTTTCGCCTACTCCGTCTTTTATGTAGCTTTTTGGTCGACAATTTTCATAGATAATATCAGGTACAACACAAACTATAGTATCAATTCTATCGTCGGTGTTCATTAGATGCCGTATTCCTTCAAGGTATTGGTTAACTACCTCGTATGCTCGTTTATTAGGGTCTAAATCTGTAGAATCTGACACTAATTTTTCAGCATCAACTTGAAACTTTTGAGTTGGTTTACTCGGTAGGTGAGAATAAAATGTCGCTTGGAAACCAGGAAATGGCGGCCATAATTTGGGGCTGTCTATTCCTTTTTGGGAAATAATAACATTTTGAATTTTTTCAAAAAATCCTTCGGCCATTTCTATACCGTGAGGTGTCCCGACTAGACCGAATGAAATGTTTTTCGGGTGCCCATTTGTATCAGTATCATAGGGGCCAAAAATGGTTAAACCTACTTTAGGATCTATTACCTTCTGCCCATATCTAAATTTCTAGATAGGGCTCGCCAAGAAAATTTAAGTTATATCGAATCGGGTTCTGTGCCATCGCTTTCCGCCTCAGTCGGTTCATCAGTCAATATTATTTCTTCGTTTTCAGTGCACTCGGGGACCGTTAATTTTTTTTCGTCAATACCAAAATTGCTATCAAAGGTCATTGGATTCATCGGTATCTTAAAATTACCTGAGTCACTTTGAGCGATTATTACCTCTTCTTTTCCATCACTTAACCACTGTGAAAGTGCCAATATTCTAGATAGCCATTGGTAATTCCACCAAGTCTTACACAAAGCTTTCCTGTGTGAATTTGCACGTCTTGGCTCGATAGCGTTCCCTTCTAAATCAGTCCAGTAAACGCTAATCCTTAATCTTACAACTGGTTCCCCTAACATATTAAGGAAAAATCTAAAATCAGGCGATAAGTGGTATCTCGCATACTCTGTAATTTCCACACCTTGTTGAAACGATTTGAACTTCTTACTGCCAACTACTAGCACATGCACTTTTTTGTTATCAAACCTAGTTAAAAACAACTTATCGTTAGGCACTAAACTTTTTGGGAAATATATAGGACCATCGTTATCCCGCTTTAATCCCTTCCTTTTACAGAATTGATAGAAGCATTCCCCTAAAAGTTGCGATAGCGTATTCATCATTGGTTGATTGTAATCGCCAATTATTCTTTGTACCTCAAACTCTTGGTTCATCCTTAATCCGTTATTGCCAGTTGTTTGAGGCTCGCCAAAGGCCCAAATAAATTCATCATTTATTTTTAGAAACGCCCAATTTCGATCTATATTTTCCAGGCTGATCTCTGGTGTAATTTTATATTTCCTTAAGTATTTAGGCAACTTCTAGAACGGGAATTATGTTTGACCAAATTTTTTCCTTTCGGGTTTCAGGTTGCTCATCAGATTTTAGTAAAGTGCCTATGTTTTGATGAGCACTATCTAGCTCTCTTGGCGCTTTTATTTCGTTCAATTTATTCAAAAGAGCACAAAAACCCCCAAACCAACTTCTGTTAAATGAAATATAGGATAAATCTGACAATGAAAAATCAAGTTCTGAGGGTTTTAGCCCATCGAGGTTAATTGGAATTAGAAAGTCTGGGCTTTTCTTGCTCTTTCCAACATTTAATGCCTAGTGTGCGCTCTTTTCTTGGATTCTCCTTGTTGATAGAATTGTGCGATAAAATAGCAATTAATCTAAATGTTTTATTTTGAATGGCTTCTGTTATATCGTGCGGATAAGATTCACCGCCTAACAATTTCAGGCGATCGTACCATACCTTAAATCCTTCGGATGCCAGCTTTAGTGCAAGCCAATCAGCGAAACAACCATCCTCTATAGCATAACTAATAAAAAGATGCTCTGGAGGATTTGCGGTCGCCATGTGAGATCATGGTAAGTAATGCTAATTTGCTTATATTAACTAACGCCTGATGACAAAAACACAATAATTTAGTTACTAACATATGCGCTACCAGATTCAATTATGTTAGTTTTGTTGTGTTTTTTGTTTGTTGGGATCTTTATAGGTGGCGGGTGGCTGCTGGGTTGAGCGGTTTAGTTTTTGTTTTGGAGGGTGTTGTGGGTTTGTTTGTTGTTTTGGTTTTATGGGCTACTATGTTGTGCCTTCTGTGGTACAAGACGGCTTATCTGTTGGCGGCTGCTTTTGGCTGGGGTGACGGGCTAAGGAATTGAATGGGCCATGCTAGTGCCCGAATTGCATTTTGCTATTCATTGTTTGCAAAGTTATTCACTAATTCAGTCTATAAATAAGGGAGGGGGTAGGTCCTCTGAGGTAGGTAGGTCCTGTCTTTTTACCTAACCGAAGTTTTGGGCTAATAGTTTTCTGTCCAAACTTCAAAGTATGCTTGCGGATGGTTGCATGTTGGGCAACTGTCGGGTGCGTTGGGTCCTTCGAGGACCATGCCGCAGTTTCTGCATCTCCACTTGACTGGTGCATCTTTCTTGAACACTTTACCGGCCTGAACGTTTTCTAATAGTTTGTTGTATCGGCGTTCATGGTAAACTTCTACGCCTGCAACCATGGTGAAGGTTTTTGCAACATCCATAAAACCCTCTCTTTTGCGGTTTCAGCAAAGTTCGGGTAAAGTGTGCCCCACTCGAGTTTTTCGCCTTCCGCGGCACCCTTCAAATTAGTCTGCTGTTGAGGCAATGATGCCTGCTGGGTACGAAGCGGTGAATTCTACCATGCCGCCTTTGAGGTGCTTAAAGAAGAATTCGGCATGTTCTTTCTCGTTGGCTGCTGTTTCCTCGAAGATTGCGCCGATTTGTTCATAACCTTCTTTTTTGGCTACGCTGGCAAAGAAGGTATATCGGTTTCGTGCTTGGGATTCACCTGCGAACGCTGCAAGCAGGTTCTTTTCGGTTTGGCTTCCACTAAAATTCATACTATTGGACTCCTTACCATTGATTTGAATAAACAAAAATAAAAGCATATCCAAAACCCCAAAACCATGTTAAAGGCTTTTATTTTCCACTTTCTATGATGTGTTTGCCGAATGATGAGAAGGCATTAAGTTGACATAATTGATTGGATGAAAATTCAGAGTTACTCAGACGGCAAAGGGTGAGTAACCTTATACGGTGTGGTAACCGTGTAGGGTTATTCACCTGACTATCCAATCAAAAACAGTAAACCCCGATTATTCTTCGTTTGCACAAAGCGCTATCCCCCAACCGAAAAACAAAACACCGCTAACCAGCCAGCCCACTTCACCCAACAACGCCTCCAACATTAACATGCCAGCGATAGTAATTTTTAAAAGGACTACACACGTATTGATTAACTCTGTTTAGAGGAAGAGAAAGGTTGGAAACAGTAACCGGCAAAAAAATAGTGCTCACAGCATCAGCCACTGAAATGAGCGATTTCCTAAATAACCCATTCATAGCGTTCGCGGGAGGCTTCGGAAAAGGCCCATTCCCACTCTCATACGTAAGAAAAACACTCTACCCCGGCTGCGGCAAAAAACCGGACGGACAAGCAGCATACGCACCCTACGGACTGCGCAAAGTAGAAGCCATACTTCTGCAAGGCGGCTTCTCAGCAGACGACATCGCAGTAGCCAACCCAGAAGACCTCGACTTATTCATCGGACCAAACACCAAAGTCGTCGGAATCTCCTCCATGGACCCCACCGGCATGGGATACGTCAGCAAAACCTACAGCAGCATCGTTGGCGGCGGCGAACCCATGAACCGCATAGAATTCCGAAAACTCATAGAGCACCCCGCCATCAAAAAATATAAACCAAAAATCATCGTCGGCGGATACGGCTCTTGGCAACTTGAACGCCAACACGTCTCACAAAGCTACGGCATAGACTGCGTACTTATGGGCGGCAGACCGGGACCAATCATTGAACTCTTCAAAAAAGCCGTCAACGGCGAAGCGATTCCACGCATAGCCAAAGCAGACGAATCACTGGATAACTGGAACTACAACCAAGAAATGCCCCTTACAACAAACGTGGCAATTCACGGCGCAGTAGAAATCAGCAAGGGCTGCGGTCGAAACTGCCAATTCTGCACACCCACCATGCAGCACAAAATCGATGTGCCATTGGAAAGAATCATGAACGAAGTAGCCTTAAGTACTGCTCAGGGCAGCGATCACATTACCTTAATCACCGAAGACCTCTTCTTGTACGGCGCAAAAGATGCCCGATTCATTCCTAACCGAGAAGCAGTCGTTAACCTTTGCAAAAGCGTCGCAGATTACCCCGGCGTTAAAAGCATACAAGCCGCACACATGTCCTTGGCGCCAGTTTACCATGACCCCCAAATGATTCAACAACTCGCAGAAATTTTAATCGAAAAATCCTGGTACAGCTTCGGCAAAAAACCCATAATCACCGCCGAAACAGGCATCGAAACCGGCAGCCCACGCCTCATGAAAAAATATATGGCCGGCAAAATGTTACCCTTCAAGCCGGAACAGTGGCAAGATGTGGTCACCAACGCTTTTGGTATCCTAAACGATAATGACTGGTACCCATTGGCAACCTTGATTATCGGTTTGCCGGATGAGAAAGAAGAAGACATGCTCCAAACCTTAGAGTTAATGGATAAACTCAAAGGTTACAACGCGTTTTATGTGCCGCTCTTCTTTGTGCCACTCGAAAACTGCGTACTCATGAACAAGAAAGGCGCAGAAATGGATTCCCTCTCAAAAGCACGCTGGGACTTCTTCATCAAATGCTGGGAATACAACATCAAAATCTGGAAACCCACATTCCTAGAAAACCGCTTACCGAACCCGGTGGCGTACAAGGCATTCGACAAAGTCGTTATCCCCTACATCGGCAAAATCTTAGGCGCATACTACAGCTTAACACGCGGCGATAGCAGCCAACAATTCAAGCAGGCTGTTTACCAATTAAGTATGCCGATGCCTGATAATGGTCGAAAAGTAAAAGGAAAAGAAAGTAAGGTTTAGGCAGTTTCTTGTTCTGCCATTTCTTCTTCTAATTGTTCTTCTTGTTGTTCTAAAACCATGTTTTCTGCCGCTGCTTCCGGTGTTGCTTGGGGTGTTCGGTGGTGGTTTATGATTTTTCTTGCGTGGGTTATGTAGCCTGTGTGCCCTGTCATCATGGTGTTGGGTCTGGTTTTGCCGCGTTCAACTTGCATGCTGCGCATTAGGCATTCGATGGTTTCTATGAATACGAAGCCTTGGTCGCGTAGTGCTTCGGTTGTGCGCACGACTTGGTCGATGGTTGGGCTAAAGGAGACGAGTATGCCTGAGGGTTTGAGTGCTTCGTAAGCGTGTGGCACTACTAGCCACGGAACCGCAAGGTCCAAAATCACTGCGTCTAAGTCGCGTTCGGCGATGCCCATGGTTACGTCGCCGCTTTTCATCTCAACGTTGTCGATGAGTTTGGAGCGTGCCAAGTTTTTGGCGGCGTTTTTCTGGAATTCCGGGCGTAACTCGTAAGTGTAAACTTTGCCTGTTGGCCCAACATAATGCGCTAACGCTGAGGTTAATGCGCCTGTGCCTGTGCCTGATTCGAATACGCGGCTTCCGGGGCCGATACCGCTAAACATAACGATTAAAGCGGCGTCTTTGGGGTAAACGATTTGTGTGTTGCGTCCCGACTTCATCATGTAATCGGTTAACGACGGTTTGAGTGTGGCGAATGTTACGCCTAAGCTGCTTTTGATTGGTTCACCGTATTCTTTGCCGATTAAATCATCCAGTTTCAGGAAGCCTTTGTGGGTATGGAAGCTTTGTCCCGACTGCACCTTAATCATGTATGTTCTGCGGGCGTCCAGGTAAATTAGCACCATGTCCCCGTCAGCGATTAACTCGTTAGTCAAATAGTGTTCCTCGAAAAGTGAAAATGATGCGGTGCCATTTAAGCTTTGAAGCCCTTACGACGCATTTTTCTATATTGCGTTCGGTCGGAGCGGCGTTGTTTTTTCTTTGTTAATTGTTGCTGTGGGCTCCTTTTATTTCAACAACAACCAACAGGCTTGGATGTGCAAATGTTTGGCGTCTGCGTTTGAGTTGGTTTGGTTCAGCTTTGCCGTATACGTTTAGGGACCCACCTCAGAATTACCTACCCCTCCCTTATTTAAAGAATAAATAGACAACTTCAACTGCTCTGCCAGCTACCTCCCCTCCCTCTATATACACTGAATTAGTGAATTACTTTGCAAACGCCCGCATTTTCTTCAAATTAAGATTTTTAAATATAACTGATTATTTAGCGTGCATAAACCCCGACAGTGCTCGATTGAGTGCGGTTTGTCGTCAGAGCCTCCTTTCCATTCCATTATATAAACGAAAAAATCAAATATCGAATTAGAGGAGCATTATGAAAAAGAAAAATATAGAGTTAATTTTATTTACGGTATTTCTAATCGCAACAATCGCTATCCCACTTTCCATACCCGAAGCTAACTCTGCACCTATACATCATAAAGCCACTCACGCATACATCGGAGCCACTCCAAACCCAATCGGTGTAGGACAAGAAACACTCATTCACCTCGGCATCACTGACGAATTAGAACTCGTCCAGTATGGCTGGAAAGGACTAACAGTAACAGTCACAAAACCCGACAACACAACCTCAACACTTGGTCCATTTAATACTGACTCCACAGGCGGAACAGGCACAGTCTACGTTCCGGAAACAGTCGGCACCTACTATTTCCAAACAAACTTCCCCGCACAATGGTTCAACTGGTCTAGGAACACAAACGGCGGCGCAGACATCTACTACGAAGCAAGCCAAAGTGAAAAACTCGCATTAGAAGTTGACCAAACACCAAGACAATACTATCCATCACAACCCTTACCCTCAGAATGGTGGACACGACCAATCGACGACCAACTCAGAGACTGGTACACAATAGCTGGTAACTGGCTAGCACCAACACGCAACGAAGGTCCATTCATTCCAGAAAATGCAAATGCAGCCGAAACTGCACACATTCTATGGGCAAAACCACAAACCTTAGGCGGTATAGTTGGCGGACAATACGGGCTTGAAGAATTCGAAAACGGTGACGCATACGAAGGACTATGGGGATACGGTTCTCCAGTAATCATCGGTGGAATAGTATACTATAACAACGACAAAGACGCTGCCCCAGTGAAAACAGTCTCAGCAGTAGACCAACGCACCGGCGAAGAACTATGGAACAGAGCACTAATCGGACCAGACAACGTCAGCAGATCACTACAATTCGGTCAAATACTAACTTGGAACTCATACAACTACCAAGGAGCATTCTCGTACCTATGGACAACCAGTGGAAGCACATGGAACGCATTCGACCCCTTCACAGGCGAATGGGAATATAGCATGACTAATGTTCCCTCCGGCACACAACTAAGAGGACCAAACGGCGAAATACTCATCTACACTTTAGACAGCGCAAATGGTTGGATGACCCTTTGGAACTCAACCAGAATTGTGAGCACCGATGGTAGTTTCCTACGCAACGGACAAGGTACAACTTTCAAGGCATTATGGAGTTCCCCACGCAATGGAGGCTATGAATGGAACGTAACCGCACCTAAAGGCCTACCCGGTGCAGTCAACTTTGCATTCTTCGACGACATGGTAGTCGGCGCAAACATGGAAGCACGCACAGCAGCAGCAAACATCCTAGGCAAAACCGGCAGTCCAGTAGCACTCTGGGCAGTCAACACCAAAACAGCACAAGCCGGACAACTAATCTACAACAAAACATGGCAACCACCCGCAGGCAACCTATCATTGGTATTCGAAAGAGCAAGCGTAGCAGACAACGTATTCACAATATGGAGCAAAGAACTACGTGGACGCTTCGGCTTCAACATGGACACAGGCGAACAAATCTGGGGACCAACCGAACCAGAATACTACCTACAAACATTTGGCCTACAAAGCAACATTGCATACGGTAAACTTTACTCGACAGGATACGGTGGAGAAGTACATGCATACGACCTAAAAACAGGTAATGTCGTTTGGAACTACACAGTCACAGAACCCTACGGTGGTTCAGAAGTTCTATGGAGTAACAACTGGCCAATGGCACTGATGTTCATCACAGACGGCAAAGTCTACTTAGCACAAGCAGAACACTCAGCTAACCAACCATTACCAAGAGACGGACCATTCATGGCACTCGACGCAGAAAATGGCACAGTTGTTTTCAGAATTGATGGTGCATTCCGTCAACCACGTTGGGCAGGGCAAGCAGCAATCGCAGATGGCATAATTACTCTCTTTAACACATACGACAACCAAATCTACTCAATCGGCAAAGGACCAAGCCAAACAACCATCTCAGCCTCACCGAAAACAACAGTATTTGGCGACAGCATCCTAATCGAGGGTACAGTCACAGACATTGCAGCAGGTACAAAAGACGACCGAGTAACAGCAAGATTCCCCAACGGTGTAGCAGCAGTCTCAGACGATAGCATGAACGACTGGATGAAATACGTCTACATGCAATTCCAAAGACCCACAAACGCTACCGGTGTACCAGTCACTCTAATAGTGATAGATGCAAACGGAAACTACGGAACAATAGGCACCACCACAAGCGATTCTAACGGAGCATTTAGCTACCTATGGACACCTGAAATACCTGGCAAGCACACAGTTATCGCAAGTTTCGCAGGCACAAACTCATACTATGGCTCAACAGCCCAAACCGCCGTGGGCATAACTGAAGTAACAACGCAACCACAAACAACATCTTCAGCTGATACCTCAACATCATTTGTTGAAGCATACTTTGTCCCCGCAGTAATTGCGATAATTGTAGCAATAGCTATTGTGGGCATTGTTTTGCTGATGGCAATAAAAAAGAAAGCATAAGTGAAAAATCAGGGAAGTATTTTCCCTCCCTTTTTTAGTCTGAATTTGGGGTTTAAGCTGGGGCTGAGAAGGCTTCTGGTTGGGAATTTATCGATGTTTGCAATCATTGTGGATTTCTGGTTTGTATTTTTTTCTTCTCCTAAACTATGGATAAAGTTGCTACAGAAGCCTCAGCAAACCCGACTTCGTCTCAATCCAACTTATAAAAGAGACAAGTATCGTTTAGCGGCATCGTCCCATTCCGTAGCCATTTGCGGTTTGGCTCATCATGCCCCAGCCGTATTGGTTCTGGTTTTGTGCGTTGGCTCCGTAGCCGTATCCGTTGCAGCCGCCGTTTTGGCAGTAGCCACCCTCGTAGCCGTTGCCATTGTAGCAGTAACCTGCGTATGTACCGTTGTTGATGCAGTATGGTTGGCCGGTTGTGGCGTTGATGCAGTAAGGCGGAACTACACCGGTGCTGTTAGCGCATAGGGGTACCGTTTGGGTTAGGGTTGGGTTGGTTGTGTTTTGGGCGCCGACGTACTGGGCTGCCGACACGCCTACTAGTGCCGCCGCAACCAGGGCGACGGCAATTATTGCTAAGATTAATTTTGTTTTCATTTTGTTTTGCCTCAACTTACACATTGGGCTTCGGGCGGTTTGGATGTTGACTGAAACAGAAATGAAACAGTCCAATGAAACACTTTGAGCGATTACAGCGATAACTTAAATGAAGTGGCTGAGCGATGGGATGGTAACCATGTGACCTCTCGGCAGCTATCTTGTAGTGAAGGGTATTTCGGTATTAGTTTTATTGAATGTTGCTATAAAATTAAGTGATAGGTCTTTTTCTATTAAATAAAAAATTTTAAGTAGGCGGTGTTCAATTGTTTGTGGTACAATTTAGGAGAAGAAAAAATGAAATTATTAACGAATAAAATTGCAGCAATTATAGTAATTGCTCTTTTAGCAGCCTCAATTGGACTATCAATCGCACCAAACACACAGGCGCACACTCCCGCATGGCAAATCACAACGTTTGCCTACATCAGCGCAGCGCCAAACCCAATCGGCGTCGGTCAACAGTCAAACATCGTCTTTTGGCTAGACACCGTCATTCAGGGCGCAGGCATCACCAACAACATCCGCTTCCAAAACTACAACTTAACCATTGTAGCACCCGACGGAACAAAAACAGAAAAAATCTACCCAACAGTTACAGACACAACTTCTTCACAGTACTTCCAATTCACACCAGACCAAGTAGGCACATACAACCTCTACTTCAACTTCCCAGGCCAAGTCTACCAATTCGGCACAGCCGGCGGCCAATACAATAACGATACCTACACAGCAAGCAGCGCATCAGCCACACTAACAGTACAGCAGGAACCAGTAGCAGGCTTATCAGCAATCCCATTACCCACTGAGTACTGGGCACGACCAATCTTTGGCCAAAACCACCTATGGTCAAGCATAGGCTCAAACTGGCTAGCAGGCGCATCAACAGCTGACCTCTGGCAAAAGAACGGCCTATCACCTGAGAGTGCACACATCGTCTGGACAAAAGCTCTCGAATACGGCGGCTTAACAGGCGACATAACCACACAATACGGCCAAGACCAACTCACCGCACCAACATACTACAGTGGCTTCTCATACAACACAAGATTCGGCAACCCAATCATCATGCAAGGCGTACTATACTACCAAGAACCAAACGGCGAAACAGGAAACAACGGACAAATGGTCGCAGTTGACTTAACCACTGGCCAAACACTCTGGACAAGCAACACCTTCTTCCCAACTAAAGCTTCACTGGTTTCATTCGAATCCGCAAACCAACACGGTATGATCGGCGGCATTCTATGGCAAGTTTCAGGCTCTACTTGGATTGGCTATAACGCAGCAAACAAACAATGGATAATGAACCTCACCAACGTTCCATCAGGCACAGAAGTAACCACCAACACCGGCGACATACTACGCTATGTACTAAACTATAACACAGCCACAAACAAAGGCTGGGTAGCAGTTTGGAACAGCACAGCAGCCATCCTTAGCCAATCAACAATCAACAATGAACCAGGCTGGCCAAACGGCGGCTCAACTGTCACCAACGGCACAGTAGGCACCGGCGTAGTTATCGACGCAGGCAAAGCAGCATGTTACTCATCCAACACAACCCTTACCTCAAGCCTAGCAGGCAGCACAGCACCAGCCATCGTCGGCGTTCTCCCAGGCGACATAATCCTCGGAAGAAGCAGCAGCATCGGTTTAGTTTCACAGCCAAACCCAAACGCTAACCCATGGACAATGTGGGCACTTAGCGACAAAGCAGCATCACGCGGATCATTACTCTGGCTCAAAAACTATGCAGCCCCAGAAGGCAACCAAACCGAAATGCTCTCAATGCAACCCATCGACCCAGTCACACGCGAATTCACAACCACCAGATTCGAAACCGGACAACGCTTAGCATACAGCTTAGACACTGGCGAAAAAGTCTTCGGTCCAGTCGGCCCATCTATGCCACCACAGTTCCAATACTACAGTGGACGTGAAGGTCTACCGGCATACGGCAACCTCTACGTTGCAGGTTACGGCGGAGTCCTATACTGCTACTCAATGACCAACGGAGAATTACTCTGGACATACGGCAACGGCGGCGAAGGCAACAGCACAAACACCGGATTAAACACACCATGGGGTAACTATCCAACCCACATCGCAGGATTCGCAAACGGCATCGTCTACACCATGTCAGGCGAACACTCACCCAACACACCACTCTACCAAGGATACAGAGCACGAGCAATCAACGCATCCAACGGAGCAGAACTCTGGACACTTCTTGACTGGTCCGCATCAGGCTTAGGCACATCCAACGCACCAATCGCCATAGCAGACGGATACATGGTATTCGCCAATGCATACGACGGCCAAATCTACGCAACAGGCAAAGGCCCAACACAAACAGAAATCGACATCCAAAACAACGTTATCCAACAAGGCAACAGCGTCCTAATCCAAGGCACAGTCATGGACATATCAGCAGGCACAACTCAGAAACAACAGGCAGCACGCTTCCCAGACGGTGTTCCGGCAGTATCTGAACAAAGCCAAACTGCATGGATGGAATACGTCTATCAACAGCAACCACTTCCAACCAACGCATCAGGCGTAACAGTCACCCTAAGCGCAGTTGACCCCAACGGAAACTATGTAACCATCGGCCAAGCAACAAGTGACGCCAAAGGCATATTCGCCTTAACATACACACCAGAAATCTCAGGCATGTACAGAATCTACGCAAGCTTCGGCGGCTCAGCATCATATTATGCATCATCAGCAGAGAACGTGATGAGCGTAGTTAACGCACCAGCAGCATCTCCAACAGCAACTCCGGCACAAGCTTCAATGGTTGACCAGTACTTCCTACCAGGCATCATCGGCATAATCGTTACTATCATTGTTGTCGGCGCAATCATAGTGCTTGCACAAAGAAAACATCCATAAGCAACTAAAAATCAATCTATCTTTCTTTTTTTATTTTTTTTAACTTTCAAGAACCTTTTCGTATTCTGCCTATCTCGTTGTTTTCTGTTTTTCTAGTAGAAGATAATGGCGCAGGCTCCTATACCCTTCTTCTTCCTGTGGACTTGGTAGGCGACTCTGTTTTGATGTCTGCGTTTGGTTTGGGTTGCAGGCTGGTTGAGGCGTTTTCTACCAGCAGCTCCTTATGGCGTTCAAGGTTCACATCTAATCTGCCGCACCAAACCATCCCCAACGTAGAAAACGCCTGCGGCTTGAGTTTCAAATTCTAACAAAATAACATACCCCAAAACCGGGGAGAATTAGGTTATATTCGCTGTTACTATCCATGAATCGGGAGTGCTTGTGTATGTGTATATTCTTTTCATGTTGTTGATATAGAAGGTTAGAGAGGTTATGCTCGGTAGAGTTGTTTTGCTTATAGTTGCTTCGACGCTGTTTAATCCGCCGTTTTTGGTAATTGAGACTGATAATTTCCCTGCCGTTGTAAGTTGAAAGGCTGTTACGTTGGTGGCGTTTGATTCAATCTCTACAGCACGTGTTAATGGCTTTGATGTCGGTGGAGGCGTTGCTGCTGGTGTTGGAGTGGGTATTGGGGTTACTGTTGGGAGTGGGGTAGCGGTAGGTGTTGGAGTCGCTGTTGGGGTAGCCGTCGAGACTGGATTTGATAGAGCAAAATAGTTGTAAACAACTACATCGTCAGCCCAAACCTCTCCAGCAAAATTCCGACCTTCACCATATGCAACAGCGAACCTATCGATGCCATGCGAGCCGAATTTGTTATTAAAAATTGCATTATTCACACCAGTGATAATTTGGGTATTAGCATCATTAACTGAAAACACATAGGTGCCGTTTACACTATCGACTTTTGCGTATAACGAAAGCTTGAACCATGTATTTGGTGCAGGTGTTGGCGACGTAACGAAAAATCGTCCGCCGCTCTTGCTATCTTCATACCAAAAAACCCATTTGTACGCTCCATTGTTGTAGAATATTCCAGAATTGGCGATTACTTCAGCGTCTGTAGAAATGAATGGATTTCCAACAACTAATGCACCTGTTTCAACATATGAGCCTTCTACTCCATACGGTAGCGCAGTGTAACGATGCCAAACTTCGAGGTATACCTCATTTTGGCTTGATGGGAAGACATAGACTGGTTCGTAGAAAGAGTATTGTCCTCTGCAAGCATAATTTCCGCTATGCTTGTAGGTGGTGCTAACTGTTGGGTTACCGTTTCTGTCGTTCCATTTTGATAGGTTCCCCGTTTCAAAGTCATCTGAAAATAGAACTGTGGTATCTGCTTGGGAAAGCAAGTTTGTCGATAATGGAACGATTATAATTGAGATACAGATCAATATTAAAAAGATACCGAAAAGGGTTGAAGGTTTTTGTGATACCATGTTTTTACCTCTTAAAACCGATAAAATTAGCCAAGGACTAAAATTCACATTAACCTCTTAAATTCTATCTTGTAACGTACAACACGGTTAACGCCCTTCAACCAGCCAAGAAGTATGCCCGATAATGCAATAGTTATCGAGGGACACTCAAGCTACTTGCCTGAAAACCGCCCGAGCCACTTACAGTCGTAGGGTTTCATCGGCGTATATTCTTTAGTTCTTCTTTGGCTTTTTCAGTTGGGTACTTGTTTTCTGTAGTGTCGACGAGACGTACCCGACGTGGTAAAGGTTGTAGCGCATCTAAACGCCGAAAAAAGAAGTGATTAATTGCATTTGGGCTCTATATGCACTGTTACCACTGTATTGGCGAAGTGCTCTTTGGTTTCTTTCTCGAGCGCAGAGGCTAAACGGTGAGCTTCTTTTATTTGGACCTGTTTTGTGAAGCAGCAGTCAATGTTGATGTAGCGTTTGCCCTCTGCCGCATAAGTCAATACTTTCCTGATCTGCAGGTTTCCGCCGATGCTCTTTGCGGCGTCGTTGACGACTTTTTGCAGTTTTGTTTCGTTGAATTGTTCTGCCGGTATGGCTTCGCCTGATGGTTCAACGTGTACAGTGATGTTTTCAAGCGGCTTAATCGCTAGTTTTATCTTTTGTTCGATTGTCTCAGCGATTTTGTGGGCTTCTTCCACTGACAACTCTGGGTTAACGTATGCATGTAGGGTGATGTAGAGTTTGCCGCCAACTAAGCTGGTAGAGACTTCATGGACCTCTTTAACGCCCTCGATAGTTGCCAACTTGATTACTTCGTTTTGCAGTTTCTTCTCCTTATCCGAAGGTTCAACATGGATGGTTGCATCAACATTGCCGAAGTTATCCTTTAGGCATGCTTCGATTTTGGAGGCTAAGGAATGTGCATCTTCCAAGCCCATGCCGTTGGGAACTTGAACTGACGCATCAACAAAAACTTTGGTGCCAACCTTGCGAAGCTTCAGGTTTACGATTTTTACAACTCCTTCACATGATAGGATGGCTTTTCGGGTATTGGCAACAATTTCTTTTGAGGCGGTGTCACTTAGTTCCATGACGCTGGATTTTGCTAGTTTGAGGCTCAAGTATGTGAGCATGCAACCTAGGAAGATTGATGCGAAAGCGTCTGCTCCAATGAAGCCCAATAGTGCGAGGCCGAAACCGATTAGAGCAATGATTGTTGAGCCAAGGTCGGCGATTGCGTCGTAGAATCCAGCTTTCATAGATTGGCTTTCGGTGTGCTGGTTTTTCTTGAAAACAGTTACTCTTAGTGATGCGATGATGAGTGCGTAAGCTATTGCTGCGAAACCAGTGTATTCTATGCCGCCTTCAAGTGTTGCTCCGGATATGAGTCTGAGTGCAGCTTCATAGAAGATTATACAGGCAACCGCAATCAGTACGATGCCACCGATTAATCCGCCTATAGCCTCGAATTTTTCATGACCATAAGTGTGCTCCTCATCTGCAGGTTTAAGTGAAGCACGTACCGCAAAGAATAACATTACACTTGAAAGAGCATCCAGCAAAGCATGTAAGCCGTCGCTTATGATGGCTAAACTGTTAACATATGCGCCTATGGTTACTTCAACGATTACGACACTAAAGATTGCTACGGCAGAAATTTTTAATGCCTTAAGCTTTGCTTGCCCTTCAAGATTAAATTGCATATTCCAATCTATCTAAGCTCGCTGCAAGGGCGATTTAAGAATTGTGGGCTAAAACGATTATTTAATGTTGCAGCTAACGCTTTTTTCGGGCGTGACTTAAATAATTCCCAGTTAAGTTTTAAGCGATGAAGTTTTCGGGGCTTTTCCGTGGAGACCAAGCGGTTCTAAGAGGCAACTTTCTACTAATAACTGTAAGCTGGATAATCATGTTCTCCGCGCAGCCTATCCCAGACACCTACGCCAGCCTATATTATCTTCATCTTGGAGCCAACGAATTAATGCTCGCAGCAATGGGCTTCGCAGGCTCAATCGCAGTGGCTTTAGTCCAGTTTCCAGGCGGCTACTTAGCCGACAAACATGGTAGACGATGGCTTATTGTCACCATGACCTTTGGAATGGCCATCGGCAGCTTATTCTTTATTTTTGCCCCCTCATGGGAATTCATTCTGATTGGTTTGCTTGTGCAGAACTTCTGTTCAATCTATGGACCAGCCTTGATGGCGATGGTAATTGATTCCTTACCGTCCCAAAATAGAGGGGCTGGTTTTAGTTTCCAATCGGTAGTTACAACGTTGGTTCTGTTGCCTGCCCCATTAATCGCCCAGTACCTTGTAGCTACCTTCAACTTCGATTTCGGAATGCGCATAGCCTACACATTAACCGCTACCGCATACTTTGCCATCGCTATTTTACGATTTAGATTAACAGAAACCCTGCCACCAGCTGGCCAAAAAGCGAAGTTCAGCTTCGTTGACGCTCTACGCAGCTATCCAAAAGCAGTCAAAGAGGGCATCTGCGTCTGGCGAAAAGTCCCAAAATCAGCCTTCAACCTTTTCTTAGCCATAATCGTCGTAAATGGGTTGGTGGTTAGTTGTGCAACATACTTTGTTGTCTACGCAACTTCGGTTCTCAGTATGTCCCTTGAGCAGTGGGCGCTTGTAATGACCTTTAGGTACCTAACCATTGCGATTCCCGCAATACTTGCTGGTTTTAGTATGGATGCTTTGGGAAGAAAACGCTTCCTCATACTGGGTTACCTGCTCTATATCCCTGGTATGTTGCTTTTCATCAATGCTGACTTTAACATGCTTTTGCTTGCATTCTTCTTCTTTGGATTAGGCAACCTATTACAGCTAAACAGCTACCAAGTGCTGATGGGCGATTTGGTTCCAAGAAACCTCAGAGGAACCGCTACAGGTTGCCTACAATTCTTCATGTTCTTAATGCAGGCTATTCTGCAGATTGTCATCGGCGTTATCTATGTGTATGTTTCGCCTCAGCTGCCGTTTCTGCTATTAGCGGTTACTATGCTGCCTTTGTCGCTTTTTGTGCTCTGGCGTGTTCATGAACCCAAAGTAAGAGAAGCCTAAACGTGGGCAGCAATGGGATTAACCATTACTTTTTCCAGTAATCCCTCTTTTTCTTCTTTTACTATGGGCATTCGATATACTGTGACTGCTCTGGAACTGTTCCATGTTTCATTAAAGTTTTCGCGGTAAGCCCCAACTATGTTAGTGTCATTTGTCCAAAGGATACTTGGGTAACCCGCCTGTGTTTTCTGCTGTGTTGCAATCCAAACCTCTTTGTCATCTATCAACTGGTAATTTTTACAGGCACACCTATCAATCAATTTTACTTTATAAGATCCGTTTCGGGGAGCAATCTTTTCAGCGATTTGCATAGCCTCATCCTTACCCTCAGAGCCCACTATAATTAAACGTAATTTTGCATTGCCGTTTTCAATTATTTGCGTGTAAGCTCGAAAAGCGTGGATGGCTGGTGTTTTTATTTGTTCTATGGTTGTAACTACCATGAGGTTTTTTGTTCTTCTTTTGAAGCTTTGTTCGCTACGGTTCAGGATTGCTTCGTCGGTTGTTAGAAGGGTGAATCGTGCGTCCTCCTTGCTTTCTGGCTGTTGCTGGATTGTCTCTGACAATTCGTTAAGGTTTTTTTCCAGTTGAGTGATTCGTTGGTCGGATTTTTCTTTTTCTTTCAGAATTATGCTTTCTAACGCTTTTTTGACGGGTAATGCCTCAATCATGAAGGGTTTATCGATGGTTCTGGTTATTAGCCCCATTTTCTCAAGCTTAGGTAACAATTTGTAGATGTCTTGTCTGTGTAGCTGAGTGTTCTTTGAGATTCTTCCTACCCCAGTTTTCCCTGCTTGAACGATACTGAGGTATACCTTCGCTTGATTTATGGTAAAACCAAAATTCGTCATTTTTTCAACTAAATCTTCTTGCATACTTTTTTGCCTGCCCAAATTCAGGAGTCCCAACTCCTGACTGAGTAGCTTATTTTATTTGAAGTCCACTTAAAACTTTCGTATATTACAAAATATGGACCTATCTACATAACAGGAGTCCCTATTTTATTCAACACTATTTTTCCAAAGCGGCACGGGCAAGTTAATGCTTTCTTGAAGAAAAATCAGAAAAAGCTGCATCGATAGGCATTTAGGCTGGAAGAAGAGTATATCAGCAAACAGTTGATGCACATGGCACTGGTAAAGATAAGCCAAATATTAGAAGGCAACTGCAAGGACCAAAAAGTCACCGTTCGCGGCTGGGTATACCGCAAACGCGAAGGAAAAGCACTCATATTCCTAGTTATCAGAGACTCAACAGGAGTAATCCAATCAACCATCAAAAAAGACAGTCCCTGCTGGAATGAAGCCCAAAAATTAACCATCGAATCCTCACTCTCCCTAGAAGGAACAGCACGAGAAGACACACGTGCACCAGGCGGATTCGAAATCGGCGCAGAAGCCATAGAAATAATTGGCATAGCCGAAAACTTCCCCATCAGCAAAGACAAAAGCGAAGAATTCATCCGCGACATGCGCCACCTCTGGCTACGCAGCAGAAAAATGAACCTCGTCATGAAAGTCAGAGCTGAAACCCTAAAAGCAGCCCGCGAATACTTCGAACAACAGAAATACACCGAAGTTTCACCGCCCATGTTCATCTCAGCAGCAGTAGAAGGCGGCTCAACACTTTTCGGCCTAAAATACTTCGAACAAGACCTCTACCTAACACAAAGCAGCCAACTCTACCTCGAAATACTCATCTACTCACTAGAAAACGTCTACTGCATCGCACCCTCTTTCCGTGCAGAAAAAAGCCGCACCATACGCCACTTAACCGAGTACTGGCACATCGAAGGCGAATGGCCCTTCTCAAACATGGAAGAACTCATGAAATTCGAAGAAGGCCTCATGTCATATGTCTGCAAAGCCATCAGTGAACGCTGCCAAGCAGAATTCAAAGAACTCGGCGCAGACATCGAGAAACTAAAAGCCGTACAAGCACCATTCCCAAGAATCACCTACAAAGAAGCCATCGAACGCCTAAAAACCAAAAACCCAGCATTAGACTGGGGCGCAGACTTAGGCTATGAAGACGAAAAGGTGCTGGCAGAAGACTTCGGCAAACCATTCTTCGTCTATGATTACCCAACCGCCATCAAAGCGTTCTACTGCAAAACCTACCGCGACCACCCAGAAATCGCCATGTCCGTAGACATGATGGTTCCAAGAATCGGCGAAATCAGCACAGGCGGACAAAGAGAAGAAGACAAAGAAATCCTCATCCAACGCATGAAGGATCAGGGTTTGAAACCTGAAGAATACGAATGGTACCTTGACCTAAGACGCTACGGAACAGTCCCACACGTCGGCTTCGGCATGGGTTTGGAGCGGTTGCTGGTTTGGATGCTTGATTTAGACAACATCATCGATGCGATTCCGTTCCCAAGAACCACACGTCGATTCTACCCCTAAACTTCTTTTCTTACTTTATTTTTTTAGTTTTAGAATGCCCACCAGCCCAACGCAAAAAGCATCGTAAAAAAGCAAAGCCAAGCCACAGAGACAGCTACAAGAACAACATTAACTGCTTTTCTCTTTGTTAATGCACCAAGCAGCATGAACATCGGAAACATCGCCATGATATAACGCGGAACACTTATCCACCAAGAAGTCGAAACCGCCAACCCCCAAGTAAGGAACATATAAAGAAGGTAAGAAGGCCGCAGTCGCTTCCAAACACCCACCCCAATCATTACAAGCCCAAACACTGCGAATGCGATGGGTGCTGCGCCGATGGTTAGGTTGTTTGCGAATTCGCCTGTTCCTGCCCAATACCAAGCCCGAGTTAAACCTGTCCATGGATCAAAAGTGTTATTCCAATGGGTGGCTTCTATGGTCATGAATGTAAAGGGGTTTCCCGTGACGGATTGGTTGATGCCTAAATAGATCAGAAAACCAGCCAACGCAGAAAATGCGAAAGCAACGTTTAGCCTTATTTTCTTTGGTTTCCAACCAGTTTGATGAAAATACTCCAAAAGAAGCACTGGCAGCATCAGTAACCCCGCAAGCCGCGTTAGGGCCCCCAAGAAACTAAGCAAACCCACCAGCCACCATTTGCCGATTCGTGCATAATAGAAACAGGCGATTATCAACGCAAAAAAGAGCCCCTCCGTATATGGCGCTGACAGAAAGTAAGCGGTTGGAAAAACACTCAAGAACAACACAGCCTTCACCGCGGCGCCTGAATTGAATTCCAGTTTCGTGAGCTTGTAGAGGTAAAGAAAAGCGATTAGGCTGCAGGCGTTGGCGATTATTAACGCCGAAATGTTGCCATAAGCAAAATCGAATGTGATGGCTCTAATGAGCAAGGGGTAGAGGGGGAAGAAAACGATAAAGTTAGCGTCGTTGCCGACGTTCACGTATCCGTTTTGGGCGATGTTGACGTAGTTTGAGGAATCCCAATAATGAAACAAGCTGTTGAAGACTGAGGTGGGCGGGGCGGCGCCGTTGTTAAGGTAGGTTACAGTGTAACCTATTGCGAGAACTAAGATTTTGGCTGCTAAAACGATTAGAATCGCAAGTTTGACCTGTTCAGGAATCCACCTGATATACTCTTTGGGGTTCAAGCTTTCTCTACCAAGCTATTGAATCCCCAAGTTTTTAAAGTTTAAACAAAACGATTTAGGTGTAGCCCGTGAAGTATTCCAGCTTCAGCTTTTCCTTTGGCAAACCCAAACTATCCATCATCGCCTGCATCGCCTTAACCATCGGCGGCGGACCACAAGCAAAAAACAAATAGTCCTTGTAATCTGGCAATTCTTTTTGTATCATATCTGCGTTGATGGTGCCGACTGTGCCTTTCCAGTCGGGTGTAGCTTCGTTTACGGTGAAAGCGATTTTGAGGTTGCTGTTTTTCTGGGCTAATTCTTCAAATTCCCGCCTGAAAACGATGTCGTTGGGTGTTCGGCAACCATAAAACAGCACAATACGGTTGCCCAAGCCTTTGTCAGTGGCGTTTCTGCATATGCTCATAAACGGGGTGATGCCTATGCCGCCGCCCAACAATGCGATTTTGGGGTATTCACCTTCGAACGTGAATTGTCCATAGGGGCCATCGATTTTCGCCCAGTCGCCGGCCTTTGCTGCTTTGAGGGCTGCGGAGTATTCGCTGTCGCTTAATTTCTTGGTGAATTCTATGTGGTCTTTTTCGGTGGGGCTGCTGCTGAAGCTGAAGTGATGGCTGATTTCTTTGTCGTTCCATTTCAGGTTGACAAAGAAGAATTGTCCAGGTTTATACTCGAGTCCTTGGGGTCTTGGAAAACGATAGCTTACTATGTTAGGCGTTCTGGGAATTACGCTTAGGAGTGCTGTTTCGTACTTCATAAAAGCTGCAACCACTTCTAGATTGTGATTTTGGGGCTTTAGTACTTTTTGCTAACCCCCAAGCAAAAGAAGTGCTGGTTTGGGGTTACGTTGAAAAGTAATATATGGAAACAAACAGTAGAAGTAGCCACGAGAACAGAGCTGCAAATGAACCCGAGGCCAAGCACATTAAACCGCATTGCAAGTTATGTTAAAAACCACTGGGTATCTCTGGGTGTGCTCTTGGCAGCATATGGCGCCTTCTACCTCTTGGCGGTAATAAGCACTGGTTGGTCACCAATTGATTGGGGTAAAGATGTAGTTCAATGCGCACCCTCGGCGGTTTCTTCTGTGATTCCACGAAGCTATGTTAGCCCTATTTTCTTTGTTACAAGCTTGCCAGCCTTACTCATTGGTTCGGTAATGTTATGCGTTTACAGTTTGCATGCGTTGCGTTTTGGTTTGACAGGTGATAGTGAGCGTATAGCGGTTTTGTTGGTTGTGTTCGGTTTTGCTTATGTGGTGCTGGGTGCTTGGCCGCTTCAGACTGCCGCTAATTTTCCTTGGGAATGGCAAAAGCAAATCATGGGTTATGGGCCAATTTTTACTTGGTTACTTTATGGCTTGAGTCTGGTGACGCTTGTTATTGGGGGCCTGTTGCTTTTTGTGCATAGCCGAGATTATAATAGGAGGCGTCCTGAGGGTTCTTTGGTTGAACTGACCGAATAATTTCCTTGACTAATAGGCATGGGTTTGATGTTCCGCCGTCTTTTTGCATCATCGTCCAGTAAATACTTGTTAATGTGGCCATTCATCCAATTAGTTCGGGTTTAGGCTGGTTTTTTGTCAATTTTATATCGAAATGTGTGAAACACCTATATACTTGATTTTAACGTAGTATTGGAAACGAGGGAGCTATTTGACTAAAGTCTGGCATAGTGAAACACCTGAATCCGTATTGACAGAATTAAAAGTGACTACCAATGGATTAACTAGCCAAGAAGCCAAAGAACGTCTAGTAACATACGGGCCAAACGAACTCAAAAAGGAAAAAGGCACCTCCCCATTCAAAATCCTCGCAGGACAATTCACCGATATACTCATGATTATCCTGCTCATAGCAACGGGCCTCTCGATTGCTGTAGGCGAATACACCGATGCCGCAATAATCCTAATCATCGTTTTTGCCAGCGCAGCTTTAGGTTTCACTCAAGAGTTCCGAAGCGAAAAAGCAGTTGAAGCCCTCAAAAAAATGACGGCGCCAACCGCCAGTGTTCTGCGGGATGGCAGAGAATGCCGAATCCCCGCTGCTGAACTCGTACCCGGCGATATTGTGCTTCTATATGCCGGCGATAAAGTTCCAGCAGACGGTAGGCTAATTGAAGCTTTTACAATGAAAAATGATGAGGCTCCCCTAACCGGTGAATCTAACCCTGTAAAGAAGTCCTCTCAAACCCTGCCGGAACAGACCCAGCTAAACGACCGCGACAACATGGTCTATACTGGAACAGTCGTCGTTTATGGCAGAGGCAAAGCCGTAGTGACTAACA
Organism: uncultured archaeon; assembly: GCA_963782915.1. Lineage (GTDB taxonomy): Archaea > Thermoproteota > Bathyarchaeia > Bathyarchaeales > Bathycorpusculaceae > Bathycorpusculum. Next base: position 99,358 of record CAWALK010000015.1, read on the forward strand.
CGGGCATGACTACTGAATTCGGTAAAATCGCCCAGATGGTACAATCTGCACCAACCGAAAAGACACCCTTAGAAAAACGTTTAGCGGGTGTTGGAAAATGGCTGGGCATTATGTGCATTACCGTTGCAGCAAGCGTGGGCATCGTGGGCATAGTTATTGAAGGCCGCCCACCTGTAGAAATGCTTCTGTGGGCTGTCAGTTTAGCCGTTGCAGCCGTGCCTGAAGCATTGCCCGCAATAGTTACAGGTGCCCTCGCCATCGGCATGTACCGCATGGCAAAAGGCAACGCCATCGTCAAACGCCTGCCAGCAGTGGAGACGCTTGGAAGCTGCAGCGTTATATGCAGCGACAAAACAGGCACCATGACTAAAGGTGAAATGACCGTTAGAAGCATCTACGTCAACGGCCAAACCATCAAAGTCACGGGAATCGGTTATGCGCCAGAAGGCGAATTCCAAGTTAACGACAAAAAAGTAACCCCTGACGAAAGCCTCAAAACTTTGCTCAAAGCCGCAGTACTATGTAACGATTCAGGCCTTGAACAGGACAGCAAAACCAGCAAATGGATAGTCAAAGGCGACCCAACAGAAGGCGCATTAGTTGTTGCAGCTGAAAAAGCCGATATGCGCAAAGAAGAACTTGACATAGCTGAACCTCGCATCTTCGAAGTGCCGTTCTCTTCTGAACGCAAACGCATGACTACAATTCACACTGTAGCTGGCAAGAAAATGGCTTACATGAAAGGCGCACCTGAAATGGTAATCGAACGCTGCAGCAAAATCATCATCGACGGCAAAGTACAACCATTCACCAAAGACAGCCAAACAAGCCACTTCAAAGTCACCGAAACACTAGCACTGCAGGCGCTACGAAACCTCGCTTTCGCCTACAAGGAACTTCCCGACAGCAACGACGAATTTACTGAAGACATGGAGAAAGACTTTGTCTTCGTCGGCATCATGAGCATGCTTGACCCCCCACGCACTGAAGTAAAAGATGCCATTGAAGTATGCAAGAAAGCAGGCATACGCGTCGTCATGATCACAGGTGACCACAAATTAACCGCCATCGCAGTCGGCAAAGAACTTAAACTCTTAGAGGAAAACCACATCGAAACCCAAGTGCTCACAGGACAAGAACTTGAAAAGATGACTGATGAACAACTAGCGGATGTAGTTGAGCATGTGGTAATTTACGCCCGAGTTGCTCCCGAACATAAAGTTCGCATTGTGAAAGCTTGGAAACAAAAAGACCAAGTTGTCGCAATGACCGGCGACGGCGTTAACGATGCCCCAGCACTTAAAATGAGTGACATCGGCGTCGCCATGGGCATCAGCGGCACAGAAGTTTCCAAAGAAGCCGCAGACATGGTTCTAGCCGACGACAACTTTGCCAGCATAGTTAAAGCAGTTAAGGAAGGCCGTGAAATCTTTGAAAACATCAAGAAGTACCTGACATATCTGCTGCAATGTAACATCATGGAAATCTTGGTAATGTTCTTCGCAGTCGTTAGCGTGCCATATCTTGCAGCTTGGCTTTCACCGGGTTCAGACGTAACTGCAGTCAGTGAAGCAGCAATCGCTTTGACAGCTGTACAGTTGCTATGGATGAACTTAGTCACAGACGGCTTGCCAGCCATCGCACTAGGCGTTGATCCAGGCGACCCTGACTTAATGGATCGTAAACCACGAAAACCAAACAAGAGCATCTTTAGCCGAGACGTCAAGACATACCTAACCGTAATGCCAATAATCATGACAGCGATGCTGCTGATTGCTTTCTTCTCGCACCTACCTTGGACAAGCGAATTCCATCTGCTTGAAGCCAGAACACAACTGCTAACCGCTATGATCGTAATGGAGCTAGTCATAGCCCTCAGTATGCGCTCGCTAAAGTATCCAGTATTCAAGGTTGGGATCTTTAAGAACAAGTGGCTTTGGGTTGCTATACTTGCCTCATTTGGGCTGCAACTAGTAATCCTATATGTCCCAGGGCTACAAGCACTCTTTGACGTGCACATGCCCGAACTAATCGATTGGGGCATTGCAGCGCTGTATGGCGGTATAGTCTTTGCTATACTGGAAATTGGCAAATGGGCTACTTCACGAGGAAAATAGTCACTCTCCAAGTGAAACCCAACATTTTCTTTATTTTTCATTTTTTCGAAATTTAATCTAAATTTTGTATGGTCAGATAGCAAGCCTTATAATCAAAACCAGCTAAAAACAGGTCTAACCTCATACGTGAGGGGCAATAAAAAATGAGCGATAAATTGATAACTAAATTAGCAAATCCCGCACCTCTTGGACTCTTAGGCTTCGGCTTAACAACAGTGCTTCTAAATCTACACAATGCTGGCTTATTCGAGCTTAACACAATGATTCTGGCCATGGGCATAGCTTACGGTGGCTTAGCACAAGTCATCGTTGGCATAATGGAATACCGAAACGGAAACACCTTTGGCATGGTCGCCTTCAGCTCTTATGGCCTATTCTGGTGGTCTCTTGTAGCGTTACTCATTTTACCTGGCTTAACATCGTTTGCAGGACCCGACAACGCTGCCATGGCTGCATACTTCTTCATGTGGGGAATCTTCACATTAGCGATGTTCTTTGGCACTCTAAAAACTAACCGTGCACTGCAATTTGTATTCATGAGCTTAGCGATACTGTTCTTTTTGCTTACAACACGTGAATTACTTGGAAACCCTCAATGGTTCAACACAATCTGTGGAATCGAAGGTGTCATCGTTGGCGCTAGCGCAGTATACCTTGGTATAGCAGAAGTCCTAAACGAAGCACACAAGAAAACAATTTTGCCGATTTGCCCAGTGAAATAAATTTTCCTTTTTTATTTTTTTTACGCTTCACGCTCGGTTTTTCACTTTTTTAATTCTTTATAATCATTTTTTTGGTTACCTGTAATTCTCTCGATATGTTAACATTACTGATTGAAAAAAATACACTTTTGTCAAGCAATAATTGAATTTTTTCAGCTGCAATATTGTTATATGAGCAATATACAACCTAACAATTTTATTAGATAAAATCTTGTAAGGTTTATTTTGAATACGGTGTTTTTGCTCCATCCAAATGTTCGCAGCATATTTGGTGAGTAACATAAAAAAACCGTATATCTGTTTTCAATTTCACATTAAGCGCTTAAAAAAACTTATATGCAGTAAGGGCTTAACCTTTCAGGCACATATAGGATGAGAATATGTCCGAAGCAAGTCTACCCTTCAATGAGAAATATTCTCCCGTCAGCGCAAAAGTTTCTTCTGGTCAAATCCGACAAGCTGAATGGGAGAATTCCATTAAGAACCCACGCGAGTTCTGGGCTGAAAAAGCCAAAGCAATTGATTGGTTCAAAGCGCCAACGCAAATACTAGATGATTCGAACCCGCCGTTTTTTAAGTGGTTTGCTGATGGAGAACTAAACATCTCCTATAACGCGTTAGATAGGCACATTAAAGGCCCCAGAAAAAACAAGCTAGCCTACATTTGGGAAGGCGAAATGGGAGAAGTAAAAACTTACACTTACTACCAGCTCTACCGTGAAGTCAACAAATTTGCAAAAGCACTAAAAGACCTAGGCGTCAAAAAAGGGGACCGCGTGGCAGTCTTCTTACCGGTTATCCCTGAATTGCCAATGGCATTGCTTGCAACCGCAAGAATCGGTGGAGTCCACACCGTAGTGTTCTCTGGATTTAGCGCAGAAGCTTTAGCTGACAGAGTTAACGACTGTGGAGCAAAAATCCTCATAACCGCTGACGGCTCTTTCCGCAGGGGCAAACCAGTCGGAATCAAGGACAACGCAGACCGTGCAATCCCCTTAATGCCAAACATCGAAAAAGTCATCGTCGTCAAACGCACCGGTCAACCCGTTCAAATGAAAGAAGGACGAGACATCTGGTACAGCGACGCTTTGGCACAGGCAGGCGCAAACGCATACGTCGAACCGGAAAGCATGAAGTCAACTGACCCATTGTTCATTCTCTACACTTCAGGCACCACAGGCAAACCTAAAGGCGTTCAACATGGCACAGGCGGCTACCTCGTCTGGGCTTACTGGACACTTAAATGGGCATTTGACCCCAAAGACGAAGACATCTACTGGTGTGTTGCAGACATCGGCTGGATCACAGGCCACACCTACAACGTCTATGCGCCACTTAGTCATGGCATAACAGCGTTCCTCTTCGAAGGCACACCAGACTACCCAGCACAAGACCGCTGGTGGCAAATGATCGAAAACCACGGCGTCACCATACTCTACGGCACACCAACCGCAGTCCGCATGTTCATGAAATTTGGTGAAGAATGGGTCAACAAACACGACCTGTCCACACTACGCGAACTCGGTTCAGTCGGCGAAGCCATAAACCCCGAAGCATGGAAATGGTACTACCGCGTAATCGGCAAAGAACGACTGCCAATAATCGACACTTGGTGGCAAACAGAAACAGGCGGATTCATGATTTCCCCAGCGACAGGCATAGAACTTACACCACTAAAACCAGGTTCAGCCACACTTGCCTTGCCAGGAGTTAACGCTGACATCGTCGACGAGAAAGGACAATCAGTGCCACAAGGAACCAAAGGGTACTTAGTGATAAGGTCGCCTTGGCCTGGAATGCTACAAACCATCTGGAAGGACCCCGACCGCTTTAAGCTAACATACTTCGGCAAATGGCCAGGAATCTATTATGTCGGCGACTACGCTATTCGGGACCCTGATGGGTACTTCTGGTTACTTGGCAGAGCAGATGAAGTTCTAAAAGTAGCGGGACACAGAATCGGCACCGTCGAACTCGAAAGCGCATTAGTCTCTCACCCAGCAGTCAGCGAAGCAGCAGTCATGGGTAAAGAAGACGCAGTTAAAGGCGAAGTCCCAGTAGCATTCGTTGTGCTTCGCAGCGGATTCACACCTTCAGACGAGCTTAGTGCGGAACTTATAAAACATGTCAGAACCACAATCGGTCCAATCGCAACACCAGACGCCGTTGTAATCGTTGCCAAACTACCGAAGACCCGAAGCGGCAAAATCATGCGCAGACTCCTCAAAGCAGTCCTAACTGGCGCACCACTAGGCGACACCAGCACAATCGAAGACGAAGGCTCAATCGAAGACATCAAAGCAACCTACAACGAGTTACGCAAGCAACTTGCACCAAAATAAACAAACAACTTTTTTCTTTTTTATTCCTTTTTTTCGAAAAGAATGTTGGGTGCAACTGTTAAATCCCTATAGAGTGGGATAAATTCTTTTAAACGTTGTATTGAAATATTCGAGCCGATTATGGGCAATTGGTCTCCTGCTCGTCTGAGTAGAACTCGTGTAACTAAATTTTCCCTAACTTTATGTTCATAAACGATGAATTTGATTTTGTAATGGTTGTCTTTTAGAATTTGAAGCAATTCCTCAAGTTTCTCCGGCCTAAGGCAAGTTGGTTGTGTGTGTAACTCAAGCAAAATCTTTGTTTTACCCTTGAGCGTTTGAGTCATGCCTTTAATTATTTCGTACTCAAAGCCTTCTACATCCATGCGGACAAGGTTTGGTGGCGCCTTGTCTTTCACAAACTCATCCACAGTCATCATGGCAACGTCTTGAACGCCTAAGACTACTCCACCGACAGCTTCCTTATTCATCGCACACAAGTTAGATTTATTAGAGACAAAAATTTCTGCATGCATGTTTCTGTCTCCGAAAGCAAATTGATAAGTAGAAACATTCGCTAAATTGTTTAAACCCACGTTCTTCTCTAACATTTTATAGGTGTTGCGGACTGGTTCAACAGCGTAAACTTTTCCAGTCTGTCCTACAAGTTGCGATTCAACCAATGCATAGTAGCCAATGTTTGCCCCGATATCTAAAACGACATCACCTTTTTTTATTACCCCAGAATTAATCAGGTATTCAGTGCAGATGGGCTCTCTTTTTCGGTAAAGGTACAAGTCAGTGTTGATGTCGCCTTTTTCGGGGAAGAGCATCATTTTTGATTTATTGACTTTGATAACCTTTGCTTCGGGCATATATTTTAGCCTATTAATGGTTTCTTTTACGGCTATTGCAAAAAGTTTTGCGGCTATTTGGTTTATTGTTTTGTTCTTTGATTGTTTTATAGTTCTATAGAACGGTAGCTTCATTCTTATTTCCTACATCTTGCCCACTATTGCAAAGCAGAGGTTGACGCGAGCGCCAAACATCTTACAAGTCAAACCATAAAACGCCATTAAAAGAGGTATAACGTGCATGCTGCACTTACAAAAAATCTTGATATGACCTATTAATTTAATTAAATTTGGGAAAATCCTTTAAAACAAGGTATGGGGTTTTACGTGGAAAAGGGACCTGTTTGGAATTACCAAATGAGGAAAACGTACTCGTTAGTCTAGGACTAACTTCTATGCAAGCCAGAGTCTACTTATCACTAGCCCGTAATGGATCCTCAAAAGTAACAGCTATTTCACGGACTTCTGGAATTCATAGAACTCACCTCTATGAGGTCCTGAAGTCTCTTACAGACAAAGGGTTCGTTGTCAAGCAACTTAGCAGTTCCGAATATAGCGCAGTACCCCTAAAAGATGCTGCACAATTTTTAGTCAGAGGAAAGCAACAAGAAGTTTTGAAACTTGAAAATTCAGTTAACGAAATCGCTGAATCCTTACACGAAAAAAGTGACCTAACAAAAGAAATCAAACGTGAACTGTTTTTATCTTCTAATAAAACGTATAGTATTTCCAAAAGCCGAAAATACATTGATTCCGCCGCATCTCAAGTTGATCAAATGCATACTTGGAAACGATTTACTCAACTTTGGCAGCTCTTCGATGATCATCTCACGGGAACTATGAATAGAGGCGTAATGATACGCCAGATTGTAGAGATTCCCAAAGATATAGTTCAGGCTAAGAGGTTTCTAAGCGGAGCGGTTTTCGTTCATCCCCTGTTTGAGTTGAGGTTTGTTAATAAGACTGGCGGCAACTTGACGATTATTGATAACAAAGCGGTTTTTTTGAGTACCTCTCTGGAAAAGGAGAATCTCGGGGAGACACCGCTTGTTTTTTCGAATTATGAGGGGTTGTTGGGTCTTATGCGGAACTATTTTGATTATAGTTGGATGTATGGTTACCGCTGGAAATGTGGAGAACTTATTCCATTTAACCGATAGCAGAGTGAAAGGAAATTGTTTCCTGAGTGATTGGATTAGGATTTATTGATTTTTTCTTTAGTTGTTGTTGCCGAGAAGCCTCTATACACAACAACAACCAGCAGGCTTGGCTGGCGGCTGCTTTTTGGTTAACGCGTTTAAGGGCAGTTGCTGGCTGGTTGTGGAGACTTATGCAAGCAGATCAAAGAAAGGGCAGGGTCTTTTGCTCTTGGCGAATAGACCCCCCTCTATTTATAGGCTAAACAAGCGCAGAAGAAAAACAAGCACATGCAGGCGTATGTTGATTCGCGGCGTTGGGGCTTAAGTGTTTGAGAGCTTGGCTGTAGGGTTACTAACGTTTGTGCCAAACGCCTAACCGCAAAGGTTAAAGCGGGAGTTTGTTGCTCCAAACGAATTCCCTCCCCTCTATATAGCCGGCAGCAGAGCCTTTCATGCTTTCTGCTCAATTCGAGCTTTCTGTTGGGGGATTTCGAAAAGAAACAAAACACCTCTGCCCGCCTCACCTTTTTCCCGAACTTTCCAGCCGTAAACATCGCAAATCCGTTGAATCAGGTACAAGCCTAAACCTGTTCCTTTGCCGGCACCCTTCTCAAAAAGACTGGGCTTAACTTTAGCATCGATCCCTCCGCCGTTATCCTCAAAAAATATCTGCAAATCGCCGTTTTCAGCATTTGTAGCTGATATTTTTATCTGAGTCAGGTTTTGCCCATACTTCAATGAGTTATCGATGAGGTTATGGAATATTTCTGTTAGGGCTGAATCAGCAAGGACCTCATAATCTAGGTTTTCCAAGTCTATTTGAAGGTGTTTTAAGCCCGAAAACAAACCTTGCGCTGCAACAATTGCTTGGGGTATACTAATCCAGGTTAAGCCTTGGCTTCCAACAACTTCATAGGTTTGAGAGAATTCCAAAATGCGTAGAATGCTTTTGGCGGTAGAACTTATTTGCTCCATTTGGCTTAGCATTATTACATTATCATTGGAGTATTTTTTACTCAGATATAATGTGTTGGTTATGTGAGAAAGCTTGTTTCTTATATCATGCCTAACAAATCCGCCAACTACACTTAACTTTTCAAGCAACATTTCCGCTTGGGCAAGCGCTTTATTACGTTCTTCATGGTCTTTCTTTCGTTGTGTAATATCACGGCTAATGGCTATGAATTTCATGCCGCCAGACTCATCATTAACTAAGCTAATTCGGGCTTCAAGCCAAACATCTCTGCCCTTAGGTGCAAAATGAAGTTCTAGCGTCTGCACTTCCCCTGTATTGACTAGCTGCTCCATTTTAGGGTTGAATTCCACAATGTCTTGAAGGCTTAGAAACTCCAGCACACTCTTTTTACCAATTAATTCTTCAGGCTTGATTTCTAAGACAGACTCAATCGATGGTGTAACAAACTGGAAAGTTCCGTTTACATCAGTTACCGTGATTATGTCTTTTGCATGTTCAGCTACGAAACGGTAGCGTTCTTCGCTTTCTTGTAGTTTTTCTTCTGTTTTTTTGCGTTCTGAAATATCTCGAATCAAGCCAACGGCATTCCAGCTTGTGCCTAATTTGAATGAGGAAAGGGATAATTCGGCGCAAAACTCTTCACCAGTTCTACGTATAGCAACAAATTCCATGTTCTTTTTCAGCGTAATACTTTTGCCCGTGTCTCTAAAAGCCTCAAATCCAACTGCATAAGTAGCGTGGAAACGTTCAGGTGTACAGATGAGATGGAAATCTTTTCCCCGAGTTTCCTCAAACGTGTAACCGAACATTTCTACTGCAGCAGAGCTCCAGAATGAAATTTTCCCCTCTACATCAATCATTACAATTGCATCATTTGCAGAATCTGTGATAGCGCGCATCTGCCTCTCGCTATTAGCAAGTGCTTCCATGGCTGCATTGTTCTCTAAAGCGATAACAGCAAATTCAGCAAGCAAAGTCGCGATTAATAGGTCATTATCATTAAAGCCACCCTGTTTATTCGCTAATATTATGTAGCCAACTACGTTCTGTCTTGTTCTAAGGGGGATAATTGCTCCATTTGAAGGTACCTCAATAGGCATCTTCTTTATCAAATCAACAAACGGGCTATCCCTAAGATTGTTGATGTAGACCGCTTGATTACTACAGCAGATTTTTTCGCATACATTGAGCAGGTTTTTTGAGACACTATTTTTACTGTTATAGGTATTCCCTGTAAAATGTGAGATTGCAATGTCGTTTGCCCATTCAGAGCCAATTAAACAGATAAGCCCCGATTCGGAACGAATAATATTTTCAAATGAACCCAGAATCCTTTCAAGAACAGTCTCAGTACTGCAATTTCTCAGAATGGATTCTGAAATTACGATAAGATCCCTGAGATTTGCTTCCCTTCGCTTTGATTCTTCCAGCAACTCGACGATTTTATTTTCCTTAGTAATCTTCTCAGTAATGTCTCGGGTAATTGCTATATATGCCGAAGGATTGCCAAGTTCATCCATAATTGCTTTTATTGAGCTTTCTGCCGTAAACTCCTGTCCATTTTGTTGCCTTACCCGGTAAGTGTTTGTTTTTACTTGTTTTTCCTTTACCGCTTCTTCGAAACTGCGAATAAGCTTCTCACGGTCTTTCTCAACAATAAAATCAGCGCCAGACCTTCCAATTACTTCCCCCGGATTACACCCGAAAAATCTTCCCGCAATATCATTACAACAGACAACTTTTCCATCTACCCCTACGATAGTCAACAGCATCCGGAGCCAGAGCCATAAAATTCTCTAATTCTTTTTGTCTGAGAAAAAGTGCCTTTTCTGTCCGTTTAAGGACTGAAATATCTATAACTGTGGTAAGAAGATGCGGTTGCTCCTCAATAGTAATTTCTTTGGTAGAATATAGCACAGTTGCGGTCGAGCCATCTCTTTTTTTGATTTTAACTTCTCGGTTTATTACTGATTGGTTTTTCTTAAGTGAAGTAATAATTTCTTCGCGGTCATTCATATTAGCGTATATTTTTAGTTCGCGTGCAGTTTTTCCAATCATTCCCTCACGGGTATAACCTAATAACTTTAACAAACAATCGTTTACTTCGACAAATAAGCCGTCAGATACTCGGGTGAGGGCTAATGCGGCTCCACTTGAGTTGAATGCTGCACTATATTTCTCTTCTGAAACTCTGAGTTCATCTTCAGCTTTTTTTGTTTCAGTCACGTCTTGTACTATGCTTACAACTTGCAGTATTTTGTCATTTTCAATTATTTGTGAATAGGAATGGTGAAGCCATCTTGTTTGCCCTTGTTTGGTAATTATTCGATAATCTGCTTTACCGCTGACTTTTGTTGTCAGGGACGCTTGGAAGATTTTTTGCACTCGCTCAGAGTCTTCTGGATGAATAACCCACGGGTTTTTTCCTATTAATTCCTCAGGTTCATAACCCAAAATCTCTTTGCTTGCTGGACTTACGTAGAGTATTATTCCGTCTGTTTGAGTGAGCATAATCATGTCTTTGCTGCTTGTAACCATTTTTTTGAAGCGCTCTTCGCTCGCCCAGAGCATACGTGTAGCTTGAGCTTTTTCGTAGAGTTGGCGGATACCCGCAGATAATTCGGTATATACCACTTTGGGTTCGCCATGTTTATCGATATAGCGGTCTGTTCCCAAATTGAGGGCTTGTACAACGATTTCTTCTCGACCTTTTCCGGTGAAGAGAATAAACGGGATATCCGAACCGTTTTCCCGTAATAATTTGAGAAAATCCAAGCCATTTTTCATTGGCATCTCATAATCTGAGATGATAACGTCATATTGTTCGGTTTTTAATTTGAGGAGCGCCTCATCTACGGAGTAAGCTGTTTCTACAGAGAAGGGTCCTTCGCATTCTAGAATGCTCTTGGAAACATTGCACGAATGAGCTGTCATCGTCTACATGGAGCACTCGTATCTCTGTAGTTGTCACTAGCCGTCACCAATCGCCAACTTATTCAGTTTCTGAGCAAAAAACGTTGTGTACAACCAAAAAAAGACAAACAAAAAGTAGACAAATAAGAAAGAATTTACTTCTTTCTAGATTCTATTATTCCTCGGCATTTATCGGCGAATTGACAGTATTCTAGACAAGCGGCAGATGGGTCAGGACGTTTCCATTCAGCGCCACAGCTTGGGCAAGTGGTTTTGTCTTCATCGGTCCAGATTTCAAGTTCTCCACCGCATACATGGCAGTTGATATAGGCGGGTTTTGGTTGTAATAGATCGCGCAGTCCAGGGCAGGTATCAGGGTTCTTTGTAACAGGTTTATCTTTAGAGCTCAACAATGTCACCCCCAATTTTGACTTCGTACTCTTTAACTGGAACATGCTTGCCAGAGCCCTCCAACGCCTTGTTAACGGCCCATTTTAATCCTGTGCAGCAGGGCACTTCCATGTGAACAACGGTTATGGCGGCGATGTTGTTTTGCTGTAGTATCTCGGTTAGTTTAGCTGCGTATGCTCTTGCGTCGTTGAATTTGGGGCATCCGATGATTACTCGTTTGCCACTCATGAGGTCGTGGAAGTTTTTGAGTGCAACTGGCGCGCAGTCGGCTGCGAGTAGGAGGTTGGCGTTTTCGAAAAACGGCGCTTTTACGGGTACTAGATCGAGTTTAACTGGCCACTGGGGCTTCTGTGGACCGGTGTTTGCAGGTGCTGGTTTTGTGGTTCCTGTGGTTTTTAGGTATTCGTGGACTTCCGTCTCGCTGAAGGCGTCAGCTTCGCGTTCTGTAACTGTGATTGCGCCTTGTGGGCATTGTCCTAGGCATGCGCCGAGTCCATCGCAGTAGGTGTCCTTGACAAGTTTTGCTTTTCCATTAATGATTTTGAGTGCGCCTTCGGCACATTTGGGGATGCATTGTCCGCATCCATTGCAGAGGCTTTCATCTATATTTACGATTTTTCGTTTCATACTTGTTCCTCTTTTAGGCAGTTTCCGCCTGTGGGGCAAAATTTCATGGCATGGTTTTCTATGGCGTCAAAGATGGGGGCGATGGTTTCGAGGTTGACGGTTAGGATGTGTTTTTTGCCTTCTTGGTGGCTTGTTAGGATGTTGCATTCGAGTAGGGGTTTTAGGTTGTGGCTGATCATGCTTTGTTCTTGGCCGAGTGCTGTGGCGAGTTCGGTGACGCTCATTGGTTTGTTGATTAATTGTTCGATGGCGGCGAGGCGTGTGGGGTTTGCTAGGTTTGTGAAGAATCTGTAGCAGATTTGGGTTAGGCCTTTTTTCATTTTTCTTGCCTCAACAGTGATATGAATAATGTTACATATGAATAATTGTTCATATAAACGTTTCTGGTAAAATACCGCTCGATTGACCTGTAGATGGCGAAGTATTCGGCGACAAAAAGTCACAATTCTTATAATCTAATATGCTGTGTCACTTGGAAGTGAACCATACGTACAGACGAATTATCGATTCGTTAGGGAACGCAGTGCTCGTAATTGACGCCGACAACTACGCAATAGTAGATGTTAATCCAGAAGCGTCAAAACAGCTAAAACTAACAAAACAGGAACTTGTAGGAAAAACATGTTACCAAGTTTCACATCAAAGAACCTCACCGTGCCCCGAGGAGGCATGCCCCGTACGTATGGCACTTAAAAATATGAAGCCCTGCACGGTTGAACATCAACACTTTGACAAAAACAATAACCCGCAAATCGTGGAGATCACAACTTTCCCCCTGCTATCGGAAGAAAGAACAACAGTAATCCACGTTTCCAAAGACATAACAGCACAAAAACAGTTAATTAAAAAAATCCAAGAAGACGAAAAACGTTACCACGCATTATTCGACCATGCCCCATTAGGCATCCTCATCATAGACCCCCAATTAGCAGCGCCCGTAGAGTTTAACGAATTAGCACATAAACAGTTGGGATATACTCGAGAAGAGTTCAGTAAGCTTCGAATTCAAGATTACAAGTATAAAAGAACAAGAAATGAAACCAAAGCCCTCATAGACAAGATTCTGCAGGAAGGCAAAATCGAGTTTGAAGATAAACACGTTACAAAGAACGGTGATGTACGTGATGTCATCGTTATTTCTCAAGCTATAGAGTTGTCTGGGAAAACTTATCTGCAGAGTATCTATCGAGACATCACTGAAGCCAAAGAAGTAGAGCTCGCACTTATGGAAAGCGAGACCATGTATCGTTTGCTCGTTGAGAATGCCCGTGAAGGCGTCTGGGCTCTTAACGGCAATAACCGCACAGTGTATGTTAACCCAAAAATGGCCAAAATGCTGCGTTACACTGAGAGTGAGATGCGAGGAAAAACCCTAAACGAGTTTTTGGACAAAAAGGACACCAACGCCGCCAAGAACGGATGGAGCGACTACATTGGCAATCAAGGGGAATGGGAATTCATTTTTAACGCAAGGATGGAATCCGAATCTATGCGCTCGTCTCTTTCTCAGCTATAGAAGACGACGACGGATGCATCCAGGGAACCCTTGCATTGGTCACAGACATCACCTTACGCCGAGCCATGGAAGAAAAACTGGAGGCGTATTCAAAAAATCTTGAGCAAACCGTAGAGCAAAGAACCAACCAACTGCTTGAGGCACAATCTAAACTGGTTAAATCGGAACGCCTCGCTGCTATAGGAGAAGTTGCAGCGATGGTTGGACATGACCTGCGCAATCCATTAACAGGAATAAATGGCGCTGTATTTTACCTCAAAAAGAAGCTACCCCCCAATCTGGAGCCTGAAGCATTGCAGATGCTCGACGTCATCGAGAGAGATATCCAATACGCAAATGCCATCATAACGGATTTGATGGATTATTCCAGAGAACTCAAACTAGAATTAAGCGAGACAACGCCTAAACGGGTGATCGCCGAGTCGATTTCACTTGTCAAAATTCCAAAGGACATCCGAATTGTAGATGCAAGCGAGACATTCCCAACTATACTGATAGATGTCGGGAAAATGCAGAGGGTATTTGCGAATTTTATCAAGAACGCAATTGAAGCCATGCCTAAAGGCGGTGAATTGTCAATAAAAAGCCGAACCATGGATGGAATGGTTGAATTCAAAATCGCTGACTGCGGCTGCGGCATATCCTCGGAGGTGCTTGAGAAAATGTGGATGCCCTTTTTTACGACTAAAGCTAAGGGTATGGGGTTGGGTTTAGCGATTTGTAAAGGCATAATTGATGCTCATGAGGGCAAGGTTTGTGTTGAGAGCACTATTGGGCAGGGTACAGCCTTCACGGTTACTTTACCCATTATTTAAAACCAAAAAAATAATGCAGATTATGCTGCCGTTTAGAGTCGGTATCTGCTCTAAGTCGGGTGAACCGGTGTCGGGGGTAACGAAGTAGAAAACCATTCCGCATGCAAGGCATTTGACTTCTTGATTTCTTTGGCGTTCAACTCTGGGTGAATGGCATTTTGGGCAACGTAACTGTCCGGACATTTCAGATTCTTCCGTGACCCAATCGTTAAAGAATAGTTCAATTAAGTGTTTTCCCCAAAAAGGGAGGGATATTGAGGATTACTTGGTTTTTCTATTGTGCCGTAATCCGAAGAATAGTAAACCGCTGCCTGCAACGCCTGCGAATATTATTGCCCAAAGCCACCACTGCGTCCACACTGGCTGCGCTGGTGTTTGGGCGGTGTTGCTGAGTTGAAGCTCGTCGATGGTGCAGATGGCGTCGTGGCCGATGTAGGTTTCAGTTTGCCGCAAAGTGGAGCCTTGGGGATTAGCGGTGCCGGCGGTGACTTTGACTTCTTGTTCTTGATCGTTAACGTAGATGTGCATGCCAGTGGTTGTGCTGCGTGTGAAGACGACGTGTATCCATTGGTTGAGTTGAACGACGGATTGTGTGGTGACGATTTCGTTTAAGCCCCCGTCTTTTGTGTAGCACATATCCGCGGATTGCGCCTAATGCTGCTGCACTATCGTTTTGCGGTGCTTCACCGTTGATTGCTAACCCAAACGTGCGTGTTGGCAGGGCATCGGTGCCTCGCAGGGCTTCGACGATGATGTTGTTGTATGGGATTGGTTTGTATGATTGCACATTTATCCAGACATCAACCGTTACTTCTCCGCTGATTTCAAGGCTTGGCGAAGCTGGCACAATTATGTATTGTTGCCCGTCGAAAGCTAAGGCTTTGCCGTATTTGCCCTCTACGGTTTGGGGAACATAGGATTTGTTGACTGTCACGGAGCCTAAAATGGCTGGGTTGTTGCCTGTTGAATCGAGGCTTATGCCAGTGGCGTCTATGGTGTCAAATGACCATGAAGCAACTACCCCATTGGATGCAACTGCTGGTGTTGGATTAGTTGGAGCAGTGTTTCCTAAGTTGGAAGTGTCAAATTTGGCGATGAGGGGATAGTTGTCTTGTGCCCCTGTATACACCTGGTAGGGTGTGTTGGCTATGCCTGAATTGCCGATTTCGGTTGCAGTTGGGATATTTTGTTTGGTAGTCGCTCCAGTAGTTGCCGCCGCTTTGAGCGCCGTTATCCCAGAATTGGACTGGAGTGGACTCGTTAACGTAGACGCCATAGATGTTGCCAACGAAGTTGTTGTGGTAGAAGGTGTTGTCGTGTGGAGCAGCCCATTGTGGCGTGATGTAGATGCCCCATTTATTCTGTGATATGTCGTTGGCTGCGAGTATGTTTTTGGAGCCTGCCAACCAGATGGCTGATTCAGTGTTGGAAGTGAATTTGTTGCCAAACACCACTGAATAGGAAGTTCCTAAACCTAACCCTCTTAAGTTATGGTCGAAGGTGTTGTTGGTTACGGTGTTTGAGTATCCCTGTAATGCGAGACCTGACACAGCGTTTCCAGTAATGGTGTTGCCTGTAATGTTGTAGTATGAACCAGCATAGAAGCGCATGCCATCTTTGAGGTTATTGGCGATGGTGTTATCGATGATTTGGGTGTAGGATTGAACGGAGCAGAATAGGCCCATGTAATTGTTTTGGATTATGTTGCCCTGGATTGTAGTGTGGTCTGCTTGGATTTTGATGCCTGTGGCGTAGAGGTTGGTGGTTGTGTAGTTTTGGCTTTCAATCGTGAAGCCGATGATTTTTGCGTTGTCAGCATTCAATGCTACGACTGGGCGGGATCCTCGGTCAACGCCGCCTTCGCCTATTATTATGGTGGTTTGGCTGTTTTCGCCAATTATCGATATTGACTTGTTTACTTGCAGGTTTTCATGATAAACCCCGCTCTGTACAGCTATAGTGTCGCCGTCTGAGGCGTGATTAATAGCTTCAGAGATAGTGGAGTAATCGGTTGGGACAGTAATTGTTTTTGAGGCGAAGCCTGTTTGGAGATTAATGAGCCAAATTGCCGAGAGTAAGATTACGCTCAGCGCCAAAACTTTTTTGCTGTTTTGATTCATACCAAGTCACTGACATCAATAGTCCTCGGCTTAGATATTACTCTCCCCAAGGAACACCCTGTTCCCGAAGATGGAACACCCAAGATTTAGGCGGGTACCAAAAAATTGGTGATTATTAGCAATTAATGGGGATTAAGGACGCAGAATGAAGGGGAAGCTTTTTGAGTGCCCTTGTTCCATATTGCACGCTAAAGGACGTTAATATTTTGTCTAAAAAAGCAAAGAAAGCAGAAGGATTAGAACACCACAAGCAATTACAGCGAGAAAAAGATCAGAAACGCAAAGACCGCAAACAGGTTTCATTGCCGTCAAAACTCGCAAACAAGGGCAAAAAGTAGCCCTCCAAAAAAGAACAAGTGCCTTTTTCCTTTTTATAATTTTTACAATCAATGTTATCTTAAAATTTCGTTTATTTGCCAGTCTGGAGAATGCTCGGGGTCTGTCATTTCGTTTAATTCTTCATCTTTCCCAATCAGACTGGGACGGCGACATCATCCCCCGATGGAAAACACACCGTCCCCGACTAAAAAGCCTTGGGTTCAAAGGAGGAAGATAAAGATGAAGAAACAAACCCTAAGAACCCCAACAAAGTAAACCAGCAGACCCACAAACATCGGTAAATTAAACATTCCAAACGTTATGCTCTGGATGCTAAACGAACGCCTATGAGCAAACAACGATTAAGAGAGTGGCTAAAGAGCTTAGGCATTTAGAACGAAACTGCAAAACAAATAACCCCGAAGAAGTTAAACTCTTTATAGCTAAAAAGAACTGTTCAAATGCAAGAAAAGAAAACCTAATTGAGTCATACAATATAGCGATAAAATCCTTAGGCTTAACATGGAACAAGCCATTTTATGAGCGCTATGATAAAAAGCGCAGAGCGCCAAAAGAAGCACTTTTAGATTTTATGATTAATCATTTACGTTTTGAGATGGCACTTAAACTGTCATTACTCAAAGACTTAGGAACACGTCCACAAGAACTTACTGTGGTTAACAGTCAAAGACATTGACCTTAACACTGGATTGGTAAGCATCACAGGAGCTAAAGCACACAGTAGGACGAGATGGGAAACTTAAAGCCAAATCAATGGCACTTGCTCAAAAGCTATATAGAGAGAAAACAGCTAAATGCAAACAGCAAACTTTTCGAAGTTCAAGCATCAGACTAATTTAGGCAACGATGTACAGACACGCAAGAAACCGATTAGCCAAAGACTACAGCATGCCCGAACTCAAACAAATCTGCCTATATGACTTCAGACGCTTCAAAGCATCCAAAGAATACACGCTCTCAAAGCACAACACATTCTATGTCAAGCAACTACTTGGACACAAAGACTTCACGAAGCATAGAACGCTACATAAGCGTATTCGATGATTCAAATGTAAACTGGATACCAGTAATATGCCATAACCAAGAGGAAATAGAACAAGCAATCAAAGGATGACTGCGATCTTAGTATGCCAAGAGAATGGAATAACGTATTTTAAAAGAGCCTGTTTGAAAACACGTTAAATTATGACAAACGTACAACTATCGAAATAACCCTTTAAAAGTTCGAGAAGAGCTACACCTTCTAGAATTTCCATTGTTTTAAGTGACAAACGTGAGGAATTTTTATAAACACCTTGTGGAACAAGGTAAGAGTTGTAAAGAAATCAATCTCCAAATTTATAAAAAATACAAACAATATAAGTCTTCTGAAGAGCAAAATATGGCATCCCATATTGAAACTCTAGTCGTATGCTATTTAGCTTAATCAATGACGAGTCTATTGGACAACCATTAAAGATTACCATTCTTTCTGAAATCGGGATTTGTAATAGCTGATAAAAATATGAAAAATGAAGAGAAAAAATGATTCTTACTCTAAAAATTCTTTAATGAAATCAAACCATCGTGGTCCAAAATGTCATCTGAAAAAGGGATTTATCCAGATGATATAAATGGACACGAACATTCGATTTGTCTAATCGATGAGTACGCTAACAACATTAGCTGTTGCAATAAAATTTAATTGTGAGGCAGATATCGACTCAACTTAATACGACAAGCAATTGCAAGAGTTCGAGTTCAGCTTAAAGAATTTGAAACATTAGCGCTATTATCACGAATTGAAGGTATATTCAATTGCTATGGTGAATCAAGTAAAATATCAGGATTAAAAGTCTCCATTAAACAATCATCTGGTCTTTTACTTAAAGAATTGTTGGAAGACTCAGAAATTATGGCTCTTTCTCAAGAAAGGTATATGTTAGGAATACCGAGTAAGGCTAAACTTGCTCTCAAGACAATCGGACAAAAAACACAGGATGTACTTTCGGTTAATAAGAATAGAAAATATCTTGCAATTGCTCAAAAGGTAGGAAATATTGCGACGAAAAATATTGGGTTAGAAATCCCCGAGTTACCTATCGAGAAAGACACAGAATTCATGCCGCCTTTATTTGCCCTTAACGATTATAAACCAAATTGTCTAGTGACTTTAAAGGGCTCTACCATCGGTGATGCCCTCACCCAACGAAGAGCAAAACATTGAGTAAAAAGTCTGACGTGGGGGTCTCTTCACCCTTAAGCTCGCTTCGCTCCCGCTTGCGCGGGTCGCTCCGCTTCTGCCTCGCCGAATGTTGAGCAAGAGCCAAACGATGCGTTGAGCTATTCATCAATTTCTTCGTTCTCCCACAAATCATCAAAGGGGACAAAGCCCAACTGTACTGAATCCAATATTCGCAGGTAACCGCCTACAAAAAGGCATGTGGTAGCGAATTCGCCATGACCCTTACCTCTGTTGTGGAAATCGAATAAGCCCAACATTGAATACCCATACTAATTCATCGGACACTTTGACCGCATGATACTCTATAATATGGGGAGGCTTAAACAACCCATTGCGCTCTAAGAAGTCGGTGCAGATTGCACCGACCTTTATCTTACTCCACTGGCGCTCTATTCGCCTTCTTTGCTGGCGAAGCATATCTATCCGCACTCCCCATGGCAATCGCCTTCATGCGCTACCTCCCAAAGCGGTGTCCCATCCTCAGCAAACATGCTTAGGACTTCGCCTTTTCGAGTAAGCAAGAGTTTAGAATTGCCTAAGTATCGAATATGGACTAATTCTGAATTGCAGATTGGACACTTATGTTGAATTCCAACGTCTTTATCATCGTTGATTATCTCCAGCTTTCGATAGGAGCAAGCACCGAACCATGTTGTCGCATGAGATTTTTTAGAGCCTCTTTGAATAGAGCAGTGATTTAACTGATACCAGCAAGTTCCGCCGACAGTCTTGCGTTTGTCTAAGACTTTGACAACCCAGCCGTCCTTTTTGTTTTCACGTCTTGTGATGCCTTCAAAGCCTTTGCAGGCGTAGCAGTCACCGCCTTTACATTTACGGCATAAACCGTAACCTTCACCACCTACAAAGCCAAGTATGTGAAAGTGTGGACTCCAGCGCCAGCCAAAAGGCACACCTTTAATGCGTGCTTCTTTTCGATTGGCATAGCGGAAGCCATGAAAGATCATGGAGCCCCCGATTATGCCCCGATTAGCCATTAAACGAACTGCTTTTTTGCGTAGAACATCAAGACTTAAACCATAATCTTCGCTTCTGAACACTTACTACTATATGTTCTACTGGAAGCCCGAAGCGGTTTGAGGCTACTTTTAAACGTTCTTCCATTCGGTAAGCTTCTCTGACCAGCCCATCCATACTTGAAACAAATCGGACAAGTAGGTTTATCGCATGAGTGATAAATGGGTTTAACAAAAACTGAATCCTTTGCTAAACCCTCATTAAAGAAACGGGTTTGATTGTGAGCCTCATAATTTAGGCAGCCCATATATTTGTTGAATGTTCCGCATTTAGGGGATGTCTGTGGTCCATGACCGACAACCTCGTTTTCGCCATAACTCCAGAAGTCATTTCTAATTATTGGTTTTTTGTCTGATTCGAACGGTTGATTATATTCAAGCCAAGCAGTTCTCTATTGCGATATTCTGATTATTTTTTAATTGACTGTTTTCCAAGTGTTACACCGAAACATTAAGTGCCAACCGTTAATAATAGGAACCGTATAACGTGGTAGAATTCGGAGTACATACTATGTCCCAGCCTACAGAGGGAGAACATACATCAAAAGGAGTAACGGAAAACCAGTATTTGCCACCATTGCAGAAGCAAATTCTACTTTTCCTCGCTGAGAACCATCCTCAATCTAAGATACAGCGTGTCAAAAGGGATGAAGGGATACTACAAATCGGTATATGACGCGATTGATGACCTCATTGAGAAAAAGATACTGGTAGAAATCAAAGAAGAGGAATACCGAAACCAAAAACACTTAGCGTATTGGCTTACACCCGCGGGAGTATTCATCGCACTTGTTCAAGGAGCCAAGGCTAAAACAGTCCTTAACAGAACAATCGCAGTTTATCCTGATAACAAGCATGCTTCAATGTATAGTTGAACTCACAACCATTCATAGGTACTGACGTACACCAGATAGGCTATCAGGCAATTCTCAAAAAAGGTAAATTAGAAAAAAGCGATATTTCGTTAATGTTGGGAACAATGCTTTTGAGGGAATTGAGTTTAGAGCAAGTTACCCAATTAATAGCTCTTATGAAAAAATATCCAGAGCAATATGGAGACTTAAAGCAACAAACAGATGAAACACTTGAAAAAATGAAGAAGGCTGAATTATTCTTTAAGGATGCTTTTGAGAAAAGTTAAGGATTGACACCGCTCCGTTAGAGAGAAAGTGGGAAGCGAGCAACCACAAGGGTTGCCGCCGACTAACGGTTTTTGTTTTTAATTTTTTGTAAATTAACTGATGACTTTTTTCTTTAAGGGTTGATTAGGAAAGCGGGCGCTTTCTGTATTTATTTTCCTTTTTGCGATACAGCGCAAGAGTGACTAAGATAATAACAATTACTGGGACACCGATTATCGCCAATTCAATAGGAAAACTCGAAGGTGCATTAATGGTAAAATAGATTGTTTCTGATGCATTCATACTGCCATATGTGTCATTCGCGTAGACAGTAAGGTTATGAGCACCATTTGAAAGATCGACTAAAGATAAGTTGTTGGTAAAGGTGACGTTATTTTGACCGTCAAGGCTGTAACCACTCCAACTTATGGGCTTATCAAAAGTAATATTCAAGGAAACATTTGATTGATTATATGATTGATTTTGTTTAACTGAAAAGTTGATTTGCGGTGGAGTGGAGTAGCCGATTGGCGTATACAAGTCATTTAAACCGCTCTGAATTCCTCGAAACTCTTGAAATGTTATACCACCAATTGTATAAATAAGATCATTAATATTTGCCACTCCAAAATATTGTCGCACATTAAGCATAGGTGTGCCTTCAGTCCAACTGTCGTTTTCCATATAATATGCTTTAGTAAGCAGTTCAGCACGTCCCTCGGGGTAGGCATAACCAAAAACGTAAACTAACTTGGGTGCTTTTACGCCTGCAGTTGCAGCGATGCCTAAAATCGAGTAAAACTCGCAAGGAGTGCTTGCAGTCCAGTTATCGGTTGCGTGATTATAAGTATATAGCACAGGGTCACGCGAGCGAGCGCTAACGATTATCTTATCATTAAAGACCGTTGATACTAACCCGAATTCCATATAGTCTATAGGTATTCTTGTTTTTGTAGTCCATGTTTCATTACCGATATTATAAACAAATGTGTCGCCGACTTGGAAAATATAAATTGAGTCGTTAATCACTTGGGTTGTGCAGAAACCAATGCCATTAGGTGCAGATTTCTTGGACTCCCATATGCCAGAAGTTGTGTTATAAACCTCAAATGCATTAGTGCCGACATGAACTTGACCCACAAGACCATTTAGCGCAGGTTCGGTATATGATTGCATTCCAGTAATTCCTCCAATGCAATAAATCAAGTCCCTATACGCTGCTATAGCGAAAAATGCTCGAGGCGTGGGCATGCTCGTTTTTATAGCCCAATTATCCGTTGCTGGATCATATTCTTCGTTGTTGCTTAACCCACCTATCATATTTACTCCCAATGAACCACCAATAGCATAAATTTTGTCGCCAACAGTAACTGTTCCTAATCCTGCTCTTGCTTGATGCATGGCTGCTTTAGGCATCCATGAGTCACTAACGGGGGTTATTCCACTAACAGGCGTAATGGCAACTATGCAAGCGATTAAAATTAGGGCTGATAGCAATATTGTATAAATTTTCATTGCATCTTTCTTGAGCGATGAATAGTTATATAGTTTTACATTTTAGGTGGATCAATCAAATTGTGATTTTCAAATAAAATATTTGAAAAAGGCTTATGAGTTGGTGCAAGGAAGCATCGCCCTGTGAATTTACAATAAAAGGATACTTGATAAATGTTATATTGGCGATTTTGAAAAACCGCTTGATAAGCTTATGTCTGAACGTTTGAAGAAACAGGATTAAGGAGCAGGTAGTAGAATTTTTTAGCGCATGCTGTTTGAGCTATACTTCTGATACATCTTTTCCTGGGACGGCGACATCATCCCCCGATGGAAAACACACCGTCCCCGACTAAAAAGCCTTGGGTTCAAAGGAGGAACAAAAGATGAAGAAACAAACCCAAGACCCCCAACAAGTAAACCAACAGCCCCACGACATTGGTAAATTTCATTGTCTGCTTACGGATAGTAGGCTAGTAGAGAGAAATGTTGGAAGCGAGCAACCACAAGGGTTGCCGCCGACTACCTATAGGGATTTAGCGATTTTAGCTTTTTTGTATTCATTAAAGAAGGTTAAGGTTTCTTTCGCTGAGGTAACCATTATGGTTTCGGTCTGAGTAAATGTAACGCGAGCCATATTTTCAGGCTCAAGCTCAAACTGCTTAAACGCCTCCATGCTGGGTGTCTCAAAGACAGCCCATGAGGTATGCCCCCAGCGGTCAGTCCAAACACCTAAAACAGTTATACCATATTTGGCAGCAAGAGCGTCAATACTTTTCAACCAGCTCATCTTTATGTCTAAATTTCGGGGATTACCTAAAGGGCAGCTTTCAGGAGAGTGACTAATTACCTGCAAGATATGCATATTAATAACCACTAAATGAAAGCGCTCAAATTTAAAAATGTAGCACTATAAAAGAGAAATCTTAAGCGAGCAACCACAAAGGTTGCCGCCGACTAAAGGACGCCCCGACCTGACTGGCGCTTCACCCATCGTATCTAAAGAAAGAAGAAAAATAATCACACTCTTTGACCCCTAAATCCTCTTTCCCCTATCTTAGGGAATACAGGGGACTTTTGGACACTAAAGGGCACCCTCCTCGCACCTAAGGACTCTGTTTTTGCCCTTTGCTAAAAAACTATATAGAGTCACGGACGAGTAAATGGCAGTTTTATTATGAATTTTGTTCCTTTGCCTACTTCACTTTCAAAACTTATTGTTCCGCCTTGAGCTTCAACCATACGCTTTACAACAACTAGTCCAAAGCCTTGACCTTTAGCTTTAGTGGTAAATAAGGGTGTAAATAGTTTCTTTTGCACTTCTTTTTGGATACCAACGCCCGTATCTTCAATGGTTATGATGGCTTGGGTATCTTTTCTGCTGGCTTTAGCAGTTAATATGCCCCCCTTTGGCATTGCCTGAATTGCGTTATTCACTAGATTTGTTAAGATTCTTCTCATAAAAGTTGGGTCAAGCTTAAGCTTAGGCATAGCTTCTTCGCAGTCTGCATTTGCTTGAATGTTATCTGGAATAATTATCGTTTTTATTGACTCAGGTATAAGTTGGCAAAGCTCAACTTCAACAAGGTTAGGTTGCAAGGTTTTAGAGTAGTCTTGCAAATCAGAAACAATCCTGTTAATGTAGTCAACTTGGTCTTGAATTACGTTAATGCTTTCTAATGTATCCTGTTTGATTTGACTTTGCGGAGCTTCATTTATTGACTGTTTTTCAATATATAATTCACTAGTTATAGTCTGTAGTGGGTTACGAATGTCATGCCCAACCATGCCTGCAACTTGTCCAATAGTTACCATGTGCTCATTTTCTTGGAGTTGCTTTTCCATTCGTCTTCTTTCGGTTATGTTTTGCATGTAACCAATTATGCGTGTTGGGTTTCCTGCTTTATCTTTTAAAACCTTTGAAGCGCCTTGCACGATTATGTAGCCGCCGTCTTTGTGTTGTATGCGGTATTCATTTACCACCTTATCGGCAGAATCGGTTGGATAAAACTGCTCTTTGACCTTTGCCTTGTCATCTGGGTGCATTTGGCTAATCCACCAATCAACCGTATCAGGAACTTCGCCTGCGGTGTAGCCTAAAAGCTCTTCTAAGCCTCTAATAATTGTGATGCGATTGGTTTTTTGGTCGATTTCATAAATCATCATGCCAGCAGCTTCAACTACATAATTCAGTCGCTGGTTGCTTTCCACAAGCCAGCTGTCAACAGTTACCCTTTCAGTAACATCACGGGTTATCGACATTAAGCCGGCTTTGTTGCCCGCTTCATCTTTTAGCACATTAATGGTTGTGTTATAAACTGTTTTTGTGCCATCAGGTTGTTGCTGAATGTTAATGCCTTGCCAGTATCCTTGATGCTTTAATGCTAAAAACGCCGTGTGCTCATCTTCTGGGCTAAACCATAGCTGCCTGTAAAATTGGGTTAGTTTTAAGCCGATGGCTTTTGCTTTGTCTATGTTATATCGTTGTGCTGATGCCTTATTTAGGTAAATTAGTCGATCTTGGTTGTCGACCACTACAATGGCATCTCTAATTTGGTCGAAAGCACCAGTTTTCAATAAAAAATCTTTCTCGTTAACTGAAGCATCAGAAGTCGACATTAGAACACACAATAGTAGGAATAACCTGCAATTATTATTTTTTGTGCAAATTGAACGCCGTTAAACTGTGTGTATACGCTGGTGCTGCCGTTAAAAATTGAACCAAGCCGTTAAGACATTTTTCTGTGTGTTGCACCTGTGCTGAGGTTGTCCCAATTTGAACTAACACTTTTCACTTTACCCGCCTGTCTAAAAGCGTATAACTGATGTAATAACAAGAAATTGAGGATAATACCTCAGTAAAAAATTACTTTACCCTAAGGCTGGGACGGCGACATCATTCCCAATAGAATACGCTCCCCCGATATTATTAATTTTAGCAGGGATTAAAAAAAAGCAGGTTAGTAGTTGTTGCTGCTGTTGTTGCTGCAACCCTGCCCCCACAATAGTTGCAACTACTAACAAAACTTGCGCTTGTCTTTTACACTAAAGACGGCTATGGAGTATAGCGTATTTTTTTGCCATTGGCAGAAAGAAACAACAAAAACAGCTAACGCACAACATACTTCCCCATCCTCATCCCATCCCATCTACATAGCGCCATGTATCGGATGGGGCAAAAAAGTCTCTTATCCCATCCCAACGCAAACACAAAAACAGCCCGAACCAAAAAACCAACCGCCCCCACAACCCACCCATGGGATGGGGAAACTCGGGGCGATCCCATCCCCACAAAGAACAAAAACAAACCCACCGCTTGACTTGCAGAGCACGCAGCAAAACAAACCACATCGTTTTTCTCAACTTTCCGGAAGCTAGTTATAAACCCTCAGTAATGAGCCAATCAGGGAAACCCACCGTTTATGTGCAGCCAAAAAAGCATTTTATCATGCGCCCACACCCACACAGCTTCAACATGGCGCCAATGTATCGAGTGTAGAGCAAAACATGCAGCCCACACTTAAAACAGGCATAGAAGAACAACCTAAATCCGAAAAGCAACGTAAACCGCAAACATAGGTGTGGTGTGGCAACATTAAACGCCCATACCCACACAAAGAAGAAAAAACGAGACCACAAAAAACTAAATCCAACCAATACACCAACCATTCTCTAAGAGAAGTAATGTGCTAATCCTAAAAGCTGTAATTAAACAACAAGAATAAACACCGCAGATGAACCAACAAATACAAAAGTACTTCCAAAGAAAGGGAAAGCAACATAATCCCCTGTACACGGAAGCAAACGCTCATTAAACGAGTTTTAATGCTTCGTCTCTTGGGATAGCTGTGAGGGCTTCTACGTCTGCGACGTCTGCGAAGGCGGGCATGAGTTTTATGGCGTCCTTCTCAGATGGCGCGTCCATGACGCATACGAAGTTGTAATGCCCCAAGGTCCAGTAAAGTTGTAGTTTGATGCCTTGTTTTTCGAGTTGTGCGTAGGTTTCGCTGAATTTAGCTAATACATCTTTTTTTACGGCTTGTTTCCATTTTAATAAAAATATGAAGATCAACGTTTTTCACCTCCCAAACAGGAAGTTAAGGAGTTATCGGCAAGACTAGTTAGATTGCATGTGTAGTTAAAATTTTCGTTGAGATACCATAGCTAAAAAGTTATTAGTACAATCCGCAAAAAGAACAAGTATCCAATCAAGAGTTGAGCGTAAATGGAATCCTTCGACAAATACCTACCTGAATACAAAAAACAACTCCAAAAAGGCACCGTAAAAGCCGCATACCAAGGATTAATGAAGTACTTCGATAACCTGCGATTGCAACTAAAAACCAAGTACCCTGACTATTTCTTGTCCGATGTCCATTATGGGCTGATGGATTATACATACATCTATTTCTTCCCCAAATCGCTTAAACGCCAAAACCTAAAAGTCGTCATACTGTTCACCCATGAATCATTCAAGTTTGAGGTTCTATTGGCTGGCTATAATAGGGCTGTTCAAGCAAAGTACTGGAAACTATTCAAAGAGAAAGGCTTTAACAAGTACCCTCTTACCCAAACTGCCACAGAAGCGGATCGTTTCGTGAGTTCGATTTTAGTTGACAACCCAGATTTCAGCAATTTGGATGCCCTAACAAACCAAATAGAAAGCGACACCTTGAAATTTATCAAGGATATTGAAGGCTTTTTAGCTGAAACTAAAAGATAGCTTTGGCGCTAAAATCCAAAGCGTATCACCTAAACAGCAAACTGCCAGGGTTTAAACAGCTATTAGGGCAGAACGATACCTGAAGCACAGAAGGTACGTCAGCCTCTTTGAGAAACAGAATATACATGGATACCGTTAGCTGTAGCATGCGTTTGCAAAGTTTTAAATCAAGAGCGCCCCATACGGGATAGCGGTTATAGTAATGAATAAACAAGAAAAGAAAATAATTCCTGAAAAGAGTAAGCCAGTAATAGCTTTGAAAAACGTTGTTCCAATTGATGATTCTAATACACGTGCGTTAAAGAAGGGCGGTAAATCAACCAGCGCAAAATAATCAACTTTATTTCTAAAAATTCTGTGTTAGACGTAGGAAAGGAAAGTAATAGGCGATTTTTGAACACATGACGCTTCGATCTTATAAACGTATAAAAGCCAAATTTTGCAGAAAGCAGGTTATTAGCGGTTACAGTGTTGGCTTGACTGAAAACTTTTTTATCAAGCTAATTCACGTTTACCCACAGGGATCGATATGGCAACTACCAAACATGGCTACGACCACTATGAACTGCTAAGCGCCCTCCAAAAATCCATCCGCAGAGGCATGGAGTACGAAGCGGTTCATTTCGCAGTTGAATTGGAAGAATTCAACCCAACGATGCTGTGGAATCGGCTCAGGGTTATTGCATGCGAAGATATTGGTCCCGCTAATCCTTCGATGCCCGTCTTGATTGATGTTTTGCAGAAAAATTATTTGGCTGAGAAATCTAAACTTGCCGAAAGCTCATACAAGCTGTTTCTGGTCAACGCAGTGGTGTGTTTGTGTTTTAGCCAAAAAAGCAGAATCACCGACGACCTGCTTAACGTAGTCTACACCGAAAGGGAAGCGGAAGGCAAGTTTCCACCGATTCCCGAGTTTGCCTTGGATAGGCATACTGCACGGGGCAAAGCTTTGGGAAAGGGCATAGAAGACTTCTTTTCTGAAGGCAATAAGCTGGAGAATGAGGCATTCATCAACCGTTATACTGAGCGGTCAAAAGAATTGCTCAAGAAGTACAGCGAAAAATCCCAAAAGTAGCCCGAACATGGAAACGCTATAGATCCGTGCGCTTGGCATATTCACGCAGCCGTTGCAGTTGCCAGTCGCGTTCTTTGATTAACCCGTCTTCTGGATTGCCAGAGTGGGCAGCGGCTGCTTTTATTGCGTAAACTGCAGCGCCCATACAGTGTGTGGGCACATGCGCTGTTGCTACCGCTTGACCTGCCGCACGTGCAGCATAACAAGCCGCTGAATCTTTCTCTGCTTCACGGGCTGCTGCATGGGAATCAAGCGAAGCCTTCCGTATCACAGCCATCTTAAACACGCCAGTAGCAGCCCAAGTTCGGCAGGCGTCAATGGCTTTTCTGGGTCTGTCATCGTTTGGGTATTTCTCTTCGAAGAATGGCAGAACATGCTCAGCGCAATCCGCCGCCCAAAGCGCCAGCTTTTTCTGGTCCGACTTGAAAGCCTGATGACCCATTAAGGTCTGAGATGGGTCTGTTTAGAATTTCCACAATCGACCGCCTTACCTCTGAAGCTAATGCGGGCAGTTTCAGTTTTTCGTTTGCATCCTTGTTAAGACATGGGGCTTTCTTCATTCCAAACCGCCTAAATGGAAAGTGCTTTGGCATATACCAAGTAACGCTCGCCCATAAGCGTTAGACTACACAAACGGTTAGGTCATAAACCTTTAAGCGTAGCTGCCCATAAAGAAATCGTTAAGTACTATGGCCCTTTTTTGAACAGAAAGCAGTAAACAACCCATAAATACACAATCCACCAACCCACACCTCAGGTAATACCATGTCAAACGAACCCACACAAAACAACCCCAAAGTATCAAGCAGCAGTATTTTTCGTACAAGACATCAAAAAATCCAAACAATTCTACAGCGAAGTTTTGGGCCAGAAGATAGTGGCTGACTTTGGCAGAAACATAGGGTTCGAAGGCGGCTTATCCCTCTGGGAGAAAGAGTATGCCCTAAGCGTTATCTTCGAAGAGAAAGCTAAGCAGATAGCTGTTGGAGCGAATAATTCGGAGATATACTTTGAATGCAGCGATATTGAGGCTTTCTTTGAGCGATTGACTAAGGGGCAGGTTAGGGTTATTCACCCTGTTATGGAGCATCCTTGGGGGCAGCGGGCGTTTAGGGTTTATGATCCTGATAATCATATTCTCGAGTTTGCGGAGCCAATGTCTGAGGTGGTTTTGAGGTTGCACCATGAAGGGTTGGGTGTTGAGGCGATTGCAGCAAAATCCATGATGCCACCCGAATTCATTAAAAACATTCTCCACATAAAAGAACATTGGTTTGGTGTTTTGGCACCTGCAGTAGCGCCGTTATGGCGAAAAACGCTGCAAAATACGTTTCGTTTCTTTGCTGCTTCATGTAAGGGGAGGGGAGGCTTCCGAGCAACAGCGATTAGACCTATCTTGATGCGTAGGGCTAAGAATACCAGTCAATTATTGCTGGAACAACAATCGTCTGCAAATCCACAGTGAGATTGTTCAGTTGCTCTGGGCTCAATTCACTTCTTGTAAAGATGACAAAGCACCAGTTAGCCATGTTTGCGTTGAAGCGAGTCATATCATAGCGGACAGTTAAGACATCAGATAGGTTGGATGTACCTGGGTAGGTTTCATTTCTGGTCAATAACTCTGGATACTTGGATACGAAAGAGGGCAACATGTGGTCGAATGGGACGCTGGGTGAATCCATAGAGTTAATGTTTTGTAGCGTTAAGCGCCAAGTGTAATAGCTATAGTTTGGCAGGGTCTGGTTTTTTTCGTACCATGCGTGGTAAGGATCAGTTGGGAAGCCCGCTAAACCTGGCGGAACAATGTTTGCTCCGTAGTAGGCGATTGTGGCGGTTACTGCGCCGCCTTGGGTGTAGGTGGGCTGGGGGGTCTGGTTGTCTGGGGGTTGGGCGGTGTAGTTGATGCCGTTGATACTTACGCTGCTAATGTTATCGGCGTCTATGTACAGGTTTAGGGTGCCGTTGGTTATGGTTACGTTTTCGATTACACTGCTGTTGGTTATAGCATTGTTTATGGTGGCGTTTGAATTGGTGAAGTCGAAGAAGTAACCTGTTTCCTGTGCAACAGCAGCGCTTATGCTGATTACTAAAATTAAGGCGATGATGATTGCGGCGACTTTTCGATTCATTGTTATCCAAAAAGGCAATGGCTCCTGGTTTCTTATTAAGTTTGGCAGAACCAGCCGTTAACCGCTAAACTGAAAAGAGCCCCATAACCAAAAAACACAGCCACAACAGGGAAATACCTTAAATCCTACCCTAAAGCTATCTATCAAAGTCCAAAAAACTCTAGGTAACAAGCAAAATGGCCCAAAAACGTGACTACTACGAAGTACTCGGAGTACAAAAAGGCGCACCCAAAGAACAAATCAAAGATGCCTACCGCAAATTAGCGATGCAGTACCATCCAGACCGCAATAAAGACGCAGGCGCAGAAGAAAAATTCAAAGAAATCAGCGAAGCATACGCAGTCCTATCAGACGACCAGAAACGCAGCCAATACGATCAGTTAGGCCACAGCGGATTTGACCAACGATACACCTCAGAAGACATCTTCCGAGGAGCAGACTTCGACAGCATATTCCGCGACATGGGCTTTGGCGATTTATTCCGCAGCATATTCGGCGGCGGAGGCGGGGGATTTGGCGGCTACGAGGAACGTAATCGAGGCCAAGATTTAGCTTACGATTTAGAAATCACACTCGAAGAAGCAGCTAAAGGAGCCCAAAAAGACATCGAAATCCCAAGAACGGAACATTGCGATGTCTGCGGCGGCTCAGGTGCAGCACCAGGCACATCCGCAAGGATTTGCCCAACATGCCACGGCGCAGGCAAAGTCCAGAACATGCGCAAAGCAGGATTTGCCATGTATGTCCAAGTTGTTGCGTGCCCCACATGTAAAGGCAGAGGAAAACTCATCGAAACCCCATGCAGCAACTGCCACGGCACAGGAGTAGTGCGTAAACGCAGAAAAATCTCTGTTAGAATCCCCGCTGGCATCGATGAAGGCTATCAATTGCGATTAAGGGGCGAAGGGGAAGCAGCGCCAAACGAGGGCGAAACAGGCGACTTATACGTACTGGTTCACATTAAACAGCATCCGCAGTTTGTCCGCGAAGGAGATGACCTATGGCATATAGCCATGATAACTTATCCGCAGGCGGCTTTAGGCTCAGAAATCACTGTGCCAACCTTGGATGGGCCTGTAACGATTAAGGTTCATGCGGGCACACAAGTCGGCGAAGTCCTAACGCTTAAAGGCAAAGGTATGCCGCGCTTTAGGGGATACGGCAGAGGCGACTTAAACGTTCGTTTGGGCATAATGGTTCCTGAAAAGTTGACGGCACCTCAGAAAGCGCTGCTTGAGCAGTTAGCTAAAGAATTCGGCACGGATGTATCGTTGAAAGGCCGAAAATTTAAACTCTAAACCGCTAAACCATTAACCTATTTTATAGTTGGTTAGCGGTAACATAAAATTTTTAAACTAAACACGAGATAGAGAATAGCTAAATTTTAAGAGAGAGAGAAAAAAAAAAAAAAACATGGAAATCGACATAGCCTCGTTACTCATAGGACTCGTCATAAACATCATCATCTGGATAATCGCTGCTGTACCATCACTTTGGATATCAGGCAGACTACTCGCAGGCAAACAAAACGCCAAATTCACTGATGCACTCTGGATAGTTATCATTGGCACAGTCATCTTCTACTTCACAAACTGGGCCATAACAAACTTCTTACCCGACGTCTTCGGTTCGCTGATTGGCTCGCTTATTGCATACTTTATACTGCTGATTATCTGGTTAGCTTTGGTTAAGCACTTCTTTGACTGCGGTTGGCTCAGAGCATTGGCGATAAGCATCGTTGCAGTGATATTTGCCATCATAATTTGGCTCATCATCGGCTTCATATTCGCGCTTATCGGCTTTGGCACAGGCTGGTTCCCCATCCCAACACTTTAGCGGCATCTAAATTCACCCTCTTTATTTTTTTTATACAATCGACTGTATTTCTAGTTGCAACTGCTTCAACCCATAATACGCAAGCACCTAAATCAGAAACAGGTTTTTAGGCTACAAATTGCCCGTTAAGAAAACCCATCCACAAATCCAAAGCAATAGCAAAGAAAACGCCACATATTATTGCTGCAATAGTTATTGATTTTTTACTGCCTGAGAAACCAGCGGTTAAGGGTATCCATAGCGGAAACAGTACAGAGACAAACCGCGGCGTAGACACCAATGCACCAAAGAATAAGATTCCAGCGTAACCAGCGATTGCATATAACCATAGCGACTTGTCGAGTTTCCAAGTTTTTCTGGACAATAAAAGAGGAAAAAACAAGGCACAAACAACGGCTAAAGGAAGAAGCCAATGGGTTATGATTGGCGGTGGCTGAAAAGGCGCGGTTAAGATAACATTCACGCCATAACGTGGAATACCCTCCGTGAGTAGGGTTCGAAAAGAGTAGAGGTTACTCCACTCAGACGTATCCACAGGGGCAAGGAAATCACCCGCTGAAAAACCTAAAACCACAAACCAACAAATCAAGGAAACTATGGGAACCAGACTAACCAAGACATTTCGGATTCTGTGATTTTTATGCTTAAAAGAATAATATAGCATCGGAAAAGCAACTATGATTCCCATTGTTCTCGCTAAAGGTGCCATTGCAGCAAACACACCCGCACCCAACAGTTTACCCTTCTTAAATAGAAGCCAAGCGCCTAAAACAAAGAACAAAAGCAAACCCTCGCTATAAGCTACAGTAGTGAACACAAAAAGATAGGGCGAAAACGCCAAAAGCAAAGCCGAGAGCAGAGCCGCTTTTTTTCCAATGTAGCTTTCTGCCAGTAACTGATAAAGCGGAATCCAAAGCACACCGAAAACCAAGGCAATCAGTGAAAGCGAAGCCGTAGGGTTTTGCAAAACCAAATTTGCGACAGCCCCAAAAAAGGGCAGTACTGGCGAAAAAGTATAACTCTGTACCGAGAAACCATAACCATTCGTCAAAATATCCAGGTACCATGCGCTGTCCCAGCCCAAGAATGTGAGCGGCCACTTGTCCAGGGGTAGGGGATTTGTGCGAAAGGCATTGTCTTGTACCCAAGCATATACTCTGTTTGGGTCCGACCAAAATGTTCCAGCGCTATTGATGTTTAGGGAATAATAGATGAATACTGCTCCTGCGATTTTGGCTGCGAGAATTATGAGGAGGGGAATGAGGAGTCTTTTTGGAATTTTGATTTTTCCTAGTTGGAGGGATGATTCTAAAAAATCGTTAAAAGAAAAATCCTCCTCGCTCATTAATCGGGCATTACTACGCAAAAGCAGTAAAAAATAGGTAAAAAATCAAGTTTTATCAATTACAATAAACCCTTTTTGCTTAAAAGACATAACCCACGATAAACTCTCCATCACCCCAATCAAAGGTATAACAACAATATACCACCATTTACTCGATTTAAAAACGCCGTAACAATACAAGAGCCAATAAGCGATTCCGCCAGGTAGCGCTGGCCACATTGGCCCCCAAGTTGACCAAAGAAAAGCAAAAGCCCAAGACCCAAAAAGACCTAATGCCCAAAAAGAAACCCGCGTACCCACAATCAATTGCATGGGAGTAGTTACGTTTTTTAGTTCAAGCGATATGCCCTTAAACCATCTACCTCTCTGCCGCATTAAATCATGAAGGCTGTTTGGCGATTTAAGCGAAACTTTAGTTTTGCTCTGCCAAGTGCGGTAATTTCTTTTTATTAATTCAGCTGAGAAATGGAAATCTTCAGTTATTGTATGGTAATCATAGCCTATTTCTTTGAGGATTTCACCCTTTGCACATAACAATTCGCCATGCAAACCCACAAACGGTCTTCCAAGCAAACCTGTAAAAAATCGATAAACCGTTAGGTCGTCATATATTCGAATAGAATCCATTACATAAGTCAGGGTGCTTTTTCCTCTTCTCATCACAAGTATGGGGTTCATTGCGACATAGCCATGCTCTTCGTAATAGGGGATTTCATAGAGAAACTCTGTATCCAAAACCAAGTTATCATCATCTACAAATCCGTACCATCGTCCATTTTGCACATGGGTTTCGATAA
Source organism: uncultured archaeon (assembly GCA_963782915.1). Classification (GTDB taxonomy): domain Archaea; phylum Thermoproteota; class Bathyarchaeia; order Bathyarchaeales; family Bathycorpusculaceae; genus Bathycorpusculum. The sequence goes on from CAWALK010000015.1 coordinate 134,006, forward strand.
AATAATCAATCGCACGACCCTTAGCAACCAGATGGGGCTTGAACGTTTTAGGCACAATGATGAGGTTACTGGCTGGAAGCTCATCAATCAAAGCTGCGCCTTCATCAACCAAAATATGGAATTTCAGGTTTAATTTGCGGATGTTCTCGATAGTTTCAAACAAGCTGTTTCTAACTTTTGGGCTTGCAATACTTACAATTATAATTTCCACGTTTTTTGCGGGTTCCTTGGCTTTCTTTGGTTTGTAAGTTAGACTGATTACTCCCAGAATAGTCCAGAGTAGAAACATGGACCAACAAAGGAATGCTATGATTCTGAGTACTTCAACAATTTCTAGCAAACAGTTTTCAATCCTGTTTTCTAAAATTCTAAACCCATTGGTTACTCACTAACTTCAACCGCTCAAGAATAGGTTGTCTGCAAAAAGGATTAGCCAATTTAATTAATAATCAAGGATTAACTGTTATCGTTCCCCATAGCCCCAAGTCAACATGACCTGGTACTTGGCAAATATAGTAGTAGTTTCCTGCTGAGCCAGCTGTGAAGGTTACTTGACCGCTTGATCCTGCATTTATGGGGGTGATAACGGCGTTCCAAAGTACATGTGCGGTTGTTGCTTTGGCGTCTACTATGGCCCAGTTATGCTGCATCGTTCCAACGTTATGAAGCGTCATTGTATATGTCTGACCTGCCGTCAGCGTTATTGTTGGTCCTGGATTAGAAGTTAAAGTTGTGGAGGTATTGCCAAAGCCATAGGAAGTAGCCGTTATTTCGCCGACATATAGCGTAAGAGGGGTAGCTGAACCAGTTTGGGGTGTCAGTGTTGTAGTATAATAATAAACCGAAACAATAATTACCACTGCAATTACAATCGCTACTAATCCATACACTATTTGCTTCTTAGGCATACTTTGTTTTGCCCCATTATTCGTTTACGCTAAATCGATTAAGGTGGGAGTGCAGATTTAACCATGTGCTGTTGGCAGGGCACAATCACGAACTGAATAGTGGACAAAGACAAAAAGGAGCGCCAAAAAAAAACAAATGCAATCTATATGGCCAGACCTTCGACTCTGGCGAAGAACGGGATAACATAACTAAAAAGTGGATTCCCAATGCTTACCGCTCTCAAATCTCTTTAATAACGATGGAAAAAAGTAAATCGGATATGATAGGATAACTTCAGCGCTATAGCTTAACGATTTTTTTAATCTAATTAGAATAACCAGTTAAAAATTGAACTTAAAGCCCACTAACAAGAAAGAATAGATGCAATTGTTACCATTTGGTCCTCAAAAAACCATTTCAGTCAGGCTTCGATTTTATTCCGAATCATCTTAGTGCTGCATTGGTTTTTCCATAGCATAATAACCTGCAGTTACCTCGTTTTTGTGTGCTGAAAAAGCCGCTAAAACTTCACCTTTTTCCCTTTCAGGCACATGGTAGTAATCAAGGGCTTTGGCAAGTTCTCCTGCAACAGCATCGAATTCATCGGGGGATATGTGAAGATCAAAGTGTGCTTTCTCTAGACCCATCTGTGTTGCTCCCGGTTTTGTACCTGTATACTGGAATGGTCCGCCTGCTACTGCACAGACCCATAATGTACGCATCCACTTAAGCCCAGGTAATCTTTCCAATTCCTCTGTATGCCACTTTCTAAGTGCAGGGTTCTGTGACATTTGACCTGCTACTCGATTCTTTACAACTTCGTCGCTGAAACGGTTAACAACGGCTGCTATAGCGAAAACGCCGCCTAAACGGTCATACAAGCTTTTTTCTGCCATTATTTTACCTTCTTTTTCCCTCTGCATTAGGAATTCGAGTTTGCCCATTTATTTAAAAGGTTGTGGGAACAGTGATATGCCCACAAATTCTATTTCCGTATAAATAAGAGGGGTCCTGGGCAACAATTACTAAAGAAAAACAGGCACCCAAAACTTTTCAGTTTTAGGCTGACTTTGGATTTTTGGGTTTGCGCACCCTTAAAGCCACAAATCCCACCACACCGACCGCGACAACGGCGCCTGCACCTGCCAAAGCAATCCAGTAAACAGGCAACGCCTCAGAACCAGCTAAACTGTAAGATTGAAGCTCCATGGTAGCAACGACGTTTCCTGTGGGGTCATAATCTGTCTCTTTGACTTGCATGCCCACGTTTGGTGCATAATAGATTTCTTGAACATAGCCGTCCACAGCGGTTCCGACTAACACATACGTCTCAAACGTGCCCGCTGAAGTCGCTACATTTTCTGTTCTATCAACTTTAAAGTTCATTGTTGATTGTACTGTGCTGCTGTCGTGGTTGAGTTGTCCGTCGGTATCCGTGTCGGTGGTGCTGGTTGCGGTGGAATTCGCGGTCCATGTTTTGCCCACTGATAATGGGAAGCCACCGTTAATTCCAAAAGCGGGTGAATAAACAGTGTTTGTAGTTGAAGATGACCTGTTGGTTACATCCGCTCGGTTGGTTGTAACTGTTCTGTTTTGGTTAATTTCTACTAAGCTATAGTCTGATTTGAGGTAATATTCTTTGAAGGTGAAGGTTGCAGGTCCGGATATGTTTGTTCCGTATACAATCCCTGAACCGGTGGAGGTTAACTCGAAGCATTCATTGTTTGTTGCGGGGTTTTGGGTTGTGGTTTGCGTGACGGTTGTGGTTAAATTGAAAAGTATTCCTTCCTCGCCTTTGTAATCGACGATAAATCGCCATTCATCACCCAATGATCGCGTGGGTAAACTTGGGGATTGATCATCCGCTGCAAGGGCAAACGGAATAACGCAACTGCTATAGGACAAAAATGCATACTAATAATTTTGCAAGGGCTTGATTGTTACTCAACCGACTTATCTCCGGCAAGCTAAGCTTCAGGAGAATTCCATTTAAGCTTTGCCCCCAAAAAAGCGGTTAAAATTTTGTGGTGGGCCGGACCGGATTCGGACCGGCGACCTTCTGCACGTCAAGCAGATGTCCTAACCAGGCTAGACGACCGGCCCACACATTTTGCACTCTTTTCAATAGCGCCTTCCTATATATGCTCATCGTTTCAGAGGTAGGCACTTTGGTTAAAGAAACAGGCTTATTTGCGCTTTCTATGCGTTGCTTGTATGGTGGAGTGCCCGCATTAATACGTGTGTTCTGGAAGGTTTATCCTAAAAAGTGGAGGTAAGTCCAGAACTGCCTGACTCTTACAAAAAAATTGTCCTTTGAAACAAAATCATTACTTCTAAAGTAGTCACATAGTGTTTGGGTAAGTACTATCAATCGCCCTCGCGTTCTGCTCTGCAAACTTGATTGTTTGGATCGTATTGTTTTTGCAATCAGTTAGCTGTTGCATTTGCAGTTCGGGCAGTTTCGCGTACACTAAAAAGCTCTCTATTGCACGGGCAAAGCAGAGCATTTTGAGGATTTCTGTTGTTATGATGATGAGGCAATATTTGGGTGGCCTTGTCGCCCGTATTTCGGAGAATAAGCGGTTTAATTGGGTTCTCGAGTTTGCACCGTAATAGCCAGCTTTGTATTGAATCCATTTTTCTGCATCAAAAGATAGCAATAGTTTGTTCACATAGTAATGGTCGTAATGCCTGCCGAGGCTTTCAATTACTTCAGAGGCAAAGTGGGGATCAACGTATCTGCTGTACTCGTTTTGGAAAAATAGGAATTGTTCGCTTTGATTAAAATCGGTTGCGGCGTAATCGAGTAAATGGCAGAATTCTTCTAAAATGATAAACTCGCAATTATCGTCTGTTTTTTTTTTCAGGCCGTCGGTGTTGATTGCTATGGCGCTTCTGCCTTGTTTGGCGGCGTATGCATATGTTTGAGCGGGCATTTTGCCTTGGAAGCGTCCGCCGATTGCTTGGGTGATTTCCTGCTGAAAAACTTCAAGCAGGGAATTATTGTCGATGAATAGGATTTTTAGGGTGTTGTAATCGTCTGCAATTTGTGTTTTGGCTAATCAATGTTTCGCATATCGTTTTATAACGATTAACATCGTTTCTTGTCGTTGATCTGTACTGTGTTTCCATACTTCCACTCGCTTGGGTCTATAGCTTGTGGCAATGATAGTTATAGATTTTTGTGGTGTTTGTTAACTGCCACTCATTCTGCAGCAAATAATTCAGAAGAAAATCGCTGCGCATTCTCTGGGTGTTGATAACAGATGTTTTAAGTATCTTCCACCATAATATACCCTGTCTGGATATGGGCTATGGCAGTAACAGATGAAATAACCTCCATACTAGTGGAATTCATCAACAAAAACTCTGACGTCGCCGATGTCCAATGGGACAGACGCATGAGCCCCAGACTGCTTTTCAATCCCTACTCCGAGAAGTATGAAGAAAGAAAAATAATCGCCCACTACTTCCTGCTTGCCGCATCAATCTTGGATGACACAGTGGTTGGGTACCCAGAAAACGCCCGCATGTTACTGTGCTATTTGCATACAGCGTTTGGCAGCAGCATGTTTGAAATAAAAAAAGCCCACCTCTTCGAAGAAGAAATCGTAAAAGCAGACTTTTACCGCGATTTGGGACCAAACAAGAAAGCTGCCTCCGAAATCCTCGCATCCGTAAACTTATTCGTAAAATTGAAAGCCGAACGCAACCTCCTCACGTATGCCCAAAAATTCCGTAAACCCAAAGATTTCATCGAAGACTTAGCACAAAACATCCCCGCACTCGGCGGCCCCCACAAAGACCGCGCTTGGGTTTACATGCGTTGGATGGTTCGCCCCCAACCTGACCTGCAAATTTATGATCACCTCTTGCCCGAAGACCTCTACGTGCCCTTAACGAAGGAAAACGTGAATGTGGCGGCAAGTTTAGGTTTAGTCTCCTCTTTTTCGCCTGTTTGGCGTGACGAACGCACAGAAGCCGAAGCGAGACAGAGATTAACTGATTATGCCAAACGCCTTTTTCCCAAGGACCCCGCCAAAGTAGATTACCCCTTCTTCCTGTTGGGCAGGTGGCTGAAACAGAAAACATTAAACCGCTATACGCTCAAGGCGGCGCTGGATTTTTTGGAGCAGATGCAAAAAATCACTGGGCAATCGCAGGCGTATTACCAGAAAATGAGCCGCTACAAAAGCGGGTGGGAAAAGAAAACCGCCCTCACGCTGCTGCGCCTGCACATCCCCTATGGCTATGAAACCATCAGTTTTCCGTTGCCAAACGAAGTCTACACCCCCGACTTCATTTTAGAGCGCAAGCTTCAGGGCAGAAAAATCATCCTCGAACCCCACTTCGAAATGACCAAAAAACAAGCCCGCAAATACGCCCTATTCAAACGCACCTACGGCCACGAATTCCTCCTCATACTCCTACTAAAAAACGACTTAATCCCCCTCTACCACCAACGAAAAATCTTAACCGACGACGTATGCGACGACGTATGGCCCATCGAATTTATCCATTTACTAGCCGAAAAAATACGACGCGGAACATACGGACAATAAACCAATTAACCAGAGTTTTAGTTTCATTGTTTGGCCTGTAATCTGAAATTGAAAATGTTTTCCTTTAGTGTTTGTTGAATAACAGGATTACTTTTAGGGGGTGGCTGGGTTGGTCGGAGTGGGCGATTGTTTGGAGAGATTTAGTTTTTGTATTGGAAGGTGTAGTGGGTTTGTTGGTTGTTTTGGTTTTTTATGAATGCTGTGAAGCCGTGTTGGCTCATGCAGTTTTCTAATAGTTCTCGGCGCTGGCTGGGGGTTAGGTTTGTGACGTTGTAGGTTTTCTGTTCTGTCATGGTTTTGGCCTATTGGGTTTCTTTGGGGTTGATGAAGGCTGCGACGAGTTTTCCGCAGTTGGGGCAGTGGATGTGGAGTCCTTTGTCGCTGTTTTGGTAGCCTGAGAGGTGGGCGTCCTTTTTGGGGATAATGCAGCCGCAGGTGCATTTCCATACAGGTTGGGGTTCTTAAGCAGGTGGATGGTTTTCATTCTTAACACATTGGCATTGTTTCTATGCACCTATAATATAACTTTTACTTATTTTGCCTTATTTGCCCAGTTTATGCCAGATATTTACAGATAAAGCCCTAAACAGGCCTACACGAGGGCTAACTAATGACAAAATGGTTAAAGTAAAGTTAAAGCGTAACACCGTGACTGTAACCACCCGAGCTAATCCACTGGATCGATGAACAGGTTAAGCAGGGACACATTGCCGACAGGAAGCCACGATATAGTACAGTATCAGTTCATAAAGTCAAGGAGTTAATTGAGAAGGGCGAAATTAAATTCTAGCACCTATCACCTGAAAAAGCCTTTTTTGTTTTAATTTTTGTTTGCGAGGATTCATAGATCCATGTGAAGCAGAGTGTAAGACTGAGATAAGGTGGTTGTGGTTGGTGGTTTGTGTGTTGGTGAGGTGAGGGAGTTGAGATAAGGGAGGGATGAGGGGAGGAATAAGCTGTTTTGGCAACAACTACTATAGAATAACCGTCAGTGACTTGTGGATGTATATATGGGTCTTTGATGTTGTTGTTTTGATTTGCGATGCCATCCGAGAATTTTAAAGCCTACATTGTCTCTTTGATTCATGTTGAGGGTAAAACGGAAGAAGCGATTGAGTTGCTCTCAAAAGAGTACCATGTTTCGGTGCCGGCGTTGAAAGTGGGGTTGCCGAAAAAACATAAAACAACCGCATACGGATGCTACCAAGCAAACAACCAAACAATCAGCGTCTTAAACAGCGACATATACGTTAACCCGTTTGTTATTTTGCACGAATTCTATCATCATCTGCGGAGCAAAGCCGTGGATCACATGCATAAAGGCACAGAGGGTAACGCAGACAAATTCGCAATGGACTACATCAAGCAGTACCAGTTGGCTGCATTAAAAGCCCAGTTGGGCACTCAATAGAAATCTTCGTCATCCTTGCATTCTATCGGCGCCACAATTTCGATGGGCACTTTGTCGCCGTCTGAATCGTAAGCTGCGATACAGTTTTTGCCCTCAAATGGAGGACCCACAATCATCAAAACCCTGCCGAAAAAATAGTTCATATCCACATGACTCGGCGAAATATTGCCCGAAGGATGAGAATGCACCGTCCCAACCAAGCTAAAGTCACCAGAAAATAAGTAAGGGTTGAAATGGACTTCGCCGTGGCCGTGCGCTGCAAAGGGCGCCAGAATTAAATCGTTAATCTCTATTGTGCCCTTGCGTTTCTTGCCCCGAAGCAACAGGAAACTTTCACGCGGAAAGAGTTCTTTGGCGCCTGCATAGATGGTTTCAAGTATGTTGCTTGGGATATGCACGGTTATTTCGGAGGTCATACGTGAACCTTTGGATTTGTATGTTAAGAACTTTGCCCAAAAACCCTTGCCCCCTTGAACTTTAAGCTAAAAAATTAGGTAAACATTTAAACCACAATCGCTGTAAAGTGTTGAATCGTCAGTGCCGGGATGGCAGAGTGGTTAACGCGCGGGCCTTGAGAGCCCGTGGACCTCCTGGTCCGCATGGGTTCGAATCCCATTCCCGGCGCTCTTTTGTGTTATATCAGTTTTTGATCGGTAACCGCAGATTTCAGGTGCACTGACACCTTTTTCGCAACCAAATAACTTATCGGAACCACATAAATTGGCACTGTAATGTTGTATAAAACTATGGCCGGCATTGCTATCAAGACGCTGTTGAATGCTTCGGAGATGCTCAAACCCGAAACTATAAACACTAAATATGGGAAAACCAAGAAATCCATAGGCAACATCAAAAGTGTCCTCGTAAAAACCGCACACACTGTAGATAAAGCCGCAGACTTTGCTTTAAAAAAAGGTTTATTCTGAATTCTCGATTTAAGTATTCTTCCGAAAATATACACTCCAAGAACCATTGTTAAAACCGAAAAGAGATAGTATGGTGCGCCAATAATCCCAACCGGATTAGGATAAATTGTCATCGACACAAACATGTCAGCTATGGCGATGGTTAACCCGATTTTTATTCCAAAAAGAAGGAAGGCTATTACCAATATAATGTCGCCCAACTGATAGCTATAACCAAACAGGAAGGGTACTGGAATCCTCACAAGGTTCAATGCTGTTGCAAGAGCGGTGAAAGCAATTACTAAGCCCAATGTTTTGCTGTTCATTGATTCTCCCTATAACAGCTACTCTTACGAGTTATAGAGCATTAATAATTTTTCATACACTTATTTTCCAACACGATGAATGTTAAGGTGAAATACTAGCGAGTTCACGGCTCTTTTTACTCAAAACCTTTCCAAAATTCAACCCAATAGGAAAACTCGTATCGTTGATACAAGCTAACTCTACACGCTGCAAATGCGGAGCCCTTCTTGCCTCATTAACTAACGTCTGGATGCTTTTCAAATCTGTAATCGGCGCTATGGCTAAAATGTCATAAGGCCCCATAGTTTCAGTTACAACAATAACGTTTTTTACGTTTTTAAGATAACCTATCGTTTCTGTCTTGTTACTGTTTGGTGAAAGAGTTATCAAAAGAAAGGCTTTACCCTGGTAACCGAGCTTTGAAAGATCAATAGATACCATTGACCCAAAAATTAAACCTTCTTTCACCATTTTTTCATAGCGTCTTCCAACAGTATACGGTGTTGAGTCAACCCTCTTGGCAATTTCTACAAAAGATAACGTACCGTCTTGGAGTAACTCGTTTAGTATAAGATAGTCTAGTTTGTCCATTGTTATACGTCCTTTAAGGGAGCCAAATCCAAATTGTTATAATTCAGGTACGGTAGACCCGACCAAACATTGACAATTACCTTTCGTACACCGAATCGTCTCCGTATGCTTTCGACTCTCTCGTTTAGAGTTGCTATATTTTCGGCATAGACTACAGCTGTTAAATCGTATGCTCCGATGCTCGTTGAAGGCTCAATCAGGTACATGTAATCTTTTAGGTATTGTAGTATCTCCTCGATGTTGGCATCTGTTTCCATTCCTATCGTTGCAACAATCTGGAATCCAAGCGGAGCAATCGGCGGAAAAACAGTCACGCCGGTTATTACACCAATTTTTTTTAGGTGGTTGATTCGGTTCAATACAGATACCGCTGAAATGTCGCATTTTTTTGCGATTTCTTTAAGACTGGTGCGGGCATCTTCGATAAGCATCCTCAAAATTTTTTGGTCAATATCATCAATTTCAACGGCGGTGGTCATTGCTGAACCTGTCAACTCAGCGTTACCGATTTAAATAAAGCTTCGCCACTTCGATAGCTTAGAACCTGAAATTTTTTAAAAAAAAAGCATCTGGACGAACTAATGGGTCACTATTTTAAGGCTAAAACAAATTGGAATTAATAATACTGCAATAAATATCTCTAACCTGCGTTATACAAAGAATCGAAATCAACTCGAGTCTACCCAAGGCTGGTAGGTCAAGAAATACTTCTGTTCGCAACATTCAGCTCGATTTCATGCATTGAAGGCGTAATCTGCGGCTTTAGCGCTGTATACGTAGGCCTTGCAGAGGTTCTAAACGAAGCGGCATCAAAGGGTAATTTTACCTCTCTGGCCTAAGCAATAACCAATTTTTTTTAATTTTTTTATTGCTTGTATGTGTATTGACCCACTAACATAACGCTAAAATAGTCGGCTTCTGAGTTGGAGCTTGAATTCATAACTCATTTATAAGCAAAACAAGAACAAGCATTCGGAATCTGAATAACGAAGGGCTAGGTATGACCGAAAACGATCAAAAGAAAATTACCGAGTATGAAAAGAAAATTGATACTCTCATAAAAGAAATTACAAAACAAAAAACAATAAACACCGAACTGATAAAGTCACAAGCAAAAGTATTGGAAGACGCAATCAAAGGCGCCCAAGACATCGTAAAAAGCAACGAAGCTACAATAAAATCAAACCGCCACATTGCCGAGCTCGCAAACAGCGCTCAACAATCAGCCGTTGAAGTCTCAAAATTAGCTTTAGACACAACCGCTGTAATTGACAAGGTTGCAGTAGCCGCCAAAAGCGTCGGCGATGTAGCTGGAAAAGTCTTTGAAAACGCTGACAGCGCCACCAAAGCAAGCGGACGTGTTTTAGAGATGGGTAGACAAGCAGCCAACGTATCAAACCAAATGGCCATTGGCATGCAACAAGTCAGCACAGCCTCACAGCAAGTTTCAACAGGCGCACAAAAACTAGCTGACCTCGCTCAAGGTGCAGCTCGAAGTACCGAATCACTCAAGAAAGTAATGGATGAAGCAGGAATAATTGCACGCGAAGCAACCTGCACAACCGATGAAGCCCTTAAAAAATCGCGAGAAGCAAACGAGAAAAGCCAAAAAGGTCTCCAAGCAATCGAAAACATCAAAGCCGACATAGCAAAAGTCGGGGAAGCAGTAACCTCCATGGTTAGCTCAGTTGAACAAGTTGGCGAAATGGCCAATTCCGTTTCTGATATTGCTGGTCAAACTAACATGTTGGCGTTGAACGCTGCCATTGAAGCAGCAAGAGCTGGTGAAGCAGGCCGCGGATTCGCAGTAGTCGCAGACGCAGTAAAAGGTCTCGCGGGTCAATCAAAAGAAGCAGCTGGATCATCCATTAATCTCGTAAAAGGCATTAAGGAAGCTGGCAGTCGGACAAGTGAAATCTCAAAACAATCTCAAGTAGGTGCACAGCAAGGAGCCAACATTGTATTAGGCGCAATAAAAGAATCTGAAGGAATCGCCAAAATCATGGGTGAAATGAGCGTAAAAGTCGGCAACTTAACAAACGGCGTCGAACGAGGATTAGAAGCAATCACTTCCGTAACAAAAACCATTGAAGAAGTTGCAAGCATCGCCGAAGAAAGCAGTTCTGCATCAGAAGAAGCGTCCTCAGCTACCGAAGAACAAACTGCCGCAGCACAACAGATGGCTGGAATCGCAAAAGACGTATCTGAAACCGCTGAAGTACTTGAAAGCAACTCAAAATCAGTCGTTAAAAGTGCTCAAGAAATGGCGCAATTAGCAACCGGCGTAAGCAACGATGCCGCAGTCGTAGAAAAATCCGCTAAAGAAATCGGGACCCAAATAGAAAAAGTCTCCTCAGCAACACAATCAGTTCGCGATCAAGCTTTAGAAGCAGTGGAAGCTGCAGAAAAAACAAATGGTGACCTGCAAAAACTCATAGACTACCGCACTAACCTCCTCAACGAATTAAAAACAAAATATAACGTAGAATAGGTAACGGCGAACACAATGCAGACTGTAGTACAAACAGGCGACTTACAAATCGTTAACTTCACAATCGGCGAAGTCAACTATGGCGTGCCAGTGGAACAAGTTCGAGAAGTCAGGGACATGCAGACGGTAACTCCCGTCCCAGGTTCCCCAGCTTTCGTCGAAGGAGTAACTAATCTACGCGGTCAAATAATCACTGTGATGGATCTTCGAAAACGCTTAGGATTACCTGATAAGAGCATTGCAAACGAAAAAATAATCATCATTGACCTCGGAAAACATGCAATCGGCGTAGTAGTTGACGCAGTTACTGAAGTATCAACGATACGTGGACCAGATATCGAGAAGAATTCAGAGGTTACCTCAACACTGGATGAATCAATATTAGGCGTTGGAAAACAAGGCAATCACTTAACCATCATTCTAGATATTGCCAAGACAATTTCTAGAGTGCAAAACACCGCTTAAACCAACAGTAGCCAATAAACACCTAAAAAGCAAGCTTGCCTCAGTAAAATGAGGCAACGCTTGAATTTTGATTTCTATTCTAACATTAAAAATTTCTTTACGAAATCTGTCATTTCTTTATTGAAATTCTGCATCATGGACGTTATTACGTCGTTTCCTTTTTCGGTTAATGAGTAGACTGTTTTTCTATTATCCGATTCACCCTTTATGAGCCCTTTGCGTTCCATCGAATATAGAGTTGCATAGACTGTGCCGGGGCTTAGAATACCGCCGAATTTGTTGTTAACGAATGCTGTTACATCGTATCCACTTAGGTTGCTGTGTTTTTTCATTTCGATAAGGATTAAGATGTCTAGAAAGCTTTTGATTACGCGTGTTTCAATGTCTTTTGGAGTGTAACCGGTGATGAATTTGGATGATTTTTCGTTTTCTGTAAAGTCACTCATTTCTATTTCGCCCTATGGCTTTCAGTTGGTATGTTCGATAGCATCATTTAAGATTATCGTTTTAGAAGAGCGTTTGCAAGAATAAATAGTTAATGTTCAATTTTTTATCGCTCGGTCTGTTAAAAGTTAAAATTTTTTCTGTTGAATTTACTATTTAGCCCTTATATGCGACGTCTTTTTGAGTCATTTATTGCTTGATTATTCCATATTATGTCTGCGTTTTGCTGTTAATGCTTCATTTTTTGGATATTTTTCATATTTAAAGTTACAGTCAGCACAAGGCTTAAAAATCTAAGCTTCAGACAAGTATTCGATAACCGAATATAGAGAGGAGACTTCAATGCTAAAAAATAACTTTACAAGAAAAATAAAACTCAGCACGGATTTACCCCCACCTCCGCCGCCCCCACCACCAACATCTCCAAAAAACCGCAAAAAACTCTTTGCCATCCTCGCAATCGCCTTAGTCATAATCATACTTGTCCCGACAATGCTTGTCTTTTCAGGTGCACTAAACTTCAACGGCAACAATACAAACCCACCACCAACCCCCACTACAAATCCGACGAATTCTGTAATTTCTCCAGGTGTAACTACTCAGCCAACCACCAACAATATAGTCAGTATGACATCGGGTTCTAAAGTTACTGTTACCTCACAGTCCATTGGCTCCGGCGGTGGAACCATCCAAGTAACAGACACCTCAAGCCCACTCTATGGCCTCAAAATCGTTGTTCCCCCAGCAGCAACATCTGAAACTATCCAGTTCACCATAAGCTACGCAGACATCTCAAACATCAACGGTTTACCCACAGGCGCTTCCCCTGCAAGCAAACTTATAACCATCCACGCCACAGGATCAGCTGAATTCAACCAGTACGAAATGTTGGATAAACCAGTCGAAGTAACCCTGCCCTATGATTCAACAGCAGCTAACGATGATTCCTCACCCGTACGATTCTACTGGTACGACGCATCTAACGGCAAATTAGATTCAACCGGTTTTCTAAGCGAAGACAAAACAGCACATACCATAACATTCATGACTGCTTCATTCTCTGATTTTCTTGCAGTAGAATTAGACATTACCCTTTCACAGCTTGCCGGCGAAACTAACTACACAGTCGACACGGGCTTTCGAGCCTCAACCAACGGCTGGTTCATTCCCAACTATGGCTCAGTGCAGACTCCGGGCGGTATGTGTCTTGGTATGGTTAACTACGCAAAATGGTACTACACCTACCACAGCTCAGACACAGGATTAAACGCTAAATACATCGAAGGCGACACCGCAGAGTGGCGAGACGACGCAACTGCAATTCAATTAGCAGCCCGAGCTCATCTAGCAACTAGCGGTATATGGAATTCACTTACACAAGAAGAAAAGGGCTGGGCAGAAGCAAACGCACGCGAAGTAGGTTTAAGCTGGTTATCCGGCATGATCGTAACCGGCGAGCCGCAATTAATTGGCTTAAAGGCTCGGGTTAACAATGGAACCTACTTGAATTATGCTCATGCAGTCATGACTTACGGATACTCCGATGGATGCTTCCAAATCTATGACCCTAACTTCCCAGGTTCCAACTGGGGCGATAGAATGCGAACAATACCCTTCTCATACACTGACGGATTTAACGAAACATACGTTTCAGGAACAACCCGTGCAGACAGCTTAGTCTTCAACATCTTCTACCATGCCGGCTCTAAACTTTCATCAACACCCAGCGACTATCAAGGGCTCTACGATTCAGCTCAAAGCAAATTCCAAGGCAGCAGCACTTTCCCAACCGTAACCCTAACCGATACAAGCACAACACCCACAGGAACAACTCCCACAGACACAGATAGTGACGGAATACGAGACACAACCGAAGCCAAAACAACAATATCCGGCACCATCACAGGCGGACAAGACACCATAAACTCCACATTAGTCTTCGTTGACAACAAAAAATACACCTCACCAGTCGTTGACGGCGCATTTTCAGTCGAAGTACCCTTACTAACAGGCGACAACGACGTTGTAGTGCTCGCAACCGACAGTAACACTTTCAGTAACTGGGCAGGATTCCTCCGTGACACGATAAAATGCACTGCAAGCCCCGCTGCTCTAACAGTGACTCTTACTTGGGATCAAGACCAAAGCGACGTAGACTTACATGTGCTCGAACCAGGAACAGATGGACGCCACATATACTATAGCTACAAGGGTTATACAGGCACAAACCCATACCTTGACTTAGACAACACCTACAGTTATGGACCAGAACATTACTATGCAATAGAAGGCTCAACACTTCCCGGCTCAACAAATCTCTATGGCACACTACCAAGTCCGCGTTCAATACTACAGTGATAAAAGCGATGCAGATACCCCGCAAACAATCACTTGGCACCTAAACGTAAAGTATCTTGCATTCAAAAATACCCAGACTGGGCAGGAATATTGGGTTGAAGAATCACGAGACGGCGTTCTCTCAACACCCAACAGTTCTGGTACAGCAGATTTCACCGGCGGCGATGCATCGTGGTCAAGCATTTGGAACATTGATTACTCTGCGCCAAACATTTCGGACTATAACATTCCTGCTCCACCACAGAACCATTTTAGCTAAAATTAGATTAGCCCGATTTTTTGGGCTCCACTAACTTTTTTTATTTTTAATTAGAGTTGAGAGCGCGTTTGTTATTTATCAGAGACCTGTCTTGTTTTTCTATAGTTGTTGTTGCCAAAAACCCCTTATACACAACAACAACCAGTGGGCTTGGTTATGTGATAGACCGCAAGCAAACCAACGGAGGTCTTTTGCTCTCACCGACCTACCCCCCTCTATTTATAGGCTCAATAAATGCTTAGCTGGGTGCTTGGGGATTGTATGGGTGCAGTCTTTTTGTTTGGAAGGCTATGGGTTTGTTGGGTCCTATGACGGTTTTGTTTGCAGTTGTTTTTAAATGAGATTTGGTTGGTTTGGCTGGTAGCTGCTTTTGATTTCTGCGTTAAATGGCGATTGCCGACTGGTTGCGGCGATTTCTGCAAGCAGAACAAAAGAAAATTTTTTTTGACCTACTGATAGAGTGGAAAAAGTGGATCCTTTCCTTTTGGTTCTACAATAGGCACCTGCTATGGCTTAAGTTGGTTTATCTATCCAAGTTCAAAGCTTGTAACACCAAAAATTTTGTTAAGCGGCAAATCCGGCGCTTTCCTAGTATACATCCTAAGCGTGCTAAAAACTGGTTCCATACGGTATTTTTCTGCGAGTGCAATCCCTGCAGCGTTTGGTTCAGGTACATCGAGAAAAACGGTTTCCCCGCATACTGGCGTCGTTAAACTATCAAAGAGCATCGTTGCATAGGCTGAATTCTCTGCGAAGAGGGGCCCAATTTTGTAGCCCTCCATGCATTTGCGGATAACACCATAACCACTGATTGCATCTGTCTTTTGATTGCGGATTAACATGCTTGAGGCGTTCTTCTGATATAACCAACACTCAAGAAACCTTGACCTATCGAAACGGAAGCACCCCAAATCATAAGTTGCTACCTCAGCAAAATCGTCCTTTTCAATGGGAAAACATCGCTTAGTAGGTGTATATTGTGCGGTTCCAGCGTATCGTGTGTTGCTGTATGCGAGTTTTAAGCCCTTGTGTGCATATTTATCTCGCATTCCAACGACGCCGTCTAAACCCAGATTCATTTCCCTGCATAGGTTTAGTGCATAATTTTGGATTTGCAATCCTATTCCTTTACCCCTGAACTCGGGTTTTACAATGTAGAGTCCCTCAAACACGAAATTCCCAGGATACTTTACCAGTGATATTGTGCCGACTATTTCGTTGCCCAGTTTAGCTGCATAGAAACCCGTTGGGTCTGCGTGGTAGAAGCATTCGGCGTCGTGGATGCCTGGGTTCCAGCCTTCTTTTTGTGCCCAATTGATAGCGAGGTGTACTTCGCTTTGGGTCATTTGCTCAATGGTTATTTCGGGTTTGGTATTAGGGTAAGTGCTCATGGTACAAAGGAAGCAGCCTATTGCTATTTATCGGTTGTTTTAGGTTTTTCTAGGTATTCAAGCATTTTTTCAGTGTCGTTGGTTGGTGGCATGCAGGTTTGGTTTTTGCAGACATAGGCGGTGGCTTTGCCATCGATTTTTTCGTAGCTTACGCCAACAGGAGCCGCTTTTGCCCGTTCAGGTGTCCAAAGTGTCAGGGTTAGGTTAGGTATGTATTGTCTTCTTAGAGTGGCAAGCATGCGTTGGGTGTCGTTATCCGCTGGGTCGCCTGCAACGACGACGTTGACGTTATATGATGGGCCAAGCAGAAAATCCAACCCTGCCAACATGAACGTGTGACCCATCGGATAACCCTTGATATCTTCCGCAAAAGCTCCAAGCATTTTAGATGCATATTGCTCGAAAGAAACCTCATTAGCCAAGCGAGATAACCGAAGCAAATCATGAAGCGCCACCGAATTGCCTGAAGGAACCGCACCATCGTAGTTCTGCTTAAGGCGCGGAACATCTGCTTCGCTGGTTTTGCCTGTGAAGTAGAAGCCTCCGTTTGCTTCATCCCAAAACTCCCCAATCATTGCATTGGTTAATTCTACGCTGGCCTGCAAATATTTCTCTTCAAAACCAGCCTCATAGAGCTCAATCAACCCATAAACCAGAAAAGCGTAATCATCCAAAAAGCCGCCTATCGCTTTTTCTCCTTTAGCATACCGATGATATAGCCTATGGTCGCTTGTCTGCATTTCCTTTAGAATGAAATCAGCAGCTTTTTTGGCTGCTTGGAGATATTTCGTCGTCGCCCAATACTTGGCTTGCTTTGGCTAAGGCTGCAATCATTAAGCCGTTCCAATCGGTGAGTACTTTGTCGTCTTTAGCTGGATGCACACGCTTCTCACGCACTGCGTAGAGTAGCTGGGTTATTTTTGCGAGTTTGCCAATAACTTGATCCACAGACAGATTGGTTTGTGCAGCCATCTGTTCCAGTGGTACTGCTAGGTGGAGTATGTTTTTGCCATTTCTACCCTTAGGCGGCTCAACATAGTTACCCTCTGCTTTAACGCCGAAGAGTTTGATGGCAAAATCGGCGAGTTCAAGCGGCAGAGCCTCCTTGATTTGCGCTAATGTCCAGAGGTAGAATTTTCCTTCTTCGCCTTCGCTGTCCGCATCCTCTGCCGAGTAGAAGCCGCCCTCGGGCGACGCTAAATCTCTGAGTACGTAATCGAGGGTTTCTTTGGCGGTTACCATAAATTTGGGTGCACCCGACACCTGATACGCTTCCAAATATGCTAAGCTCAACATGGCTTGGTCGTATAGCATCTTCTCAAAATGCGGCACCAGCCATCTGGCATCGGTGGAGTATCGGTGGAAACCTAATCCGATTTGGTCAAATATTCCGCCAAGCCGCATTGTCCGCAGGGTCCGCTCAACCATGCTCCAAGCCGCTGGCTGTTTGGTTCTGTTGTAGTAGCGCATTAGGAACAGGAGGTTGTGGGGTGAGGGAAATTTCGGTGCTGAGCCGAACCCCGAGTTTTCGTGGTCGTAGGCTAAGAAGAGTTGGTCGTATGCTTCGTCGAGTTCCATTTTGCCAAGTTTAGCCTCATTGGATGGAGCGGCTTGCTGGGTTAATTGCTCATTTAATTCCGTGCCCATAGTTTCCAATTCGTTTCGGCGGGTTTTCCAGATTTGCCCAAGCTGCGGAACAAGGCTTAACATGCCTATTGTGCCGTAGCGGTTTTCTTTGGGTATGTAGCTTGCCACAAAAAACGGTTTCTTCGAGGGCGACATGACTACGTTTAGGGGCCAACCGCAGCTTCTTCCCATAGCTTGACAAACCGCCATGTAAGCGGCGTCGAGATCAGGGCGTTCCTCACGATCCACTTTTACACAGACAAAGGCTTGGTTGAGTAATTCGGCGACTTCTTGGTCTTCGAAGGATTCTTTTTCCATAACGTGGCACCAGTGGCAAGATGAGTAGCCGATGGAGACAAAAACGGGTTTATCTTCTGCTTGGGCTTTTTCGAAGGCTTCGCTGCTCCAGGGATACCAGTCTACGGGGTTGTAGGCGTGTTGGAGTAGGTAGGGGCTTTTTTGGTTTATGAGCCTATTAGGCTTCCTGATTTGAAGTTGGATTCTGCAAAAGATGGCGTCTCCTAATCTAGAATTGGCGTTTATTCTATTTAGCTTTAATAAAAAAAGAATTGTTGGTTTAGTAGTGGTAGACTGCTGTGGCGTTTACTTGGGCTGCTTCGTTAATGTTGCCGACTTTAACTTCCAAAGTTCCAGGCAGTACAGCGAACACGAGGATTCCCGAGGTTCCTAAGGTTTGGTTTGATGCCAAAGTGTAGGTGCTGCTAAAAACGTTTGTTACCTGCACATAAGTTGAGGTCACATTGGAGGTTCCTTCAACCACTACGTATCCTGCATAGTCTATGTTGCCGCTCCAAAGAGTCGTTGTTGCGTTGAGGTCTTGGCTGAAATTGCCGCTATAGAGGTTTCCATAGGTTGCTAAGTCAGCGATTTTTTGCAGGTTTTGGTATTCCGTGCCTAAGCTTGTTAAGGTGGCGTTGTATTCTGCTATTTGTGATTGTAGTGCTGCGATTTGGGCTGTATAGGTGCTGATGTTGGGTGCAGCAGCAATTTGTTGTTGCAACGCCGCTATCTGCTGGTTTAATGATGCGATGGTTTGGTCTTTCTCGGATATTTGTGTTTGAGTTGGAAGGTAGAGTGCAAAAGCGCCGACTGTGCTGGCGATGAGAACAACGCATACCACAGCCAATGCGATAAATTTCAGGTTACTATTGCCTTGTTGAGCCATTTTATATCTCACTGCTTTAGAGCCTGATAACCAAGGCGGTAGTTAAAATCTTTTTTTCCAAATTAAACCCAAAGAAGAAAAAAGTGATTTGCTTTTTTAGTATTTGACGCTCAAGTAGAAAAGCACCAACAGGGCACTCATCTCAAAGAGGTCTGGCAGAAACGCAAACGGTCCTAAACCGAATATGCCAAATCCGCCTAAAGCAATCACAAATGGACTCAAAGTGATGTCTTTAATCAGTAGCATGAATGCGAAGAGCATTAATCCAAGTGTGAATTCGGATTTTGTCTTGCTGTAGATGCTTGCATAATTGAAGATCAAAACAGCCGTTAATACGATGTTGACTGTGGAGAGAACCGTTCGAACCATATAATAGAATTCAAGGTCCCCTGATGTGGTCCTAAACTGTCTTGGCATAAAGGGAAAACCGTTAGCTTGGCTAGTCTGATACGATGAAATAATAATTGCTAATACCGCAGTTAAACCTAACATGATGGCAAGCAAGATCAAGATTTTTTGTGTTCTACTCATTGTTTCTCCCTCTTTGGTCTTCTCCTTTTTCTACTTTTTCCCGATTTTACTGGTAATCTCCTCAAATAAGGCATAATTGTCCTCTAGCACTTGCGAAAGAAAATAGGTCGCTCCATATCTATCTCCAACTGAAGTTAGCATTTTGTTTTTCTCTAAAACTTCAAGGTGATGGCGCATCGTTTTATAATCCATCT
This sequence comes from uncultured archaeon, assembly GCA_963782915.1. GTDB lineage: Archaea > Thermoproteota > Bathyarchaeia > Bathyarchaeales > Bathycorpusculaceae > Bathycorpusculum. The sequence continues at coordinate 153,614 of CAWALK010000015.1, forward strand.
TGAGCAAAGTTGCAAGTTGATTGGCGTTCTGAGGCGACTCTTTTAAGGCTATAATTATTTTTGCACGGGTCGGGCCACCTCTTGTGCCAGCAATGAGCCATCCAAGCAAATATTTTAGTGAACGCGCATTTACTGACAATTCTTACCCTCCGTGCATGAGATTCTTATCACTCTGTGTTTAGCTTGAGTAAATAAATGTGAGCCTTTCTGGGGCTCCCAAACGGTTTTGATGATGGAATTTTCTTCAAAGCCTCCGCTTTACCGACCAGATCGCTTGAGCTATTGTCATCTGAAATTTTGCTCCTGCGCTATATTGCTTGCATTTATTACATGTTAGCGATGTCCAATTTGGGCTCAATTTGGGTAACATTTTGAAATATTATTTAATAATCAAACGGGGTAACCCAACTCAGAGACAGCCAAGAAGGAAAAGTGAATTTCCAAACGGCCATAAGCCCAAACTGCCCAAAATACCCCTTCATTATCCTTCTTGGTTGCACTCCAAATTTACAATTAAATTAGGTGCAAACTACAATGGGAATATTCAGCAGAGCAATAAGGAACCTTTCACGAAGAAAAGTCCGATCATTACTCGTTATTGTTGCATTAGCAATTTCACTTTCAATCATGGTTTCGATTCCTGCAGGCCTTTTAGCCAATCAGGAAGCCACCAGTGCAATGGCGGATAATTTAGGATCAACCATCACCCAAACCAGCGAGTCAATCAATGCTTCGCTAAGTCAAATCGACGTTTCTATGTCGTCGAATTTTGCTGGGTTCGGTTTCATTTCCTCAGATTCGGGAACTACCATAACGCCGCCTAGTGATGGACAACGGCCAAGTGGCAGCTCGGATCCATCGGATAGCAGCAATTTCCCTGACCGTTTCGGCGGATTCGGTGGCGGCGGAGTCACTGGCCAATTTGGCGGCGGTTCACGAGCAGCTACCCCCATGAATGCAAGCCTCTACTCGGACATTAGCGACATCTCGGGCGTTGCAGCTGTTGAAGAAATTTTGGAAGCCTCCGAAGGCGACACTAACCAAACAATAACTATGATGGGAAGAAGCTTCACTATGCAAATAACTGATTACACAATCAAAGGTATACCCCTAACCTCCGATTTAATAACAGGCTATTCAGTGCTGCCAACCAATATCCTTGAAGGAAGAAACCTACAAGCAAACGAAAGCGGCGTCGTTTTACTAAGCGAAAATAATTCACGATTCTTTGATGCAGGCGTCGGCGACACAATAAAAATCCTCAACCAAACATTCACCGTAGTGGGCATCTATCAGCCAGCATCAAACGATAACATCCAAACACTCTACATGAACCTCTCAGACGCCCAAACAGTAACCAACAACACTGGATACATAACAAGCCTCAAAGTCTTCACCACAAACAGCGACATCGTAGACACCGTTGCCTCAAGCATCAAATCATTACATTCAGAGGTAACCGTAACCACCCAACAAGACACACTAGACCGCCTTCAACAGCAACAATCAATGTACACCTCAGCCCTTGAAAGTGCACAGGCATCCATCGCATCAACCCAAGCAACTGCAACACAAGAAATCATCGTAGTAGTCGCAGCATCAAGCCTAATCGTGCTCTTCGTAATGCTCTATACAGTGCGTGAAAGAACCAAAGAAATCGGCACCCTCAAAGCAATCGGTTTTAGCAACAAAGTCGTCATGGGCCAATTCATCATCGAAGGCTTACTACTAAGCGCAATTGCAGGTGCAGTCGGCATAGGCATCGCAAGTGTCGCAGCGCCTACTTTATCCTCACTGTTGCTTCCAAGCGTTGGGAGCAGCATGGGATTCACCCAAATCGTAAACGGCGGCGTCTCAGCCACCTCAGTTACGCTAAGTCCAACCCTTATCTTCGAGGCGTTTGGCGCCGCCATAGCGCTTGGCGTTATAGGCAGCCTCTATCCCGCATGGAGAGCAGCAAAAATCAGACCAGCAGAGGCAATGAAATATGAGTAAACCAGTCCTACAAATCGAAAACCTAAACAAAACCTACATGCTTGGCAAACGCCCAGTCAACGCCCTAACCAACCTCAGTCTACAGGTTAATCAGGGCGAATTCATAGCCATCATGGGACCTTCAGGCTCGGGCAAAACAACCCTGCTAAACGTCATCGGATGCATCGATAAACCTTCAAGCGGAAAAGTCCTCATAGACGGCATAGACGTAGGCAATACCCCTGAACATGAACTCTACAAGATCAGACGTGACAAGATGGGGTTTGTCTTCCAATCTTTCAACCTATTACCCTACCTAAATGCCAGAGAAAACGTCGAGTTACCCATGGAAGGCAAACAAAAATCAAGAGAAGAACGCAAAAAACGTGCAAGTGAACTCTTGGCTTTAGTTGGGCTTTCAGGAAGAGAAAACCATCGCCCCCAACGACTCAGCGCAGGAGAACAACAAAGAGTCGCCATAGCAAGAGCCCTAGCAAACAACCCCGCAATAATACTCGCAGACGAACCAACAGGCAATTTGGATTCAAAGAATAAACAGGAAATAATGAAGCTACTGGCAAACCTCAACATACAACAAGGCACCACAATAATCATGGTTTCACATGACACTGACGCTGCAAGACACACCGAGCGTATGCTGTTGCTTAAGGATGGCAAAATAGTTAAAGAGAAAGAAGGTACCCATTGTGCTAAGAAGAACAGTAAATGTCCCAACTGTGGAGCAGCAATCAAATTGAATGACGATGTTTGTCCGTCATGCAAGAAGTCGCTGTTTGCAGCGGACGAATTCTTCACAACATAGAGAGGGATAAAATGGAGTCACCACCACAACAAATTCCAACATTTTCTCTTCCTCCACCACAAAAACCCAAACGCTCCCCGACCGTGCTCATTGTTGTTTTGCTTTTGATAGGTTTAGTAGTGGGCGGCGGGATAGGTTATGCAGTTACTTATTCGGATTTTAACGGTAAATTAACGAATTTGCAGACGCAACTGGGCCTCTACGAAGGTTCCGATAGGAACTCGCAGACGTATCTGCTAAACGATAACGTATCCCTTGCATCATTGTATCAGCATGTGAAGACTTCGGTGGTTGTAATTCAAGACCTTGTATCTGGCTACACCATGTTTGGCCAAAAAGTTTACACTCTCCAGCAGGGTTCAGGGTTCGTAACCGAAGTCAACAATCAACGGGTCGTAGTAACCAACAATCACGTTATCGATGGCGCCATCAATTTTACCGTGACTTTCTCTGATGGCAACTCTTATCCTGCCACTGTGCTGGGTCAGGATGCTAAAGCTGACTTGGCGATACTTTCCGTTTCGAACATGCCGAGTGGAGCTACAGGATTAACCCTTCTAAGCTCTTCAACTTTGAGCGTCGGAGACCCAGTAATAGCCGTCGGCACCCCATATGGCCTCTCAGGAACCCTAACAACGGGCATCGTGAGCGCTTTAGGCAGAACCATAGTAGAATCCTCAGATTCAAACCAAAACAGTGGACAACAAATCCCCGACACAATCCAAACAACCACACCCATCAACTCAGGCAACTCCGGCGGCCCATTACTCAACTATGCAGGACAAGTCGTAGGCATAACCACCGCAGGCATCAGCAACTCCGAAGGTTTAGGCTTCGCAATCCCCTCATCGACAATTATGCGTGAAATCGCCGATTTAGTTTCCTCTGGCAGCTATGATCAGCATCCATCCATAAACACCGAAGGCGTGGACATGAATTTCCCAATTGCCCAAGCTATGGGCGTTAGCGTATCCTATGGTTACTTGGTTGAGAGCGTTTCAACCAGCAACGGCTTGCAAGGCGGAAGCGCAATCAAAGCAATCCTCAACGACAACATCAAAATCGGCGGCGACGTAATCATCGCCATAAACAACGTGCGAATAGCCAACACAGACGATTTGCTATCCTACCTCGAGCAGCATACGTTGCCGGGGCAAACGGTAGGTTTCACGGTGGTTCGAGGCGGACAAACGCAGAACGTCCAAGTGACCATCGGAAAAGCCTAACTTCTTTTCTTTTTGCTTCTAACTTTTTAGTATTCGATTTTTTTTTAGGTCTATTTCCCTTCTGCGTTATGAGCGATAAAATTCCTTGGGACAGCATTGGTTGGTTGTTGGTGGAGGTGATTGCCTGATTAAAGGCTATGCGAGTACCAATTTGCATTGTGCTATTCGTTGTTTGCAAAGTCATTCAGAAATTCTCTCTACCATAAGCGTACTAGTCAACAAAGAAAGAGTAACCTTAGCTGCAGTTCCAATGCTGGATAAATGCATACTTGGGCACGTGAAGCAACTGCTAGATTGCGTTTTTAATTTGGGTTTAACAATTAAGCTGCTCCTCTTTGATAGAGGATACTATTCGAGTGGATCTGCTAAATTTCTTGCACTCTTCAAAAATCAAGTATATCATGCATATTCCCTGGTTTGGTAAACCCTTGAAAAGTGGTGAAGACAGAGATTTATATGACTACAACCCACAACAAGAGAAACAGCCAGCAGGCTGCTTTTAGGCTTGTAACCATGCGTCAAAGGGATAAATTGCTTATTTTTGCCACGAATACTTCTTTTAAGCCCAGAAGGCTCAGGAAAACGTTTAGGAAACGATGGGGTATTGAGACGAGCTTATCGCATGATCGGGATGTTTTTGGCTAAGACTACATCTAAGCTGTATCAGCTGAGGCTTTTGTACTTCTTTTTGGCGGTGGTACTCTATATAAGGGGAGGGGGCCTCGGAAGAGCAACAGAAGTTGCCTATTTATTCTTTAAATAAGGGAGGGGTAGGTGCCTTTGAGGTAGGTAGGTCCACCGGCACCTAAAACCGGGTTGCTTGCACAAACCGCCTCAACCAGCCAGCAGCCAATTACGAACGCCGAAGCCAAACACCACCCGCCTACAAGCCTTTCGTTGTTGTTGAAACAAGGCATAATCACAACAACAACTAACTATGAAAAAATGATAGGTCTGTTGTAGTTTTGTCGCAGTCACAAATCGATATATGCTGTTAATGGTCGATGTATGGTAAGGTGGTTAAATTTGGGTCAACCAATGTATGAATGCCCTTTCTGTGATGATGCTCCGGTTTGGCGAACCCGCTATATGCTTTGGAGGCATATGCATGAATGTTTGCGTAAAGCGCAAGATTTTATTCCGGATGTTAGTGCGCCATCGGTTAGTGTACCCCGAAATGAAATGGTAATATCGCCTTAACAATTTTTTTTATTTTTTATTCAAAATAAGATCATAAGATCAAGTGTTTTCTTTGGTTATTGAAAAAAATGGTTCTGACTAAATAACTGTCAATGTCAGCGTCGACTTGATACTGCTTAAATTTCTAATCTGCCTAAGAACCTCTTCACGCAAATACTCCAACGAATCCCCACTGACTTTAGCAACCAAATCATACGCTCCCCTAGATAGGTAAACTTCATCGACTGCATCGAGCTTCCTTAAATCTTCAAGTGCAAGGTGACTCTCATCTATTTCAGTTGTTATAAAAACAAAAGCGCTTCTCTTCTGCTTCAAAAAAGGTTCATTTTCTGCTGAAGCGCTTATTTCTGGCCGTTGGTCGGCAAAAACATTCTCCAAAATAATCAATCTCCTATTTGATACACACATTTGCCCAGTACAGGTATTAAATCTAAGTTGCTGCCTTGCTACAACAACAAATCGATATAACCGCGTAAAGGGTAATTTAATGTGCAGCTTGAAAAAGCTGGGGCTTGGCGAAAACCCGCTTTTAGCGTCTGCAGAAAGCGTGACGATGGCTTGGTGCGCCATTCGTAATATTATTTTTTCGCCATCTGGGAGGAAGTGAAGGAATGGGTGCTTGACTCATGCTTTCTATAAGCCAAGCCCGAAAACAAAAAAAAAATTAGACGTCTGTTGGCGTCTTATAGTTTACCAGCGAGAACACTTCATGTTTGTCGCCAAGGGCCTTTCTTCCGCCTAAATAGTCTAACTCGATTAAGAAACCAAGTCCCATGACTTTGCCGCCTAATTTTTCGACCATTTCAATGTTGGCTTTTACGGTTCCGCCTGTGGCTAGCAAGTCATCGATGATTGAGACGTTTTGGCCTTTGGTGATGGCGTCTTCGTGGATTTGGATGCTGTCACTGCTGTATTCTGTTGTGTAGGTGTAGTCAAGGCATTTGTATGGTAGTTTGCCTTTTTTGCGGATTGGAACAAATCCAACGCCCAGTTCATATGCGAGGGGTGCGCCGATTATGAATCCGCGTGCTTCGTTGGATACGATGGCGTCGATTTTTTTGCCGCGGTAGTGGTCTGCTAGTTGTTTTATAGTTTCTTTGAACATAGCGGGGTCTTTTAGGAGTGTAGTGATGTCCCAGAAGACGACGCCTTTGAATTCGGGGATTCTTCGGATTTGGCTTTTTAGGTTAATTTTTTTGTCGGTCTTGTTCATTTCAATCTACCTCTATGCGAATGCGCCACTTAATGCACAGTTGCATTTGCAGTTTGGTGTGCTTGGTGTTTGGGCGATGGTTTCAGCGATTATGCGTTTGACATTTTCAATGTTGCTTTTCATTATGTTAACGATGTCTTCAACGCATACGTTGTGTTCTTTCCAGCAGTCATAGTCGGTAACTGTTGAGATGTTTGTGTAGCAGATTTCAGCTTCACGAGCTAATACAGCTTCGGGGACCATGGTCATGCCGATGATGTCTGCACCCCATTTCTGGTACATGTGTGATTCCGCTTTGGTTGAGAAGCGGGGTCCTTCGATGCAAACATATGTGCCGGTTTCATGGTGTTTGATTTTTAGGTTTTTGGCCACTTCTACTACGGTTTTGTGAAGTTCAGGACACATGGGTTCCGCGACGGATATGTGGCAGACTTTTCCTTCTGCAATGCTGTAGAATGATTGTTCGCGTCGGGTGGTTCGGTCTATGAATTGGTCGGCAAAGACTATTTCGCCGGGTTGATAATCTTCTCTCAGCGAGCCAACGGTTGAAGCTGCAAGGATACGTTTTACGCCTAAGCGTTTGAATGCCCAGATGTTGGCTCTTTGGTTGAGGTCCGTGGGCCTGATGGTATGAAGTTTTCCATGTCTTGGTAGAAACGCCACGGTTTTGCCGCCGAGTTCGCCGATTGTGAAGGCGTCTGAGGGTTTACCGTATGGGGTATCTATCGTGATTTCTTGGACGTTTTTGAGTAGTTTAGGGTCATATAGACCGGTTCCGCCGATTACTCCAAACTCGATTTGCATAGCTCTTAACTGCAAGCGTTTGACTTATAAAAATAGCGCATGGCTGTTTGATGGGGCTCCAAAATATTTTATTACCCCCGAAGTGTCATTTACTAGTTAGGAGTGATTTTTTTGCCAAAATATATGGTCAATTCAGCCATTCTACAGTCTGGAAAAAACCCCCAAGCCTGCGCTGAAGGCGCCGCAAAAATGCTTGCCAAAGGAAAAATCAAGGATATAGAAGCTAAAGCCTGCTACTGCTGTACCGGCGAAAACCGTGTTGCCTTCCTCATCGAGGGACCAAGCGAAGATGCCGTGTTGCAGGTGGTTCAGGAGCAACTCGATATTCCGGTTGCGTCTATTACTGAGGTACAGGAAGTCAAGTAGCCTTCAAGACTTCTTTCGCTGCTTTAGTGTAGATGTCGAGGTCTTGCTCTGAAAAGAGCACTAATGTGATTTTTTCTATTTTGCCTTCTTTTTCTAGATAATCCTTGATTGCCTTTACGGCTATGCGACTAGCTTCCTCAGTTGGGAAATGATAGCTGCCTGTGCTGATGGATGGAAAAGCAACAGTTTTCAATCCCTGAGCAGACGCCAGTTTGAGCGTGTTCCAATAAGACCGCCGAAGTAGTTTGGCTTCGTCATGCAAGCCTCCATGCCAGATTGGCCCAACCGTATGAATAACATATTTTGCTTTTAGGTTGCCGCCTGAGGTGATAACGGCGTTTCCCGTTGGCAATCCATCTGGCCATTCTTTCTCTCGTAGGCGTTTGCATTCCTCAAGAATTTTCGGTCCGCCTCGGTTGTGTATGGCTGCATCTACTCCGCCTCCGCCTAGAAGCGTCGAGTTGGCTGCGTTGACGATTGCGTCTGCTTCGACGTCGGTTATGTCGCCTTTGATTAGTGTGAGGGTTGCGTTTGCGATTTTAAATTCCATATTCTACCACTACTGCAAGCCTGCAATTATACTATGCTATGCCAATATCGTCCACAGCGCCGAACCCATAAAGAAGAAACCGAAACCGACGAAGACAGCGACACAGAACAATGTTATGCCCACTCGGACCTTGTCATTCCAAAATCGCTGGGATTTGAAAACGACGAAAGCAGCGACCGTGTACCATGCAAAATCAGTAAACCAATGAACGCCCGTAAATATAGTGAAACCCAGCAGCCCAAACAGTTGAGCATTGAGAACTAAGGTTGTGCCGACGGTTAGCCACCATAGAATGAACCCTGCATTGATGGCGGTTGTGTATGCTCCTGCAAGTATAGTGTCCCGCATTGGACTCATCTTAGCCTCTTCGCGTTTGTTTCGGCTGCGGAAAGTCTGGACCCCCATTAAAACCATCATGGCTCCGCCGATTAAGCCCACGGCAACCTGCACCATCGCTGGGATCTCAAACATGCTCAGAACAAAATAAATCAAAAACATCAACGGAAACTCAACGAGACCGTGGCCAAGGGCGATTAGGGCTCCGGAGATTTTGCTTTTTTCAGCTCTTTTGAGGGTAACCGCGAATAGGGGTCCCGGCATAAGCACGCCTGAGAGTGAAATGAGCAGTACCGAAGCCAAGAACATAGGGAACTCCATTATGTAAGCCAAGCAGGGGGCACCGTTTCGTTAACAGGTTTTTGCAGACTCGGCTATAAGGATTACACGTCTGAGGGGCGATCCCATTCAATTTCGTTTTTGCTGGGTTCGCGTTCTTGGGTCTTCAGTAGGCGAGTTTGCATTTCCACGATGTCTGGGCTGTCCTTTGCGGTTACGTAGTTATCCAGTAGTTTTTGGTTTAACTCGAAAAACGTGTGTCCCCACGGAAAAATCTCTAAAACTTGGTGAGCTTCTTCTTTGAAACCCGCAATATAGAGAGCTGCCGCAATTGCTTCGGCGGTTGTTAGTTTGGTAAGCTTGCCAAAATTCACGGGGTTGCCTGCTATGAGGATGGGTAAGCATCGGCTGGTTCCACGGACATGTTCACCCATGACTTTTTGGGCGTGTTCCCAACTGCAATCCAACGCAGCTAACCCGAACTGTTCAATCCTTTCCTTATCAGCTGGGGAGAACGCGATTTCCCCAAAAGGATTTAAAACGATGGCTCTGTTTGGCAAGAATTTTACTCTAGTAACGATTCTTGCAAGCCCCCGACGCTTCAGCCGTAGTGCCGTATTCTTTTTGGGGTCATCTTGAGCAGCATGGTAAATGGAAATCCTAACGGGGAGGTTTGGTTGTGGTTCGGACTCAGGTTCCACTTGCTTGTTTCACCTTCAAATGATCCATGGGGTTTTCAAGAACTCGCGGAATCCACTCGATGATGTCTGTTGCAACCATGTGGTAACCGATTTCGGATGCTACCAAGTCGCCTGCTGCACCGTTTACGAATGCTCCGGCAACTGCTGCTTCGAATGGGTCAGCATGGAGCGCCATTAATCCTGCGATGATTCCGCCTAAAACGTCGCCTGTGCCGCCGACGGTCATGCCTGGGTTACCGGTGAAGTTCAGTTTTGAACGTTCAGCGTTACATATGATGTCGGTTTTGCCTTTTACAAGGATGGTTGCGTTTAGTTTCTTCGCGGTTTTCTGAATTGCCGCTACTCGCGCCTCCTGGTTTTCAGGCAAGGTTTCGCCCGTGAGTATAGCGTATTCGCCTGCATGCGGCGTCAAAACCAACGGAACCTTCAAGGCACGTTTGAATTTGGCGAAGGCTTTCAACCCGTCAGCATCCAGCAGCAACGGTTTACCCGCCATTTCAACTTCATCGATGCAGGCTTTAACGAATTCTTGGGTTTCAGGGGTCAATCCCATACCGGGTCCCATGGCTACTACATCGACGTTTTTGATAAAGGGTTTGAGCGTTTCCATGTTCGCTGGGTTTAGATTGTCGCCTTCTAGTTTAACCGTAATCAAGTCAGGCGAGATTGATGTTATTTCGTAAGCGTTTTTTTGGGGCGTCGCCAAATAGACGAGGTCTACTCCTGTGCGCATTGCTGCCAAGGAAACTAATGTTGGAGCGCCTGAGTAGACGTCGCTGCCGCCGATAACCAGTAAGCGCCCAAAATCGCCTTTGTGACCCGTTGGACTACGCGGTTTAGATGCTAACAACACGTCACCCGGTCCTGCGAATCGCTCCATTTCCGAGGGCAAACCAATATCGCCAACAACGACTTCGCCGGTGTATCCCTTGGCTTTTTCCAAGCCCTTCTTTGCCTTATGGAAAGTCACGGTCAAATCCGCTTTAACAGCGGTTCCTAAGACGTCGCCGGTGTCGGAGTCGATTCCTGTAGGGACGTCGACGGCGAGTTTAAAGCCCTTTGTTGCGTTTATGGCGTCTACGACTTGGCTTATGGGCGCTTTAAGTTTGCCCTTAGTCCCTGTTCCTAATAGGGCATCGATAACTACGTCAGCAGCTATGGCAGGGATCGCTGCACTGTCTGTAACTTCAATAACAGGAATTTTACCTTGAAGCGACCTGTAAAATCAGGAAGTTTTTCAGTGCCGCTTCATGGCTAATATCGCGTCCTTTTCCAACCAAAAACACGGACACCTCAAACCCCGCTGCCAACAGGTGCCGGGCAGCTACAAAGCCATCTCCGCCGTTGCCGCCAAGTCCGCAAAAAATCGCAACCTGCTTACCCTTGGGGAATCGTGTGATGACTTCTTGGGCTACGTTTCGCCCTGCCAACTCCATGAGCTGCAGGAGGCTGACGCCGAAGTACTCTGCGTTAACTTCCAGGGCACGCATTTCGCGGCTTGAAATGAAGGAGTTTTGGTTTTGCATAGTGACGCCTTACTACCATTTGTCTACGTTTAAAGATAAGGCTATCCTTGAGCCGTATACAAAAGCATCTCCCAACACACTTTTTTAGGGAACAACTTTTTTGAGAATTTTTGAAAACAGAAAAAAAGGGCAAAAAACGCTAATTTTTTCGAAAATAGGCGAAGCTTATATAATCATGCCGAGCCAACGGCGACAATTTCGCTGGAGTTAACGACAAGGCAAGCTGAAGTGCAATAGGGTGCTCTTTGAAAAGTTCTGCCGGCGACTTGTACTCGCCAACAGACGCTTATGCCAAGTGTCATAAGCAGTTGGGCTGTCAATTTCCGCTCAAAACCACACTGTTAAGCGAACCGGCAAGACAATACACGGTACTTAAGCTGCTTTGCACCCCAATTTTTAAAAATATTATTGAAAATCCGGTTGCCGCTTGCTTTCCAGCGATAAACTTTAGGAGCTAAGTGCCCTAAAGTTACTTGCTAGACGAAAATTTCTGCAATTATTGTTAGCCGTGACTGTGTTCTGCTGCTGTAATTCAGTTTGCCTTTTGGATTTTGCCAGAGTTTCTATTTTAGCTCTTGGTTTCTCACCGAAAAATAATCGAACGTACACTTTTTACATTAAATAGTTAAAAAAACCCTGGTGGTTTACCTGAAAAGACATGAAAGGCTGCAATTTATCCATAGACAACGTAAAAGTGTGGGCTACGGTTAACGAATAACCGAAAACTGAGGTCAGCTGGTTTTTGCGGATTTGGCGTTTTTCCCTGAAATCGAGGGAAACCTTATTTTTTGCGTTTTCACGTAAAATTGCCGTGGGTGCCGTTGGTGGTTGGTGTTACGGGTGGTTTGGGTGGTTCGCAAGGTTTGCAGGGAAAACTGTGTTTTGGTGATGCTTTTGTATACAGCCTCCGGCTTAGTGGCGATGTAAACACAAATTACCCATATTTTGCTGCGCATATGTTAACCGTGCGGGGTGTCAAGGTTGAGTGTTGAGCGGAACCTGTTAATTTCGCTCCTAAAATTGACCAAAGAAGGGGCTACTTTAATCAAAGATGTCAATGTAGAGGCAAGATTGCCCTCAACTGTTTGTATAAAGTTGCTGCAGAAAATGCAAAATGAAAACCTCATTTATCTGGAAGGCGACAAAGTAGAGGTTGACACTGAAAATCGCCTAAAAATTGCTGTAAAAGCAGTCTCATTAGGCGCAGATATCCAGAACATAAGTGACACGCTAAAATGGCAAGAGTTTGAAGAAATCGCTGCCATCGCACTTAAAATCAACGGATATGTCGTTAAGAAAAACTTGCGTTTTACGCATGGCGGCCGCAGATACGAAATAGACGTGGTCGGCTGCCGAAAACCCTTGTTGTCTGCATTGACTGCAAACGTTGGCAACATGCAATCGCAGCATCTGCGCTTAGGAAAATAGTTGAAGAACAATCCCAGCGAACAGAAGCCTTAGCGGACACTTTGCCCAACCTTAAATTGGACCTTGAATGCACTAAATGGGAAAAAGCAAAATTCGTCCCGGCCGTCCTATCGCTTGTTCCAGGAGCCTACAAATTTTACTATGAAGTGCCGGTGGTGCCTGTGCTTTCGCTGCAAGATTTCATAGGTCAACTGCCCCTGTATATGGAAACAGTGAAGTGCTTTCCCAAAAAATTCAGCACCTTAAGCAGCGATTCTTAGTATCTCTGTTTTTGCCAGTTTAAAGGCTGGGTAAAGACTCAACAAAAACATTGCAATCAACGCTGAAATAAGCCAACCAAAAATCAAAACGATAGTGCTGGTTGACACTATGGGGTTAGCCATCAAAATCATCACGGTAATAATTGTTCCAAGCGAAATACCAGCTCCGAAGCTCGAAAAAAGCACGATTGCACCCTGAATCGCCGAAATATTTATGATCAATCTGGGTCTAGCACCCACTGCCCTTAACATGGCGAATTCGGGTCGTTGCTCATCTATGGATAGCATCATGTAACCAACCATACAAAGGGCGGCTGAGGCTACTGTGAAGAGAGGCAGAAACATGATGGCTTGCCAAGTTGCACCCAAAAACGCTTCGTTTTGCTCAACGGTTTGCGTGAGGTCAAAAACGTCCAAGTCCGAATCCGCCGCCTTCACTATGGCGCGTATTTCAGTTATGGCTGAGTTGCGATCTGCTGAATCCTCGAGGTTAACAACCAGCAAATTCGGATTCGCTATGCCCGTTGCATTCATCAATCTATCTATAGGTACATAGGTGACTAAGCCGTTGTTTATGGGGTCAACGTTGATGCCCACGATGCGGAAATTTTTGTTTCCGATTTGTATGCTTTCAACCAGTGGATCTGATAGGCGAATGTATTGCGCTGGGTCTGGGGAATACATTTTTTGGGCGATAGAGTCGCCGATTACTGCTTCAAAAGTGCCGTTTTCGCTTAGGTTTCTGCCTTTGCTGGGGATATTATTGGTTGATTTTGGGATCTAAACCGATTATGAGTGCTTCGCCTTTTCTGCTGTCGCCCACATAGGTTTCGGCTCCGTCGATTACGGTAAAGTTGCTGATTTCCCCTACAGTTTCATACAGCACCAGTCGCGGGTTTACTGAATTTACACCGGACAAGGCAGTTAATCCGGGATAGACGGTGTCGGGAATTGCGAGTTTAGAATCGGAATAATTGAAGCTGCCTGCCTCTTTTGCGCCCGCAAACTTTTGCAGCAACAACTCATACTGAACACCCATACTACTATGAGCTACAACAACTGAGTTGCTGTTCGACGGTGCTGTTTACCCATGAAGTTGTGGTGTCTTTAGCGATTATGCCTCCGGCAACCGAAACCGTCAACAAAACAAACACAATCGAAAGCAAAACAACGATGCGCAGAGTTGCAGATTGCCGCCTAAAAAGGCTCCTTGAAGCGATACGCCATGTCAACGCTGAATGAGAGAGGGCTTTGTGTTTGCCGCCCATGGCTAAACCGTAGAAATTAACAGGGGAAAGGGCTTCGATCGCGGACATTTTTGAGGCTTTAATGATGGGCCGCAAACCGAAAACCAACGCCAACACGAAGAATACAACGAAAACTATGGGTGCAAACCACCAATTCGGCGTTGAGTAGGCACCAAAAACGAGGTTAGCTGCAGTAAAGTCCGCTAAAAATCCGAAAACCACACCTAAGATGCACCCGATAAAAGTGACTGCCAATAGTTCAGTCATGAAGTATCCGCCGACCAAACTGTTGGGGCATCCTGCCGCTTTGATCAAACCAAAATCACGGGTCCGCTGCGCCATCATCAAAAAAACAATAAAAGATGTCAAAACTGCGCCGACTATGAAAGATGAGTGCGCCTATGAAAGTTAGGAATTGCCCAAAAGTCGCGCTTAAACCCAACGTAAAAGTACCCGTTGAGGCAGCTAGTCCGACGCCCAAGCGTCCGCTAAACAGCAGCAAAAACAATGTGGATGCAATACTCAAGGTGAGGGTTGTGATGACTAAGCCTGTTTGAAGCCGCCTCCGCAGTAAGTCGTTGATTGGGAAGCCTGCGCCGCTACTCATTTTCCGTCGCCAACTTGCCTTCTTTTAGGGTGATTACTTGGTCGGCTAATTCGCGGATTTGTAGGTCATGGGTGGAGACTATGACTGTTTTGCCCTTGCTCTTTAGCAGCTGGAGTACGTCGAGGATTTTTTGGGCGTTTTTTGTGTCAAGGTTTCCTGTGGGTTCGTCGGCCAAAATCAATTCAGGATCATTAGCTAGTGCCCTTGCAAAGGCGACGCGTTGCTGTTCACCTCCGCTAAGTTGGGAAGGAAAATGTTTTTGGCGATGCTCCAAACCAACCATCGCAATTAACTCGGCAACTCGTGTTTCGATTTCCAGCGGCGGCTTTCGTGTCCACTCCATTGGAAAAGCCACGTTCTCAGCCACCGTCAAGGTTGAAACTAAGTTGTATGCTTGGAAGACAAAGCCTATGTGGCTGCAGCGAAAGTCTGAGAGAAAATCCTCATCCCTGCCAGTCAGATTTTCGTCGGCAACAGTTATTTCTCCTTTTGTGGGCCGATCGATGCCGCTGATAATGTTTAGCAGAGTTGTTTTGCCTGAGCCGGAGGGGCCACATACGACCACAAATTTTGCTTTAGGAACCTCGATGCTGATGTCTTGCAGGACCGTGATTTTGTGGTTGTTGACTTGGTAGGTTTTCTCCAAGTTTTTTGTAGTAACCATTAACGAGTCATTATCGGGCATCGCCTTTATCACCTGTTTTAGTTTAACGAGAGGTTACTTTTAAGCGAATAAGAAGCTTGAGGTACACTCATTTACCGTGCTACTCTGGGTAGCAGGTGTCGATGTTTAGGTTGCCTCGGTCACGCTTCAGAAGCCTGACCTTGTCGGGTAGCTTGTCTTTTTGCCAATCGCTCCAGCTGATCTCTTTAAACAGCCAACGTTTGCCCAAGTGTGCCACTACAACAGCGTGTTTGCTCTCGTTGCCTGAGGGAATGAATTGGTCTAGGAACCGGAAGAGTTTGTCGATTTGCACTTTGGGGAAGTAGGCGTAGTAGGTGGCGTTTTTGACTTCAAAAGCGTAGAGGTGGGGGCCTTTGCGCGCCATTATGTCTGGGAGAGGGTTGAGGCTTGGGTTGCTCACAGGCACCCGGACCGCGAAGTATCCTTTCTTTTGGAGTAGTTTGACTAGTGCGGTTTCGCTGTAGAAGCCTCTTTTGCGCCAACGCCTTAGCCGGATGCGGTCTTCTTCAGTGCTCAACTCTTTGTCCTCGCTTTGCTGCTATTGGGGGTTGGTTTAATTAAAAAATTGTTGCACTGTAGAGCGCAAAACTGTGTTTTGGGGATGCTTTTGTATCCGCTTACTTTTTGGCTGGTGAAGCTGGGAGACACTGGTGACCATGCATATTCTGGATATTACCTTGATCACAATGGCAACTGAACAGGTATTGTATAACATTCAGGTTTTAAAAATAATGGCGATAAAGCTCTTACTAAACGCTGTCAAAGTGCCCTAGAGCCCTATATTGCCGGGAACAAAAGATGTCCCTAAGAGACCAAAAAACATCCGCCGAAACACCACAGAGCACACAAATCAGGCAGCGGTATACAGAAGCATAACCCAACACACTTTTTTAGCTACAACCCAAATCCGCAAAAGCCAAGCCCCTGGCAAACTCCCAGATCAGCTGCAAAACCAGTGCTTCAGCAGTTACCCTCTAAAATCCGAAAATCTCAGATACCGAGCGGTGCATATTTTTCAGAAAAATTTTTTCGGAACAAATCGCCAGAGTTTGCTAATTTGCGCTCAAAAAGCCAAAAACTGCTCTAAGCACCCGAAGGCTAGCCGAAAAAGTTGGCTTTTGCTTCGCATGGAGATTTTCGGAGGTACTTATATGAGGCCCCGATATTCCCCATGCCAGTCTAGTGCACTAGGGACAAACTATACCTAATCAAGGCGTATTTGGCATAAGCGGCTGTTTTTGAGGCGATAGATTTTGGTTTCCATGAAAAAATATCTGTTATTTTTTAATCTATGGGGATTCGGAGTAAAACAACCATTCTGATTTAATATTCAACCAAAATAGGGCTAAATTAAAGCTGTTTTAAGCAAAGAGGTCATACGATTAACCGTAAAATTTGCAGCCCTAGAGTAGGGCTCAAAATTTTAGAATTCAGATAAAAACTTCGATTTAACTTTTTTACAGCAGACTTGTCGCTCACCCCCTTTGTTGACAACTTACAGTCTTAGAAAGCAATCTCAACTGCCCTTCTGAAGGCCGACGACTCAGAGAAAATTTGAACAGTTAGTATTTGCAGGATTCCAAAGTGAGGCTAGGTCTGACTAGCAAAGAGGAAAACCCAAATCGAAAATACACAGCTGCTCAACAAGTTGTTTATTGGAAAAACGCTGGTGACACCGAAAAGCAGTTACTGCCTAGTTTAGAAGAGTGGTGACACACCAGAGAACACGATCGTTGCTTTAGGCAATACCAAATTTTTGATCTAATTAGAAACTGTATGCAGAACCTGTAGAGGGGTTAAGGCTATTTCCAGAATTGGTTGTTGCTCTTTAAAGGTCTGGATCCGGTAGTAGAAAAAACAATCCTTGGCCAATCAGTGGAGGTGTTTCCAGTAACTCTTGAGTGGGTTTGATTCGAGGGCTTTAACCGCTCAAACCATTAGCGGGCTACAGATATCTTAAGGAAGAAGAGGTCTTAATCGATTGTACTCAGCAACAATAACAGCGTCAGGCATCCCTGAGAGCACTGGCACCGATAGGTAAAAATCAAAATAGACCCACCCCTCACTAAAATTTTCTTGCTGCTTCAACCAAATAATTTATCAGTTTCCGCTAACGAGGCACATTTAAACGATGACTAAGTAATCAAGAAATCATTTCACAGTCACCTAAGATATCATAAAGCTGCTTCTTCAAATAACAAGCAAAATAGTTAGGTTCGGCTTAACTGACTTTCGGCAACTAACAATCCTCGACGTTGTATGCAATCAACCCAAAGGGCGCTCGCTCTTTCCGGTAAATCGGCTAATCTTCCTGCTGATAAAATTAAGAATGTTTTCTTCTGTAGTAACCTTACTACCAAAAATGACGCTGCACAGGAAGAGGGTACAGCGAGCAGCCAATTGATGTCGCTTCACAGGTAAGCCTCAGGACCCGGAATAGTGAGTGGCATAAAGTTAGGCGAGTGTAAACAGCCTTTATCACGTGAAATTTTTTTGGCTAACTATCATAGTTACGTGCTCTGACGGGTTGTTTTTTGTGTAAATGAAAGTCACTTACAGGTGCAAGCAGAGTTTTCTTTTAGGTTTTTATCGCTTGGTTGTGTCAGGTGATGGTTATTTTTATTGTAATACTTTAGCCACAGTGGTCACGCCAGCGGTATTTTAGATCAAGCAAGAGAGCAATAAACCTGTAGTTTTGGAGAGGAGTAAGTGAGGCAAATATCACTAATTTACCCTTTCAGGAATATTTTGTAAAGTGTCAAGTTAGGTAACCAATTCGTTTTCCACGATTGTAACCCAAATTTGCCAAGACCGCACAGCTACATTTGCATACTCACAAGTGGAATAACTTCCGCCCGTCCGTGAACACTGCGCAGATGAAAATCATGCGCCTCTAAGGTATCAAAAAGCACTCCGCAATCTCTACACCGATACTTGCCCTCAGCGGTTCTCTCGGAGGCATCCTCATAATCCAGCAGGGCATTCGCCAAGTTTTCATCATAAATTTCCTGATACCCTTGATGTTTTTTTGTTTGCTGTTTCACCTTAAAAGTCACCTTCAAAAAGAGAATATCGCTTCATGATTCACTGCGTTCTTACAGCTTTAAAGCGTGTGTGAGTGGCTTATGACAGCAACAAACGCCTGCATTAATGGTATATCTCGGGCTTTTGCGAAAAATTCCGTATACAAAAGCATCCCCCAGACACAGTCTTTTTCGAGGTTTAGAAAAGTTTTTCAGCAAAACAACCCGATAAACCATGGGAGAAATATGTCTGGCTTTAGCGTTGTAAATAAAACCTTAAAGTTTGCCACCCAAGGCGAAATCCACTTCACAGACTTATCCGAAAAAATCCAAGAAGCCGTCAGCGCCTCTGCAATCAAAAACGGCATCGCCCACGTCTTTGCACCCCACGCAACCGGCATCCTGATACTAACCGAAAACGACCCTGCCCTACTAGAAGACATCAAAGCCTTCCTTGAAGAACTCGCGCCTAAACATGGAAATTATCAGCACCCATCAAACGCCCATGCCCACTTGCGATCCATGCTTCTGCCCCCGGACAAGACCTTACCTGTGATTGATGGGCAAGTGGCGTTTGGGACCTGGCAATCGCTGCTCTATGTAGAAACCGATGTTTATCCAAGGGAAAGAACCGTTATCATCCAAGTTATGGGCGAATAATTGCCCTGAGGAGTGTCTTCGTTTTTCTGGCTAATTTCTTCGAATTCGCTTTTCGTAGCCCCAAAAAATACTTCGACCATGGAGAAATTGAACAATTAAGTGCTAATCCATTCAGCCAGTAACGGCAGGTTTAACGTTTTGTTGTAAAAAGTGTCCATTCGATTGTTTTTCGCATAGAAGAACTCTGCCAACAGCGTAAGTGTACGGTTCGCGCTGACAAATCGGTCACCAAAAGCACACTAAAAGCCCCGTTTCAGCGCTCAATTACCCAAATTTTTAGCCATTGAGGCAGAAAAAGCCCTAATTCGAACGCTTTTGTGCAATAGAAAGGGTTGCTATGGGCTAAAAATCAGCGGTTTTTAACCCTCTGCCCATGACTATATAGGCTTCGCATCAGTTCGAGATGCTTAGCCGCGGTGTTCAGTCTTTATCCGTTTATTGACACCCTTAGAGCGCATTTTCGCTTTCTTTTTTGCATCGTCAATCAGCGAGGGTTTCTCAGCGAACGAATCTGGCGTAGACTCTTCAATGGGCAACTTATCCGCTACCTCAGAGAAGTCAGCGTCAGTTGCTTGCTCAGCACCATTTTTGAGCATGGTTTCAACAGCACGATCGACATCTCCCTCCTGTAGGTTGATGCCCAATGTTGCATCCATAAGAACAACTGCCTCAAAGCCAAGCTTGCATGCATCAACAACTGTGTTAACGACGCAGTAATCCGTAGCTAAGCCGGCAACAAAAAGTCGCTTAACTCCGAACTGGCGCAGTTCATTAGCAAGGTTTGTGCCGTCAAAGGCTGAATACGCTTCATGTTTGGGGTCGGTTGCTTTTGAAATCACGCAATAGTCATCGGGTAGTTTGAGGTTTGGGCTAAATTTGGCGCCCTCTGTTCCTTGAACACAATGAGGCGGCCAAGCTCCACCTTGCGCTATAAACGATATGTGATCCGCGGGGTGCCAATCGCGTGAAGCTATGATATGTGCTTCTGAGGATTTGAAATGGTTAATGTATTCGTTTATGACGGGGATGATTTCATCGCCGCCTGTGACGGGTAAGGCTCCGCCGGGAAGAAAATCAATCTGAATGTCTGTAATTAGGAGGGCATCATGTTCGGTTAAGTTGTAGGGTTTATTCAAACGCTTCACCTTTCATAAAAAGAACTGTTTACTAATTTAAAATATTCTAAAACCAATTATTGCTATAGCCTAAACTATTGAATAAACCTTTTTTCGCCACACCGATAACTCGTAAAAAACATAATTAAACGCACGGCGAACTAGCAGAATGGTGAAAGTTTTGGCGATTTTGGCTTATGTTCTCTTTAAGGTTGCTTCAGGTACCGAGCGTGAAGTTGCACAGAAGCTGATTGAGTTTGAGGAGGTTACTCAGTCGGACATACTCTTTGGGGAATATGATGTTATTGCACGGGTTTCCACGGATGATTTGGATAAGCTGGAAGAGTTTGTGTCAGAAAAAATCAGGACTGTTCAGAATGTTTTGGTTACCTCAACTATGATTATTTCACGGGAATACAGGGGTAAGGGTAGCATTCCTAAAACTAAGTAACTTTGCGATTTTGTGCTTAGAAGCCTGTTTTCGTTGCCCGATGGCTTATTTGCATGCGCCAGAACAGTAAATTGTACTCATAAGCGTTATTTTGAGCTATGGTACTGGTGTTTCTTTAACTGAATAATGTAAAAAGTGACCATTCGAAAATTTTTCGCCGACACTAACAGCAAACTAAGTTCGGGTCTATCCAGCTCTGCTAAAAAAGCCTTCTATCAGCCGAGATACCCCAAACGTATCCAACCCCGAACACTCAAAACATCTAACACATAGCCAAAATCAACCCTTAAACAGACAACACGACAGATCAAAACCCCCGAGTGGCCACCGGAAAAAACCAAAGGTACCTAAAAGCGTCCGATAACAGCGCTATTTGGCGTTAATCTTGCAGGCGTACCTGATTTGAGATGCCTTACTTTGGCTGGCAGAGACTTTTTGTTTTAGGTGCTTTCCGTTTTTGCTCTGAGATAGACAAATGCAGTGATCGTTTAGTGTTTGGATTTGTTGAGAGGTTGTTTCGAGGCGTCTGGCTTGTGCATGATTATATAAGGTTCGCTATTTTTCGAAGATTTAGGCATTTTTTGGGGTTTGTTGGCGAAGAAAACTGTGTGTGGGGGATGCTTTTGTATACAGACCACAAATCGATGGGTTTTAGCCGCTTTATATAAGGGAGGGGGAGGTACCTTGGAGGTAGGTAGTAGGTTCCAGCAGGGTCTCTTTGGTTTTTAATACGGGATAGGGGGTCTTGGCAAAGCAGCAAAAGCGTTTTTATCAAACACACAAAAGCCCCAATCTGTTTGCATAAGCAGTCAGCAACCGAAAAGAATACTGACGCCAAAAAGCAATCATCTACAACGTCTGTTGGTTGTTGTTGAAACAAGGCAATTCCACAGCAACCACTAAAACAAAAAAGAGCCTCAAACGCTCCGCTGCCATAAATAACTAAATCAAAAATTGTTATAGAGAGAAAAAGCTTACTCTTTTTCTTCTTCTTTAATTTCGCATTGAAGCTTCTTAATGATTTCGTCAGCTCTCAACGCTTCGATTTTAAGTGTATAGAGTTGACCTGGTGTGCGCAACTTCAATTTTACGCCGTCTTTTAGACGTTTAACCTGGCATTGTTTTGCTTTGGCGCTCATGGCCACGAATTTCTCAACATCAGTAATCTCAGATGGCATTTTACTTGTTCCTCAGTTAATATTCGCTGTGATGGATAGCACGCCAAGTTTTTATCTGTTTTGGTGGACATAACTTATATTCAATCAACCCGTCTAAATATGAAAGATAAGCTGCGTAAGCGTATGCTTGGCTTAACGGAGAATCAACGTTAGATGAATCGAGTGCATGTCCTCTCGCTGATTTTAATCATAATTCTCATATTGGCAACAGCTACAGCGCTATTTTCTTACACGCAGAGCAGCAGCCAAACAGCCAACGCTTCAGCGTCAGTTTACGTGGGAGTGGCTTTCGGCGGAAACACCCCTGAACAAGCAAAACTCCTCATCGACAGAACCAAAACCTACACCAACCTCTTCATCCTCAACGCAGGCAGAAACAACATCAGCACAAACGAATCGGCGGTTGAGGAAATCTGCGATTACGCCACAAACGCCAACCTAAACATAATCGTAAACTTGGGCATCAGAACCAACGCTAATTGGCAGTGGCAACTTCAATTCGTCAATAACTCCAAAGACCGCTATGGCGACAAATTCCTCGGCGTTTACTATGACGATGAACCCATGGGAATACCGTTTGATTGGAATTGGCCCTCAGTCTTTGCCAGAAGCAGCTCAGCATTTTCTGACCCTTACTTACCTGTTTTGCAGCCGCTTTTCCAACGAGTTGAAACCGCCAAGCAGACAGGGCAACTACCACGAAAATTACACAGTAGAATCCCAATGGTACCAAAGACTCTTACTGCAGAACAGAGGACATAACGACCTCAAAAACAACAACATCACAACCTACACATCCGATTACCTGCTCTACTGGTACGACTACTTGGGTGGTTACAGCACGGTTTTTGCCCAAATCGGATGGAACACAAGCCTCATCAACCAGCAAATCAGCCAACTCCGAGGAGCAGCCACACTGCAAAACAAAACATGGGGAACAATAATAACGTGGAAAACCATGCAGCCACCATACTTAGACAGCGGCAAAGCAATCTATAGTCAAATGGTAACCTCCTACAATGCAGGAGCAAAATACATCACCATCTTCAACTACCCATACAACGACAGCAGCAATCCCTATGGCACATTGACCGATGAACATTTCCAAGCATTAGAGAGGTTTTGGAATGAGGTTGCAACAAAAACAACGCCGAACTCAGCCCATGCCGAGGCAGCATTGGTTTTACCTAAAGATTACGGTTGGGGAATGCGACGCCCAGATGACAAGATATGGGGCTTCTGGAACCCAGACACCAAATCACCCCAGATTTGGACTAACACCCAAAAACTGCTCGATCAGTATGGACTCAAACTGGACATAGTCTATGATGACCCAGCATACCCAATCCAAGGCAACTATAGCAAAATTTACTATTGGAACCAAACAATCCCCTAAAAGAAAAAGGGTTTCGAGCTACATTGGCTTAACTTTTCTTTGAACGGATACCGAGTTTAAGGTTAATGTCAACCGTGTATTCTTTATCCATTTTTCCAACAGCGAAATTCCAATCTTTAACCTCAACTTCCATATCCTTGAATTGACTAACAATCGCATCTTTGTATTCTTGAGCGGTTTCGCCAATCTTCTGTAGCTTTTCAGTTATGTTAACGGATGTATCAGGCATCAATTTACACCTCCTAAAAACAAGTTACCTACGCATGAAGCATGTGACAGTTAACTGATAATAAAAAATATGTGACTGTGCAAACACAACAGCAAAATGCAATACACCCAGAATTCACCTTATCTATTGGTAGACTGCTTTTGACAACCTACAAAGTAGGCATATCAGGTTCTTATGGAGGATTAAACCTCGGTGACGAAGCAATACTGCAGAGTATCATTGCTCAACTCCGCAATTCACTGGATGTTGAAGTGACGGTTTTTAGCCGCAACGCCCAAGACACAACCGCAAGGCACCATGTGGAACATGTGATTGAAGTAAGGAATTTGACTAAAGTAGAGATTACGCCCCAAATCCGAGAGCTTGACTTATTCATTTTAGGCGGTGGTGGAATCTTTTTTGACAAAGAAGCAGACGTTTTCCTTCGCGAACTCGAAATCGCATACCAGAACAGCGTGCCAACAATGGTTTACGCAGTTGGCGCTGGACCATTAAACAATGAGAACTCGCGAAAAAAAGTAAAACAAGTCCTGGATAATGTTGATGTCATCACTGTGCGGGAACGGGAAGCAAAAAAAATATTCGAAGACATAGGCGTCGATAACCAAATAATGGTTACGGCTGATCCTGCGTTTCTCTTAACGCCTGAGCCGCTTCCAAAGGATGCATTGAAGTTTGAGCAGGTACATGGAGACCGAACCTTGGTTGGAATTTCGGTGCGTGAACCTGGACCAGCAGCACCGGACATCGACCCAAACTTTTACCATGCCCTCTTGGCTAACGCGGCAGATTTCGTCATAAGCCGTTTGGATGCCGATGTTATTTTTGTTCCTATGGAACGCCAAGTAAATGATGTTCAACATTCCCATGCAGTTATCGCCAAAATGCTTCAGCCGCAGCATGCCGCAGTTATGAAGGGAGAATATTCTTCAGGGCAACTCCTTACATTCATGAAAAATTTTGTTTTTACCATTGGCATGCGGCTGCATTTTCTAATTTTCTCAGCTCTTCAAGGAGTGCCATTTGTACCTTTACCATATGCAACCAAAGTGAGCGGCTTGCTGGATAACCTGCAGGTTCCTATGCCACCTCTTAATCGTGTCGATTCAGGATTAGTAAACGCATACATCGATAAGGCATGGGATAACCGCAATGCAACAAAAGAAAAGATCGAGCAGCTTCTACCAAGTTTAAAACAGCTTGCAGCAGAAAACAACCGCTTAGCAGTCGATTTACTCACGGGAAAACGCTCAGAAACCCCCGAATTGCACAAAAACCTTGCAGAAGCAAGTTAAAGGCGAACAATTTGCCAGTAGCCAAACGGCCCATAAAAGAAATTACTCTGCCAGCACGCAATGCAAAAGTGCTCCCTGAAGCGGACGTGCTAGTTGTGGGTGGCGGCCCAGCTGGAATCGGCGCCGCTTTAGGTGCTGCTGAAACAGGTGCAAGGGTGCTGCTGGTTGAACGGTATGGTTTTTTGGGTGGAAGCGCTACTGCGGGGCTTGTTTTAACGATGGCTTCGTACTACACCTCCTCGAAGGTTCCCTTGGAGCGGTCAAGTGATGTTACGCTATTTCCTACGGATCATGGAGTAGGAAAACCCATTATCGGCGGTGTTTGGGAAAAGCTTGTTGAGCGGCTGGTCTTGGCTGGCGGCGCATTTGCACCTTCTACTAAAACGGGGTATATGGTTCCTTTTGACCCCGAGATCTTCAAGCTGGTAACCTTGGAGATGCTCAATGCTGCCGGTGTAGAGTTGCTGTTTCATTGTTTTGCAAGCGGCGTTATCAGCAATGGAAACCAAATCGAAGGCGTTATTTTTGAAACCAAGTCTGGACCCATCGTTGCCAAAGCAAAGGTGATTATCGACGCTACAGGCGATGGTGATGTTGCAGCTTTTGCTGGAGCAAGCTTTGAAGTTGGTCGAAGTAGGGATCGCATGGTTCAACCGATGACCCTGATGTTTTTGATTGAGGGGTTTGTTCTTCAACGGTTTCAAGAGTATGTGTTGGCGCATCCTGATCAATGGCATGGCGTAAATGGCTTAACAGCATTGATGCAGCAAGCCAATGCAAAAGGCGAATTGAATGTTCCCCGAGAAAATATTTTGCTGTTCGGAAACGTTCACGAAGGCCATGTGCTCGTCAACAGTACACGCGTATTGGATACCTTGGGGACTGATGTTTGGGATTTGACTCGTGCTGAATTAGAAGGTAGACGACAAGTTGCCGAATTAACCCGTTTTTTCCGCAAGTATGTGCCTGGTTTTGAGGAGGCATATGTGGCGCAAAGCGGCATTATTACTTGCGTTCGGGAGTCAAGACGAATTATGGGTGAGTACGTGTTGACTGCCAAGGATGTCCTGGAAGCACGCCAGTTTGAGGATGCAATTGCGTTGGGAAGTTATCCTATCGATCTGCATAGTCCCACCGGAAAAGGGACCATTCTTAAAAAAATTAAGCCCGGCGCAGCTTATAGCATCCCGCTACGATGTCTAATTCCGCTTAAGGTTGATGGGTTGGTGGTTGCTGGCCGCTGTATTTCAGGGACGCATGTGGCTAATGCGTCTTATCGTACGATGCCGATTTGTGTGGCTACTGGCCAAGCGGCTGGAGTCTGCGCTGCTTTAGCGGCAATTAATAGCCAATCGCCAAGAACAGTTAAAGCTGCCGAGGTGCAAAAGGAGCTGCTACGGCAGGGTGCTATTTTGAAGCTAAACTAAAAAGTGCATTAAGGTGGCTTTTGTTAGTGTGTTGGGTGAATATGTTTTATCCCAAAATACATGGCTACAACGAATAGCGGCAGGAATACGGCTTCAATAACCAGAACGATGACGAGGTTGTTGGTATGACTGGCCTGCACTTGCTGCAGCGTAGGTAGTGTGACGTTGCCGCCTGTCTGCATGCCAGTAGGATTCTGAATAATTATGAGGTCACTTTGCGCCTGTAACGAAAAAATGACGGCAGGCACGATGATTGCAACCGCCAAAAATATGCCGGCTATGGCAAAAGTCTTTTTGTAATGCATAAAAAAACGCTCATAATATATTTTCTCAAAGAAAGTAATAAGCATTAAAGATTATATGGTGGGCCGTACCGGATTTGAACCGGTGATCTTCGCCGCGTGAGGGCGACGTCCTAGCCAAGCTAGACTAACGGCCCAACTCTTTTAGATTCAAAATACATGTTACACTTTCATAAAGGCTTTCCCTATCATCCACATAAAGGATTAGGTATAGGTGAATTCGAATGCTTAACTATCGAAGTTTTGAAGAGTATAAGCATTGGTGAAATGCTGATTTTCGCATGTTTTTTTGATAGCGATAGCTGGGCTATATACTGGTCAATTATGCAGCTATTTTTGTTTTGAATTTTAATTATTTTTAGACGAACCAATACGAAGTATTACTATCAGCGAGAAAATTTATGTTGACTTTCTCAATTATTTTCGGAAAGCTGACTTTTTTACCGAATAACATTTAAGTCACTTAATACGTTCGAATTCTGAGTACTGCTGGAAGGGCTTGTCCTTTTGTTAGTCTGACATGTCTACATTGAAGTGAAAGGAAGAAAAGATGAGACGCTCGCAACTTGTAACTATACTAGTCGTTACAACAATAATAGTAGGGATACTGAGTGTTTATTCAGCGGATAACAGAGTTAGCGCTACAATTGTTAAACCCTCTGTTGATACAACAAGCAATAGTCACCAAATTAATTCAATCTCAACTACATATTCAGCCTCAATAACAATAACACCAAGCGCAATCAAGGAGATAATTTACGCTACAGTTTACAGCGCCAGCGGAAAAGATTACACGCTAAGCATATCTTCGCCTTCTTCTCCTTCTTTATCCTGGAACAATCGAGGCGATAAAAGTACTGATGATGGCGAAATGGCTGCTTGGTGGGCAGTTTCTTTATCCACTAAACCGATAACGATTACGTTTACTTCAGACAAAAAGACGAGCCTTGTAGTGTCAGCTTTTTGTGTAATAAACGCAGATACAACAACACCATTTGAACAAGATACCTTTGGGTATAATTCAGGCAAATCGGCAGTTGCATCTGCATCAATCACAACCAACAACCCCCATTGTCTAGTTGTTGGGGCAGTAGCATTTAGCGGAGCTAGCACCGTTACTATCGGAGAGGGTTATACTGAAATTACTAACACTGGAACGTCACCCTCAGGTGCAAGTGAATACCTTATTACTACAGCCAAAGAGGGAAATACTCTAACCTTTACGCCAAGGATATGAGTTGGGTAGAGATAGTTGACGCTTTTGTACCTGCTTCAAAATCGATAACAATATCATCGAATCCCCGAACAGGCGCTGGATTCATAACCGTTAATGGAATCACACAAACTACGCCTTATACGGCAAGTTATACCCCGGAACAGTTCTTGCACTATCAGCCATTAGCCCAGTATCAGGAGGTACCGGAATACGGCATGTTTTTTCAAGTTGGAGCGATGGTCTTGGCCAAACACATGACTATATTGTTCAAAGTGCATCTGAAACTATCACTGCAAACTACCAAACACAGTACCAGATCAACTTTTGCTCAAACGGGGTTAGATAGCACAGTAGCCAGCACTACTTTAACAGGCGAAATTTTGAATGTTAATGGGACATCTATTCATTATGCAGGTTTACCATATTCTATTTGGGTAAACAGCGGAGACCGCTTAGTTTACACTTACAACGCTACCTGCGCAAGCACTGCTACCGGGAAACAATTTAGTCTCAGTACAGTGTCGGCAACATCCCCTTTAACGGATATATCAAGTTCACAGACCGTTACTGCAACTTACCAAACACAGTACCAAGTAACATTTGCATCTAACCCATCTGGTAGCGGTTCTATTGACCAAGCTAACGGTTATTACACCACAGGTTCATTAACAGCCATAACTGCAACTGCAAACGGCGACTATATTTTTAGTCACTGGAGCAATACGGGAAGCATCTCTTTTACAGATACAACCACTGCCACAACAACTATGACAGTCAACGGTATCGGAACGGTTACAGCACACTTCACACAAAAAGCCACAACATCCCTAACCATAGCATCCAACTTAGAGACCGTTGACAAAGGCAACCCAATAACAATATCAGGCACCCTAACCAGTGAAGGAACAACGCTTTCAGGAAAAACAATAGTAATCAGCTACTATAACGGTACACATTTGCTCGAAGTAGGCACCACATTAACTCAGGCAGATGGAACCTACCACTATGTATGGACGGTACCTGCATCCTTGCCTAATGGTCAATACATAGTCAAGGCAGATTTTGCGGGGGACAGCCAATTTTTAGATTGCAGTTCGGCAGATTCAGGTGGTAATCTATCAGTCAATGTATTGCCCGAGTATGCTTTCGGCGGATTAACAGCGATGATAATCTGCTTGGCCGCTATGATGCTTTTCTTTAAACGGAACAAAGCGCCTAAATCCATTGTGAAATAGTGTCTGTATTGTCGATTTACCAGCTTAGCTCTGATTTCAGGGTATGTCAATTACATTTGTACGAAAACGTAAATAAGTAGCCGTGTCACAAACTTAATAGCCTCTCAAATATTTGATGGGCACACCAGGTATGTGCCGAGGTAGCTCAGCCTGGGAGAGCGCTCGGCTGAAGACCGAGTCGTCGCATGTTCAAACCCTGCCCTCGGCACCATCAACTTAACTTGGAATAAACCTGAGATAGGTTTACCTTCTTTTGGTTATTTAAAGAATTTGAAACCGCCTAATTGGGATCTCTTTTCGCCAATATCTGAGGTACTAGCAAATCAGTAACTTGAGGAGTTCAATTGATTTTGGCTTATTTCCTAATGGGTAATGTGACCATGAATTTTGTTCCTTTGTCTACTTGGCTCTCAAAGGTGATTGTGCCACCTTGAGCTTCTATGACTCGTTTGCAGACTGCTAAGCCGAACCCTTGACCTTTTGATTTGGTTGTGAATAGGGGTGTGAATATTTTTGACTTGATCTCTTCGGGAATCCCTGTGCCAGTATCTTCTACGGAAATTTGAATTTTATCTTCATTGTTCTTCTCTGCTTTTACTGCTAACTGGCCACCTTCTGGCATAGCCTGCACAGCATTCGTTACCAAGTTAACTAAAACTCTCTTCAGAAGCAATGGATCTGTATATGCGGTTAAGCGTTCCTGAATCAGGATGTTAACTTGAATGTTGCTTGGGATGGCTCCCTGTGCTAAAACTGACGTGATGAGAGGGTTTAAACTGACGAATTGCTTTTGTGCTTCGACAGGCCTAACAAAAGTCTGTAAATCCAAAACTATTTTGTCCATATAGCTAATTTGCTCTTCAATAGTTCGAACACTTTCTTGAAGGCAACTCTTATTTTCGCCTTCAGGCATTGATTCGAGTTCATTTTTAGCTAAATAGACTTCGCCAGAGATTGTCTGCAATGGATTACGCAAGTCATGCCCCACCATGCCTGCTGTTTGACCAATGTATGCCAAGCGCTCTTGACTCTTTAGCTGTTCTTGTAACACTTTCTGTTCCGTGATGTCCTCATGCAGTATAGCAATGTTAGTTACGTGACCAGATTCATCCCTTATTGGATAGATGACTGTACTTAACCATCTTTTTCTGCCCAACCCCTTGGTTGAGGGGTCCAACGCTGCGTCATACTCAAGGTCAGGAACCTTAACTATCTCCCCTGCGTATGCTCTTTTGATAAATGGAACCCACCCGTTTTTGATAACTTGTTCACTTTGCAGAATGTTGTACTTGCCAAGAGTGAATTCCCTTGGAACCCCCCAGAGTTTATCCCAAGCAGGGTTAACTTGAACCTGAAAACCGCTCTTATCGTAGAGTTCAAAAACAACTGGAGACTGGTCGATTATTTTCTGCAATTTTTCTTCGGTTCGTCTTAATGCTTCTTCCGCTTTCTTGCGTTCAGTAATATCAATTACTAATCCTCTTAGACCAGTGGGATGACCTTCATTAACAATAGGGTTGGCGACAATTATTGCTGGGAAAGTGCTGCCATCTTTTCTCATAACTGTAAATTCGTTGTAAGGAGTAGGTTGATTATTGAGGGTTTTCTTAAAATCATCAATTACTTTTTCTTTGTCTTGTGGAGCAATTAAATTAAAGACATCAAAGCCCTTGTCGAATTCCTCTTTTGAGTAACCTGTGATTTCAAAGCCACTGGCATTTGCGAAAAGTAGGTTGCCGTTAGCGTCAGTTTCAAACACAATTTCAGGTAAAGAATCAGCAAGACTCCTGAATCTCTCCTTTTCTATTTTTAAGGTTTCTTCAGTTTTCTTGCGTTCAGTTATGTCTCTGAAGAGTATGCCAACTTGACCTTTAGAGTAGAGGAAGTAGCTTGCATCATACCATCTTTCCGTATGCCTGTTATAGTTTTCATAACGCATTGACTTACCTGATTTGGCAACCATACCAACAAGTGAAATCCACTCAGGCGCCAGATTTTGCTCAATC
This sequence comes from uncultured archaeon, assembly GCA_963782915.1. Lineage (GTDB taxonomy): Archaea > Thermoproteota > Bathyarchaeia > Bathyarchaeales > Bathycorpusculaceae > Bathycorpusculum. The sequence goes on from CAWALK010000015.1 coordinate 184,372, forward strand.
TCTTTTGCCCTCTTACCTTCAACAACGGTTTTCTTTATTCCAGTTTGGCGTTCATATGCAAGATTAACGTTCAAAAATCTAAAATCAATCGCTTTGCCAGTTTCGTCATATACGGGTTCTGCCAAAAGGAAACCGTCATCGCTATTGTCAAAAAAAGTATGATAAAATTGTTCGCTTTGTTTGAGCCTGTCCTCGGTTTTTTTACGTTCAGAGATGTCTCGAACGACGCCAAGAAAACTTGTTGGTTTTCCGTTCTTATCGTATAGCGCAGTTACTGAGATTTCGGCGTAAAAAGTAGAGTTATCCTTCCTTAGAACGCCAACTTGGTTCAGTACTTTTCCCGTTTGAAGTACCTTAAGGGCTCCTTCCATTGCCCGCTGTCTATCTTCTGGAACTACGATGTCGTAAACGTTTTTTCCTATCAACTCTTCTCTAGTTAAACCTAACTGCTTATATGAAGCCTTGTTACAGTCCAAAATTTTTCCTTCTAGCCCTACTATCGTTACACCGTCTTCTATGGCGTCGATAATATTCTGATGCTTTTCTTGGTCGTATTTCAAAGCATCTTGGATTTCATTACAATTCACAAAATAAGACCTATTTTGTTGCGTATCAGGCACTCTAAAAAATATGTAAGTTAATAATTAATAAACTATTGCACGTAAGGCGCGAATGGTTGGTTGCTTAGCTATTTTGCTCCTTAAGACAGTCAGATAATAGGCAGAATTGTTCATGTTTTAAGATATGGTAAACCAAGTGTTTGTTTCTATATGTAAGTCCTTAGTGATGAAACCTATAGGTAGAATATTTTTTTTAGTAAGAGACCTCTTGCCAAGCCACTTATTAGAAAAAAAGCCTAACACGACCAAACCAACCAATAGTTTCGTTCGAAAACAACTGCAAACAAAACCGCCATAGAATCCAACAAACCCTTAACCTCCCAATCAGAAAGACTGCGCCCATACAATTCCAGAGCAACCAGCTATGCAGTTGTTTAGCCTATAAATAAGGGAGGGGGTAGGTGCTGAGAGCAAAAGACCACCTTTGGTTTGCTTTGGTTATTTACTTAACCATTGGTTGTTGTTGTGTATAGAAGGTTTTCGCCAACAACACACTGATAAAGAACCCAAAATTTTGAGCCATTGGAAAGGGCGCGGTGGTTGGCGGACGATTATTCGCGAATGGGCTATGATAGTGGCCGATTTCATTGTGCTTTTTAGTGATTGCAAATGCTTTCACGGCAGAATAGCAGCCAATACATGCTTTCACATCCACGCGGCGGCGGCTTCGTGCATAGAGCCATGCAGGGCATGTGGAGAAAAACAGATTATCCCACACCGAAACAGACGCAGAAAAGCAATGCAGCCGCCAAACGCAACGCAATCCTCAAACAGTCTTGTGGAAAATTAAAAACCGCCACACCCACATAAAGACAAAAAAATATTTCAACCATCAAAGAAGCTGACAAGCTGAAAATTTAAAACCAATCGCTTTATTACCCAAAAGCTGCTTTGGCTAAAGACGCGAGGCTTCACAATGGAATTAGACGTTTGCATTAAAGGCAGAAGAAGCGTTAGAGCTTACACAGAAGAACCAGTTTCCAAAGAGCAAATGGAAGCTGTTTTGGAAGCGGGTACTTGGGCACCTACTGGTATGGACCGCCAACCATGGCGATTCATCATAATCGAAGACAAGAACCTAATCAAACTGGTTTCCGACGAAACCAAAACCTTAGTTAAACAAGCCATGCCGCCCATTGCGGAGAGGTTTTCCACTGACGCAGACATAATCTGCTACAACGCACCCACGCTAGTACTGGTCTGTACCGAAAAAGACCCTCAATGGACAAACGTGAATCTCCTTGACAGCGTTTTAGCAGCGCAGAACATGTTCCTCAAAGCCTATGAATTGGGGCTTGGAACCTGCTATATGGGTTTTGTACAGCTACTAAACAATAAACCCGATGTGTTGCGCAAACTCGGTGTTCCCGAAAACTGCGAAATGACCGTGCCCTTCATAATTGGTCACCCTAAAACTAAACAGGGCAATGGAAAAAGGCAAAAACCCAACATTCTAAAATGGGTATAAGCTAAACTAATTGGCTTTTGCCACCACTTATTTTCTTTCCTTTAGGCATAACAATCCCCAATTGAGGGTCGCCGTAAATGATCGCGTTTCCTTCCAAAAACAGTTTGCCAACATAAGCAATCGTAACAGCATCCAATTCATGGTCACTCATACCTGCATGTAACCCTTCTATGCCAAGTTTTTCCAAACCAGCCCTCATTTTTTCGAGTCCCTGCTGTTTTCTTGGAATCCCCCAAACATCCTGAGCGCCGCCAGGGTAAGCCTCCAAAACCCTAAAACCCATTCCCTCGAAAATTTCTCTCAATTTTATGCCACGCACGGTTAATTTCCGCATAGGCCCCAAAGTGATTGGGAAAAGTTTGATACCCATCTTTAGAAGCACCCGATCGCTTTCCCTTAAATGGTTGCCTGTTCGTTCCTCGATGGATTTTCTTCCAGGCGGCAAGCTTAAGGGTGCATCTATAGCGATTACTTGGGGATGGGCATCGACTGTTTTTTGTATGATTTCTTTGTCTGTAAATAGGTCGCTTGTTTCTGCTTTCATGTCGGTGAGTATGCAGAATCCTGTGGGTCTTGTTTCGACTCCTGCCAAATCTAACCCAACAATCGACATCTATAACCCTCGTAACATAGGCGGATGGGATAGTAATTCTTAACCATTGCCCACCGCAAACATCCATCAAACGCTCGCTTGCTAACATAAAAAACCCTGTTTTATTCATTAATTTACCATAAAAAAGCGCCATTTTAGCCTTAATAGAAGCAAGCTATCGAAAGTGTTTTAAATACATACATACGATAACGTTGACCAAGAGGAAATGTCCATGGCAAAATGCCCCACTTGTGGAAAAGAAGTTAAAACAGCAAAGAAAACATGGAAGATGGCTGGAAAACCAGACAAAAAAGGAAAACGTACCCAATTAACCATCGCACTCTATGACTGTTGCGGCAAAACGTTCCGCGAAGTTCTAGACAAGAAAAAAATCTAAACGAGAAACTTCCATATTTTCTTTTTTCTCTTATTTTCCAAAGACTTCCATTTCTGAATGTTGTGGTTGTGCCTCTGCTACCAACAAACGTTTAATTGCTTAGTTAACAGCCAAGTCCTTGGGGAAGGAAGTATTTTTTGCCATTTAACAGAAAACGGGACCGTATACAAATTATAGCTGAAATATTAGGCCTCTGCAGAAGCCCTCAAACTCAAACCTACATTCGCCGCCAAACCAGCATATCATATGCTGTGCTTCAAAGTTGCATCATGCAGTTGCTTATGCGGCAATGGCTTTTGCAAGTGGACGTAGAGTGTGGACAAAAAAAGTTGGCGATCACGGATAAAGGGGTAGCTTTTTTGGATAAATGGCTGGAACTGCAGAAACTCGCTGGGTTAAAGAGTAAGCGAATGCAAATTGTGCCGCCATCTGAATTTCAAGCAGTTAAGGTATCTTGCCGCTAATCAAAGTGCAAAGGGTAATTTTCTCATTCTAAAATGGCTTCTAAGCGTTCAGGAAACAAACCGTTAACCACAATGCAATCTATTGGCCACTGACCAAGGAGTTTAGGTAATGCTTTATCGACACTTGTTCGTTGCTTCAGTGCTAAAAGCGCAGTTGGACCGATTTTTTTGATTAATTCCGCATTTTTCGCTGTCTTTGGGTCAGCTGTGAATATGCCATCAACATCTGTACACAACAAAACCTTGCTTGCATTTAGCCGATGCGCTATGTAGAGGGCGATAGAGTCAGAGGTTACATCCCACGAATTCTCCAGCGGATCCTCAAGAAACATCATGTTTGAGGGCAAAAAAATCGGCAAATTACCCGTATCCAAAGCGTCTTTTGCATCCTTGAACGTTCTAACCTCTACCGAGTTAGAAACTAAATCTGCAAGAAGCATGCCAAATTGGTCCATTCCCAAAATTGCCATCCGATGAGATGCCTTACAGGACAGGTTAAAGCGTTTATCAGCAGTTCTGACAACATCTGCGAATTCGCCGCCCCCAGGAACAATTACCAGCGGATGCTTCTTTGAGAGCCCAGATAATATTTTCATTAAAACAGATAGTTTTTCGGGATTACTTGCTAAGCTGCCGCCGACTTTTACCACCGTTATTTCCATAGGATTGTTTCTCCGCATTGTTTGGTTGCAGCCATGAATGCTACACCGACTGCTGGCGTTGCCAAAACTGCTTCTTTAGGCAGCAAAGCATCCAAATCGATTATTTCGCCAATCGCCTATTGATTCAGCGGCTTTTTTTGCTAGAAAATCTTTGCCAAGACCCAGTGACAACAAGTGGAACTTTCAGTGTGGGTTACCGTTTTTGTGTCGTGTATACACCTTTGTTAGACTTCAGCGATTTGCTTGATTTGCTGTTGGTAAACATAATCCGCCAAATCAAAAATTTCTTGTTTAGTCAACATATCCGTGTCTGCACATACCACTCTGGATAGACGAGCCATGGCTTCCTGCACGGTTTTTCCTCGTCCATCAGCAGTTTCAGACGTAAAATCTTCAACGGCAAGGTGACCTAATAACAAGTGAATGTCGCCTGAAGTAGCAAAAAGCTCAGAAGACACAGCTGCAACACCATCTCGTATGGGAATCGAATGAACAATTGCCGCTATATTGGTTCGCAAGCTGCCCGTGTAGACGAGTTCTCCGCAGATTAGTTTGTCAAGGTCAGTTTTTCCCTTCGCAACAACCTTGCCATTAACGATTGGAATTATGCTTGTACTTGTACTGCCAACATCCACTACCACGGCATTTTGGATATGTTTGGCTACTATCCAGCCTGTGGCTGCCCAATTAGCCGAAGCAACAGTAATTGGCTTCTCCAGGGCAACCTGAGACGAAATCATCTCGCCATCAGAGTTTAAAACGAACATGGGCACCTTTGGAAAAGCAGTTTGAACACAAGATAAAATTTGGTTAACGCCTTCCCGTTTAGTTTGATATGCATCTGACAATTCAGCAGTCATAGTTACGACCCAAAACATCCAACGAAGCAGCACCCAACCGAGCTTTAAGCGCTAAAAGCACAGAGCCAAGCTTTTGGGGGTCTTTCCAAACAGGAAAATATTCAGAAGCAACCCTCAAACAAACCGCTCTATTGCCCTCTATATGCAGAAATGCAGCTTTGGTATTGGCGCCGCCAATATCGAAGCCTAACACGTCAACCAAACAGGTTTCCTCAACCCATAATGCTGCATACGGTCTTTTTAGCTTCTTCTAAACGCACCGAGGCATCTTGCATGTTCTTGCCTTGTCCCATGATTAAAGCGTAAGTATTGGCTTCGTCTAATGGGAAAGGCGGCGAAATAACCTCAGTTGATTTTGCGGCTTGTTGGAATGCTTCGAGGTTTGGTTTGGGGGTTTGGATTTTTGCGAAGCAAGCAACATTGTTTATCGGGTTTTGGGCAGGTAATTTGTCTTCAACTACAGCCTCAATTACTGCTTGACCAACATTAAAGCCAGCAACCGCACGTAAACCAACATACGAAGTAGTTAACCTTGGATTCACGTCTACTACATAGGGTTTGTCTTCGCCTAAAACAACGTCAACACCAACGTAGCCTCGTAAACCGAGTGATTCAACTACTTTCTCTGTTAACGTAAACGCTTGCTGCTTAAGAGGATGTTCAAGTGGAACGCAGCCGCTGTCGTAATGTGATTCAGCGCCTATTTGAGCCAATGTGACTTGTTGTTTGTTTAGGCTAATGGCTACTGCTTTTTTGCCGTTTGCGATAAGGCTAACGCTTGTAGATTCCCCTTTTACGAATTCTTGTGCGACGTAGACTTTTTGTGGGGATTCTGTTTTTGTTTTAGTGAGGGCTTTTTCGAGTTCATATTCGCTTTTTAATAGGTATATTCCATCGCAGCTTGTGCCATCTGTGGGTTTGATGAGAATTGGATACGCCAACTCGGTTCTAAGTTCGGCTTTTACGGTTGTTAGGTCGTCGTCTATGTTAAAGGTGATAGTTTTTGGGGTTGAGAAACCGTTTTTCCTCAGATGTTCGTCCAGCGTAGCTTTGTCTGACGCCTTAGCAATGGAGTCAAATTTACTGTTGAGGACTATTTTGCCAGTTGCTTGGGCGCGTTCAACGAGTTTTTGTAGGGTTTGCCCTGTTTCAGGTGCAATAATGTAGATTGCATCGTTTATGGATGCTATATTGGATATGAACCGTTGGGGTTCGTTAGCGTACAAAATTGGTACGGTGCAATCAGCTTCTAATGGTGGATTCAATTTGGAAATCCGATCATCCAAAAGAACCGTAACTTCATGCCCAGCAGCTTTGAAATCTGCGGCAACACCGCGCAGCATCGCATAACCTTCCGCTAAAACACTCGACGGAATAGGTTGCCCTGCATAGCCGCCGCCTGAAACATGCTCGTAAACTATAATCCTCAAATTCTTCCCCTTAACCCGATGAGTTAATTCAGTCATATCATACGTAGTTTAAAGTTTTTCGTTTTCCTTCAATGTTTTCAGGAAAGCCAATGTATGTTTACGCTTTAAATGGGGCATTACAACGATTCTTATGCAGTCATAACGTGGAATGTATGATACAAACCAGCCCCGCCGCCAAAGGTTATCAGCCAGTTTTTTTGTGTTTTTGCCCTGAAAAGCGATTATGTTAAGCGTTGGTTGGCATAGGAGATTAAATCCTGCCTCTTTGATACCCTCAGAAAGAAGTTTAGTGTTTTTCATGCAGCCCTCAACAACCTTTCGGAAGCCTTCAACGCCCAATTCTTTGAAAACCGCCCATGCCGACGCTGCTGAAGCACCCGTTCTTGTGCCAACAAAAGTGTACTGTGCCCTGTCGGTGAGGTAGGGTGTTTCGGTTTTGAGGCAATCAAGCATTTGGGGATTTCTAAACAGGATGCCGCCTGATGGAATCGCTGCCATACCCATCTTGTGTGGGTCAACGGTTAGGGATTTTACGCCTTCCAGCTGGAAATCGAATGGGACCTTGTTGGTTAGGAAGGGGATGACTAAGCCGCCGAAAGCTGCATCCACATGCAAATGCACCTGATGACGCAACGCTATTTCTGAGAGTTCATCGATTGGGTCAATTGCGCCTAACTCGGCGGTTCCCGCTGTACCAACTATGGCAACGGTGTTCTTGTTTACGAGTTTCTCAACTGCTGAAGCTTTAACCCTAAACGATTCATCCAATGGGGCATATACTGGTTTTATTTTCAGTAAGCTGCAGGTTTTTGTAAACGAGAAATGTGCTGATTCGGGCAACACAACCTCGGGGCAAGCAATGTTTGCGGTGTTTCGTGCGGCAAGCAGTGCGAGGAGGTTTGCTTCTGTTCCGCCTGAGACTACAAATCCAGCGGCATCTTCTTTGTGGAGAAGCGTGCCGAGCTGCGCCACGACTTCATGTTCAAGTTGGGCGGTTGCTGGAAAAAGTCCCTGGTCGCCAAGGTTTGATTCAAAATATATTTCATACGCTTTTTTAGCGATAGGATGGGGTTTTGTGCACATGGAACAGAGGATTCTGCCATCCGCATAACGTTGGTCTTGGGTATGGCGTTTTTTTAGTTCTGCTAAAACATCTTTTCTGGGTAATCCTTTTGGATGCACAGCTATGCCCTCGTGGCTTGCTTAACGGCGGCTACTAATTGGGCAACTAATTCGCGGGTTATGTAGCCCTTGTTTCGGTCGCTTTGCGTACATGCTGCACCACGTAACCCAGCTATGTCTGCGCCTAAACCGTAAACAACAACTAAATCCTCTTTACGCAGAGAACCAGCCAAAGCCGCCTGCATGCCGAAACTGTGTGTTGAATCTATGAATGTTTTTAATTGCTCAATGGTTTGGTTGTCAAAGAGGTTTGACCCGTCTTTGGTGGCAGTATCAAGCATGGCAACATCTACGTTGGCTTGATATGCAATTTCAGGTATTAATGAAGGATCGATTGTGCCAATTTTTTTGGCGTCCGCATATCCTGCCGCTGCAACTTTAATGTGGGGATTACAGTCTTTAGCGGCTTTATTCACCTGTTCTAGAAGAAATATTGCTTGCTGAGGCGTTTTCAATCCGTATAACCCAACTTTTACGTAATCAACCCCTAATGTGGCAGCGCCCAAAGCTGCAAGCGAAATGGAACCAGGAAGATTCGGCACGTCGCCAAGGGTACAGCTTACCTCTATAGGTTTGGGTGTGAGCTGTTTGATGTTTTTGATGACCCAGGGATAATTAGCGCCCAATGCACCTTCAAGAGGGTTTTTAACGTCGATTATATCTGCGCCACCAGCGATGGCTTCTTGGGCTTCGGCTTCGTTTTTGGGGCTGATGAGTAGCTTCAATTGGGTATCACAATGATGCGGCTTGTTGGTGCCTTTAAAGTTTTCCTGTGGATTGGCAGGTGTTTTCTGCTCAAATGCGGTTATCAGTGGTCTTTTGTGAAGGGATTTGTTGGAAGACATGGCGATGTTTTCACTGTTTCCCCCCTCCTTTTGGAGCAATAATTTTGTGGGGCGTCCTTGTTTTTCTTTGTTGATTGTTGTCGTAGACCCTTCTTATTTCAACAACTACCATTGGGCTTGGTTGGCAGCTGTGTTTTGGTGTCTGCGTCTGTATAGGATTGCTGGTTGGTTGCGACGGTTTCTGCAAACAGATTGGCGAAGGCATACAGGAGGTCCTTTGCTCTCACCAACCTACCCCCCCTCTATTTATAGCCTCAATGGATGCAGACGAAAACAATTTGGAAGCAGGCGTATATTGGTTTCTCGCGTGGGGTTTTATGCGTTTGCAGGCAGATTTGAGGGGTTGCTAGGCGCCTGTGCCCAAAGCCTACCCTTTGAGTTGAAACGGGACTTTATTGCTCTGCAGCTACCCCCCTCCCCCTATATGTAGCAGCCAAAACCCTAAAGCCGCACAAAACTGTTGGCTACGGTTAGGTTTTTTTAGGTGCACCCACCAATGAAGGATGAGTGTTCAACGTGAAAATTATCCCAGTCATCGATATCTTAAACCAAGTCGCCGTCCACGCCGTAAAAGGCAAACGCAGCCAATACAAACCAATCGAGAGCAACCTATGCAAATCCAGCGATCCACTAGAGGTTGCCAAAGCCTTCAAAACCTTGGGGTTTAGCGAGTTATACGTGGCTGATTTGGATGCAATAATCGATTGCAGAACAGATTTTTCGGTGCTCAAACGGATTACCAACGAAACTGGGCTATCTTTACTGGTAGACGCTGGAATAACTAACCTAGACCGAGCAGAGCGGCTGTTTGAAAGCGGAGTTTCCAAACTGATAATCGGAACAGAAACCTTGGACAACAAAAAATTCGTAGCCGAAGCCATCCAACGGTTTGGAAGCAGCCGTGTAGTTGTTAGTTTAGACATGAAGGGCAATAGTGTGATTGTTAAAGCTGGGTTTGAGGGTTGCATTGAACCGATGTGTTTGCTAAAAGAGTTTCAGGCGATGGGTGTTTCGCAGGTTATCGTTTTGGATTTGGCTCGTGTTGGGAGCGGCGAAGGAGTAGACTTGGCTTTTCTTAAGAAAATAAAAAACGAGTTAAGCATGGATGTTTACGTTGGCGGCGGCGTACGAGGCATCGACGATTTGGTCGAACTCAAAAAGCTAGGCAGTATCCGGTACATTAATCGCCACTGCACTTCATACAGGCAAAATCTCTGTCGCAGAACTAAAACAGAAAGGCTTCATCTAAGCCCGTTTAGCCAAACAAACTATCCCGCCGAGTTGTGTGAGGCGTGCTCCTGCGTTGGATTCAGCACTAATCACTCGTGTCTTAACCTGTTTATTCATAGCAATCTGCATTAACCGATTAACCCGATATTTCTGGCGACTACTCGACAAATAAACATCCGTTAACATCAGATACTCAGGTTGAGGTTTTCCTGGAGGCTGCGTGTTTAGGATTAGGGTTTCGGCTTCTTGAAGTGAGAAAAGGACAAGATTATCTGAGGAGCTTAAGCGTTTTTCCAGGACTTCAAGGAGGTTTTCGGTTTCTTGTGTAGCGTTCTCTTGGATTAATTGCTTGAAAGTGCCCTTCTGAGTTAAGATTTGGACTTGGGTGGGTGTGCTTGCGGAACCCACAATCACCGATATTTGCGCTTTATTTGTCCCCTGCAGAAGCCATGTATGATGGGCGGTTACGTGTTTTTGGAGGTCTTGGGCATAGCTGGTTCTTGGGGCGGAAGCGATTATGATGCTTTTTACGCCCTCTTTGAATGCTATACGTAGGGCATTGATGATTGCCTCGTGGAAGTTATAGAGGGCTTTTTGGTCTTTTCGGTCGCCGTTTAGGGGTATTGTTTGTTGGGGTTTGGCGACTTGGCTAAAGATTTGCCAGATTGCAGCGTGGTCTTGCTCTACACCTATGAGGATGGCGACAGGGTATCCTCGACGGTAATTTTTGGGTTTCATTGTATCCGCTGTATTGTTGGGGGCTGGCTTATTTTAGGTGTTGCATAACCTCATAAACGGCATGTTTATGAAACCCAAAAACCGATTATTTGTGAGGATTCTTATGAATAAAATCTATAGCAAACATGACCTCGATACAGAACTGGCTAAAACCAAGAAAGTCCTTGTCCTGTTTTACGCTACATGGTGCCCTTATTGCGTTCGTTTTGTTCCATTCTTCACCCAAAAAGTGGCGCCTTTGGGCTTCGAAAACATAGTCCATGTGCTGCTAGACGATTATGACAACCCCCTGTGGGATGAGTATGACATCTCTGCGGTTCCAACGGTAATTCTGTTTGAAGACGGCAAGGTATGTAACCGTGTAGATGGTAAATTAGGCAGAGGTCTTAGTGAGGAACAATTTAGCAAGTGGCTCCAAGACCTCAAGTAGCCCCTAATTGAGGCATTGTTTGCTTGACTCCTTAAAGGATGTCTCAAAAGTAGTCTTATATTAACCTAATAGTATTTTACTAGTAGCTCTTGCGCCCTTGCGTCAAGTGACGCTTCTTATTGGCTTAGCCACCTTTGCAGGCAGCTAAAAAGTTGGTTATTCTATGCATAAAAAAATTGGTTTTGCCGTTGTCGTTGTTTTTCTTGGCTTTATTATTCTATTTGCGAGTATGTCAACGGCAAAAGCGGATTTCCAAGCTTTAAAGTTGCCAAGTACGCTTAATTTTATGGGTAATGATATGGATTCAAACGGTGTATTATGGGCTGGAGACAAAAATTTTGGCCTCTGGAAAAGCACCGACCGAGGCGCATCTTTCCAACCCGCCTATACGCTGCCCCATGATCCGCCAAGACCCGACAATCCGTATTCAGGACTTGTCTGGAACGTTTTTGTCGATTCAAGAAACTATATTTTCGTCAGCGGAGGCGGTGCAAATAATTCACTTTACCGCTCAACAAACGGCGGTGCAAGCTTTGGCGCGGTATTAAACGCTAATGACACTAACAGCCAAGCCTTCTTCATCGCAATGACCGAGGATAATTCAGGTAACCTCTATGTGGCAACCTACACTATCGGAACAGCAATACAACCCCAAATACTCAAGAGCACAAACGGAGGTACCACATGGACCAAAATCACCAATTTCAACACTTTCCACTTCCATAACATCAAATACAACCCCTATAACGGCTACCTCTATGCAGTCACGGGCGAACGCTTTGGTTCGTTAGTTAACTTTAATGATTCTGAAAAAATTTTTAGAAGCAAAGACAACGGCGCCTCATGGAATCTGGTAGTTGATAGAAATGACGCCGTTGGTACGGTTTATTTGGCGATGGCTTTTGTGGGGAATTACGTGTATGTGGGACAGGATTACCCGTCTAGAACCTGCCAAATTCAACGATTCCTCGACGAGGGGCAAGCAGGACTTTGTACGCCTCAAGTAGTGTATTCTCCGCCCAGTGATGGTTGTATGCCGTTTGTTTCGGGTGTATTCTTCAATGGTTCGCTTGTTTTTGGTAACTGCGCCGAAATTCAAAATGGAACTACAAGGGTAGTTTCGAGCCGTGATGGCGTAAACTGGAACATTATAACTTCAGCAAGCATTTTGTCGATTGAACCGCGATGGAATTTTTTCACGACTCATCCCCGAAGCGGCATTTTTGCGACTCTAAAAGGTGGCTTTTCCTATCAAATTGCCGATATGGGGCCTCAACCTACTCCAAGCGCTCCACCCATCCCTAGTTCTACGCCCACACCTACTCTTACGCCTTCACCTACCCCAAGTCCAACGCCAACCCTTACACCAGAACCCACTATAGAACCAACAGCCCAACCAACCGAACCAACGCCTATAGCGCCAACTCAAACACCCACTTACACTCAAAGCCCAACAACAGATCCAACACTCCAACCCACAGCAAAACCCATAACCCACAAACCTACCCCAGCCCCCACGCCGACTCCGACAGCTACCCCAACCCTAACTCCCACACCTACGCATGAACCGACAAAACAATCAGCTACACCAACAGCAACTCCAAACTACATCAGTACGAGCGCATCAAGCGGCTTATTCTTCGAAATAGCTGTAGCTGCGTCAGTAATCGTTGGAGGAACTATCTTGTCGGTTACTTTGCTTAAAAAACGTGGATTTAAGAGATAATTAAGAAAAAAGAAGAGAGAAGTTTTTGTGTTTTTAGGTTGGTGGTGGCGGAGGCGGTGGAGGCGGATAAGATTGGGATGTTGATGCGAACGATTGCCCTGTTCGGACAAAGGTTACTCCTCCGTAGCGGTCAAGGAATTTTTGGCGTTTATCTCCGGGTGTAACAATTCCGACTATCCAGTCCAATATCAGTAGTGCCCAGAAGATTTTGCTTATGTTGCGAATGAGTGCTTTGTCAAAGGGTACTTTTCCACCGGTGACCGTTCGTACTTGTATGCCAAGCAATCTTTTGCCGATAGTTGCGCCCCAGTAGAAATCAAGTATTGTGAAATATAGCACTAGCAGAACGCCCCAGATGAATGAAGAGGTAAGGAAGCTCCAACCGAGAAGATTAAAGCCACCTGTAAATATGGATGCAATGGCGAAAACAGCGCTTATTAGGGCTGTTACAATCAGTAAAATTATGCCGTCGATGGCGAAAGCTATTAAGCGTATTAGCCAATGGCCCCAGTCTATTTGCTCAGTACTTGTCATTTTCTTTTAAACTCCTGATAGTCACTTTTGGAATACCAAGCTATTAATAGTTTCTATCAACCAACAGATCGCTGCCAATCAAAACATAAAGAAAAGTCAGGGCTTAACGCCGACTAAAAGAGCAATCTCAAGCCACTTCCAATAACAATCCACATCAACAAAACCGATCTCCCGCAACCACCCCAACTGCGTTTCAACATCCAAAAGCTTGTTTGAAGGATCCTCTGTTTCATGCATCTGCCCAATCGCTAAAAAAAACCTACGATGCAACTCCAAGGTAGAGGAAGATACGTGTTCAAAATTGCAGAAGACGCCTCCATGGTTCAGGTGGCTGAATACTTCAGTGTAGAGTTGCCTCTTTCGCTCGTGGGTCAAGTGATGTATGGCTAAACTTGAAACTATGGCGTCAAAGCAACCCAAATCTTCGGGAAGCGGCAAGCTGAAGTCATGCTTAACTATACTGATTCGCTTGTCGTCTTGGAACCGACTTTTAGCTTTGGTTAGCATTGGATCGGAGAAATCCAGAGCCACACCCTGCTTGATTTGGGGATGGCTTGCAAGAACCAGTGAGAGCAATCTGCCGTCGCCAGTGCCCAAATCTAGAACCTGCTCAGCGCTTTTGGGTATTTGCTCTAAAAGCACGTTTTCGCCTTCGGTTCTATGCGGTAGCTTGTGGGCTCTGGATAAATACTTGAAGGCATGCTTTTTTGTTTGCCATTCACTCTGCGGTGATTCGTCATTGTGCATTCTGAAATGCCTCTGCTTGTTTTTGGCGCCTGTTTTATTTAAGGTTGTGATGGTCTTTCCTGATTTTACGCCTTATAGGAAAATAAGCCTTATATCTCATCGAATATCCTTATGGAAGAATAAAGAGAGGGATTTTACACCTTGGAATTTTGTCCCAATTGCGGTTCACGCCTTGAACCAAAAAGAACAGGCGAAGGCAACGCCTTTATGCTATGCTGCGCAAAATGCAGTTTTACAAAGCAGCCAGTTGATAGAAAAACTGAAGCACGAACAGGCGCAGTCATTCAACCCAAAGCTAAACCATTCTTGACCGTCGTAGGAGAAAAAGACGAAGTCAACACTATGACTAAAATCAAGAAGCCATGCGACAAATGCGGAAACGACGAAGTCTACGTTTGGATGGTTCAAACACGCGGCGGAGACGAAGCCATGACTCAGTTCATGAGATGCACCAAATGCGGTCATACCTTTAGAGAATACGCCTAAAAACCGCTTATTTGCCTGTATCTTTCGAAAGATATTAAAAGCCTAACAGGTATAAAAGTTAACCTAGATGAACATCCATGCCAAGCAAACAAGGTAAGCCCTTAACTAAGAAAGAGAAAGACGAAAAAAGAAAGGCAAAAAAAGCAAAAGGAAGCAAAACACAGACTAGTTAAACTAGCCTAAATCTGCTTGAGCCTTTACAATAATTTTTTTTATTTTCAACCCAATAGCTTTGCTGCACACCCCATCAACCGTTCTATGGATTCTCCGGAAAACCTTTTACTCATCAACGCATATCTTGCTTGCTAAGTGACCAAAAAATGGCTACCAAAAGCAAATGGCTCATCTCATCAGCATTAATCATCGTAATCGCATGCAGCGCACTCTTTGTTGGTCTGCAATATCAAACCAATTCAGACGCCACACCCGATAAGGATACGGTGTTTCAACTTGCCGCATTCAACACGTTCTCAACAGGCAAATATGAGGGTACAATGGCATACAGCGAATTAGAAAAGCATGGCGATTTTGGTATCGGCACATTCGATGGCTTAAACGGCGAAATGCTAGCGTTGGATGGCGTCTTCTATCAGATCCCAAGCAGCGGAATACCTAAAGAAGTGGATGTAACCCAGACGTCGCCGCATGCAACCGTCACCTATTTTGAAGCTGACAAAAACTTCACAGTCGCAGGCCAAAATTACACAGAACTAAAAACTTTCCTAGACAGCCAATTAAGCTCATCCAAAGACGTAATTTACGCCATAAAAATCAGCGGCACCTACGATTATGTACAAGCACGAAGCCCAGAAAAACAAGCACAACCATACCCCAACCTCACCGATGCACTAAAAACCCAAGCCATATTCAACTTCACCGACGTTTCAGCAACAGCAGTTGGCTATTGGTTCCCAAGCAGCATGAACGGCGTTGACCCAGCAGGTTACCACATGCACATAATAACAGACGACCGCACAGCAGGCGGACACATACTAGACTGTATCATAAACAACGCCACCATACAAGTGGACGTTATCAACAAATACAGCCTAACTCTGCCATAACTCTAATTCTCTTTCTTTAAAATTGTTATATCCAACCCATCATTACCATAACACGCCGATGACGAAAAACACGTTAGTATGATGGAGAATAAAGTTTTCTTCCAAGGATGATTACAGGAACAAATTCGGAGGCAATCGCAGCATCATCCGCTAAACTTGGGGGATTTTTAGGGCACTTTTTATTTTAGCAGCCAACACCCTATGCTTCTTTTCAGTAAGCGACGCAACGATGAAAGCAACCTCGTTAATCAACAACAGAATAGGCATGAAAAGTAAAAAGCGGTCAACTTCAAAGTTCAAACCGTTAAGGAACAGGATAATGGGATAATGGATTAAAAAGAGGGTGTATGAGAAAGCCGCGATGGAGCTGCTCCAATTAGCAACTCGCCTCTTTAGCATTAAACCTGAAAGCGACGGTAGGGTTCTGCCGTTAACAATAAAGAGACCCAGGAATACACAGGCGGAAATGAACAATCCAAAAAGCAGGCTAAACGAGTCATGGGTTAAAGTAAAGATTACATTTGCTTCATACCCAACTGCCGCCAATGCAAAGAGGAACGAGGCAACCAAAACGCCAGTTGCAACGCGGCTTTTTAGCTTCGCTCGCACGGTTGGATTACATGTTAAGCACATCATGGCAGCTCCCAAGAACCACACGATGATAAAGGCACTGTAATCCCACGCGAGTGCAACAAGAATTATGCTTAACAGGGCTGCAATGCCAAAGAATAAGATCTTACCGCGTGCATTAGAAGGCTGTTTTCCAAAGAAGCCTAAAGCGCCAAGGATTATCCAGCCGAAGAACATGTAAAGCCACCATTCCACAACCAGCGTCCACAAAACCCCATTGAACCCAAAGGGAGCAATCGCCGCCGACGAAAAAGACGTACCCAAAACAGCACTTGAGGTGGCGTTGAAGAAACCGCTTGGAAACATATCCATCATAGTCAAGGTGGCAGCGAAGCCCTGAACTGAGGGCGGCTGCTCCGAATCCAAGAGGTGAGTGAAGTATACGCTATTTGTTGCATAGATACCACCCACTACAACTATGCTGATCAATAGTGCAGGCAAGAGACCAGAGTAAATGCGGCTAAATCGGTCAACAAAATAGTTTCTAAAGCCATACTGGCGGTTTGCTGTTTTCTGAAATACAGTGTACGCTATTAAGAAACCTGAAATGGAGAAGAAAAGAAAAACCCCTATTCCGCCCAGCATGCCACCGAAGAAAATCGAATCTAAAACCATGGGTTGATACTTCGTAAAGAAATGGCTGATTACAACCAATTCGCAGGCAACTAGGCGAACGATGTTTAAGAAGACGGAAGCTTCAGGCGAGAGGGCATTTCTGGTTAGCTTCAAGAGTTCACCCAGTGTTTGATTTCAATGTAGGCTTGTTGGGTGTTATCAAGCTTACGCATGTCTAAGGGGCGGTTTTTTGTTAAGGCATTTATTGCGGAACCATAAAGTATGCTTATGCTAAATAGAGCCAGCTGGAAGCAACGGATTTTCGGGTACCGTAACCTAATCAGAAGCATCCAGCAGCAAACCATCTTTCGTATGCTAAACCTTCAAGATGGCGATGTAGTGCTGGATTGCGGATGCGGCGACGGATATTACCTTAACAGCATGGTTGAATGTAGGGCAAATCCAGTTGCACTGGATTGGAGACTGCCAAAGGGTGTACATTTCTTACGCAACAAACAACCGAAGGTGCCATTTCTAAGAGTCGACGCTCAAAAGCTGCCTTTTGCCGATAGCCAATTTGACAAGGTTTTGCTTTCCAGTGTGTTACAGATGGTCGAGAACGATGAAGAGTTGCTCCGTGAATGCCATAGAGTTCTGGGGAATTCAGGTGTTTTGGTGCTGTCGGTTACGATGGATTACCGTTTTTTTGATACCTTAAACACCGCTAAGTCAGAGCTAAAGGCACGGTTCGGCGTCAGGGGTACAGGATACTATAGTTTGGATGAAGTGAAGGGGTTGCTCGAGAAGGATTTTAGGGTATCAGAGATAGAGTATTCGCCGAAGCTGTTGGGTTCGCTGCTTTATGAGGCTGAGCTTTACCTGTGGTACCGTTTCAGGATTCCGTTTCTCAGCGCTGCTAATGTTCCCAATTTTTGGGGTAATCGCCTTCTTTGATAGACACTTAGGTGGGCAAGTCGGCGATGAGTTAATCATTAAGGCACAAAAGCGTTGATTTTTGGCAACCGTTTTTTAGGGCGAGTAGGTGTTTCTCTGTAGCGTCGATGAAGACAATTGCACGTAAGAACTGGAGAAATCCAGAGTGACTGAATATGCATTAGTGTACTGAGCCGCCCATGGCAACATTAATTAAATCAATGTGAAGTATTGCTGGTAGATTATTATGCCCAAGAACCCAATTGGTCCATTCTGGTTCATCAGAGATGGCGAGAAATTAATCCAATGTAACAAAGAAGCGTTTGACAAAGCCATCACTGAAGGAAAAAGCGTCAAGTACAATGGGTATCCTAACATGCGACTGGAAAAAATTGCGGAAGCACTTGAGGCTTCTAGGATGCTCTTACTGTCTCAACCAGATTTGCCCACTAGATTCCGTGCAGTGCTCACTGACCCAGCAAACGTGGTAGCAATCGAAGTCATTGACGTTAACGACGCTGAATTCTGGGTTCATGAATCAAAAAACCCAAAGTACCAAAACACGTTTAGCAAACAATAAAGCCTTAAATGCATAAGGTACAGCAAAAGAGTAAGGGTACTTATGAAATCAATCATCCTTTACTCTTCTAGAAGCGGTAATACGAAAAAAATTGCTGAATCCATGGCAGTTGAGGTTGGCTGCGAAGCAATCAAAATAACCTCAGATAGTAATCCATCTACTTTGGATTTGGAGGGGTTCGATTTGATTTTTGTCGGCACAGGGCTCTATGCGGGGACACCTAACGAGGACCTTGTGAAGTACCTTAGCAGCCTCAACTTGAAAAGCACCAAGCAGTTTGTCCTATTCATTACTTGGGGCGGGGCACCTAGAAGCGACAAAATAGCTTTGGCGAGATTAAGGACGCTGTTGGAAGGCAAGAAACAGAAGGTACTGGAGGAACATTTTGCTTCTTACGGTGGATGGAAGGGCATTTTGATGAAAAGGGGGCACCCAAAACCCGAAGAGATCCAAGCGGCAGGTCAATGGGCTAAACAGTTAGTTGAAAAATTGAAAACTCCAAGCTCACCGTAGAAAATTATCTTATGGCAACAGCTACTTTTTGTGCTTCTCTGCCGCTATTGCATGCGTTGTTTAGTTGTGTGCTCTTGTTTTTTTGGCATTAGCCTTTTCGTTTCTTTCCCTATCCAGAAATTCTTCCCATTTGATGCGTTCACTATCGATTTCTAGGGGGCAAATCACTTTGGCTATGCCATCGACTATGCCTTCGTTGCTGCCGTGTCTGCAAACCAGATTGCCGCCATCATCGATGTGAACATCGCAGACTTTCTGGTCGAAGCAGAGGCACTCAATCGCCATTGTAGGCTTGGGTAATAAGCAAAGAGTTTCAGTCATCCAACCTACCCGCACAGTTGATTTCTGCGGAAATTGTTTATAACACTTTGCTGTATCCCAGATGTTACAACATTTGTCGTTTGTAATCGATACTGTTGTTTTTGTGTAAAGGGTTTGGTAAGTGACTCATTTTATGGGTCAACGCTGATTCTGTTGGTTAATTTGCTGCAGAACATATCTTGCGACGTCTTCTTGCCCCAATGGCACTGGAACACGAGTTGTATAAGTTTGGGCACCTGCTCTGCCAGACTGCGAGGTATAGGTGAATGCTAAGACTAACAAGCCCCTGTTTTGCTCTAAGGTGACTTCGTTAAAGTGAGTGAACATTGTTTTCCAAGTCACCAGTTTATTGTTTAAGAAAACGGCTTCCGCTGTAATGTAGACTTCTTTCACTCCTTCTGCACGGTTTTGTCTGTAGTTATTCCATGCTGAAAACTGCCATGCAAACGCAACTACCCCAATCAAACCCAGCATCATTAGAAAAACAACGAATCCAGCTTCTTCATCGAGCACCCAAAAGAGAATCCCGAAGAAGAGCGCAAACCCTGAGACAATTAGGAATAAGCCTTTCTTCTCGGATTTTTCTTCAGCATACTCGTTTTGTGTGTATTCAGCCCAGAATTGGGGTGTATAGGTCCAATGTGCCAGTATTCCTTCGCCGCGTTGGATATGGGTTACTTTTGCTGCCCAACCCAGATACATTAAACCCATGATAGCGGCAGTTATCGCGATTACGAGGCTGACGAAAGATATCGCGAATCCGCCGTCAAAACCGTCGATTCCCACCAGTTCAGGGATAAAAATCATTATCGCTGCAGACAATGCTATTATGAATGAGGCGGTTGCGGTTCTTTTAGGTGGGTTATGGCTCACTTGATTGGGGCACCTTACAGTTCAACAGAAGAGAGTGCCATATTATTCTTTGTATCTAAGCATTGGCAAGATAGAAAGAAGATACTGTTTATTGATGTAGATTCAGCAGACATAACTGCTTTTAAGTCGCACGATACCATAAAGACATAGAGCCGGATGTAATGCCCAGTGCTAAATAATCTAAAAATAAAATCATCAAGAATTCTTAAAAGCCGTTTAGCACTCAGCACAGTTGTAACAACACTCATTATACTAGTCATATCCGTGTTACTTGCCGGCGTTGTATCCTACTTTGCTATCAACGTTACCAGCACACGCGTCCAAGAAGAAAGCCTTGCTGATTACTAAACCGCACATTTGGTGCCCACAGAACTCAGCGGATAACCCTCAAGCCGCTTTAGCAATAGTTAACACCGGCGGCCGAGACGTAGTTATAACTAAAGTAACCGTTCGCGGGCAAGAGGCAATTCCGGCTAATGTTTATTACGGTACAACTGAGGACCCTGTAACTGATAAAATCGCGTATACTACCCTATCAGGGGATATATCGGTCGATATTGGCGATGGCAATTCCGTATCATTAAAAGCGTCTACAGGTGCTTTAACGTTGAATACCGGAAAAAGCCTTGTGATTTACATCGATAATCCCGACAGTATCTCCGTAAACGACGTTGGCCTTACAGTTGGAATAACGGTTTTTACTTCCCAGGCCATGTACTATAAAGAATCAAACGTCCAAACACCAGTAGAAGTAGCTGGTGAGGAAGCGCAACCTGAGCCGACTCCCACTCCGACTCCTGAAGAAGCATACATCGGCAACGAACACACATGGTACAATGAAGCTGAGAGCACATCCCAAGCAGCATTTCTAATAACAAACGGTCTCTCAGAAGCCGTAACCATAACCAGTGTCGATCTTGCAGGAGACCCAATAGCTAAGGAAGCCTTGTTCATCTACAAAGGCACGTTTTCACTAAACGATGACCTTACATGGATAACTGACGTTGGGGTGGATTCTGCCACTGTATTAGGCGGTGCAGCAACCCTGTCAGCGGTAGATGACTTTCCTATTACCTTAGAGGCGGGGCAAAGCATGATTGTCTATATTAAAAGTCCAACAAACATCGTTGTAGCCAACATCGGACATGCATCAATGGCTATAGGGGTTACCTTGCAAACAGGTGGTCACTGCTGGGGATACGCTGACGTATTAGCGCCATAACCCTCTATAAGCTAAATCTGCCCATTCTACGCAGAATCAAATTGGCTATGCCCCAAACGACCACGTCAGCAATGAGCATAACCAGAAACGGTATGTATCCCAAAAATGTTAGAATGAAAAGTATCGTAATCAGCACTATAGATATGACGCCTATTATTCTTTTTTTGTTGCGGATTTGTTGGGATGCATATTCGGATTCGGGCATAACGGTCACTATGCTTCAAATGCGGAAGCTCTTAAAAAGGATTTTAAGGCAAAATTGAATTTCGGTAAAGGTCATGGAAATGCTTGGCTTTTGTTATAGAACATTGCGCTTTTTTATCCAAATTAGTGGTTCATAATCAATATTAGGCATCTACAACAAAGTTAGCTCTCGATCGCTATGCTAAGTTTAAAGGGCAAAAACCAAAAGAATGCGCTAACAACAAAACCTAATCTACAGCAGCCAAACCATCGCAAGAGCTTTTTTCTTTGCCCCTCATGCACCTGCTGGTTCACAAACCAACGCGACTTAAACTTTCACACAAAAAACTATTGCCGCAAAACCCACAAGAAAAACTAAGTCGCAACACACAACCTAAATAAGCCATTTTCGCCAATTCCGATGTACCTTGAACCCAATAAAAATTAAGTTACCCCAAAACGTGGGCTTCACCTGTAAAAACTGCGGCGTCTGCTGCAAAATGCAGCCGCCCGATGTTGATAAAAACGAGCAGAAGCGCATAAAAGACAGAGGGTTTAAAGACTTTTTGGAGCAACCCGACGAGACGGGTCTTGATTGGATACGGCGAAAACAAGATGACAGCTGCTGGTTTCTAACCAAGGATAATAAATGCCAAATCTATGATGCGCGACCTGCTGTTTGTAGGCTTGAACCATTCACTATCGTGGATTTTGATTATGAAACTAACACGGTTGAGTTGGAACCGAATTTTCCATTTTCCGAATGCTGTGTGGGCTTCAATGAGGACCCTAAAACGGTATCCAGAGAAGATTTAGTTAAAGCTGTGCAGGTTTTGATACGTAAAATTATAGATTTGACTGCAGAGGACCTTGAGTTGCCTGTGACGGATAAGCGGGTTCTTGTTGAGACTCGTTCAAGGTTGCTTAGAAGAAGTGTTGAAGTTGCGGATTTGAATCTGTAACTGATTGTTTGCTTGCGGATTACACTGCAAACAACCTGCAACTGACCTCGCTGGAACTAAAACCCAATCGTCAGCAATGCCCGCTGGTTTGTAAATAGTGGATTAAATGGTGTGTTCTTGTTTTTGTTTTTTCTCTTTATGTGGGTGTGGCGGTTTTTAATTTTCCACAAGATTGCTTGAGGGGGCGACTGCATTTTGGGGTTGCAACGTTTTTTGGCGCCTGTTTAGGTGTGGGATAAGGGTTTTTCTCCACACGCCCTACATGGCTCTATGTGGACTAAGTCAGGGTGTGGATGTGGAAGCATGTATCGATTGTTTTTTTCTCTACAAGAACAGCTGTTTTTTGATGTTTACCGCATCTGAGTTTGGTTGCAAGTTTGCTTGTGGAGACTTCTACAAACAGAACAGCATAGATTTTTGATCGTACTATCAAATAAGAGGTGTTTACATCAACAACGAACAAATAAAAACAGACCCCCAACATTTGAGTACTGCTAAAGCAGTGCACTTAACCGTTTAATGCATTAGCGTGTAAACGTTTTTATCGTTGAGCCAAAATAGGAATTCTGCGATACCAATGCCAGACCCCATATCAACATTAACCAACACCTTCGTGTTACTTGGCACCGCATCATTCATGATAATAATCGCATTCCTCTGCACTACCCTAAGCTTCTCAAAACTCCCAGCTACCCGACAGGGGCTTATCGCAAAACTAACAATCGGCACCGTTTTGGGTTTTCTGGCCATATACGCCACAATTATGGCTATTAAATTGCCCGACGGCACCATACCCAACGTCAGAGAATTAGCCGCCATGATCGCAGGCGTAACAGGTGGACCAATAGCAGGTTTATTGGCGGGTTTGATTGGGGGAATTCACCGTTTTAGCTTAAGCGGCGTTACAGCTGTGCCCTGTGGCTTGGCAACGGTTCTTGTGGGCACAATCGCAGGCCTTGTTAGCACGAGGCTTGTGGGTAAAACGTACTGGCTAAAAGCTGCCGCCTTAGGTTTTGTTTTGGAGTCGCTTGCTATGGGGTTGGTTTTCGTGTTTGTGCCCTTCGATACAGCGTTGGGTATTGTGTCTCAGGTGTATGTTCCCATGGTTGCAGCCAGCACAGTTGGGTTGGCACTGTGGACGTTTTTGCTTAATAAATTGGAAATACAACGCTAACTAAACCGATTTTTAGTTAAAAGCTTTTTTTGGTTTTCTAAAAAAGGAGAAGATTAAGGCAATGTAACCGCTTGGGGCTCAAGAGCTCTAAGCGCTGACGCATCAATGTAATCGGCGATTACAGGCACGGTCTTCTGTGTCAGTTAAACCGTTGCTTATCATCCATGCGACTTCATGCTCCATAACACTTCCAAGTTTCCCTGTCAGCGTCAAAGTGCAGTTGTTACGGGACCAAACCGAAGCTATGTAAGCGTCTGTGTAGTTGAATCGGGCTTTAATTATCTGCTGAGTCTCTGCGGGGTTACTGCTTACATAATCTTGTGCATGTGCAAGCGCCACCAAAAGGTTATGGACAGTTTCTGGGTGGCTGCTTAACCAATCATTCCTGCAACTCAACACACTAAAAAAGGGTTCATCCAGCTGCAGGGGCCAATCAACAAACCCAGTTTCCAACCGCATCTTCACCTGCTCATTGTACAACTGCCAAGAAACAACCGCATCAACCGTACCATTGCCAATAGCCTCAGCGAATTGTCCAGGCGGATAATAAACCAACGTTACATCCTGCATAGTCATGCCGTTTGCTGCCAAAAAGCGCCCAAGGTCAAATTCGGCGACGGTGCTCTTTGCGGTGGCGACGGTTTTGCCCTTTAGGTCAGCTGGTTCGGATATTCCGCGGTCTTGTCTTGCGATTAAATCTACGATTTGTGCTTCACCCAAGGATGCGATGATGCTGATGTTCTGATTTTGGACGGCATTGAATGCGACGACATATTCGGAGGAGCCAGCAATGTCTACTGCGCCGCTTGTTAGGGCATCAACTGCGACGGTACCAGTAGCGTAATCTGAGATGGTTACGTTGAGTCGGTTGTCTGTGAAGTAACCCTGCTGCTGCGCAACATAGAGGAGCGCAAATGATTCGACTGGTACATGCCCCACCGTTACTGATTCAAGTGCGGGTGATGGCGTTAGGTTCTGGTAGACAAGTACTCCGCTGATAACTATGATAAGTAAAACTGCCGTGACTGCGATTAGCGCCAAACGTTTCAAGGGTTCCCTTACTCCGTTGCCCGTCTTTTTGAGGGATGATACTATAAAAAAATAGTGCACCGATAAACAGGATATTAGGGAATCGTCACTGGATTTCGACTGCATCTGGCTTTAGTTGCTTTAAGAAGTCGATGGCTATGAAATTCCTTATTGTAGGCTCCGTTTTTTGCGTTGTCAGGTTGTTGCTTATGAGCCAATTAGCCTCTTCCTGCATAGCATCAGTCATGGTTTGTGTTAGTGAGAGGCGGAAATTGTTTCTGTTCCAAACGGTTGTAAGGTAGCTGTCGGTGTAGTTGAAATTGTCTTTAATGAGCTGCTGCGCCTCGGCGGGGTGGCTTTCGACATAGTTTTGGGCTTCTAAGAGAGATTCTATGAGGCGATTTACGGCGTCTGTGTGGGTGGTTATCCAGTCGTTTCTGCAGCTAAGAACACTATAGGCGGTTGTGTCTGCGTTAAGCGACCAACTGGTGTAGCCACTTTGCAGCTCCATTAGGATTTGATCCGTGTAGGGTTCCCAAGAAACCACTGCATCCAATGAGCCATTAACAATCGAATCTTTGAACTGTGCGGGTATAACGTTGACGATGTTGACTTCTCCCATGCTTAACCCGTTTGATTCGAGGAATTGGCCGAGATTGAATTCAGCGACTGTTTTTAGTGCGACACCGATTGTTTTACCCGAAAGATCTGAGGCATTGGTTATTTCTCGGTCGGTTCGGGCGATTAAATCCATCATTTCGCTGTCTCCAACGGCAGCTATTATGCTGATGTTTTGTTTCTCCACCGCGTTTAGGGCAACTACATATTCAGATGAGCCAGCGACTTCGACTTCGTTGTTGGTTAGGGCGTTGACAGCGATTGGGCCTGTGTTGTAGTCTTTTATGGTTACGTTTAGGTTGTTTTGTTCAAAATAATGTTGGTTTTGGGCGATGTAGAGTAGGGTGAAGGATTCCATGGGTACATGCCCAATAGTTACCGATTCAAGCATTGGTGCAGGAGCGTATGTTTTGGTAGATTAGTGTTCCACTAACAATTACAATTACCAGCACAGAGATTATTGCGATTGTGACTGAACGTTTCAATTATCGGTTGCTCCATTAACACGTACCTGTTTAGCGGTATAAGGTATAAAAAAATAGTGCAACAACAGAAGCTCAAGGCAAAAAACGAAAAAAGAATAGTGGATACTACAGTGCTTGTAGTAACGTCTTATGAAGATGGAATTGGCAAAAACTCGCCAGTTACCGCATCAACCAAACAGTAACCATCATGTGTTAGCGGCATCAAATCAGCTGAAGCATCGTAAGCAACGATTTGCCACATATACTGGTAAGTTACGCCGTCGATGACGAAGTCTGAATAGTCAACTTGCGGAGTATCCAAGGCATTAACGACAACAGTTTGGTTAGATGCCTCATCAACGTAGCCATAGACAAGTTTAACATCGACTCTTGTTGCCTTAAGTTCCATTAGAGAATCTTCCGTCCAAGTTGTGTATTCGAACGCTGTCAGAAGAGCAGGATACATGGCGATAGGGGGAGCGAAGGTGTTGTTTGCGTTGTCACTTACTATCTGCCCTATGGTGCTGTGGTAGAGTAATCTGTTGCTATTTTGTGCGTTAGCGTTTACTTGTTGGTTGAGATTCTGGTTTTGAACATATAAGTAAGCGGTCATACCTAACGAAACGATAAGGATAGCCACCAAAACAACTGATAACATTGAATTTTTATTCATTTTAAGCCCTTAAAGCCACCTAAGCAAGCAAGCGGTAATATAAGTTTTTAGCGATCATATACAACGCTGATAAAAGACAAGGGGAAACTGCGAAAAATAGAAATTACTGAAATATTTAATTGCTGACTTATGGGATTTTGGCAACGATTTCTTTTACTTCACTTAAACTAAAAGCCCTCATCGTCATCGTTTCCTGGTTCCCTGTAGCAGCAATAGCCAAAGAGAAGGCAGCAACAGTCAAATCATCTGCGAATTCAACTTTCGCCACTGCATCGTATGGTCCCATGGTAAGGTTCCAATCCAGCATTTTTCCGCCAAATTTAGCCACAGCAGCGTTGGCGCTCTCAACGTCTTTTGCGAGCGTTTTAGGATTAGCCAGCCCTTTTTGGGTTGATTTAATCAAAACTATGTAAGTCGGCATATTTTTCGTGCGTCTCCAAATGGAATAAACAAGTTAACACTAGGATAACTGGATTCGGCGGTTAAAAATGTTCTTAGATTTGGGGTCGGGTGAATTGGGTAAACCTTTTATCCATTGACAATTAATGGCTAACTGGGGTAGCAGTGACTAAATCATTAATAGCGTTTGTAGTTGCATTCATGTTAGCGGCACTATTTTCGTTTCTCTCCTTGGCTTCCCGATTAACACTAATAGCATCATTAGCCCCCAACGATTTCCTCGGATTAGGCGCATTAAACAACGCCATAGCAATTGCTCTTAATTTGGCATGTCTTGGAGTATTTTTTGGCGCATTCTACTTTTTAGCCACAAAACATATCACGGCTTCAAAATCAACGGTTTTAGCGATGATTATCGGAGTTATTATGGGTTCAGCAATCATGTATCCGTTAATTTTGGTCTCCTCTAGCAGCATAAGCTTTGGGTATTACTTGACTATGCTGGGTGGGTTGGTTACAGCGGTTTTTCAGTGTTTTCTCCCAGCGTTAACAGCGTTGTTATTTGTCGAATTGAGGCAGAAAACTCAAAAGGTTGAAGAGATTCCGCCAAACGTTATTTAGGGATTTTTGCAGCAATACATAGGCTTGTTTGCCGAATCGAGTCTGTTAGTCTTAAGCGGTCGATAAACAAAAGGGCAAATAAGATATTTAGGAAAAGAAAGACAACCCTGAGCTTCAGGTTGCCAACTGGTTGTCGGTATTTTTTTTTGTCTTACGGTTCTTTTGCCCAGTAGAATTTTTCGGCGCGGTAGCAATCAAAGCATAATGGCTTTTCGTCTATGGTGTATTCGGGTTTCTTTTCGCCGCAATTTGCGCATTCATCCATACAAACATTCACCTTCGACATGTTTTTAATATCTTCAACATTAGCTCTGCGATTGAAAAGGGTTTCCTGCCTTTACCTCAACAAAAAACCACTATGCAGTTATAAATCATTGCAACTGTACAAACTAACCTGTTTCCAATGCTGTTTATTATGCAATTAAAAATAACTTGGTAAATGATAAAGTCGGTAACAGCCTGTTTTTGCAAATAGCACATTTGTTCTTGCCCACACATGAATTCAGCACCCACTTGGTTATTGCTCGCGGAGACAAGGCAGGAAACCAAAGGGAAAACAGCTTTAGAGTCCTAAATGTGCAATTTTTGTTGAAGGATCGATAATTCTTTGAGATAACTTCAATTACCCCCAAGCCAATGTTAGAGTTTAAATAGCCTATTTTACATGGAAGAAGAGGATGTTTACTAAATGACCCAACCAAAAATGAAATTGAGAGGAAAAAAGAATTACAAGAATACACATGGAACAGTTTGCAGGGTAGTGTCACGACCAAAACCAAACTATAAAAAAATAAAGAAAGCACTTCACTTGAAACTGTTGCAGGCACAAGCTAGCACTCAAGCTAGCGCCTAATCATCGATTTTTAGTCTGTCGGTAAAAAGAGATAGCCAGTGTATCTGGTTTCTTTTATTTCTGTAAATTATTTAAAACAAAACCGTAGCTAAGTCGCTGCCCAAATCAACTCATAAACAGATAAGGCAAATTAGCGGAAACCTCTAGTTTCATAAATAATAATAAAATCCGTCTTAATCTCCATAACCAAATCATGCCCCTCAGCTATCCGCCGCAAGCAACCGACGCTTTCCTTAGAGAATTGTGCCTTAATATTTATGTGGTAACCCCTAAACGTTGGCTTAGCTTTCTGGGGCAATAACGCAAAGGTGCTTCCCTCCAAACCAGGGCATGTGTCAGCAATTTCTCTTAATAAAACAGCGATTTCTGCTAATTCCATATGGATCACAACTAGTTTACGTTAAACATTATGCTAAAGCACTTTCTTTAACATTCGTTTGGCATCTAAACAAACGCGTTTTCAAAAAATAATTTGTGTAGACGGAATGAAAAATACGGTCTAATGAAGGGGCGCTTGAGCAATACTGCGCAGGTTTGCACGAGTGAATATCAGATTACATACGGATATTGAACCTGAAGTGCTATTGTTTACTTTTTTGATGTATTGGGAGAAGTAGGTTTCGGTTAGTTTCCGCACCTGTTTTTCGTCACTTGTATACTTCAAGTGAAGCAACTCATGTATTAAAGCCGCTCTTGCTCGACTACCAGCATACGCTATCAATAAGTCCTTGCCATATTTTTCTTCGAAGGCGCTGCAAAACTGGGCGGTTTTGGGGTAAATGCGAATCTTCCCAGTAGATGGGTTGCATTTTCCGGCGATTTTGAGTCCGTTCTCTTTTTGCAGGGGGTAGAGCTCGATTTTTACGCTATTCACCGTTTTTTGGTCTATTCCTTCGGCTTCAAGCATTAAATAGACGAATTGTTGGAAGGGAGTTTTTTTTAGTGCTTTGAGGATGAAACGGGAGTATTTTGAGTAAAAACGGGTGTTTTGGAGCAGAGTTTCTGGTTTTTTATGTTGGTTGATTTCTATTTTTGTGGCTGAGTTTTGGTTGCTGTATAGTTTGTGTTATCATGTTTAGGCAGCTGACGTTTAGTTTAGAGCCTAACGAGGAATACGCTATTCTTGTTTGCTTTTGATGCAGCGCGTGTAAAGCCATGTGAATCGGGCAAGTTATCTAGGTGGTGACTTGCGGGGCATTTGATTCCAACTGTCTGTCCATTAGTGGATACCCAAACAATGCGTCCCATACGGGTGCATTGGGGGCACTGTGTGTATTCGCCTATGCAGACCATTGCTTTGTGCCCTCTTTTTTGTTGCCATAACCATAATCCTCACCCATTGCTTGCATGGATAAGAGTAGATTAGCTTGTGCAGGAGACTTAAGCTCGGCACAAATTTCGAATGATTCAATATTTTGCTTCAATTCTCTCTCTTCTAACGAAATTATGAAAAGTTATTCACTTAGCCCAAACCCAAGCATAGAAGACTTTTCACTACTAACATGTGCTGCCGAGCTTATAAACAGGTGAATTTTCTATGCTGTTTCGGCAGGCGTTTAGCAAAAAGTGCTTGTTTTGAAGGAAGCGGCAATTTAGGGAGCGGTCAAATTGGCGTATACTCTGTTAAACGCGGTTTGTTTAATAAAAAGAATAAATAAAAAAAATTCCATTTTAATTGATTAAGATGTTAAGCTATCAGCTTAGTATCTTAGTATCTGCGTGGTGGTCTACGTTTAGAGTAGCATTCTCGGCAGTAAACTGGCCTGCTTCCGTCTGGTTTGAATGGAACATCACATTCTTTTCCGCAGTCTGCGCAGGTTGCCTTGTGCATCTCTTTGTTGCCAAATGACATTTCTATTTTTCACTTCCCTTTTCTACTTTACAAATTGCTTTGCAAGCTTGTGTAATGCAGAGCTTACACTAAAACCTATTCATTCGAAAACCGATTATATTGTATTTTTATGCACGTAATCAGAAGGGATCCCATGGAATGTAGCAACGTTTGAGCGCTGTAAATTTTTTAAGTGCGCGCACTCGAATTCAAGATAGTTTTCGATTTGGTATTAGTTGTACTCTTTTAGAGCTTTTATTCGAAAAAAAGGAAGCTAAACCTTGACAAAAAATCGAAAAAAT
This sequence comes from uncultured archaeon, assembly GCA_963782915.1. Lineage (GTDB taxonomy): Archaea > Thermoproteota > Bathyarchaeia > Bathyarchaeales > Bathycorpusculaceae > Bathycorpusculum. The sequence continues at coordinate 214,583 of CAWALK010000015.1, forward strand.
ACATCACCAAAAATTAACATTTGGAGATTGTCATTACCAACCTTGTACCTTTGCCAACTTCACCGTCTTCACTAATACTCCAACCATAGACGTGCACTATTTTCTTAGATAAAAACAAGCCAAAACCCGTGCTACCGCCAGTACTGAAGCCCTGTCTAAAGAGCTGCTTTTTGTACTCCTCAGGTATGCCTACGCCGTCATCTTCATAAATCAATTGCAAATCCCCTGAAGCAGTTTCCTTGTAGTGAACCCAAACATTCTTGGTAGTTTTCCCATATTTCCGTGTGTTATCGATAAAGTTGAAGAGAAGTTGCCTTAGCAAAGAGTCAGCATGCACGATTAAACCGTGGCAGTCATTGACTACTTTGAAGGGTAGTCCCGGAAACATCTCAACGGCTCCGTCAACAGCTTTCCCCACGTCAACATCACTCAATGCTTCCATGCCTACCTGTTCATATGTGCTTGCGATTTCGAAAATCTTCATTGAATCAGTAACTGCTTGGGACATTTTATCTAGCCCTTCAACGACATCGGTTAGGTCGTAGTGTCTTTTTTTGAGTATGTACGTATAGCCTGTTACGGAACTAAGTTTATTGCGGACATCATGGCGGGTTAAGCTGCCGACGACTTTTAGCTTTTCGTTTAATTCTTCAATTTTGTCTATGTTAGCTGACAGATACTCTAGGGCTACGGTCATGTCTTTCTCGATTATTTTCTGTTCAGTGATATCTGTAGCACTAACAGCTGAACCAAGGCAAACTCCTTTATCGCCGTAAACGGATGAACGGTTAACAAGGATAGGAACCAGGGAACCGTCTTTTCGTTGAGCCAAATATTCTGTGGTGATTGCCTCTTCTGCAGTCAACCATTTTGATATAGACGCTACTTCATCCCTTGCATTTGAGCCTGCTAATACTTCGACTACATCTCGGCCCATGGCTTCGTTTTTGGTCCAGCCGAAGAGTTTTTCAGAAGCAGTATTCCAGAAGGAAATCTTGCGGTTTGTATCCACCATCATCACTGCTTGTCCGATGTGATCAAGTAGGTTAGCGTGAAAGTTGTTTTGCTCTGTGTATGTTTTTGGTTGCAAGATGAATCTCTCGTTTCAGGGTTGGTTTGAATGCGTACTTTAGACGGTAAATCTGGTAAAATGTATTTAATCGTTATGAATTGTTGATTCATTCGAATTTTTCGGTTATTCCAGTTATAAATAGGAAATTTATTTAGGTTTTATAGGTGGCTAAGGATAAACCGAGGGGTCGCCGAAAAATTAAATACTAAATTTCAACCCTTCATAAGGTGAGGGTCTCATTAATGGGATTTTTATTAGGAGTCGGGTTATTAATCGCCGGAGTATTTTTAATGCTCGTAGCGGGATTTCTCTTCTTCACAATTATCCTAATTCCTTTGGCAATAATTGCGGGAATTATTGGATTAATGCTGCTTATCGGCGGTTTGGTAGCCGCCGTTGCTAGGACAGCCTATCATTCGCATAATTATCATGCATATTCCGCAGGAGTTAAGTATTGTCCGGTATGCGGTGTCCAAAACGCTGTGGAAAATAAGTATTGTAGAAATTGCGGAACGATGTTTATTGTAAATTCGAATGAACTGAAAAGCCCTTAAATTTTTTTGGGTGGAATTATCGCTCAAGAAATGTGCGCAGTAAGTTCTTGGGGATTCTTGTTTCTACCCCAAAGTTTAGTTATCTCTAAAATTCCATTGTTGCCTTCTAGTTATATGCTTTTCCCACCAACAAAGGAATATAATTGCGGATGAGAGTTAAAGTAATTAACTCAAATTTTTGGTGGTGAGAAATTATGGTTAGTGCTGATGAGGTTTCCGGAAGAAAAGTAGTTAGCCTAAAAGGTGACGAGATAGGCGAAATTAAAGACGTAGTTTTTGATATTAAAAATTGGAAAGTTACCCACCTAAAGATGAAATTATCCAATAAAGCGGCGGTTTCATTGGGTTACAAGAAAACATTCGGAAGTTATGATGTGTGTATGCCTGTTGATGTCGTTTCTTCAGTTGGTGATGCTGTTACGATTAACAAGACTTTGCTTGATCTTATTGCGAATGAAGAGGTTAAAGAATGTCCAGCTACCCACGGTGGAATGAACATAGGGCTTTAGTGAAATCACTTTTAGCTTAACTCTCCGAGCCCTTTATTTTTTCTAATTTTAGTATCCAGAAAGAGAAAAATTTTTGACTCCCAAAAAAAGAGATAGAAAAATTGTTTAAGCGCACACACTGAATTATTTATTTGGTTGTTGTGCTTCTCGGCGCTCTTCTTTCTCATCACGCCTATTCTTAATCGCAGCAGCCTTCACTACTTTCCGTACCAATATTCAAGCACCTCCCAATTTCTTGTCAAAGCACGCCATGTACTGCTCTGGTTTAAGCGCGTGCCGACAACAAAATACACTTCAAAAACAGATCATTTGGTTTATGATAAAGAAATGTGACTGTACTGCGTCCCATACTACTCTTAACGCTGGAAATTGCTTGCGCAATAAGGCCTTATTTCAACACGACAGAGGGAAAGTTTGGTCGAACGTTTTTGGTTCCAAGATGGATCGCTCATTTCGGATATGGCCATATTCACACTTACAACAACCGCATCACTTGATAGCGTTTTTCTTTCTAAGAACCACAAAAGCAACAAAAACTGAAACAACAACTAAAATGACCATAAACGCTAAGATAGCAATCTCCACCCACCCCAATCCTAAAACTACTTGATTGGGTAACAACGTGCTTGAAGAATTTAAAACCACTTTAATTAAATGAGTGCTATGATGATAGGTGAAATAAAGAAGCCAGCCGTCACCTTGGGATTGATAAGAATACTCTATCTGGTTATCGTCTAAGTAGACTTTTAGAGCAGAAATATCGCTTATCAAAGACTTAGGAATATTTACAGTGACATAACCCGTTGTTCCCGGTTCGCCTGAAACGCTAAAGCTCAATTCTCGGCTAGTTGAATTAAAAGAAAAATCCGTGAGAGTGGAGTTTGAGTTGGCTGAGAAAACGTTTTGTTCCTGGAATGGTTCCAACGCAAAATTAACTGTTGTGGTTGCCTCTGAATAGTTTTCGTTCCCTTCATATACTGCTTTTAGGGAATAGTAACCTGTGACAGAGGGCATCCACTCGGCGGTGTAGCTTCCATCGATGCCTGTTTTGATTAGAGTCAGGTCGACCCAGGATTTTTTTCCGTTAACGCTGTAGGATAAAAGTATCGGTGCATCTGGGATGCCAGTTTCATTGATGGTTAAGTTGCCTTTGATTTGAACCTTGAAGTCCGTCATGCTTGTTGAGCTTATGCATGAAGTTGTAAGTGAAGGTTCTTGGCGGATAGCTGATTGTGCCTCAAAAATTTTGACGTTATCGTAATCGACTGGGATTTCTGTGTATCGTCCGCTAATTGCTAATCCGTCGAAAACGTAAGGTAGATCGCTTCCGTTAAACGCTCCCTTGAGTATTCCGTCGATATAAACTGAAAAGACTCTGTTTGGCCTGTCAAGAACGAACCTAATATGATACCATTGGTTGGGAACGTAGGTTTGCAGAACGGTACCTGAACCTTCTGCGTCCACAAAAGCCCGGGCAACTATGTTACCATTATCCGTGAAGGTTACGCCGTCGGTCCATTTGGCTTGGCCCCAATTGACCTGTTTCCAGAGCCCTACCTTAACGTCATCTCCAGAGGTGCCATTGTTTGCGGTAACTAGTACGCTTATTTCGAAACCTATTATGTCTGAGCTACTTTGGAAATACGTTACTGCGTCGGCAGCCCAATTACGTTCACCCTGTAATTGGAAGCATTTATTGGAAGAGTTCACTGGGTCGCTGATAACTTGCTGGTATTGATTGCCCATTCCATTAAAAACCAATGTCCACTGGGATGGGAAACTGCCCACCGAATAACTATCAAAGTCATCAGTAAAAAGCAAGTCATCCAAAGGGGCAGCAGCAACTGTTAGGTTAGGCGTAGCTGAAATTGCAATAGATAACACAAGAATACAAACAGTAAATATTTTCCAATTGCACCCTGTATTTCTCATTTGTAAACCTTGACTTTAGGGCTGAGTTATAAGCTTAAATATTTTTGGTTAAAACGTTTGATCTTTTAGTCCGATTTAATCAGAAGGGGGCTGGTGTATTGGTTGTAACCCGCCTTCTGTTGTTTGTGGCATTCGGCTAATCGGGCTACCCGCGCCTTCCGGTAGATTCTTCATCGGCGACTGTTTGCCCTTTCCACTTGCAGGACGGCCGTTTCACCGTTTCCATGCCGGCGGACTCGACATCACAAAATGTGTCATAGCCATATCCGGTTGGACGTTTCGTTTCTGCTCCGTTGCCAAACCTCTCGGTCTGCCCCATCTGGAGCTGCAATTCTACATGTGGGCGGAGTTTCCTCAATCCCCTAATTCGGGGACCGATGGCCACGCACCAACTCACCAGCCCAAAACAGAAAGCTGCATGCATGCCAATAAACATACCCAATCAAAAGCGGTTCAGTAATGCTATATGAGCGTGCCGTGGGCTACAAGCACAACTTGCCCGCCGACATGAACCTCTTCCGTTTCGCCTGTTGCCTGAGCCTTCAAGAAAAGCAATGATGGACGCTTAATTTCGTAACCCTGCTCAACTCGGGCGTCAACTACGTCGCTACCAAAATAGCGGTAATGTGAGAGGTAACCTGCGAGGCAGCCGTTTCCTGAACCCGTCGCCGGGTCCTCGGGGATGCCGAATAAGTCAACAAAGACACGGACATGCAGGTTGTTTTCAGCATGACAAGTTTGCGGGCAAAAAACCAGGATACCGCCGTGTATGTCACCGCCCATTTTTCTTAGTACTGTCAGGTCGATTTTGGCTTTTTTGATAGCTTCAAGGGATTTTAAGGGCACAATCACGAAGGGCAACCCAGTGGTGACTTCCTGGATTGGGTAACGAGTATCAAAGCAGTCTTGGGACAACTGAAGGAGTTGTGCCATCTGTAGGATGCTGAAGGTGGCTTTGAAGACGGGCGATTTCTGTTTCATCCAAAGCGCCTCTTTGCCAATTGAGTCAGTTTTGAAGGTTACTGGGATTTGCCCGACGGCTAAATTGAGTTTTATGGTGTCGGTTTCTTGGTTGGTTATGAAGTGCTTGATTATGTATGCTGTGCCTATGGTTGGGTGACCAGCGAATGGGACTTCCCGTTGGGGCGTGAATATTCTGACGTCATAGCCCCCGTTTCGGGGTTGATTTGAGAGAATAAATGTGGTTTCTGAGTAATGCATTTCGTTGGCTAATTGCTGCATCTTCTCGGGGGTTAAGTCGGTGGCGTTGGGGAAGACGGCAAGCTGGTTGCCTGCAAACTTTTTCTGCGCAAACACATCTACCAGATAGTAATTTAAATTCCCCATTTCAATCATCTAGAAATAACTTTCATCGCTTCTTTATATAACAACCGCTAATAAGCTTGACTCTTAAATAATGGAGAACCGGTACCCACGGAAATAGGTGGTTCTGTATACAAAAGCATAACCCAAACCCACTTTAAACAAGTATTCAGATTAGAGCGCTTAAAAATTAGGGGAGAAGCCGAAGACCCGCATAGTAACCCTCTAGAAATTGCCTTTTGCGGTTCCGTTTTACCCTCACTAAAACTGCAACAGAAGCTAATACAGCAATTATTATGGCTAAAATTATGATCCACTGAGTCACTGTATAGTCCGTTGAGTCGTTAGTGTTCATTTGTACGGTGACTTCGTGGATACTGTGGTGATATGTGAAGGTTACAAGTACAGCATCAGGCGCTTGAACTGCAGTATATTGTAAGGGTTCCCCGTCGAGGCAGACCGTCAATGAAGAGAGATCGCTTACCATTGTTTTAGGCAGATTGATGCTTACGTAGCCGATTGTGTTAGAGGTCCCGTTAACACTGAAACTAACCGTTTGGCTTGTTGGGTCAAAAGAAAGCGCATTAACCGTCGAGTTAGAGGTTACCGAAAACACATTCTGCTCATGATAGGGCATAACTACGAAATTGACGGTTTTGTTGACCTCGGAGTGGTAGACGTCGCCTAGGTATATGGCTTTTAGCATGTAGTAACCTGAGGCTTGTGGCATCCAGACTTCTAAGAATTCCCCGTTGCTGTTGGTTACGGTTGTCGCTAGATCAATCCACGAGTTACCTGCATTAACGCTGTAGGACAGCAATATTTGAGCTTCCGTTACTGGCTCGCAGTTGGCATACAAGCGGCCTGTTATGGTTACTTTGAAGTTAGTACAAGAGGTTGTGCTTTGGCATGAAATCGCTATGTCTGATTCATTTTTGGGTTGAGGCTCTTGGATTGGAGTTGCAGTTGGAGTGGGTGAAGGGGTGCTGCCGTTGACGTAATCGCCACAGTTTATCCAGTAGGCATCCCGAAAAGGGGTCTGTGTTCTGCCGCCAAAGACGCCGCCGCTGATTTGGTATATGCCTTCTGCTGCTTTCCCGTCGCCTGCGCCGTCAGGAAAGCCGTTTTTATCCAGGTCCTCCATTAAAGCAACAAGGAATGCTTCGGCGTGTGGATATGCTTTTGCAAGTGAGTTGTTCCCGGATAGATATTGGTCTTCGTGGGTTGGGAGGAACTGGAAGTTTTTGATATGCTCAACTGTTAGCATTGCCACTACTGCGCAGTCTTCAGCGCCAAAGGTTAGTTCGCGGTCGTTTCCAAAGTAGACGAATGTGACGTCATAGCCTTTTTGTTCTAATTCGTTGACGACTTGTTGGGCTGCGCTGGATATGGGTGCCGCTGTAATGGTTGAGGTAAAAAGGCCAAAACATACAATGACGATAAGTAGGCTGGTTAGAAACTGCCGAGGCTTCATTTAATCACCAGTAACTCGATATGTCACTGTAAATGGGTTTGGCTTATAACGTTTCCTAAATCGAACAACAAGCAAACAACGTCTCAGTCCTAATACACAGCCGCCAGCACAAGTCGCGGTTATCGATCTTTTAGTCTTTAAATAAGGGGAGGGGGGTCTGTGCAGAGCAATAAGCCCTCTTCTATGTTGTTTATGGTACAGCTTGTTGAATCCGCCTCAACCAGCCAGCAACCCGTCTCGTAACCCAACACCAAACAGACGCCCCAGCCAAACTGCCAGAAGAAGAAGGGTAAGGGAGCTCATGCCATTATCTTCTATAGAAAAAAACTTTTACGTATACAAAAGCATCACCAAAACACACAAGCCATCCGCCGACAAAATCGAGAACAACCAAACAGAAGCCCCCAAAGAATCCAACTCAACATATGCAAACAAGCAGCATCCGCTAAATCAACAACTGTCCAACAAAAGCACCCGCCAAAAACAAGCATCAAACAGAAAATATTTAAGCACCAAACAAAAGAGCACAACCCAAAACTAGAAAAAAGCCACAAAAAAATAAGTGAACTGTTTCGAAAACTCAAAAAAGCAACCAGGCCAACGCTAAAGAGCCCTTTATAAATAGATGCTCTTATATACTCACATTGTTATTTAAATAGGGAAGCACGTGACTTGACATGAGTAAACGAAAACCCATCATTAACATACAAAACATTGTCGCTTCAGTTTCTCTTAACCAGAAAATCGACTTACAAAAAATCGTCGAGAAATTCCCACAGACCGAATACAACCCATCCGTATTCCCGGGCTTGGTTTTCCGCTTAAAAAAACCAAAAACCGCAACCTTGATTTTCGGCACGGGCAAAATGGTCTGCACAGGCGCAAAATCCGAAAAGGAATCACGTAGCGCAGTAGAGAAAGTTGTGAAGGAACTCCGCGGTGAAGGCATCCAAATTACTGAGAAACCAATCGTTAACATTCAAAACATCGTTGCTTCAGCTGAACTCGGCGGAGAAATTGACCTTGAAAGCTTAGTTTACAAGCTTGAACGCGTCATGTATGAACCTGAACAGTTTCCAGGCGCAGTCTTCCGCATGGCTGAACCCAAAGTGGTCTTCTTAATCTTCAGTGCTGGCAAACTGGTTTGTGTTGGCGCAAAGAAAGAAGAGCAAGTCTACGAAGCAGTGGATAAGATTCAGCAGTTGCTCGAAGAAAAAGAACTCATCTACTATCCCACAGCATAAACCTTTTTTATTCCTCCAACACAGCCCCCGAATGGCTGTTTGTTGGAAAAACATTTTTGTTTATAATTAATAGTTAGTGTTCCAAATGTGGAACGTAGTGTTCCTTGTGTAGAACTAAAAGAAGCAATAGTCTACTCAATTTATGGTTCAGTACATGAAAAAAGCTATCCTCTACGCAATCATCGGCACATTACTAATCTCTATGGCTTCAGTGAGCTTTCTTGGTGCTAAAGCACTAAACGCACCAAACGAAAATGTCTGGATAGCAAAAGCCCAAATGCATATTGCAAGAGGCGATTTAGGCGTCGCCAGCGCCAATGGCAAAATGTATGCCCTAGGCGGAATAACAAAACCTCCCCAAATCGACTTAACCGCACACACAACTCTACCCACATTTACCGCAGCGGAGTTTACCGATAGAAACGAAGAATATGACCCCAAAACCAACGCTTGGACATTCAAAGCGGACATGCCAATTGCAAGATCAAATTTTGCCACAGCAGTAATCGACGGAAAAATCTACTGCATTGGAGGCACTGGCATCAACTCTATGGTTACAGTTACGGATGTCTATAACCCAGCCAATGACACTTGGGAAACCAAAGCATCGCTACCAGAAATCGTATCCCGCATACAAGCAAATGTGATAGATGGAAAAATCTATTTGATAAGCGATAGGACAAATTATGTTTATGATCCAGCAGTTAACAATTGGAGAGCATTTGAGTCGATGCCAACTAGACCTAACGGTTCCTATTGTTCCTGTTCATTTGGCGATAAACTCTATGTTTTGGCTTCGCCCTTCATACAAATCTATGATCCCACTTATGGCAACTGGACAAGGGGTACACAGATTCCGATTAAGTTAACTCAGCCAATCGCAGTTGCAGCTTGTGGTGTTGATGCGCCAAGTCGGATTTACATTTTCGACGGAACAATAGTTGCAGCCTATGATCCCCAAACTACGGTTTGGGAAGCAGGCGCCAATTTACCGCCAACACAAACAACAATGGATTATACCATAAAAGAAGTTACAAACCAAGGACATTACGATGTTTCAGTGCTAAACGATGTAATCTATGTAGTCGGCGGCCAAGACGCAAGTTACCTTCAACTTGCCATTAATCAGCAATATACACCATTTGGTTATGGCACCGTTTCACCGCAAATCAGTGTTATTTCGCCAAATGCAATGAATTATTCCACAAACAACGTTACATTATCATTTATGGTCAACAAACCAGTAAATTCAACCATACTCCAACTAGACACACAAAACCAAACAGTAACGGGAAACTGCACATTAACCAACCTAACAAACGGTCCACACAGCATCAAAATCTATGCCACCGACACCTTTGGCAACATAGGCGCTTCACAAACAATCACATTCAACATAGCCCTTCCAGAAAAGCCCCCTCAGAATCCTTCGATCGCTGTCTTTTTGGGTTTTTCAGCAGCAATAATTACCGTTGCAGCAGTTTTGCTACTTTACAAAAGACGGAGACATTAGCGGCTGCTAATAGCGCATTCTTCGCCTAACCGCAGGATTTTGCTCTGAGAGCTTTTTGGTTGCTAACTCAAAGGTTTCATCGGGCGACAACTCTTTTTTAACAAAAACCCCTGTTCGCCCAATCGCATCGCGCCTTGTTAGAGCTCGTACTCTGTCAAGGACTGTTTCCGCTGAAATTCCAAGCAGTTTCGCAACGGATTCTTCTTTGCCGATGATGCTGCTCTCAATATGGCCTTTTTCTGTGGGTTCAATGAGCATAAGTCGTTTATCAACGCCAGCCATACGTAGATTGCTTTTGAGTTGGGTTAGGTTTGCTTCTCCTCCGAATCGGTAGAATTCCCGTTCCACACGGCGCATTTCCATCAAAGGAAAACTAACAGTCGTTGTCTCGTCAACTGTGATGTGGGCTTTCATGGCGTAATTAGGTGTTGCCTGCACAATCAAACGCGCATTAATCGGTATTTTGGCTTTTTCAAGCGCAGTTTCAACCAGAAAACTATTCTGCACTTCCCCAATGAAAACATCAACGTCGCTGCTTTCTTTGACGTCGCCCCTTGCTACGCTGCCATGAACAGTGGATTGCAGATGGAACGCTTCCAATGCAGCCATAACAGGCATGGCTTTTTCGCGGAGCGCCTTTAGTTGTGTCCAGCGTGCACTGCTATAGGTTACTTCGCCGTAGTCGTCGCGTTTTGAGGGTTTAGTAGCCATCTTTTTGCCAGCCAAATCAAATCTTTATGTGACCATCGCTGTTTTTGTTTGATAAAAGTTTTGTCCTATCGCACGCACAGTCGGGTATAGCTTTCAATATGGGGGCTCTCGCTTGTTTTGACAAAGCTTTCTTTACTTAACAAGATCTTCGCTTGAAACAATAATTACAGGGTACTGCATTGAACCACCTGATTTGTTACCTGTGTTTTCATGCCCCTTTATACATCTCATTCCGTATTTTGTTTTGGTTTCATTTTCCCAAATCTTTTCTGTTGGTCCACCACAAATGGGGCACTTAAAATCTTTCATAATTTTTTCACCAAAAACACTGCCGCTTCAATACTTTTTAAGTGGTCACCTTCAGTTAAGGTTTTTCGCTGTTTTAAGCGAAAATCTGTGATTAACACTTCTACTACACATTTCTTTAGGCCGATAGTGTAAATTTCCCAATCCATCAGATAACTAAAAAAAGAAAAAAGAAGGGTAGAGAGTGATGTTTGCGGGTCAATCTATATTTACTTATACACGCCAAATTACGCTGTGAACTCTTGATGGATACGCCAGTTTGCACAGTTTGCCACACGCATGAAGCCTTCTTCTATAGGCAAACCTCTGGCGAACGATTATGCAAAAAATGCTTCACAGAATCCATCGAAGCAAAAGTCCGCCAAACCATAACTCGTTACCACATGCTAAAATATAACGATCATTTGGCGGTGGCGGTTTCAGGCGGCAAAGACAGCCTAAGCATACTCTACATACTCGCGAAACTGCGAAAGTATAGGCCACAGACAACCTTAACTGCGGTTACGGTTGATGAAGGCATCAGTGGTTACCGCGACGAAGCCCTAACCATAGCAGCAGACGTTTGCAAGCAACTTGAGGTTCCACATCACATCGTCTCCTTCAAGGACCTCTACGGTTTCACACTCGACGAAATCGTCGCCAAAGCACAATGAGAAGGGCAAAAACGAGTTGACACCATGCGCTTACTGTGGTGTACTGCGCCGAAGAGCCATAAACGTGGGCGCAAGAGAAGTAAAAGCCACAAAAATCGCCACAGGCCACACACTCGACGACGAAGCCCAAACCGTGCTCATGAACATTCTCCGCGGCGACATCGCACGGTTAGCTAAAGAAAAACCCGTAACCAGCGAAGTCCACCCACTTGTTCGTTCAAAAAATTAAGCCGTTCTGTGAAATCCCCGAAAAAGAAAGCGCCCTATACGCTTACGTGAAAAATATTGCTTTCCAAGATACACCTTGCCCATACGCTTCCGAAGCCCTGCGCAATGACATCCGGGGAATGCTAAACCGCATGGAGGAGAAGCATGCTGGAACCAAATTCACGGTTTCCCGAGCCATCGAGAAGCTGCGTCCAGCGATTGAGTTAACAGCTAAAAAGGAAGATTTCAAACTCTGCCGCGAATGCGGTGAACCCTCAGCTAGGCGAGTTATGCAAAACCTGTGAAATGCTGCGTTTTGTGCGTTAGGGTTTGCGGTCAAAGCCCCGTTCGCTTTTTAGTTTTCGTATTATCTCTGAAGCCTCAAACGCCGTATTTGCGGCAGCAACCTTCTGTGCTTTCTGCAAATTAACGTTTGCACCGCAATACGGGCAGATTTTGGTTTTTTGATCCTTAGCTGCAAGGATGTAGCCGCCGCATTTAGTGCATTTGAGGATTAGCGTTACCGTCATTTCGGTTGGCTTCCGAAAGCCTTTTCCACACACAAGCTCATAACAGTTTAGTCTAGGGAAGAGAGAGCATACATGAGCATTGATGAGGAACAGGCAAAGCCACGATCCCCTTTGTTGGATTTGGCGATTTTATACTTCAAAAAAGAAGGCTACAAAGTTAACAGCGAAAACGTCAAGCTGGAGGGGCATAGCGGCGTTTTGCGGCATTTTGATTTGATTGTGCAGAAGGGACGATTGGAGCAGGGTGTTTGGGTGAGGGATTGGAACCGCACCATCGGAGTTAACGTGATTATTAATTTGGATACTTCTTCAGAGGATGTGGATTTGTCTAGTCCGATTATGATTGGGGAAAAATTTAGTGACCACGCCAAATCTTACAGTAACCGCCGAAAGATTTCGTTTGCTTACTAAGCAGAAACTTGGCAGCTTAAGATAAGCTTAGACTTTGAGGTACTGGTCGGTTAATCCTTCCCGTTCCAGCATACCCAGCCAATCAACGAAGCCACTAGAGCATTTTTTGCCGTTGCTAAGAACATCAAGCATTATAGCCACAACATCTTGGGTTGTTTGCCCTGAAATGTCGAGTTCGCAGACTTTTCCTTCTTGGTAATCGAGTGCTTCGATTAGGCAATTATCAAGGATCTCTGCGGATAGGTTTTCGTCGATTTTTGCTTCGTTAAAGCCGCAGTTAATCATTTGTGCCTTGAGTTCGATTGGGTTTCTGCGCAAAACGAAAACTTGTGTGACAAGTTCTGTGGGGGTTACGGCTGCTGCGTAGTGCCCATCGATGATGATATTATCGTTGCTGCTGGCTTTGATGGTTTCGGCAAGGCTTTTGCTCATGGCGTCTTCGTCGATTATCGTGGTTTGGCGTTCCTTATCTTCGCCCAATGTTAAGCCGTTGGTTTTGGCGTAATCGGTTAAGTTGATGTATTCAGCGTTGAGTTTGGCGGTTAAGGCTTTGGCGGTTGTGGTTTTGCCCACTGCTGGTGTGCCTGTGAGGAGTATAACGCGTTTCATGCTCAGAAAAAACTATAACCCCCTTATATATACCTACAATGCAGTAAAATGCGGAAGTGGTTCGGATTGATCATTCGAGAAACAACCCCCGCAGACCTCCAAGACATACTATATGTGGAACATGAAGCATTCAAACGAGACTCAGAACCCCAGTTTACCAGAGACATGCTTGTTGACCCTTCAGCACAACCATGCCTCTCATTACTGGCATACATCGATAATCAACCAGTTGGGCATATCCTCTTCACCCACGCCTACTTGGCAAACAACCCAAAAGTTGAGGTTTCGTTTTTGGCTCCCTTGGCGGTTGTACCGAAATTTCAGAAGCAAGGCATCGGCGGTGCACTAATCAAAGAGGGATTGGCGCGCCTAACTAAATCAGGCGTTGACTTAATCTTCGTAGTCGGTCACCCAACATATTATCCACGCTATGGCTTTACACCCGCAAGCAAATTGGGTTTTGAACCAACTTATCCGATGCCCCCCGAAGTTGCTGATGCATGGATGGTACAGGCACTTCGTCCAGGGATAATCGGCTCTGTGTCTGGTAAAGTGATTTGTTGTGACGTGATGAATAAGCCTGAAGTTTGGCGAGAATAACACAAGCCTTAGAAGCGTAGCTGCTTTGCAGAGGGACCCCCTCCCTTATTTATAGGGTGGACGTTTGCTGCTTAGCTTGTTAATGCAGTGTGCATTCATTGAATATGCACTGTGCACAAGCAACGCTTGTCGAGGTCGGCTTGTTCTAAATGTGCATCTGCAGCCGTTAAGTCGGCAATTAGCAAAGAAACTAATTTGGGAGGCGTACGCAAAAATGCGTAACGCTAATGTTTGATCGCGATTAACTCGTACTTTCTAGGCTTAGCCCCAGAGGCTTTCATAGCCTGAAGCGCCTTCAAACGAGTTAAGTCGCCCATAGCGGATTCAAACACTTGCTGCTCCAACTCAGGCGTAAATTCAGTTTCATAAATTAGAACGGTTGCCTGATAGATTTTCGCCCGCTTAATCTTGGACAAATCAATAGCCTCACTTGCGCCAAGGCACATGGGAAGGTTTTCTTCTAAATCTAGGGCGTCAACGTGACGAGCCTTGTTTTCAACTCGGGTAACTCGGAGCTTTTTTTGGACTGTTTCGACGGGTTTCCAGTCAGGTCTAAGCATACATATCAAACAGCACTATGCCATGCAGTGGGATTATAAGAAATTTGCTAAAAGGAAAAAACGGTTTTAGCTTTGAGTTGGGGTGTCCCGATAAATGGGGTACCTCAAAAGCGCTGCTATTCCGCCCAGTGAAATCAGTTTTGATCCTGCCTCATGCTCGGTGCTAACTACGGTTATAACTGCTTGTCGCTTCTCTACGTCATGCATCAACTGTTCAAGCTTTAATCGCTGTGGCTCATCGGCATCACGTAACGTAGTATCGGCAACGATTAGTTTTTCGATAGCTCCCATGTTAGAAGCATTCTCCACCGCAGTCAAGCCATAGGTTACTGTGCCTTCGCCTTTGCCTAACCTCTTCATGACTTCTTCCATTGTATCAGTCTCATTTACAATGCGCAACTCATGTGCCGCTTTTAGCAAAACACCCGACCGCAAAGCCTCATCGATTCCAGCTGTACCGCCGTTATTAACGCTTTTAATGTCAACGACAGCCTTGGATAGTTCCTTTGATTCTTCTTGGAGGTAATTTACGAAGTCATTTTTTACGTATCCAGCACCGATGATGACGATAGGATTGTGGTTTGGAGTCCAAAGTTTGTGCAAACTGTCGAGTGCAAGGTGGAAGTATCCTTTTGTGGCTTCTACGCGTTTGTCGGCGTCTTGTTTTCCTGGTAATCTGGTGCGTTGGTCTACTCTTGTTTCGTAACCGTACTGTTTGGTTTCAGCTATAGCGAAGCCTTCATCATCAATCGATAGAATTAGCAATGGCTTTTCGGTTTCGCTGGCTTTTGTTAAGCGATCCAAGAGATGTTTAGGCCATTCTTTTTTCACAATCGTCATCTGCTGGTTGAGCGCAATGGCGAGGGTGTGATGGGCTCCTGTGGGTATGATGTCTGGGGCATGAATGATTAAGCCGTGGACCCGCAGTTTACTCAGAAACTTGTCCCAACTAACCGACTCAACTTTAACGCCCATAAAAGCGGAAACCCGCTCGGCGCTTTTGGGACGCGACGTTTCAGTGTCGCTTTTAATCGCCCGTGAACTGTAGGAGTAGACTTCGTCGCCTTTGTAGATGACGTTGTAGAGGTGCCAGAGGTCATCTGGCGTGTCAGGTACGACTTTGACATAGCCTTGTTGCAAGTTTTTCTCGGTAATCTTCAACGATGGGACATCTCGATTGATAGTTGAATGCGTCTCAAGTAGAAATATACTTTGGAGAACCAAACGCTTTCTAAAAAAGCCGTCATGGGAAAATTTAAATGCTCTGCAATGGAGTGTCTAGTAGAGTTTTGGTGATTTTTATGGCAGGGCGAACGCTTCAGGATTTTATGTGCCATTATATGGAGGAAAAAAGTGATCCCCTCAAAGGGTGCCTACTAGCGGCGTTAGAAAACAAAGAGGGGTATCTGTGTTTACTTGTTGAGAGTTTGGGTACACCGGTTGTTTCAGAGGAAATAAGGCTCAGCGAAATGCTGACTAATGCGGGGCTGTTTTGGACTGAAGAAAAACTTAACCGAGACGGCCGTAACCGATACAAACTATTTCATTTGACTGATGCTGGACGGCAAATTGCCGAGCGGACTAAAAGTGAAGGTTTTGATGGCAAAATAGCGCAGAATATACCCGCAATTTAACAGTTTACTTAAGGCTAACTTCTAAGCTACAGTATCATCCATAGACTTGATTATGTCTTCAACATAATCCAAGAAGTCTTTAACGCTCATATATTCACGACTTCTTGCAAAACATGCCTGCCTATTCTTGGCTTAAGAGCAGACTTTTCAACCAAATCCACTTTAACCTCTAAAAGCTCGCTCAAGTAATCTTCGAGTCTAACAAAATCCAAAAGTGTCAAGTTCGAGGATTCTTCAAATTCAACCAACATATCGACGTCACTTTGCTTCTTTTGGCCGCCACGTACATAAGAACCGAAAACTCCGATTTCAATAATACCGTATTTCTGGGATAGCTCTTGCTTATGGCTGGTTAGGATACGCTTAATGTCCTCGAGAGTTTTCATGACTATCATATCTTAAATCTACTGTTTGAAAGTTAAGGTTTACCCCCACTAAACAACTGATTTAAAAAAATAAGCATTAAGTGTTTAGAATTGGAAAAAAGTTTTTGAGGGAAGAAAAAAGAAACTTCCCTTTAGGACCGCTTAGATGAGGTGTAGTAGGTTGAGGAACAGCGGGATGAAGACGATGGACAGTGTGCTCAGCAGTTTGATGAGTACGTGTAGGCTTGGACCTGCTGTGTCTTTGAGTGGGTCACCGACTGTGTCACCGACGACTGCTGCTGCATGTGCTGGGCTGCGTTTGCCGCCGAAGTGACCTGATTCGATGAATTTCTTTGCGTTGTCCCATGCACCGCCGCCTGTGTTCATGAATAGTGCTAGTGGTACCGCTGTAAGGGTGGTTCCGATGACTACTGCGCCGACTGCGATTGGACCTAAGAGGATACCGATGATGATTGGAACAACGACTACGATGACGCCTGGAACGACCATGCCTTTGAGGGCTGCTTGTGTGCTGATGTCAACTGCTTTGCCATAGTCTGGTTTGCCTGTGCCTTCCATGATGCCGGGGATTTCTTTGAATTGACGTCTGACTTCGTTGACCATTTGTGTGGCTGCTTTGCCGACTGCGCTGATTGCTAGTGAGCTGAATAGGAAGGGAAGCATTGCGCCTATGAAGCCTGCAACGAGAACAGCTGGCTGAGAAATGTCCACGACAAGTGTTACTCCGAGTTTAGCGTACACTTCTTCAGCGTATGTCTGGAATAGCAGTTGAGCGGCAAGCAATGCGGATCCTAAAGCGAAACCTTTTGTTAGTGCCTTGGTGGTGTTGCCGACTGCGTCTAAGGCTTCCATGGTTTCTATGCCGGTTTTTTCGCCAGCCATCTCTGCGATGCCTGCTGCGTTGTCAGCGATTGGGCCGAAGCCGTCGAGAGCTAAGACCATACCCATGACTGCGAGCATACCCATGGTTGCAAGTGCGGTGCCGTAGACTCCGCCTGTGTAGGAGTTGATACCGATGCTTGTGCCAAACTGCGCGCCAAGTACGTATGATACGAGCAATGCGATGACTAAGGTGATGATTGGCAGAGCAGTTGTTTCTAAGCCGACTGCGAAGCCTGTGATGATGTTTGTTGCAGCTCCGGTTTGGCTTGCTGATGCAATTTGCCCGACTGGTTTTCTGTCACGGCCTGTGTAGTAATCTGTGATTTGGTCGATTAGTACGCTTGCAACTAAGCCTGTTAGTAGACAGCCAAAGATGTAGTACCAGTTGCTTCCGAAGAAGGCTATTGAGGCTATTGCGAACATTATTGCTGAGACGATGGTTGCTGCGTTTAGGCCTTTGCGTAGCGCCTTCATTGGGGTGTGAACTTCGTTGGCGTTGAGCTTAACAAAGGGCATTGCAATCATAGTTGCAAAGATGCCTAAAGCGCGGACAATCAGTGGGAAAATCAGGAACAATATGTTGCCTGTTGCTGCACTGACGAGTCCACCGATGACCATGCCACCGATGTTTTCGCCGACTGCGGATTCGAAGAGGTCTGCGCCGCGTCCAGCTGAGTCTCCTACGTTGTCGCCGACGTTGTCAGCGATGACTGCTGGGTTGCGTGGGTCATCTTCTGGGATGCCTGCTTCGACTTTGCCGACGAGGTCTGCTCCGACGTCTGCTGCTTTAGTGTAGATACCTCCGCCTAACTGAGCGAATAGTGCGACTAAGGATGCACCAAAACCCATACCTACTATGGCGCTTGCCGCGGTTACTCCGGCATTTGCAGGGGGATTTGCTCCGAATAGAACATCCCAACCGCCATAAGCTAAGAAAAGTAAACTTACTGCCAACAAAGATAAACCGACTACTGCAAAACCCATTGTTGCGCCACCATAGAAAGCGGTTTGTAGCGCAGCGTTAGGACCGTTTTTGCCAGCAGCCACAGTGCGTACGTTTGCTTTAGTAGCGTTATCCATGGCGATGTAGCCTGCAGCTAATGAGGCAACAGAGCCAATTAGGAAAGCCACCGCCGTACCTATACCCAAAGCAACGGCGATGAGTGCAAACAGCACGACAATGATTACGCCGATTGTCTTGTATTGGCGTTTCAAAAACGCGTAAGCGCCTTCGCGGATAGCGTTTCCAACTTCAATAGCCTTCGGCGAACCGGGGCTCATTTTACCGATTTTACGCATGAGTAAGAGGGAAACTAGTATAGCAATTATGCCCGCTATAGGGGCAATCCAAAACACGTATGGATTATCCAGAGAAGTTAGCGTTTGTAGGGGTATGTACATGTTGAACAACCGATGTCCATTTTACTTATATAATTTTCCATGTAATTTGCTTAATTTATCGTTTGAACCGCATTTTAGCGATAACAGATAAATTTATGCCCAAAACAGGTTGGTTGCATTTTTAAGGAAGCCAAACATATTTCAAATAAGACTAATCAAACAAGTGAATGAATAATGCCTCAAAGATTAATCGTCGTTAAAGTTGGCACAAGCGGCATAACAACAAGCGAGGGCAAACTGGATTTGCATGAAATGGAAAACTTGGCAGCCCAAATCGCAGCCGCCTCCAAACAAGGCGACAGAATCGTCTTAGTTACTTCAGGCGCCGTCGCTGCAGGTATAGCCGAACTTGGCATTCCCCCTAAGCCCAAGGATGTGGCGTTTCAGCAGGCAGCCGCAGCCACCGGTCAAAGCGTGCTTATGGCTAAGTACCGCGAACTTTTCAAAAAATACGATTTGAAAGTTGCCCAGATACTGCTCACCGCCGAGGACCTCTCCAACCGAGCATCCTACGTCCACACATGCGACGTACTGGCACTGCTACTAAAAATCGGCGTGGTCCCAATAATCAACGAAAACGACGTAACCTCAGTCGACGAATTAATGCGTACAGAGGGCTACAAAGTAAACTTTAGCGACAACGACATCCTCTCAGTCTTGGTTGCTGGAGCCGTCTGCGCAGACCTAGTAATCATACTCTCCGACGTAGAAGGCCTCTACACAGCAGACCCCTCACAACCAGGAGCAGAACTCATCAAAACCGTCGACGCAATCACCACCGAACTCAAAGATTCCCTTAGCGGCAAAAGCAAACTCGGCAGAGGAGGAATACAGAGCAAGATTAAAGCCGCCGAAATCGCCACTTCATGCGGCATCCCAGTCGTAATCTCCAACAGCCGACGGCCAAACGTAATCGTTGACATCTTATCAGGCAAAGACGTAGGCACCTACTTCAAACCTCAAAGCCGCATGCCAGCCGTTGAACGCTGGATAGCTTATGGCGCAGCAGTTAAAGGCACCATCCAAATCAACGAAGGCGCAAAAAAAGCCATACTCGAAGGAGGCAGCCTCTTACCCGTCGGCGTAACCAAAGTCATCGGCATATTCGACGTCGGCGACGTTGTAAGCATTGCAGACGAAAAAGGCGCCATATTCGCAAGGGGCAACCCCAACTATAACAGCAGCCAATTAAACCTAATTAAAGGGTTACAAGTAACAGAAGTACACCAGAAACTCGGCGCAGATAAACCTAAAGAGGTTATCGAGCACCGCAACATTCACCTTATCGAGGAAAAGAAATGATCAAAGAAATATGCATTAGAGCCAAAGCGGCAGCCACCGAAATGGCTAAGCTCTCAGCAGACGCCAAAAACAGGGCGCTTGCCAAGATGGCTGATGCGTTGGAAGCTAACGCACAAGAAATAATCGCCGCGAATAAGCTTGATGTGGAAGCAGCCAAAGCTAAAGGCCTCAAAGCATCACTACTCGACCGATTAGCACTCGACCAGAAAAAAATCCAAACCATGGCAAAAGAGCTTCGAGAAGTCGCCGCATTAGCCGACCCAATCGGCACCGTATTATCCACCTGGACTCGCCCCAACGGTTTAATCATCAGCCAAATCCGCGTCCCAATGGGCGTAGTGGGAGTAATCTACGAATCCCGCCCCAACGTCACCTCCGATTCAGCGGGTATCTGCATCAAATCAGGCAACGCCGTCATCCTAAGAGGTGGCTCAGACGCACTTGCATTCGAACGTTGCCATCGGCGAAGTACTCCGCAAAGCACTCGCAACCACAGCAGTACCAGCCGATGCAGTACAAATCGTCAATTCACCAGACCGCAAAGATGCCGAAGAACTCATGACCATGCGAGAATACATCGACGTACTGGTTCCCAGAGGCGGCGCAGACCTAATCAAAACAACCATCGAAAAATCACGTATCCCAGTCATTGAAACAGGAACAGGCAACTGCCACATCTACGTCGAGGAAGACGCAGACCTACAAAAAGCAACACCGATTGTCATTAACGCTAAGGTTCAGCGTCCTGGCGTCTGTAACGCAGCCGAGAAACTCATCGTGAACAGTAAAATCGCCAAAACCTACCTGCCCACAGTCATCGCTGAATTGCGTAAGAATGGCGTGGAAGTCAGGGGCGACGAAGCAACCCGCAAAATCGTTTCAGATGTGAAAGCCGCTACTGAGCAGGACTGGTACACCGAATACCTTGACTTAATCATCGGCGTCAAAGTCGTCGACAACTTAGACGAAGCTATAGCCCACATCAACAAGTATGGCACACACCACAGCGACAGCATCATCACCCGCGACTTCGGCAAAGCCATGCAATTCATAAAAGAAGTCGATTCAGCCGCAGTCTACTGGAACGCTTCAACCCGCTTCACAGACGGCAACCAATTCGGATTAGGCGCAGAAATCGGCATAAGCACCCAAAAACTGCATGCACGCGGACCCATGAGTGTCCAGCACTTAACAACGACGAAGTACGTTGTTTTGGGCGATGGGCAAATCCGCAAATAACCCTCGTTTCTATTTTATTTTTTTGCTCAGGCAAGGCTTTGTTTATAATCAATTACAGCTATCGCCAAAGCAAGTATTGAAATAAAAATCAAAGGTAAACCAACGAAAATGTCGTTTTCCCAAGGACTATGATAAATCACAAAAATAACCGAAGAAATAATGCCACAAATCATCACTATAAAACCGATAATTATAGAAGAAAGCCGTTTTTTTCCAAACATTAGAATTCCGCTGATTATCGCAACGATGGCTGCTACAAGATTTAGGTACCCAACATACAAATATGGATAAAAAACATGGTAATGGGCAAGCACATCAGAGAGATACTTTCCAGAAATCAAGAATGCCGCCATAGAAGCGATTAACATTACTAAGCCAGCAATAACAGAAAAGTTGATACCGATTTTCTTTATGCTCAAGCAGATCCCAATGATGTTTAAAAAAAATCGTTGCTTTTTAATTTTATAAAAAAATCAAGAAAAAAAGAAAATTTTTGATTTTAAGGTACGAACGGTGCTGTCCAAGGTAGTTGGTGGATCATTGGCTGTATCAGCTGCAAGATGACATCTGGGAACAAGCCCAAGAGGAAGATTGCCGCGACCAGTATGAAGACTGGAATCAAGATGCGTTTGTCTTCTTTGATTTTGGTAGTAATGCCGTCTTTGGGTTGTTTGCCGTACATGACGTTGATGAGGCGGAATATGTATGCTGTCTGTAAGACGCTTGTTAGGACACCGATGACTGCTAGCCAGGTTAAGTTGACGCTGATTGCTGCGGTGAATACGAAGTATTTTGCGATGAAACCGCCCAGTGGTGGAACACCTGCAAATGACAAGCCTGCCATGATGAGTGCTAAGCTGGTCCAGGGCATTTTTTTGCCGAGTCCGTGGAAGTGGTCGAGTGTTTTGAAGCCTTTGCTGTTCATGATACCGACTGCCATGAATGCGAGTGCTGTGGTTAAGCCGCCGATTAGGAAGAAGTACAGGTTGCCTGCTAAGCCGAGTTCTGTGGCGCTGGTGATGGCGACGAGGTTGTAGCCGACGTCTGCAACGCAGATGTATGCGACGAGGCGTTTGATGTCGTTTTGTATTAGGGCAAAGATGTTGCCGACTATCATGGTTAAGGCTGCCATGACTGCGAGCATCAGGGTCCAGTCGAATACTCCTCCGACTGAGGGTGGTAGGATGATGAAGAGTAGTATTCTGATTAGGATGTAGTAGCCGCCTTGGTCTACGAGTGCTGAGAGGAATGCTGATGAGGGTGCTGGTGCAGCGGTGTATGCGTCTGGTAGCCAAAAGTGGAATGGTACGATTGCTGCTTCAATTGCGTAGCCTGCTACGACGAATACGAAGGCAATTATGAGTAGGTTCATGTTGCCTACGCCTGCGCTTATTGCGGTTTGGAGTGCGAGGTAGTTGAGGGTGCCTGTTATGCCATAAATTATTGAGAGACCCAGCAGTACAAACGCGGATGCGATGATGACCATGATGAGGTACTTGAGTGTGGCGTTGAGGCTAAACGCGTTTTTGCGGTACAGCATAAGGAATGCTGCGGCTGCTGTTGCGGCTTCCCAGAATATGAAGAATGTTAAGAGGTCACCTGCAAGTACTGCTCCGATGAGGGTTGCTGTGAGTAATAGCATGATTGCTATGTATCTGTCTGATGGTCGGTCGCATGAGTTAACGAAGAATACTGTGTAGACTACGACTACTGCGGCGATGGCTACTATGATTATTGCCATGTAGATTGATACTGCGTCTATGAGGAATGATGAGGCTATGGCTGCATTCGCTGTGCCGTCTAAGGTTAAGTTTAGGGTTGCTGGGTAAGTTGTGCTATAGTAGCTCAAGGCTAAGTTAGCCACAGTTAGTGAGGCAACAGCGAAAACCACCATAAACCATGCGATTGATAATCCGGTTTTGTGGTTGCTTTTGCGTATGGTTTTGAAGATGGGTATAGTTAATAGGGCTGCAATTATCAGCGTGAAGATGGGTAATATGATGTCGATTAGTGTAGTCATGTTAAACCACCGGTCCGAAGGTTACTGTTTGAATTAGCTGCATAAAGAACGTCGGGTAGATCCCGATTAGCACAACCAGCACGACAAGGACTGCTAAGGCAAATTTCATGTAGTTGGGTATGTCAACGATTTTGTGTCCGTGCTCTGCTTCTTTGGTTTCTGCTGGTGCATGACTGGCGTGTGCATCATGTGCGCCGTGGGCTGCTGGTTCGGTTCCTTGTTCGTCTTTGGATTGTCCCAAGAAAACTTTGGAGACAAATCTTAGCGAATAAGCCAAAGAGAACACTGTTGCGATTAGCATTAGTGCTGTGGGTATCATGTAGAAGCTGTCGATGGCTATGATTTGGAAGGCTCCTACGAAGATGAAGAATTCACTGATGAAGCATGCTAGTGGCGGTGCACCTGCGATGCTCAAGGCCGCTATCATTCCTGAAACTGCGGAGAAGGGCATCTTGCCGGCTAAGCCGCCCATCTTGCGGATGTCTCTTTCTTCGGTTTGGTGCATTACTCCGCCTGCGGTTAAGAAGAAGAGGCCTTTGCTTGCTGCGTGAGTGATTATGTGGAGTACTGTGCCGACCAGTGCGATTGCTATTGGAGCGGTTAATGCGAGTGGTTGACCTGTTGCCAGCGCTGCTGGGATCAGGGAGAGGCCGAACATTATGTAGCCCATGTGGGCGATGCTTGAGTATGCGATGACGCGTTTAATGTCATTTGCAACCAGTGAAAGCAGTGAGCCAAAGAAGGCTGTGACTACACCGAAGATGGATATTACATGGAGGAAATCGGTTCCGAATGTTATGCCGACGGCTGGGAAAACCATGCCGAAGCTTAAGCGTATGATTGCGTAAGCGCCTGCGCTGATGATGACACCGCTAAGCAATGCCGACATTGGTGCTGGTGCTTCTGAGTGTGCATCAGGGAGCCACATATGAACTGGGAACACCGCCATTTTCACGGCGAAGCCAGCGGTTAAGGCGATTAGTATCCATTTGGCAATGTCCGAGTTAGCTGCCGTTGCCAAGAGGCCTTGGGCAGTAAACATGTCGGTGGTGCCGTTGGTTACCGCGTATATTGCTCCGATGCCCAGTAGTACGAAGACTGCGCCTGCGTGGGTGAATATGAAGAGTTTTAGTGCGGATTTGTAGCTGTTGCGGTAACCCCATTCTCCGACTATGAAGTATGCGGGGACAAGCATGAGTTCCCAGCAGAAGTAGAATAGGATTAGGTTGCTGGTTAGGAATACGCCGATTAAACCGACGCTAAGCATAGTTAGCAGGGCGTAGTATGCTGGGAGGTTTTTTTTGCCAGCCATATAGTTAATTGAGTATATGGATGCTACAAAGATCAGTACTAAACTGATCAGTGCTATCGAGACGCTTATGCCATCGGTGAATAGCGTGAATTGTGTGTTGATGATTGTAGGAATCCAAGTGTAGGATTCGATGTATTGGTGTGAAGCGCTGTTTAGTATTGTTGGGATTGTACTGGCTACAAGCGCCATGTTGATTGCGGCGATTGCTGCGACAAAGAATCCCGCGGCTTTTGTCGACCTTTTACCGACTAAGTAAACAAACGGGATGCATATTGAGGTTATAGCGAATACTGATAGTAAGAGGGGTAGTGACATTTTTTTACGCTCCTATTCCGACTGTTAAGACGATTAACACTATGATCAGTATGAAGCCGACTACTGCGGCTGCTACATAGTTTCTGAAGCTATCAGAGGGTCCCTTCTTCAGGGTCGTTGCGTGGCCTGGTTCTGCTGCTTGGCTGATGTCTGTTCCTGCTTTGTCTGGGATGCGGGCGAAAGCGGCGTTTTCAAAGCGTGTGAGTCCTTCGGAGATTTTGTTTATGCCTTTTCCGATGCCGTAGTAGAGGTCATCGAAGAAGTAGGCGTGGCCCAAGAGTTTGGTCAGGGGGTTTTTGCCTGCTGCGACGTTGCGGATTGTTTGGAAGTTTCTGTAGTAGGTCCAGTATGCGAGTATGAATGTTGGAATCAGTAGGCCCATGAATATTGGGAATTCTGCGCTGGTGAAGGCTTCGAGTAATGTAACTTCAATTTCCGCATGTAAGAAGCTGACGACTAGTGGCTGTGAAAGTCCCCAGATGATACAGAGACCGGCTAAGATTCCTGCTGGGATGAGCATGATTTTTGGTGATTCATGAACATGGATTTTTTCGATGTGTTCTGATTTTTTGCCCATGAAGACTAAGCTGAACATGCGCACACAGTAGGCGAATGTGATTGCTGCGGTTGCGTAGAGTAGGATTGTTTGGATTAAGCCAGCGGTGGTTCCGATTTCAGATACGCTTGTTAAGATCAAGCCTTTGCTGAAGAAGGCTGCAAACGGCGGTAAACCGCTTGTGGTAATAATCATTATACCCATTAATACGAAGGATATGGGCATGATTTTTCTTAGGCCACCCATTAAGCGCATGTCTCTTGTGCCCAATGCATGTATGATGCCTCCTGCGAGGAGGAATCCGAGGCCTTCGAAGAATGCGTGGCTGACCATGTGGAATAGGCTTGCGAACCAACCGATGGATGCGGCTCCGGCGACTGCTGTGCCTAAAGCTGCCATCATGAAGCCGATTTGGCTGACTGTGGAGTATGCGAGTACTCCTTTGATGTCGGTGGTCATTAAGCCCAAGGTTGCGCCGATGAAGGCTGTTATTACTCCAATCCAGGCGATGGTTGGGAACCATGCGATTTGTAGTTGAGTCATAAGGACGGTGGATACTGAGAAGATTAGGATGAATCTTGAGAGTAGGTAGATACCTGCTTTGACCATTGTGGCTGCGTGGAGTAATGCGGATACTGAGGTTGGTGCTTCCATTGCGCTGTATAGCCATGTGAAGAGTGGGAACTGTGCTGATTTGGCAACTGCGCCGCCTAGGACTAAGAAGGCTGCCAGTACCATTAAATTCATGTCGAATCCGCCTGCTTGTATTCCGGCAATCATTCCCTGGAAGCTAAAGGTGTGGAACATGTAGAACAGAATACCGATTGCTGCAAGCAAAGAGATGTCGCCGATGCGGGTCATTATGAAAACTTTGACACCGGAATGAATCGATTCTGGCTTTTTGTACCAGAAACTAATCAATGCGTAGCTGCATAAGCCCACCATTTCCCAGAAGATGAACATCTGCAACATGTTGTCGGCAATTACTAGGCCAATCATGGATCCGATGAAGAGCAACAAGAGATAGTAGTACCGTGTTAGGCCATCTTCACCTTTCATGTAACCTTGCGAGTAAACGGCGATAATTACGCCGAAGAATGCTACTAAGCAAGTGAAAAGTACGCTAAGGGGATCTATGTAGATGCCTGCTTCAACTAAACCGTTAATCCAGGGGACAGTAAAGGTTAAGACTTCACCGTTACCAGACCAAACACCAGGGACAAGAGAAAGCGCTAAAACCGCAACTACACCCATAATTGCAATAACAAAATAGTTTCGGGCTTTTTCACTGTACTTGCCGATTACTGGAACGAATAAACTTGCGATAAGTGGGATGATCCAGACGAACCATGCTGAGAATTGTTCAAGTATCATTATGCTTCAACCTCGACTTCTTCAACTTCGGCTTTTTCTTGCATTTTCGCAACTATCTTTGAGAGGTCGCTTGTGCCATATCGTTTGGAGACAATGACAAGCAACGCTAAGATTACTGCGCTAACAGCTGTATCCACTGAGAACGCTAAAATCAGCAGTGCTTCGCCCATGGCTTGGGGTGAAGCGAGCATGATGAAGTTGAGTGTGGCTGCCGTAGCGATTAATTCTATTGAGATGAAAACTTTGAGCAATTGGCGGTTAGTTAGTAATCCGTAGATGCCAATGGATAACATTACAATAGATAATATGACAAAGTCCATTACTTTTTCCTCCTTTCAAAGAGGACAATGGCGATTCCTAACGCCACCGTCAAAATAACTATGGCCTGAAGCAAAACATCGAGGCCACGCAGATTCCAAAGGGCATCGCCGAATTGAACGTCTGCAGCAACAGGGTTTGATCCTGAGACTGACAGGAAAATTGCAGGTAAAGATAACAGCACACCTGCACCGACTAAGCCGCCGGTGCGTGCTGGAGAAGCTTTGCGGGTTGATTTTTCACCCAACATTTCGCCTGATAGGAACAAAATTGCTAAAGTGCCTATGCTGACGGCGAATTGGAAGATACCTGCAAATGTTGCGCCAGTTAAAATGTAAATTATGGCTGTGAATGAGAAGGTTACCGCTAATGCGGCAACGGAATAAACTACTTCATCTAGAAAGAGGGCAAGGACAGCTGAAACAATTAAACCAACTGCTAAGATTTCAATTATCATTGTGATGCATCCTTTTTGGTATATGTTGGCTTCATGACTGAGGCGCCTTTATCGGTTGTTGCTAACTCGAATAGGTCTGACTGTTTGATTGCGTTTCTTGGGCATGTTTCTACGCATTGGTAGCAGAACACGCATTTGTTTAGGTCGATTTGGGGACGCTGTTTCCCGTCTACTTCAACGATTGTTATTGCATTAGCTGGGCAGTCTCTTTGGCAAACTCTGCAGTTAGAGCCTCGCATAGCTTTAATGTCGAAGCGGAAATCTTCACCGCATTCGAAGTCGATGGCATTGCATGATTTGATTTCATAAACCATTTTGCCGCGGCTTTCTGCTGGAAGGGGTGGTCTTACGAAGGGATACTTTGTCGTCGCTGGCTTAGTGAATATGTGTGATATTGCGCGTCTAAATATTGGAGATATCCGTGATTTCGATTTCTTTTGTGCCATCTAATTTTACACTCCAATCCCAAAGAAGGGATGATAGACCCATGTTACCAATGCAACAGTTACCATCAGTGAAATTAGCGCTGCAGGCAGCAGTATCTTCCAGTTGCCAGTTAAGACTTGGTCGATGCGTAAGCGGGCGACGACTGTTGTGATGTATTCGCTGATTATTACTACTACGAGTAGTTTGAGTACGAACCATAGTGTGTAGAAGAACCAGTCAAGTCCAAAGAAGACTGGTCCGTTTGGTCCACCTAAGAATAATTCTACTACTAATGCTGAGCCGAAGACCACTTGTACGTCGCGTGTTAAGTGTAGGAATGCAAGTTTTGCGCCAGTATATTCTGTTTCTAAGCCGCCGACGACCTCAGATTCTGAGTGTGGGACGTCGAATGGGTCTTTTTCAAGTTCAGCTTGCAGGGTGATTATGAATAGTACGAATGCCCATGGAGCCAATAGGATGAAGGGTAAGGGGGCTCCTGCTATTGCAGAGATGCTTAGGCTGCCGGCGATGAATGCCGGTGTTAATGCCAGTAGGAACAGGGGGATGTCGTAGCCTAAGAATTGGGTTAAAACTCTTGCTGAGCCAATTGTGCCGTATGGATTAGATGAGGCCCAACCTGCGAGGAACAATAGGAAGTTTGCTATTGTGGCAAATACTAATATGATGATTAAATCGCCGCTAAAACCGCCAATATTGGCGCCATATGATAGGACGCTTGCGCCGTCGATGGGTAAAAAGCACATGGCAAAAACCATGATGGCGAAAGCTGCCAGTGGAGCAAATCTGAACACCCATTTTTTGGTGTCTCTTGGTTCAATATCCTCTTTAGTTAACAGTTTGATAAAGTCTGCTAAGGGCTGAAGAATACCGCCTGGACCCGCAACCATGGGACCGACCCGGTTTTGTATGCGTGCTTCGATTTTACGTTCTACCCAATCGCAGAACAAAGTTAAGAATAGGATGAATGTGAATCCTGGGAAGACTAGTATGCGGAAGATTAGTTCAAAGTCAATCATGTCGTGTCACCTATCACCGGTCTGTGCATGAGAAGCAGGGGTCTAAGCTAACAAAGTTCGGTGGAATGTCAGCTATGCTCTCACCTATGGCCGTTTTGAGGAATGATGGAATGTTAGCGAATGTTGGTGTGCGGATTTTTACTCGGTCAGGCATGTCGGTTCCGTTGCTGCGTACATAATAGAAGAGTTCGCCTCTTGGTGCTTCCAAACTGCAAACTGCTTCGCCGGCTGGTACGCTTCGGGCTACATCCACACGGATTGGACCTGAAGGTAAATGGTCAAGTGCATATTCGATGATGTTGATGCTTTCTTCAACTTCGTCCATACGCACATTCATTCTTGCCCATGTGTCGCCGTCTGGATAGACGATTTCTTTGAATGGGATTTCGCCGTATGCTTCGTAGGGTATGTCTTTGCGTACATCCATGTCTACGCCAGAGCCTCTTGCAACTGGACCCACAACGGACAGTTCTAGAGCGTCTTTTCTGCTTAATGTTCCAACGTCTTTCATGCGTAAGCGAATTGATGGTTCGTCAGTGTAGATTTTTCTGTAGAATGGCAGTTTACCCCTCAAATCAGATAGTACTGATTTAATCTTGGGGATATGCTCTGGGTTTAGGTCTCTTCTGACTCCGCCGACGGTCATGAGTGAACCGTACACGCGGTTGCCGCTGGTTAATTCGATCAAATCCATGATTGGTTCACGGTCTCTCCAGAAGTACTGGAAGACTGTTTCGTAGCCGATTTCTAGGCCTGCGTGACCCAAAGTTAGCAAGTGACTATGTAATCTGTTAAGTTCTAAAGCGACGACGCGTAGATATTTTGCTCTTTCTGGAACGGCTGGTTTAAGGATTTTTTCAACTGCCCCAACGAAGCCGTAGGCATGGCAGGGGTTGCAGATACCGCAGACACGTTCAACAAGGTAAGTGTCTTGGAGGTATGTTCGGGATTCAGTGGTTTTTTCGATGCCACGGTGAACATAGCCGATTCTGGGTTCGACTTTAGTGACGGTTTCGCCGTCTACTGTTACTGAGAATTTTTCTGGTTCCAACAGTGCTGGATGTTGTGGACCGATGATGATTTTTACTTGTCGTCCTTCCGCGGCTTTGTTTGCTTCGCGTTCTGGTGTTGGGACAAGTTTTACTTTGGTTGGATCTACGTCTTTTCGTAGCGGATAGACGCCGTCTGGCCAGTTCTCTGAGAGGACAAAGTGGCCGTTGAATTCGTTTCCGACGAAGACTACGCCGAATAAGTCTGTTACTTCGAGTTCATGGAAGAGTGCGCCTGGATGAATATCGACGACTGTTTTGATTTTGGGGTCTGCTCGTGGTACTTCGGCTTTGATTGTGAAGAATGGTTTGGTTGTGTGAACGTGATAGTATACGCCGAAAGTTGCGCCGAGGTCTAAGCCGGTGATGGCTGTTATGCCGGTTTTCTCGTCGGCGGCAAGCA
Source organism: uncultured archaeon (assembly GCA_963782915.1). Lineage (GTDB taxonomy): Archaea > Thermoproteota > Bathyarchaeia > Bathyarchaeales > Bathycorpusculaceae > Bathycorpusculum. Next base: position 244,902 of record CAWALK010000015.1, read on the forward strand.
TGGCTTTTAGGACGTCGTAGTGCAGGCCGTTGTTTGCGGTTATGGCTGCTGCTCCTAGTGCGTCTTTTTGGATTTGGATTTTATCGCCGAATTTCGATTCGAGTAAACCTATCATATCTACGTTATTGTTTGCCATCTTGTTTTACCTCCGCAACTACTGGAGTTGCCATTGGTTGGGCAACTTCTGTTTTGGGCTCCTCTTTAGGGGCTTCAATTTGTTTTTGTTTCTTTACTTTTGGCGGGTTTATTGCGTTAAGAAGCTTGACGCATCCGTCGATGATTGCTTCTGGGCGTGGTGGACAACCCGGTATGTAAGCGGAAACAGGAATAACCTTGTCAACGCCGCCCAAGAACGTTATAGTTACCTTCGAATACTCCGCCGCTGCAGGCACATGCGCCTATGGCGACGACGAATTTAGGTTGGGGCATCTGGTCGTAAACACGTTTTAGTCGTTCAGCACATTGCTGAGTAACACAGCCCGTAACTAATAGTACGTCTGCGTGTCTTGGTGAAGGTTCAAGTTTTATGCCAAAACGTTCAACGTCATATTTCGGCGTTAGCAAGGCGACGATTTCTATGTCGCAGCCGTTGCAGGCGCCAGAGTTAAAATGCAGGACCCAAGGCGATTTTACGCGTGCCCAAGTTTTTGTATCAGTCATTAATCTTTTCCTCCGTCTAGAACAACTATTCCCGCGGCGAGGATTATGCCGAGGTAAAGGATTAAGAGAAGTGGATTAGCCACGGAGATTGCAAACGCGGCAAAAGCTAGAACTAATACTGATGAATCGAAGATTACGAAGTAAATCAGGTACTTGTAGAGTGAAACGTTGATTTTGAGTCCTTGGAAGGATACTTTTTCTCCGCAGGCATAGGCTGCCTGTTCGTTTTCGCTTATTGCGGTTTTTGGGGCGGATCTTTTACCTAAAATGTAGATGGCGTAGGTTGATACAAAGATTAGAACGAATGCGATGAGAGCTTCAACAAGGGCGTCAAGAGCGGTAATAATCATGCTTTTTTCTCTCCGTACATGCTTTTATTCATTAAAGCTGCCTCAGGGATAGAGACAAGTTTGCACTTGTTATATCCGAAAGCGTTTGTATGAGCGTATTTAAGTTTATCTGCATGGGAACTAGCCAAATGAACAATGTCCAGCAAGGTCACGACTGAGAAGTTACTGGTGTTTTTCTGGAAACAGCCTAGCATAGTCTCTCCCACGCTTTTCTCTCCCCATACTACCCCGAGTTATTTCAGTAAAAGCATCACACTTACATTTAAATTTTGAGACCAAGAAAGTGGTGAATTTCATGAATTTGTCAAAGATTCGAAATCTATACTGAAAAACCAGGGAATTCCCCGTAAATGGGGGTTATACGGAGATTTCGTCGCTCAAACCGTTCTCGGGATATGGGAACAGGTGGGCTTTATCAAGCGGGTAGGTGATGGTGACTTCTTGGCCGATGCTAACCCAATCCTCAGTCAAAGAAGGCCTGTTGATTACGAAGCGGTCGCCGTTCACAAGCCTGATTTCGTAGCGCACAATCGTGCCTTCGAAAGTGGTTTTTTCGATTTGCCCAAACAAGCCGTTGTGGCCTTCGCCGATTAAGCCCAGTTTCATCTCGCAGGTTTCAGGCCTAATCGCGAAAACGACGCGGTCACCCAACTTTATGTTCCGCTCGTTGAATGCTTCCACACAGTAACCCTCGCGTAATTCTATTTCCGCGTTTTTGCCGTCCACTTTGGTGATGTAGCCTTCTAAGAGGTTGGATTCGCCGATGAAGAAAGCAACAAAGAGGCTGTTGGGGTGCATGTAGAGTTCTTTGGGGGAGCCGATTTGTACGATTTTCCCTTTCTTCATGACGGCGATGCGGTCTGAGATGGACATGGCTTCTGATTGGTCGTGGGTGACGTGGATTGCGGTTAATTTGAGGTCTTTTGCCATTCTTCGTATTTCGTAGCGGATGTCGTTGCGGACTTTAGCGTCCAGTTGCCCCAATGGTTCGTCCAGGAGCAGTGTTTTTGCGCCTGCCGCTAATGCGCGGGCTACGGCGATGCGTTGCATCATGCCGCCGCTGAGTTCGCTGGGGTAAGCGGTTACGCGTTCGCTAAGTTTTACCAGTTCAAGTACTTCGTGTCCGATGGTTTCGGCTTGTTTAGCGTCATAGTTTTTGACTTTGGGGCCGTAGAGTACGTTGCTCCATGCGGTCATGTGGGGGAAAAGGGCGAATGTTTGGAATACGAAGCCGATGTCGCGGTCTTCGGGCGGGTCTTTGTCGACTCGTCGGTCGCCGATGTAGATTTCGCCGCCGTCAGGTTCAATCAAGCCTGCGATGACGCGGAGGAGCGTGGTTTTGCCGCAGCCGCTTGGGCCTAGGAGCGAGAAGTATTCTTGGTCATGTATCGTTAAGCTGACGTTGTTTAATGCGTAGACTTTCCCGTATTTTTTGGTGACGTTTACTACTTTTACATCGGGCATACCGTGTTCTCTCCTCTTGTTGGGTTATGATTGTTATATATTGTTATCATGTTAGGGTTTTCCTTTTCTGGTCAATAGCCTCAAAACGAGCAGTATGATGAAGCTAAACAGGATAAGCAAACCGCAGGCTAAAGCCACGTTTAATGCGTTGACTCCCGGAATCGGCGTTAATGCGCCTCTTACCGAGTTAACCCAGTTAACGATTAAGACTGGGGCGGTTTGTAGGTTTGTTGCTACGGCTAGGGATGCGCCTGTTTCGCTTATGCTGCGTGTGAAGACGATGATTGCGCCGGATAGGATGGAGTATTTCGTGATTGGCCAAACGATTGTGCGGAAAACCGTTAGGGGTTTGGCGCCTAAGGTTTTGGAGGCTTCTTCCATTTCGATGCTTATGCGTTCCATTGCTGCGGACATTGAGCGTACGAAGTAGGGGTAAGTGATTGCTAAGTGTGCGAAGATTAGGAGCAGGAACTCGGGGATGCCGGGTAAGTTTGACCAGAAGAACTTCAGCGAAACGCCAAGGGCAATGGAGGGTACGATGATTGGCACGTTAATTAAGGTGTCAAGGATAATCGAGGGCCAAGATCCGAAGGTTTTGCGTGAAATAAGAATAGCCATCGGCAAACCCAGTGCAATACCCAAAACCGTCACAATCGCAGCTAAAACATATGACAAGCCAAGGCTGCTCCAGAAACTTGCCCAAATCCCCGAGCCAGTAATTACCTCCATAAAAGTTTGCCCCGTAGCTATTGCTTGGAAAGCAGGCAACGCAACAAACATTGAGGGAATGAGTACGAGGAAGAAGAATACGGCTAAGGCGATGCCGTTGCGGGTTAGGGTGCCTTTTTTGTAGCTGAGTTTCTTTTCGTAGCCGACTAAACCGTGGCCAAAAGGCAACTTGAGTCTTTTGCCGACAACCCGTATTAAAACAAAGATTACGAGTGATACAACGATTAAGATGATGCTGGCAAAAACCGTTGCGCCTTCATAGGTGCCCTGTGAAATGGTGCCGCCTTTGAATTGGTTACTTACAGTTTGGATAAAGACGGGGCCGTTTAGGAACAAGCCTGCCGCAACGATGAATGTGGCGCCGGTTTCCGAGAGGGACCGGGCAAACGCAAGGGTATAAGCCGCGATTAATGACGGTTTTATGATTGGGAACGTTACGGTTCTCGCCGCAGTTAATGGCGGTGCACCAAGGGTGCGGGAAGCACGTTCAAACTCCACCTTGTAATCGAGCAAGGCACCGACGATGACGCGGACAACCACCGGGAACGAGAAAGTAAAGTGTAGGAGCATAACCAAAAGCCAACCGGGCGAAACAAACGGTTGCCCAAACAAGTCAGAGATTCCGCCGCTTGAACTCCAAAACAACAGCAAGCGAATAACCCAGGGCGGCTGTGGGTACAACGAAGGGAAGGTCGGCTAATGTGTCCAGGACTGTTAGCCACCGTGATTTTCCTCGGGTGATAAGCCACGCCAAGGGGACACCGGCTAAAAGGTCTAAGGCTGCTACAACAAGGGCGATGATGAATGATGCTGCAATCGCACCCAACGGCAGTATTCATCAACGCGGGGTTATCGAAAACGTTTTGCAGCGAACCTGCTTTGGTTAGAATCCCAATTAGCGGTGGAACAAAGATTAACGCGAAGAAAATTATAATCGCTGAGAGATAGAGAGTGTACTTTAAAGGTTTTTTAGACGATAAGCCATTGAGGGTATTCCAAACTTTACCTAGCAAGGTGCCGCTCCCTGTGATTCAGCGATGTTTCTGCTCAAAAAGACATTTAATTGAACACTCCACTATATTAGCTGTTACATAGAAGGCGCTTTTTCCCGATAGTCACAAACAGAATATATAGAAACAACTGAAAATACAGATTTGCAGGTAGCTGCTTGACTAGCTAAAGGTACTGAAGAAGAATACAGCCTAAAAAGCCCAAAGAAACACCAAGAAAAACCCTACATAAGAAACAGCAGAGACGCAAGTAAATTACAGAAAACATGAAGTCTTGCTTAGCGGTTCTAAGTATAAAATTATTTATAAAAATGCATGATTGGTCAATTAATACTGGGCAAACTACAAACTCGCCAGAAGAGACTCACTGATATCTTGAACTATGCAAAATAATATATCCATCTAGCAACAAGGCAGACAGCTAAACCTATACAGGGGTAACCGACCAATGGCTAATCAGTCTTCACCCGATAACGTATTAGATACTAAAGACCCCGGTGCAGATACCGCAAGAAGATACCGCTATCAGGCCGCCTGCACAGCACTTTTATCTCTTGACTTGCTGGACTCAGAGTCAGAATTTGAAGAATTATTTTGTGAACTGTTTGAAGACTTTATATTGAAACGCAAAGATGGGAATTTCACAGGTTACCAAATAAAGACTAAAAAGTTAGAGTTCGGCCCTTTCAGTTTAGATGACAAAGCTATCGTTAAGGCGATAAACAAGTTCATATTGATTGAGGCTTCGTTTCCTGGAAAATTCATTAATTTTATCATAGGTTCTAACTGTGGCTTTTCCAATGAAGAACCACACGCAGAAAATAATCTGTGTAAGCTCTTAAACGAAGTCAGTAACGACTCTATGAAAACGGGCAGCAAAAAATGGGTAAAAGAATTTACGGCTAACTCTAAAAAAACAACCGAATTAACCATTGCGGTACTGAAAAAAATTAGGTTACAGCAAATGCTCGATTTGGATAAGTATGAAGATACATTAACAAGCCGAGTGGCGGCTATTATCGGCGAACAATATGATTATGCAATTGCTTGCAGGAACGCACGTTTGCTTATTGACCAAATGTTTAGGCAATCAGCGATTCCATGTGATGTTTCAAAATTTCATTATTTCCAATTTCATAAAGACCCTGAAGCTTGTTTAGCTCGTGCTACTATACAAGACAAGCGTGTAACAAGAGCAAAAGTTGAAAATATAATCAATAATTCTTTAGAAGAAACAATCCCCCTACGTTATGTTAATCCTGTAGACTTATCAGAATTGCCAAAAGGAATGAGAAAATTAGAGCTTAAACTAGCCAAAGGTGGTCTATCGTCGGGAAACATATTCAACGCTAAAAATCAGAAGTTTTCAGCAGATGCACTCATCGCTCGTTGGGTGAATCGATATAGTGAGACTAATCAGGCGCCAATAAATTATGAAGACATTAGCTCTAAAGTTCTGAATGTATGTTTGGAGGTTCATGACAGATTAATAAATGGAAATCAACCGGTTTTCGGCACAGAGATGTTGAATCAAGTAAGAGAACTCCTGCAAAAAAAGTTTGACGAAGAGTTGCACAGGATTTATCCAGAGTGTAAATATGAACACATACTGGGAATGGCTATGATTTTAACGGAACAATGTTTGGTTTGGTGGAGCGAGACCTTCCCAATACCGGAGGAAACACCAATTTGACGCTTTTCTCAATTCTCAATAATCTTGAGAAAAATGATGACATTCATGTTGCCAGAATCCTTGTTCTCCTGAAAACATACTCTAAGGATCAATACGGTCCGCCCATTAGAGGCATTACAAAACTAGTAAAATTAGATTTTCTCCTTAGATACCCCATCTATTTAGAAAGAGCACTAAAAGCTATCAATTCTAAAGACGATGTTCAGGTATTGCCGTTTGAACGAAATAGTATCGAATCGGCGATGATAAGGTACCACTACGGTCCTTGGGACCATCGGTATCGCCGTTGGATTAACTTACTTATGGCCAAGAATTTAATTAGCGTAAGAATGGAAAAAACAACAGTAGTTATTCAATTGACAAAAGATGGTAATGAAAAAGCAACTCTGTTATTACAGCAACCTTGCTATAAGCAAATTGGCAATAGATCAAATGTACTAAAAATGAATTTTGGTAAGTACACTGCGATGAAATTAAAGGATTTCGTGTACAGCACGTTTCCAGAAATTAAAGGTAAAAAACTTGGTGAGGAAATTCTGAATGATCTTTAAAATCGACAGTTTAATACTAGAATGTAAAGAAGATAACGTAAGAATCGATTTTTCCCCCAATATTACAATTTTCCATGGTCCAACCTCAGCAGGGAAATCAACTATCGCACGTTTGATAGATTACTGTTTGGGGCGAGACATGTCAAAGAAAACTTTGGCCTTACAAAAAGAGCTATTATCAACAACACTTGATGCAACAATTGGTCCCAATAAAGCCCGTTTCAAAAGAGTTGAAGGACATTCAAATTACATCGAAGTAATGTGGACAAACCAAGCTACCCCTAACGTTGTTAATACAATAACAGCGCCTATACAACCTGCTGAACTACCGATAATGAGTAATAACATTTTCAGTTTAAGCGATGTTATTTTCTTTTTAATGGGCAAACGTTCAATTGAGGTTCCAACAAAAGTTAAAATGGCTAATTTTAAGCAACTAACATTCAGGAACTTAATGTGGTATTGTTACCTTGAACAAGATTTACTAGCATCTAAATTCTATCATTTAGGCGATCCAGTAGTAGAAATCGACAGCCGTAATGCAATGAAATACATAATGGGTCAATTTACCGATAATATGTATGTCTTGCTTAAGAAACTATCAGATATCGAAAAATTACTAGCTCAAAAACAAAATGAAGTAAAAAATAATTCGGCATTTCTTGAACAGTTCGGTTTTGAATCTAGTGAAATTCTTGGCAATAAAATTAAGGACATTCAAGAGGAATTAACTATTTCAAAACAAAAACTAAGTGCACTGCACCAAGGATACAAAGAAAGCACCCATTTTGCGGATAGGCTGAGGCATGAATTACAAGAATTAAGTAAGAAAATTGGTGAAAGCGAGCAAGACATTATAGAAATTAATCGTCAAATAGATATTCAAAAATCATTAAGAGATGAGTTGCTTACAGCTCAAAATAAAATATATAGATCGCAAACTGCCAAAAACATACTTTATTCTGTCAGTTTTAAGACATGCCCTGAATGTGGTAAGGAGGTCAAAAAAGAAAATTTGGATTTAGCGCATTCTTGCCCTTTATGTAGACAGAAAATAGAAGTTGAAAATTTCGGTAACGATGAAGCCGCTAATATTTCAGATTTAAAATCTATATTATTTGAAGAGCTCAACGAGTCCATCGACCTTCAACAAAAAGTACTGATTCTTAGAGAACAGGTTTTAAATGATAATCGAAACAAGAAAATAGAACTAGATGAACGATTTAATGAAGAAGTTAAAGATTACGATTCCAGCTTTCTATCCAATTCACGTGATTCCGACAGAAAAATTGCAGAGTTAAATGAAAGATTGAATATTTATAGCCGTATTATCGAGTTGCCGAAGGCACTAATAAAAACCGAAGCGTCATGTACGCAATTATCTGAGGACAAAGTTATCGTCAATCAAGAAATCAACAAAGAAAAGAAGTTAGCGATAAAATCTAAGGAATACATCCAAGAACTGGAATATCGTTATTTATTTTCAATGGTCGCATCTAATGTGCCTGGTGTAACCTCCCGGGATAGAGTTCATATAGATACGCATACGTGGTTGCCTCATATCTATGAAGGTGGAGATGCAAGTAGAGCTTACACGTTTTACAATGCAGGCAGTTCTGGCAAGGCAACCCTCGTTAATGTATGCTATGCGCTTGCGTTACATGAAATCACTACAAAACATGATTTGCCGTTGCCCGATTTCTTAATTATCGATACGCCGATGCAACATATTCATGAGGGGCTGAATCGGGCGATTTTCGAGGCATTTTATAATAATATCTATAATTTAGCAAAAGGGCCGTTATGTGACACTCAATTTATCATAATAGATAAAGAATTCTTCCCACCACAAGAGCCATTGCCGCTTAAGATTGAACAGCATTATCTTGAGAAACTAATACCCTATTATGACGGCGCATAACATTTCATGTTGTAATGAAAAAACAAGGCGAGGCATGAATAAATTAGTCGCTACGTCGCTTAGAAAGAATATTTCTTTAGGCATAATGTTGTCACTCATTTTATGCTTGTTTTCTTGTGTTTTAGCCTGTTAATAGTGGGGGGCTAAAGGTTAGTCGGTTTAGGTATTGGAGAGTGTTAGTGGGTTTGTTGGTTGTTCTGAATTTTGTGGCCCTTTGTGTTGTGCCACGGGTGGTACAAGACGGCTTATCTGTAATCAGCGGCTCTTCTGGGGTTACGGGCGAATTGAATTGAATGGGCCATGCTAGTGCCCGACCTCATTGCGCTGTCATTGTCACTGCTTGCAAAGATATTCAATAATTCAGTCTATATATAGAGGGAGGGGAGGGTGCGGCAAAGCAACAAACTTGTGGACTGTTTGCGCATACGCTTCCATATACCGCTTTATATAAGGGGCCTATAGAAAAAAACCGCAGCTAATCCAGCAACCAAAGAAAACAGTTAACTGACGACTTTTCTGAACTGGTACACTGTGGCACCCAACGTCAACACCCCCACGAGCGCGATGACGCCGTATGCTTGGAGGATTATGCTCCAGTCAAACCCAGTAATCATTAAAACGCGGCAAGCGTTTACGGCGTAGCTGATGGGGTTGAACGCTGAAATCGTCTGTATCCAGCTGGGTTGAAAACTCTGCGGCACCAACGCCGTACTCAAGAAAAGTAGCGGAAAAGTGATGAAGCCGCCGATGGCGAACACGGTTTCGGCGCTGCGTGTTTTCATGCCGATAGCTAAGGAAATCCCGGACCATGCTAAACCGAAAAACGCCACGGTTATCAAGATCAAGATGATGCCGGGGACACCTGTTGCGTATGAGACGCCCACAAAAGGCAAAAACGACAACGCAATAATAATAATCGACTGAATAACCACGCGGAAAGCATCACTTGTCAAGCGACCCAGCAAAATCGCGTAGCGACTAACGGGTGTAACGAGCATTTTTTGCAGAAAACCCGAATCAATATCCGCCACAATCGAGTTCCCCGATTGCAACGCACTTCCAAAAGCGTTCTGCAGCAAAATACCCGCCGTTGCGAAAATCGCGTAACTGCTCGTACCCGTAGCGGCGATGAAACCGGGAATTTCGGAGAATTGCCCAAAAAGCTGCGTGAAAAGCAGCAGGAAAATGATCGGTTGAAAAAGCGAAAAAAACAGCAAAATCGGGTTACGCACCAATTTTTGGAGGTAACGCACAAACAAGTACCAAGTATCTGCCAGTAAAGCCATTACCGTCTGCCTCCTCCGAACATGGAACTCGGCGCCTTCACAAGATCCTCAGTGCGTATCCGCCGGCCGGTATGCTTAAGAAACACATCATCCAACGAAGGCGAAGAAAACGTAACCGAGAGCAGATGGATGTTGCTGCTGTCAAAAGCCCGCACAATATCAGCAACCAACAACCCGGCATCCTTAGCAAAAACATTCAAGCACTCCTCGGGACCGGAATCCACAACACTGGTCACACCCTCCAAGGTTCCCAAAATTTCTTTAGCCTGCGGCTTAACCCGCTCGCAATCCTCAATCGAGAGCTTGATCGAATCCGAACCGATTTCCCGCTTCAACTCCGCGGGTGTACCACCGGCAACGATTTTACCGAAATCCACAATCGCCAAACGCTTACACAACTTATCCGCCTCCTCAAGATACTGCGTCGTCAAAAAAATCGTCATCCCCTCCTTATTGAGCCGTTCAAGATAAGACCAAATAGCCTGACGCGACTGCGGATCTAAACCGGTTGTAGGTTCGTCGAGAAAGAGCAGTTTAGGCTCATGAACCAACGCCGTAGCCAAATCCAAACGTTTCTTCATACCGCCGGAATAATTGCGTGCCCGCTTGTCAGCGGCACCTTCAAGCCCGACGAGTTTTAAGAGTTCCTCGCAACGCCTTTTAAGTTTGGCACTCGGGATTTGTTGGAAGTGACCTTGGAGCATAATGTTTTCTCGGCCGGTCAAATCGCCGTCAACGGTTGTTTCTTGGCTTTGCACCCCGATGATTTTGCGTATGGCCGCGGCGCCGCCATCTATATCATGCCCCGCCACGGTTACTTTGCCGGAGGTTTTGCGCAGCAAAGTAGTGAGGATTTTGATGGTTGTGCTTTTTCCCGCGCCATTAGGCCCTAAGAAACCGAAGAATTCCCCTTCCCCAACACTAAAAGAGATATCATCAACGGCTTTAGTGCCATCAGAATACACCAGTACCAGGTTTTTGACGGAAATAAATTCTGACATAGTTGCCATAAGTTTAATTTGTGTTTTTGGAATTAACCCTATGTGACTGTGTCTGGACAGCAACGATTGGAAGCTAGAACATATCCTTGATTGGTGCAGCTGTTGGCGGCGCTGGTTTTTGGTGTTGGGCTATTTTTTGGGTTGCTGGTTGGTTGGGGCTGATTGTGCAGCCAGACGCGGCTAAAAACAAAGCCTGATTTTCAAACTGGGATTCCTGTTACTACCAGTTGCACCAGCAGAGGCTTAAATATGCTCCATCTGGTAGTTTTTTGGTGAAAACATGCAGACGACAAGTCTAAACCAAATTCAGGGACAGGAATTATGTGATGAAATCGCGAACATGCTACTCAACACTATCGAAGCGCAGGACATTGATCATAAGGTTGAGGCGGCGGTGAATGTTTTTCTCACAAAACAAAACATCAACCTTGACTCGGCGGAGTTGGCGCAGAAACTTTCCTGGTCAATCAAAGTAAGATTGGAAAGATAGAATTTTGGAGGTGAATGATTTTGGTTAGAGGCGAAGGTACAACCGCTCAGGGTTTTGCGAGTCCAGCAAAGATTCAGCATTGCCTAAAAGGGGCACATTACCCATCCAACAAGGATGACTTAGTGAATTTGGCGAAGAAGAATAATGCGCCCAACGAGGTCATGTCTATTTTGGATTTGATTCCCGAGAAAGAATACATTTCTCCGGCGCATGTAATGAAAGAAGTAGGCAAAAAAGAGTAAACAAGTTCCCTTTTTTAAATTTTGGCGATCCCTTAAAGTTTGAGGCGAATGTTTGGTGGAAACTATAGGTAGAAGCTTTGATGATTCACGATATGGCATAACAACGGTTCATCCTAACCGTGCAATCAAGAAATGCCGCATAAGGAACCTACTGATAGAATACATCCTAAGCGAACAGGCAATTATTCTAACGTTACCGAAATCCTGCGGCAAATGCGAATGCATGGATGACTGCACGGATGACTTTATAATTCAAATTATTGAGAAAACCAGCGGAAGCAAAAACACCCCACAACCACACTACACCCTACCCTAAAAAATAAACAAAAAAGGAAAGTGGCAAAAGCCACGAGGTTTAAGCTTCTAAGCTAGCCCGTTTCTGAATCGGGGCATCTAAGCCGATTTCGGGGAACTTGCTCTTTAATCGGCTCTCAGCAGCTACTTCGGCTTCCTCCAAAATCGCCATCGCCTCAGCATTCGCCACAATATTATTCGATGGACCATCACTGCTTTGGGTAGTCGTGGTGCAAATGTCTGAGAGTAGGTTGCCGATGTTTCCAAGCTCTTGGCTGGCTTCTGGGAATATGCTGCACATTTCAGTGCGCACATTGTTTAGCATGCTCTTAGCCGGAGCTAAAACCGCAACCACATCACCCAACTCCGAAACCGTGCTAAGTCGCATGGAGACACTTTGTAATGCAAGGGAGGATTGCGAGAGCATTTTTTCGACTTTGCGGATTTCAGCCAATTCAGTGGCAAGGATGTTTGCGCGTGGCTCATCATGTTGCGCCATGGCTTTTACGATGCGGCCAAAGATTTCTCTATCGCGGTTCTGGAAACGCCCAACTGCAGCGTCCAAAGTTTTTGTTTGTGTGTCAAGGCGTTGTGTAACTGTTGTGATTTGCTCTTTTAGGCTGACCGTTGGTTGACCAACATTTTTTATTTTGTTGACAAGAGACTGGTCGTTTGGCTCTTTGTCTTTCCATCTATCAGTGAAACCTCTAACCAATTAATATTCCCCAAGCCAACTTCGGCGCGGATAATAAAAGAGTGTTCGCTAAATTAAGTTAAAACCGAAGGGGTCTAAGGGGTCGCTTTTTATATTAATTGTTAAAGTTCCAAGCAAAACTGGAGAGAGTAAACGCTGTTTTATACATCAAACTATGGGAACGCCAGGGATAATTGTATTTATGCTCAACCCAAAAATCCACCAAAAAAATCCAAGCCACAGATTTTTCCCACATAAAAACATCATAGCTTCCAAACAAAAACCACACAATTAAACTCAAACATCAAGCGAATACACAAGCCTTGAATGAGATTAAACGACCGATAACTTAATTGCCACACAACCAAAATAAGTTAACGGCACACAAGCATGGAAGACCATCCGCAAGACACATTCATCAACAACCACGCCCTAATCCTAGGAATCATACTTTGGATCGCTGCAGTAATCTGCCTAATCGTCGGGTGCCTACTTTTCACAATCGACTTAAACGCCGCTTACTGGCAGGTACTCCAAAAAAGCAGCTACATTTCCTATGCGTTTCTTGGAATCCCCCTAATAATTCTAGGATTGATTCTTAGCGTTATCGTGGCCTTGCTATGGTACTACTCAGACTAACATCCAGGCAGCCTTTGAAAATTAACGCAAATGTAGGAAACCCTCGACAGTCACGTTGCTTTATATGCACCTAATAAACCCCTTGACTATGGAGAAAAATTGGGATCTGACAGTCAACTTCGGGGTGGCTATGGATCACCATTGTGACTAAAGAGGGAACGATTTGAAGGAAAAGAAAAACAGCAGTTTTCAATACATCTCTATTCTTAAAGTTCGAAAAGGTCGATTTATAGATGAATTTTTTATTGAAAACTCAGAGGATAAATTGGACATCTGCCTTGTTACCTGTTGGTGAAAATAGAAACACACCCTAACTCTAAGTAGTCTAACTAGCATAACTCAAAAGCTCTGGCGGGTCACCAAATAAAGTTTAACCGCAGTGTCAACGCTGATGGCTTAGAAAATATTATAAATATCTTACACCGAATAGAATCGGGTGCAATATTGTATCAAAAAATCCTAGTACCAATAGATGGCTCAGGGCATTCTAAGCGTGCCTTGCAAGAAGCCATCAAAATCGCTAAAATGACAAACGGCAGCATCACACTGCTTAATGTCAACAATCGATCAAAAACACTCTACGCCCCAAATCAACCAAACAATGAAGGCGCACAAAATAGTGTATTGATTGATGGGCAGAAGCTGGTTCAAGCTGACGGAATACCCGTCGATACACGCTTCCTTGAAGGTAACGTCGTAGATCAGATAATAAAAACGGCTAAGGAAGAAAGCTTTGATTTAATCGTCATTGGCGCTAGAGGGTTAAGCAAGTTTGAAGAAATCTTGTTGGGTAGTGTTAGCCATGGCGTAGTTGAGGAGGCGCCATGCCCCGTAATAGTGACAAGATAAACTTGCTTATGGCCTGACTTTGTGGGTTCATTTTGAAATCACATCTATTTTTGTATAATCAAAACTAAGAGAGTATTGCTGAGGAAGTAGTTAGCAAGTGGGCTAATCTGCTGGTAGGTCATAAGGTACCCGTTTCTACCCCTCTCTCTTCCAATAATTTTTCTGCCTTCTGGCCCATTCCACTTGGCAGATTAGCTCACTCTAAATTCTATGCTCCCTGACATATATGGGCAGTCGAGCTAGGTATTGTTAGTACTGCTGGAAATAAATAGCCAGTACAGCTTACCAATTGATTGATGATGGATGTTCAAGAGACCAAAGGGTAGCTTCAAGAAGCGTTTGACAGTAATTATTTTGTATACTATTCTTGTAGCCACCATCATGTTTTTCGCCTTCAACGACGCTGTCAATCGAATAGAATTCGGCGTCGTTATGGGCGCTTTATTGCTACTGTATCCGGCAGTTACGTTGATCTTCCAACGCTTCAAGAGAGATTGAACCAAGCAACTTAGAGATTGTTTGGGAAGCTGCACTTGTAGGCTCATTGATGTAACAACGCAGGCTTAACTATCATATTGTGGCTAATGCCCAATAAAGAGGATTAAAAATGGTGTCAGCAGTTGTATTATTAAATACCGATTTAGACGCACAGGACGAAGTAGTAGATAACCTTAGACTCATAGATGGGGTTGAAGAAGCACATGCATTATACGGCGTCTATGACTTGTTAGTTAAAGTAAAAGCGAAAAATATTGACGAACTGAAAACCGTAACTAAGTCACGAATAAAGCAGGTAGCGGGCGTTACCAGCTCATTGACACTGGTACTACATGACGGCGACAAAGAAATGCCCCATATAGGCTCGCCATAGACCATCATACAAACGATTCCTTCTAAAAATCGAGATTGTTTTATCGCCTTTAAGGATCAAATTATTTAATGCCGTTGCCCGAAGTCTTCATGGCGCTCTTTTTCTGTCGCAGGTATAAATTTCTCCGATCGGCCAGTTTCAGTCCTATTTTCCACAGGCCTGTTTGTTGGTCCGGCAAATTTTTCTTTATAGTTACCTTCCGCTCTTTGTATGTCTTCATCTAACCTTTTTAGTTCTATATCGACCTGCTCATTTACCTGTATAGTAGTCCATCGATCCTCCACTCTATCTTCAACACGTTCGGCCACTTCTTCGGCGACTCGTTCTGGAAGGCCTGCAGCCTCTAAGTCTTTCTTGACATCTTTGCAATCAAACTTTGACTCATTACCGGAACTTGAAATTATTTTTACCGTAAAAAATCACCTCCAAACGAGACAAAATAAAAAACGGTTGGGTTTACCAATGCCAACCGTGTTTTTCTTCTTTCTTGGTCTTAACAAAGATGCTTAGCCCAATCGCGGTAATTGCAGCGCCTATGCCTGCGATTGCTAGATATTTCTTATAATGATACAAAACAATCACCAAAATAAAAGGCAAGAAAATATCTAATAAGCATGTGTTGTTCACATTCTGAAGCATCTTTTTAAAAAAAAATAAGGCACAATGCCACCACTAAATCAAAAGGCTGGACAGCGAAATTCTAAGACAGAATTTTGGAAAAAAATCATATTTTAAAAATAGTTGTGATTGGAAGAGAGAGAGAAAGTTGACTTGAACGCAAACAAAAGGAAACAGGAAGAGAGAGGGTTTGTTTACATTCAAGCTAACTTTTTCGCTTAGACACAGTATATTACCCTTGAATCTTAAATAACGATGTGACTGCATCGATGCAACAACTTTTTTGGGAAAAGGGAAAAAGTAGGTTAAGCTGGCTTAGCCGTGTACTAACGTCGATAAGGCAGAAGAGAGGGGAACGCTTATCTTTTGTTAGCAGCCAAACCTGCTCAACTTGGGGTTGCTCTTAACAAACGTGTTACCTTTGAATTGGATATAAGGCAATGTTGTTACAGGATGTAGCAACAACCGCTAAAAAATCGCAATATTTCCTTTGAGCGTTAGAGTTATAATTGATCTTCGTGGAAAGGTTCACAATTATAGATATTACGAATCCCTTTCAAGTTTCGTTATGTTATTGTCCTTTGCAGTCACATTTTCTTTTATTTGTTGTGGGTTCGAGGCACATATTAGGGGGTTAGGTTTGGATTTCATGGGTTAGTGCCTGCTTCTTTGATTTGTTAATTAGTGAATGCTGTGAGTATTTAAGAGCTATCACTAATTTGTTTTCAGATACGATACGATTATTAATTGTGCTGTCAATCATAGCCGTCACAATGTCACATGAAATTTACATTTGCCCGATTTGTAACAAGGAGCTCAAAGACCCAAGACAGTTAAGGGAGCACCGAATGACTGAACATAAAGGGCAATCAAGAAACAAAGTGAACCTTTAGTAATTGCAGAAACCCCTCTTTTTCCGATGTAACAGTTTGTTGCTACATAATGTTACAACAATGCCTTTAGTATCAGCATGCTAACACTAACTTCTGTATGTGTCGAAAACGTTAGGCTGATATGGCTGAAAAGAAAAGAAGACCCCCTCTCTCTTCCGTTTGCTTCTACCTCTTCTTTTCGATTCACAGGGCCAGGTCAGCTTAACACTAATTTTTGGTTGCTTCTTATAAAGCGGTAACTTAATATTTTTTAATAAGAACTAAAATCACTGAATTACAGCTTTGGAGATTTCTCAAATTAATAGGCCAGTTACTAAGTATAATTGTTGTGATTGCGGAAAAAGCTTAACTGCTCGGGCTAAGACCCCTGAGTGGAGAAAGATTCCAGCCGACCAGAAAAGATGTAGAGGCTGTTCTTTAAGATATAGAGCTTTGATGAGAATTTAAACACAAAAGCTTAAGCATGCAAGCAACCAATAGCAGTCGATGATTTACCATGCAGTTTGAGGGTGAATATTTCGGGGGCAACTTCCAATTAAAAGTTGATAAATCACTTCAAAAAACAAACGTACTGCTAAAAGTTCAGGAACAACTAAGCGTTTTTCAATCTATTGGGCCTTTAACCCATAATTATCAGGAAAAAGCAGCCATATCTTTTGATTATGGGGATATTGTTAAGATTGAGAATTTGCCCAGTGAAAGAATTGGTGCTTTGCGTTCTATGGTTCTTCCGGCTCCGGTTGCTGTTATGTTGCGTAAGAAGGAGATGTTTTTGAATGTGACGTTTAAGGATGGGATTGGGATGGAGCAGAATATTGTGTTTAAGGTTAAGCAGGCTGATGAATGTTATAAAGCGATTTATGATAGAATAGCTGAGATTAGAGGGAAGAAATAGTTTTTAGTCTGGAATTTCTTTGTTTTTGCTAAAGCTTTCTTTACTTGGCAAGGTCTTCGTTCGAAACAAGAAATACGGAGTACTGTTTTGCGCCTGATTTGTCAGCTTTGTTTTGATGGCCGTTTATGCATCTCATTGCGTATCTTGTTTTGGTTGTATTTTCCCAAATCTGTTCTGTTGGTCCACCGCATACTTGGCATTTACAATCAGTCATATAGTATTCACCAAAAATCTATTTCTTAATTATTTATGCATCGTCTCGGTTTAAGGTTTCTCGCCTGCTTTCGCTAAGAATGCCTGGATTAGTTTTTCGTCGTCATTTACTTGTTTGATGTCGTGTTTTCGTACTCGGCAAAGTAGCGTTCTATAGCCTTCGAGTTTATCGCCTGTTTCGATGTAGCGTTGAAGGATTTGTCGTTCTGCAGGCGTTAGGATGTAGTCTCGCATTATAGATTTCTCTCTATTGTATCTGTGGTTGACTTGCTATTTAATGTTTCTTTTTATTGCTAGACTGTTAAGCTACAATCATAGTAACGCTTAATAGATAGTTGTGTGTTACAGTGATTGTAGCAATAGATTGAAACAAACGGTGAAATAAATGATAAGCGCACAAACAATAACTCAGGAAAAGTTTACTCCACCCTTCAAACGCCTAAACCAAAAAGAAGTCTTAGAATGCTTAGAACACGGCTGGACAGGCAGAGCCACCTTCATAAAAGCAGCTGAAGCTCCAAAGGAATCGGGGAAATATGCGCGGATGGCTTACAGTATGGGCAATCACCGCTCGTTTGTTAGTGCAATGGTTTTCCCATCTGAAGGAAACACCTATCGAATGGTTGATTACAGCATAGTTGCTGCACTTGAAAAGAAGGGTTTAGTGAAGGTTTCTTTTCTTTCGGATTGTGAAGCTGCATTTCAACTCGTCAAGGAGGATTAAACATTGAACTCTTTTACGCCTTCAGTCGTGGCCCCGCTTGAGTCCTGGGATGACACAAGCGACGTTATAGTGTTCCTGATTGAACAGAAAGAGGAACTTCACATCAACCAATACGCTGATTTAGTCCTCGAACACCTCCCCGAACAGTACCATGGCAGCCGACGATTCGTAACTCCCGAAAACCAATCCGCACAACTCGAAGGCTACATAGCAGGCAAAGGCAAAATCCGTTTGGAATTCACCGCTGAATACCGGGATGATATTGTCGATGCTGAAACAGGTAACCAGATAGAAGGTTATAATGTCACTGTAACTCGCAAATTCGTTAACGATTGGCGGTCTAAGCCTGAACTGTTTGTTTCCTATGTCGTGGCGGGTTCAGATCGAAGCGATTTTGCAGTAATCAGCGAGGTTAAAGCGGAGGCTTAAAAATATGGCGAAATATACAGAACAACAAATCAACGATATCCTAAACCTCACAGGATGGCTCAACTCTCGAATCGATTGCTTCAAACTCTATGCGGTCCTAACCATCGGCGTAACAAACAACACCCGAGGACCTGGCGACTCATGGGAAATCACACAGAAAACCTACTCGGAGAAAGCTTTAGAAATCAAACTTGAAGACTTCGCCGACTGCACAAGCAAGAATGCTGTTAAAAAACGGTTCAAACAAGTAATGCAGAAAGCCGTTTCAGCGGCAATGTTCCCAGGCAATAAAATTTTTTGAATTATCCATCAGGAATTTAACAATAATTAAAAATGGTGAAGTAGAATGAGTGAAAAACAAACCAATCTAAAAAATAAAAACTCAGCCCTAATAGGCTATCTTGAATGTGAATTAAAAGAAAGTAAAAGCCTCGAGGAATTCAAGGTTAAGTTCGCAGAAATCAAAGCCATCACTGAAGCAAGCGCCATTGCTGAAACAATCACCGCATCAGACGAAAAAGCAACCGCTGAGAAAATCGACTGGGGCGAATATGACAGCATCCTATCACGGAATGTATGCGAGAAAACTATGCAGATCATGAATGAAGTTGAAGCATTAAGTGATTTCTGGCTTCAAATGATGAGTCGATTCGTCACCAAAGAAGGCTCTGAGGAGTGTGGAAGACCGTTACTGAATGATGAGAAAGTGGCTTTGCACAGTCTCTTAACTAAAAATCGAGCCGGTCCCATCGGAAGCAATAGTGAGATGTCAGCGCAGAAACTGTACAATGCTACCCGGCGAAAACTGGGCTTAAGCGAAGAAACCTATGAAGCCTTAGCGGAAGCTGCAGAGAAAACAGGTGTGACATCCGAAAAACTGCTCCATAGTATCATCTGTGAGCGATTTAATGTTGACACCTAAAGCGGAGAAGTTCTTATAATATTTCCCCTCTCTTTCTAAAAGTGACCTATATGGAAAAAGAATCAACTCCAAAAACTGAGCCCGATATACTCTTCTGTGGCCTTATCTTTCAAGCAAACGAGGAAACATACAAACGAATCAAAGAGTATATCCTCAAAGAAACCAATGCGAAACTAATAATCCAGAAGAAAGGCACTGAATACTTAACGGTCACTAAAACAGACAAATAAGTGAGAAAATAACTATTCAGAATTATCGTCAGCCACCTTTGACTTTTCCAGATTGAACATGAAAGGCATAAAATGAGTATTAAACTCGCAATCAGGCGCTTTGCATCTGACTCTTGCGCCTTCCTTGTTATCCCAATTATAAATCAATGCTTCGCGTCCATGCTTGGGGCAAATTGTTCTATTGATTATCCCCCGCCTACCAATATCCAGCTTACAAATAGCAATGCCATGTCTGAGTTTCCGTTTTCCATATTTGATGATAAGACGCTGTTTCTCGGCAGGTGAAGCCGAATAGTAAGATACTGCTTCTTTGAGTTCAAAAGCGGTTAAGCTCTGTGAGGGGCGTCCATGTGCTTTTTTGGGGATAGGAATCGATAGAATATTTGAACCCATCAATTGTTGATCGGATAGAAAACTCTGGAGAATTGTTTGCTGCATGATATTTTGGGCTTAAACTAAACTCACAGGCCAACCATCCAGAGATCGCCGATGTTTCTTGATTTGTCGCTCGCACTGCTTTAGGTAATCGTATTCTTTTCTGTTAACAGCTACTTCGCCTCGGGCGAGTAGTTTGAAGCCTAAACTTTTTGCTTGCAGTTCGAGAGTCTGCAGGGTGTCATCTTTAATTTCAGTTGGACTGTAGCCTTCTCTTATGCTCTGAGATTCGAGCCAAGATTCAACGTTTGGGTAATCTCGCAGTTCTTCAAAGGCTGATAATAGGTCCCCGGTGTCACCGTAGAATAGGTTATACTGTTTGATGGCGCTGCAGATTTCAAAAACATTAAATTTGGTGGTGGTTTTGTGCCATGTTCCTCTTGATTGGAGGTGTTGCTTGATTTTTTGGTATTCTGGGGGTAATCTAAAAGAATGCTTCACAGATGTTTAGGATAAAAAGAAAAAGATTGTTTAAGGTTCGAAACGCTTAACGTCTTCTGGCCTTAGGGGACCTTTGCATATTACGCAGCATTTCTCGAAAACAGAGTACCGTGCTTTGTTCCGCTCTGCAACATTGACATTTTGGCATTTCTTTCTTGCCTCAATTATGCTCTTCAATGTTCTGATTTCACGCTGTTTTGTCTTGATTGATGCTTCAACCTTTGATTTCTCAGCGGCATAATCGAACTCTTGTTTTTCAAGAAAACTTAGAACAAACGGGTCGGTGGGTACTGGTTGGAGGTTTACTTGATTGATTTCTCTTTTTAGGTTTTCGATTTTTAGTTCGGTTGATCTAACAAACTTTTCGCATTCCCTATATTTTTCGGGGATTTCTTCGTCAAACACTCTGGTCATAGTTGTTTCCTCTAACTGTTTTGGTGTTTTCCATTAAACCGAAATTTTCAAGTGACAATATATGAGCCTAAAAGAAGCCGTCAAAAAACAGTATGCAGAACTTGGGTTAGTTTTTAATGAGAAAGATTTCCCAGATGACAACGAAGATCCACTTGCAGCGGTATTATCTAAAGAGAAAATTGATTGGTTGAATGTTGAATCTAAAAAAGCTGAAGCGGTTAATCAAATATCGAACGAATTCTATTTGCTTGCTGCAGTTAATAAGCAAAGAGAAGAAGCTGGATTACCGCCTCTTGTAACTTTAGAGTAAAAAATTGAAACAGTTTAAATCAGTGAGAAGGAGCCATAACTGTAATTATCCCACACTTGAAGGTATTCTCTAACTTCGATTTCTGTGTAACCAAGATTCTCCCATTCGGCTTTACGTTCATTTGCTATTTCGATGCTTGAAACCTTGCATCGTACTGGTTTACCATTCGGGTCTTTGGCCGCTAATCGGTAAAACATTTGTGTAGTCATGTTATTAGTCTCAAGAGATTTAGTGAAAAACAGAGAAAAGAGAGAAATTTTACTCTTTACGGTTTGCTGCTTTAGCACTTTTCAATTCAGCGGCTTTTTGTTCTCGTTGGGCTTTTTCCTGTTGTTTCTTGGCGATATCTGCTTCTTGTTCTGCGATTTCAGCGTAGAATGGCTTAAACTGGCATTTTTCGCAAGCAGCACCGGTTTCTTTTCCATGAGGTCCACGTTGTGCGGGATAATGTTGACTCCAACAATTTTTTAATTGAGCTATTTCAGAGCGGATGCTGCTGATTTCTATCTTAATTTTGTTGGCTCCTTCCGTTAACTCGGCGCGTTCTGCGTTGAAGTCAAAACCAAACTTTTTGTTTAAGTAATGTTTGATTACGTCTAAATCGGTGAAGACGTTTCCTTCTTTGTTGAGTTGATTTTCTAAATCATTGATTTTTAGCTCGAGTTGAGTTACTTTTCCTTGACATTGTTGACGTTTTTGATTTATTTTTTCGGTATCTATCATAATGGTTCACTGAATTATTTGGTGAATATTGGAATTAACCGAAAATTTTAAGGAAGAAACGCATATGAGTTTAGAAAGCGCAGTCGAGAAATGTCGTAAAGAATTAGGCATAACTAATACAGTAAATTTGATACCGCAGAAACGTAGTGTGTTGATTATTATTTATCTAAAACTGATATTGTGGTCAAAACTATTTTCAGGGATTAATAACATTGGAAATCAAGCGGACCAAAATATTCTTTTGCAGGCTAAAATGAGATGGAAAAAGAACAAATAGGTTAAAATATCGATATAATATTTGGGTATAAGATAGTTTTGTTGGTGCAGGGTTATAATCTCTGAACACCATAGGAAGAACTAAATTGACAGATTAGAACAACGAGCATTCGACTTCATATACTTTTCGGAAAAAAAAAAAAAATATATATAATATTATTATATATATATATTTATATATATATTATATTATTTTATTATATTATATTATATTATTATATTATATTATATTATTTTATTATATTATATTATATTATTTTATTATATTATATTATATTATTTTATTATATTATATTATTTTATTTTATTTTATGTTTGATTATTCATTGAGTAGTTGCTGCCAAGTTAACTCTTCCACAACAACAAAACCCACAAACCCCAAAATAGCAGCAATCGGATCATCTCCAATCTGTGCGCATGGAATGCTATGAACTTTATAGTAACTGTGCTCGTCACTGTCTGGTTTTGTTGCTGGATCGTTGCTCCAGGCACGTAACGCAGCTTTAGTTAAGTGTCCATGTATCAATTTTGCTGAATAGAGAAATTTGCTCAGTGATTCTGTAAGTTCTTGCTGAGAGGGCGAGTTTGGCACTTGCACAGTTTTACCGATGTTTGCACGGTAGTTTATTGTGTTTCCGTATTCCCATCCGTTTCTTTGAGCGTAAATGTAATAGTCTGCTTCAATGCCGATGTAGTTCACCATTTGATTGCCTCTTTGGTGGATTCTTAAAAAGAAGGTTGAATGGATGGTAAAGCTTCAAGGAGCGGGTCGGTTTCTTTGGTTTAAAGATTGGTTGACACATAAGTCCTGTTTTAAAAGGGTCAACTACCCAGAATATGCTTCTGCGTTAAATAACCAAACAAGCCGCCGACAGTAGTCAAAACCAATACCGTTATGGATATACCCTCTAATTGGGGTAAGCCATTCAGGATAAACGTTTGCTGTTATAACTAACACAGTTTCTTTCGCATTTGCCGGTGCAACCTTCGAAGTCAGCGACATATTTACCGTTACGCAGTTCCAAATCTTTTAGAGAGGTATTGAGATTTGATAGGGGCTTTGTGTGTAGGAATTGTCTGTTTGTATCTCTGTAAATATAGTAGAGTTGGTTGACAGAAACCTTCTGATACAGACTATCGACGCCGATGAGAGTGTTTTTCTATTAAGTAACTGAACAGTTTGCTTACAGTGTTGAAGCTGCACCAGAAGCGATCGCTTCTAAGATGTGGTAAGCCAATCGGGATGAATAAGTCCAGCGATAACAGACACAGTTTCGACTGCATTTATTTTGGCAACCATTGAAAGTCAGCGTATGGGCCAGGATGGTTTTGCAGGTTTTCTAAGGATTGTGTGATTCTTTGAGGGGTTGGTTGATTTGACATATTTAAGCCTCAACTGAGTCGGTCTTATCTTACAAGTATTGAAGATAGAAGCCAAAATTCAAGTGCAGTGTGTTACCGCTTTTGAGCCATAAATGATGCAGTTCTTCCCCAGAGCGCCTATGATGCCTGCATTGAACCGCTGGATTAACCAGATTCTATAACCTAAACGTGCTGCATTATAACAGTAGCCGAGGTCTTCCCCTAACTGGATGCCTTTTCCTCTGAATTGGAAAGTTTCAAATCTTAAACGCTCATCAAGGACCGTTTTCTGGCTGAGACATAAACAGGCACTGCATACATAACCCGACTGTGATAACATATCAGGAAGAGAATTGGCAAAACTCAAAGAGGCAATCATATTGTTTATGAGTACAAAATTGCCGTAGCCCACGGCTAACTGTTCAACTTTTGAACCGTCTGCGAATCAGTAATCCTATAGGGACAACAACTATACCCGATACTATGTCTTTACCGCTGCTTACAAGGGCCTTTAATCCGTCTATTGGAAGCGAGACGTCGCTATCAACAAACACAGCAAAATCATAACCTTTAGCTTGTTCGAGCAGAAGGTTACGGTGGATGGCGAGTTCCTCAAAACGGGTTTCTGCTATGATATATTTTTGTGCCTTGGATGATTGTGTAGGGTAAACTGAAATGTGTCTTTAGGAAAAGAATGTAGTTTTCTTTGACTCTGGGTTAGCTGTGAAGATACAATATATTTTTTCTTTTGATGGTTTGTTTTTGGAGTGCTCAAGATAGAGGATTAATGCGGTTTCTATGGCGTTATTGATTGGTGTGGGTGGTAGAGGTGTTAATATGGTGATTGAGGGTTCAGTATGAGGCTATAGCATTGTTTGTTGAACTAAGATGCTTTTAAGCATAGAAAAAGAAGTTGAGAGGGCGGCTAAGGGTTGATTGTTACCGTATATCTGTGGGTAACCTGTTGGCGGTGTTCCAAACTTCGATGGAAGCCGAGGGATCGAGTTTGAATGTATGCTTCGGTTTTTTGGATGTCAGGCAGCTTGATTTTTGTTTGCTTTTTTTAAAAGGTGTTTTTTTTTTTAAGATTGGCTATTTTCGGTTTGTGTTTGATTTGATTGGTTTGGTTTGTTGTTTACAATGGTTCTTGTAGGGTTTTGCATTTCGTTGTTTACCCTGTCTTTTCATTCAGTTCTATTTTGTTGCATGTTTCAGATTTCGTTTGTTTGTCAATAAATATTTTTCACGCTCTGTGGGCGGCTTGGAAACGCTGCATAAACTCTTCACCAGATTCTTTTAATTCAAAAGGAAAAGCACTGCTTCGCTGGATAGTCAATAAGTTATGTTTTTCTAAGAAGGCTAAATCTCGGTTCACGGTCCACCAAACACTAACGCATTCGGCTGCTTTGCTAACAGTAAATCGTTTAATTGTTTGTCGTAAGGCGATTAATCGTTGGCGTCTACGCTGAATATTCAAACTTGAGGTTCTTTGACGTTTCTGACTTTAACATTTAGTTGCACTCATCTGGGTTTTCTCCATGTTATATTGTTCCAAAATGTGTTTTCTTGCAGTTTTTCGCAATTTTATAATAATCCCTTCGGTTTTATCTGCACCAAACAGAGCAACAAAAACCGGTTAACTGCACAAAAACTCTGAAAATGTATCGTTTTGTATCTTTTCGCTAATAGTGTCCGCTTTTGTCTGTTTTTGTGTCTTTTTGTGTTGTTTTCTCGGAAGCGTTTGGTAGCATCTAACAGTGAAAAAATGAAAACCTGTTGAAATGTGATGTTTTGTGAAGTTTGGGGTGCAATTAAAAAGAAGAAGAAAGAAAAGTTAGCGTTTGTTAGCAGTTTTCTGCGCCAGGGTTAGGTGATTCGAAGCCTCTACAGTTGATTGGTAATGGTGATTGCGGGGTTCTGTCTCCCCAGTGACCACTGGGGGGTTGACAGGTCGGCTTGTCAAAATGGGTACATTCGGCTTTGCAGAGGCGGGGCTTTTCAGTCTGTGCAGGTTGTGCAGGCTGTGCAGTGGTTTTGTACAACTTGTCTATATTTTCACTATTTTCTTCTATCTCTTCCTTTTTTTCTAAGGAAGAGTTAGAAAAAGGCTGCACAAGTTGCACAGGTTGCACACTTTTTACCATCACATAACGGTAAGCCCAAACTTGCTGCTTGATTTCTTTGCCTTTAGAGTCAGTGCCTGCCGAGATTCGTATTCGAAGGCGTTGAGCTGCGGGGCAGTAGTCACGCATTGCTTTAATTAAGTCGCCTTGCCGTGGGATGGGTTTTCTTATTTCAGCTGTTTTCCAGAACTCGACTATTTTGCGGTATAGGTCGTCTTGTAGGATTTCGTCGGATTCGCTGTTGGTTACTTCAAGGCTTTTCTCGATGAAGTGCCGTGTGGGTGCTGATTCGCGTATGTAGAAGTCCTTTTTCTGTGGTGTTGTCATGTTTTCTGTGTAGCCCTTTTGTTTGCGTAGGCGTTTTATGCCTTCGATTGCATGATTTAGTAGTCCGCTCATTTCTTGGGGTGTGGTTATGGTGTCTGCGAAGTTTGGGATTTTGTCTTTTTCTGCGACTGTTCTTTCATATTTTTGGGGTAGCAGGCGGTTGTAGTAGCTGTCGTCGTCTTCGCTTGGGTTGATGGCGGGTAGGTTATTACAGTTCATCCAGAATTTACAGTATGGTAGAAACTGGAAGGTTTTCTGGTACATTGGGCGTCCCATGATGAAGCCGCCACCTGTGATTGTTTTCCAGACGCCAGTTGCGCGTAGTATACTGCTGCTTGTGTCGTCTCCTATGTTAAGGTATTTCTGATAGAGATCGCTTGGAGCGTTTTTGTCATGGTTAATTTCTTGGATTGTGTGGCTTGCAATGTTTTGCCAGTCGAGAAACCGCATTACTATTTTGGCTTGCTGTGTTTTGCTTGTGTCTGTTGGGCCGACGGCGACGTATGAACGTTTGTATTTGTTTGTTGATAGGATGCAGTCACCCAAGAACTCGTAGAATATTAGCTGCTGTGTTTTGTCTATTGTTTGGTCTTCGAAGGCGTCGATTTTTGGGCAGGATGCGTTTGGGTCATAGTTCCATGGGATTTTATTTATCAGGTAAATGTCTGGTGTGTATGGTTGTAGCTGCATTGTTTCGATATTTAGGATGCCGTTTCTGACAAGGATTAAGTCGGGGTTGTTGCTTACGCTTTTTTCGGGTGTTTTTCCCATAATGTAGTAACGTATGTCTTTGTGGTAATGTTCACGGGTTTCCTCATCGAGTTCAGTTATGATTTCACGCCGTATAACTTCTTCAGCGATTGTTTGGCGTAGATACAATCCTTCTGTCTCATCGTAAACGTATAGTTGGCGGCTTTCTTTGTCGGTTATGAAGTGGTGTTTTGCAAGTATGTTTTTTGCGACGTTTATGGGGTTTACGTTATCTTTTTGCTGTTGTTTCTTGAATTGTTGACGCCATGGGCATTCTTCATGCTGTCGGGGTAGAGGCAGTAACCGTATTCTTTGATGGTTTCACATTTAGCGGTGCGTTCAGGTTTAGCACTAAGAATACCCTGCATGGTTTCTTTAGAATTGAAGCCCTCTTGAAGCTTGAATAAATCCATTATCTGCTCAGTGGTGTAGCCGTCACGTTGAAGCTGTGCCGCGATTGTCACTCGCATTCTATGACTGCCACCATGTTTTAGTTGTTTCTTCTCAAGCAACTCATATGATGCATGGTCGCTTAACAGAAGCTTTATTTTGCCCGGTAACTTCCTTTTCATGAACCATGTTTGAAGATGGTGACGCTTTAGCTGGCTGCTCGAGTCCCACCTCTTCGCATGTTTCAATAAAGATTTTGTAAGCATCAGTAACTATCGTGGGTTGATTGTCATTTAATCGGTAGTATCCTATACTGCCTTCGATGACTACCCACCAAGGTCCACAGATGTATTCGATGTGTCCAACTTCTGTTTTAGCGGTTGCCTCGGGGGATTTAAGGTTGAAGAATAGTCGGTGTTCGCCGTTGTTGATGGTTAACCCGTGGTATGTTATGGGTAGATGTGTGTGGAATTCAGTTTGTTTTTGAGCTAATTCTGGGGTGTAGCCTTCGCCTTTTTTGTCTGTGTCGATGGTTACGGGGTAAACTGTTACGGTTTCGCCTGTTGTTGGGTGCTGGATTGTTAGGGGTGTTCCCATTAGGACGCCGAACATACGGTACTTGTCGAAATGTTGAGTGTTGAATTCTTCAAGTGTTTGGGGTCGGCGTTTCCATTCTTCAAATAAGCCTGTGGCTATAACGGGGGATTTGTCCCATTTCTTTTTTGTTGGGTTCCATTCATGTCTGAA
Organism: uncultured archaeon; assembly: GCA_963782915.1. GTDB lineage: Archaea > Thermoproteota > Bathyarchaeia > Bathyarchaeales > Bathycorpusculaceae > Bathycorpusculum. The sequence goes on from CAWALK010000015.1 coordinate 272,868, forward strand.
GGGTACGATTGTGCAGCCGAGGTTGTGCCAATAGTTGATTTGCTGCAGCATTGATTCACGGTTGAACGGTGGTAGTTTTGGCTCTGGTGTTTGGGTGCTGTTGACAGTTACCTGTGGCGTTTGTATGGTTACTGTGTTGGCATTCATCGGTTATCGCCTTATTGCTGTTTCTGCTTTCGGAAGATCGTGGCAGGTTAAATCGGCATGGTCTTGGCAAGTGCTGCAGTTGTTAGGTGCTCGGGGAATAAACGGTTGGCTTGGTTCACAGCAGCTTGGAACAGAAGCATAGCGTCTTTGTGGTTGCTCGGTCATGGTCGATTCTCGACTATTCAAAAGCCACTAAAGCAGATTTTAGCGTGGTCTTCATGTCGTTGAGCAAGTCTAGCAATTCCTCTTTGGTGACTTGTGGTTTAGCGTCAATAACTACGTATTGTTGCTGTTGAGTTTGCTGCATGGTTATGGCTCCTCTTTTGGTGCTTCGCCATGCTTAAGCCAGAGTTTATCGACACTGCTTGCTTTATAGACAATATATAGGTCGGGAAACTCTAATTCGAGGGTTCTAAGAAGCCGTGCATAATCCATCTGTGTCCCACGAAAAATAATACCATGGGTTAAGTGGACTCTGACAAGACTATACTAATAGTTGATCGGGGGAGCTATTGCTCATTTTTTGTGTGGGGTAGACTATCATCTTGTATTCTTCCTTGATGTAGTCGGTCTATATTCCTACGGTCTGTTGCACTGTTTTCCCCGGTTCAGTGAACACGATTTGCTTCTGGTCCCTCATATGAAAAGCGAGGGGTTTAGCTCCAGACGCGGTGCGTTAGTATGTCGTTGCCCTGTGGTTCTATATGCGTGCGTTGCAGTGAGGGATTAGCCGATAACTACAGGCTATGGCTAACCTCCTTATATGTTTTTAGTGTTCTCATAGTTGCCTATGACACTACCAGTAGCGGTGTGATAAAGGAAGTTAGTGGTTTTTGAGTTTAGTCTTCTAATTCTTCAACTTTCCTCAAGTAATCCCTCAAGCATCGGCTTTGCACCTTCAAGCACTTGCAGACGCTTCTTTAACGCATATATTTCTGTGTCTTTAGATTCAACAGTTCGCAGAGTGACTTGTGGCACCAGAAACGGCAAACACATCTTGAAACAGAGTCAAGTAATCCTCATTCGGCTTATCCTCACTGTCTTGATGGTTCGCGTAGGTGGCTTCAATTCCCGTGGGTTTATGAGAGGTTAAAGGTTTAGCCAAGTTTGCATTAGCTTTTACCTGTGGTTTCTCCAACACTGTGCTGATTACATCACGGATATCATGGATGCTAAACCGTTTTTTAGCGAGGTTTCCCCATGCAATTTCGGAAGCCCTTTCAAAAATCCCGGATGTTGTCATTAGTGGTCCGCCTTTCACTGCGCCCCAGGGGTTGTTATTGTAAGCCATGAACAGTGGTGAAGTCTCAGTGTATGTCTATGCCTCTTTGTTTGAGTTCCAGTTTGTAGGCTTCCAATTTTTGGGCTGCATAGTAGTGGATGAAGCCAACGTGTTTTGCTCCTTTGTATTTGCCTTTTCCCTGTCCTTTTAAGCGGTCTGATTTCACGTTTATCCAGTAAGGCACTTCTGGATCGTTTAGATGGTTTTAGATCGCTCCACACTAATTTTCTGAGGGTTCCGGCTCTGACTGGGCATGATACGAGGAACCATAACATGAATTTGTCACGTTGGGTAGTCATTGCCTCTTCGAGTTCGATGACGTCTTCTATTGTGGGGGATCGTTTTTTGGATTCGGGTGCTTCAAACTCTGAGCCTACATCGGGAGCTAAATCTCGTCCTCTTGTGGCTGAATAGAAGCTTTTTATGGCTATGAGTAAACCGATTTTTGCTGATGCTGTAATATTGTCTGATTGGAGATAGGTTTCTAAGAGGGTTTCTGCTTGGAATTCTTTTTCTGTGGCTGGATGCTGTAAACCTTCAAGTTTTAAGGTGATTAGTTCATCGGGGTTCTTTTTGGTTGCGTCGCAGTATCGTTTTAGTCGGCGGGTGTATTCAAGTTCTGTGTAGGGGCTGTTTTTGAGTTTTTTGTTATAGAAGTTGTTGTCCGCTGGTGTAGGATAGGAGCCATGTTTGGTTGATTTCCGAGATTTTACTCAAGTATTATTCCCTCTGCTTGAGTCGGTTTTATTATGTTACTCGTGCCTACCACATTTTCTTTTATTTTTCCGTTAGTCTTAATGGTGAATAACGCAAAGCGAAATCAGGGTTAACTCAATACAGGCACCAAATTCGTTCTTTCTTTCTCTTCCAGAATTTTCCGCTTGCATTGAGTTAGCCTTGATTCAGCCAAACAAAGGTGAATAAAAAATGGATTTCTGTCCAAACTGTGGCTCTATACTTTTCCCAAAAACCGTTGAAGTCGGCTCTCAAGCAATGCTAATTCTAACCTGCAAAAAATGCGGCTATACAAGCAGAGAACCAAAAGAAGATACCAAAATTGAATTGAAGACTATCCAGCATAATCCCAAACAGATGGTTGCAGTCATAGACAAAGCAGAAGATGTTAGCGTTGAACCGACTATTCAGATGGAGTGCCCAAGATGCGGCAATAGGACCGCTTATGTTTGGCAGGTGCAGACGAGAGGGGCAGATGAATCGTCCACGCAATTCCTCAGGTGTACAAACTGCGGGTTTACGTATAGAGAAAACACTTAATCGGCTGCCCAAATAGGGCCATCTAATATAGCATTTGCTCATTCAAAAAATGCGATAAACCAAAATTTGAAATTGTAATGGTGCGGTAACCGGGATTTGAACCCGGGTCCTAGACTTGGCAAGCCTATGTACTGACCAAGCTGTACTATTACCGCATATGGTGCGCCACGCAATATTCTAAATACTTCCTAATAAACTATAGTTTTTAATCTTTGCGACTTTTCTATTATTTCTGCTGGAGTTAACGTTAATCTGGCGGCATTTCTGTCGAGGAACGAGATGGACCTTACAAACCGAAAACCAAGTGGAAAAAAATAAATTTTTGATAAACAAAAAATTGAACAATCAAGCTATAGATAATGACACTCTTACCAGCTCAAATCAATAACGCTGTTTTGATTATGGCATCTGGACTTGAGCGCATTTTTGGTTCTTATTCGCCCCAGTCTTCGCCTTCAATAGTCAACTCTTGAAGACTTACGCATCCACCATCAACAGATGGTTTTATAACTTCTAGCTCAAGTCCACAACCTGGACAGCTAAGGATTTCTCCTTTTTCTGCGTCGAGTGGAACGTCTAGTTCACAATCGCAGTCTGGACATTTGGCTTCGTTACTTTGTTTTTGAAGATTGGAAATTGTCGCATTCATTGTTTTTCTTCTCTTTTTGATTATTCTTTCAAACGGGAATACGATTCTTAAGTATTGTGACGCCCCTGTGCCATATTGAGTTAATTATGTTCTATTTAGGACAAAATTCCGAATAGCAAAAATCAAGCCCCCTGCGGAATGCTTCGCAAAAGGCAAACGCATTAATCAAACCTACATCGCTTCGATGTACCGACAAGCACTTGGAAGATGGAACATGAAGCAAACTAAACTCTTTGGCAATGATTACATGCCTGAACCGCAAGTTTTATCGAAACTTGACATAGTAAACGCGCAAGCACTTGCCCTTAGGGTTCAAGGTGCAATTTCGCCGTTATGTGACAGATTTCAGCTTGTCGGCAGCATAAGGCGAAAGAAGGCATCGGTTGGTGACATCGATTTTGTAATAATCGCTACTGATGCCAACTGGGGCAAGCTTCTTCAATCACTAAAAATTCCTAAGGCAATCTGTGCAGGTCCAAGCGTTATAAAGTTCAACTTTCCGTGTGAGGATAAAATGTTCCAAGTGGACTTCTACCGAGCAACTGAGGAGACGTTTGGAATACAGATGCTTATTCGTACTGGAAGCGCCGACCATAATGTGTTCCTTGCGTCTTATGCTATTTCGAAGGGGTTTAAGCTAAAGTATTCCGAAGGTCTGTTGAAGGATGAGAAAGTAATCGCTGGGTACACTGAAGACAGTGTTTTTGAAGCATTAGGTTTGCTATGCCCCAAACCAGAAGAAAGGGAAATAGTGAACGGAAAACCCATCTGGCTAACAACATAATTCCGTTTGTTCCCTTAACGTTGAAATCTGTTAACGCTGCCAGCGGGGCTTTATTCACGCTTATTTTTTTGACCGCTTTCCTCAACAGCCCTTTTAAGCGCCTCAAGATTAACCGCTTTTTCTGCAGGCTTATTCTTGAAGCTCTGCTCGATCCCTCGTCTCACAATCATGACATATTCAGCGTCCCAGCTAGTGGTGTTGGGTATTCTTTCATTTTTAGGGATAATAAAAATGCGGGTGGTCCCAAAGATTGATTCCAGCTGGACAGGTCTATAGCTGTTAAATCTAGCTTGTTCACTGTTTTTTCGGTTTTCAATATTTGCCCGTCCCATCTCTATATTCATAATTTCCGCATAAGCTTCATCGTCAGCTTCGTAAACGTAAGTGTAGTATACGTCTTTAGGGTCATTTGTTTGTACAAGATTCAAAACTGCTTCGTTTCGGGCATGGCTTTTCTTATCGAAAGAGGGTTTCCAGCCTTTCCTTTCAATTACGCCTTTTTCGGTCAGTGTTCCTTTGATTTGTTTTCTTTCATCTTGATTTAGCAAGGAACCATATACTTCAATGAGCATCAAATCCACTCTTCTCTATACTGTATTCAGTTCAACTATAACATATTGTATTCTGTTTTAATTTACCATTAAAATGGTGCCAAATAAGAAAATGCCTGCACCAATTCCAAGGCGAAAAATATTAAAGTGCTTATCGGTAACTTGGTTTGAGAGGGATGAAGTGAGCAAATCAAAAATATTCATCAGTTTACTGGCTATACTTTTAGTTATTTCAATAATTCTGAACGGTTTTCTCGCAAACCAAAGCTTCACAGATACAAGCGACCAAACGAAAATGGACATGAGCAGTATACTTAGTGAAGCCCAAGTTAACTTAGACAATGAAATGCAAAGAATCGGCGATAGCCTAGTCTATGCGTCAGAGCAATTATCGGCCACTGGAATAAGCGGTGATCAGGCTCATGGCATTCTAAGTGCGTTGGTTGCGAATAGTTCATACATAGTTGGTGCAAGTACCCAAGACCTCGGCATGAAAATGTTAGCTGTGGAACCAGAGGCTCTTAGAAGCTCTGAGGGTAAAACTGTGAGTTCACATGTTTCAGCGAATACAAACCCAGATGCCCCCATAACTCCAGTCATGTCATCCCTTATTCCGTTGATGTCAATTCGTAATGGCACATCTATGGTTGCCCCAGTGTTTGACCAAAACAAAGAATGGATCGGCAAGGTTAGCGTGATACTTGACCCCAGCATCATACTGAACGGTACAACCGCTCAACTTTTAGAAGGCAAATCATACGAGTTTATAGCAATGCAAACTGACGGACAAACCCTATGGGACAGTAACCCAGCAAAGCAACCGACAAACCTATTCACTAATCCAGCTTTCGCCAACCAAACAGAACTCTTAGCATTAACTCACCACATTGCCGACGAATACTCAGGGTACGGAACATACAATTCAGACACGACAAACCAAAGCAAACCGCATGAGGTCTACTGGACAACTATTACTGTATATGGAGTCGAGTGGCGATTGGCATTAATACACAACCTTTATTCCTAATTTTTAGCTCTAAATTATCCCTGAAAGGCGGAAATAGAATGGCTGCTGAGCATAAGGGCAATCAAGAAAGAAACAGTCATTCCAGAATAGCGATGACAAAAAAGCGCATTAATTCTTTGGGGAGCATTCTTTTTCTTCCCACACCCTGAATTTCTCACAATTCTCGCATCGCAACGGGTCTTTCGGTTGCTCTTCCCCTGCATTATCGCATCCAAAACAGGGAGAAGCAACGTTATCACAAACTTTGGGTGTAACGGGTAATTGAGGACCATCCATGTCAATAACTTCCTATCAAATACTAAAAACAAAACCCAGTTATAAGTTTCTTGACATGGAAAACAACAATATTTCAGCTTTCTTTTCTTAAAAGCTACCCCATTGAGATAGGGGAAGAAATCGAACCGTTCAACATGCCGCCACAAGCACAACACGCTAAATCCAACATTGAGCCATGTTAGCGCGCCGCTTTGTCCCTAAATTGAAAAGCTTATAACTAGAAAAGGGGTCTCATGTCAAATTAGAGACGTCCACGCTTAGGAGGTGAGTCCTAGCGAGACAAGATGAGCATGAAACCCTTGAAACCCTATTTAGAAACGTAGACTTAAGGTTTGCTAACAATCAAATAGAGCGATGCTACCACCAAAGCGGTCCAGGCAGACCACCCAGAAATCCCATAGGCATCTTTAGAGCGTTTTTGATCATGCGAATGAAAGGTGTACGCAGCTTAAGAGAAATGACCCGCATACTCGACACTGACAAAAGAATGAGAAAGATCTGTTTAATCAAAGAAAATCAAAAAGGCTACACACGAAGCGTAATGAGCCGGTTTTCCAAACGAGTAGGCCAAGACAACCTCAACAAAATAATCGATCAAAAAGTAATCGATCTACTCAAATCTCAGCAAACCACTGAAGTCGATGTGGTTTTGGATGCCTCTTTCATTAAAGCCTGGAGCATACGTCATCCATCCGATAATCAGATTGGTTTTTCCGATATTGAGGCTAGAGTTGGCAGAGCTGGTCGATCATTTGCATTGGGCTATAAAATGCATCTATCAATTGATCACAAAACTATGCTTCCTCTTTCAAACGTTTTTGCCTCGGCAAACCAAAACGAAAAGAAACATTCACTAACTCTACTTGAAAAAGCCAAGGGACTTCTCAAAGTCTGCGAAGCAAAGGTTAGAAGTGTAGTGGCTGATAGTCAATACAGTGATGCTAAGCTTAGGTGTGCGGTGGAGATGGCGACTATTCCATACCCGGCAAATCAAATGAAGGGTGTAGAGGGTGTTTTGAGGGTTGATAAGAAGTTTAGGACTTATGGGTCTTTGGAGCAAAAGATGGAATATCATAAGAGGCCTCCTGTTGAAGCAGTCAACAGTTTCCTTAAGACACAGTTTAGTATGGCAAACAATAAAGTCAGAGGCTTAGCTCAGGTGACGTTTTATGCATTGTGCAGTATTTTATGCCTTGTACTTAACAGGGAGGCGGCTCAAAGAATTGGTCGGTATGACAAAGCAGTGTCCCCTACTTACTTCAACACGTAATTAACGACACAAACTACGAATAACACCAGCGAAACTCCAGATTACAGAGTCATTGTTCGGTTGATGTTTACTAATTGTTTTTTTGAGGCCAAAACAGCCGCTAAAGGAACTTATGATTTTGGATAAAAATGACCTTTCTAAGGGGTATTTCCTTTTTTAAGGGTATTTTCGGGACAAGCCAGCGCGCTATGGCGTGTGGAGGAAAATGCTTATCCCACACCGAAACAGGCGCAGGGACACAATGCAACAGCAAAATACAACGCAATCCCCAAACAGTCTTGTGGAAAATTAAAACTCGCCACACCCACATAAAGAACGAAAACAAAAAAGAAAAGAGGCTAGTTTAGGTCGTTATTCTCTATTTTTCTTGCCATCTCAGCCACAATCTTGGTAAACGGATGGTCCGGTTTGTCCTGAACAAAAATCAAGTTACCTTCCGCTCTTAGAACCTCGCAGAAACACGGCACAACACCCAACAGAGGCACTTGATAGTCAGCTTTTATCTTAGCCTGCATCTCAGTTTTCCGAGATGCTGCGGAGGGGTCAAGGACCTTGTTTAATACTAGTCCGGTTTTCTTTTCGAATAGATTGTAGAGTTCAGCAAGCATGCGTTTGGTTCCGTCTACGTCTGAGCGATCCCCCGTAGTTGCTACAACCACAAAGTCCGCTGCCACAATGGCGTTGATAGATGAGTACTGTAATCCTGGGCTTGTGTCAAAGATTAAGTAATCGAACTTTTGGTCCCTAAGCAAGCTTTCTCTAAGAGCCAGTAACCTGCCAAGTGCACGCATTTCCCATTTACGGTCTTTGGAGGAGATGTCTCGGATAGCTTCTGTTGAGGGATTAGCTAGGCAAGAGTAGAATTTGCCGGCTCCTGGGATTCTGCTGCTCATGTCTATGAGTGCTGTGTTGATTTCGATGGTGCTGTTTAGGTAATCGTTAAACCAGTACTCGACGTTTTGAGCTTTAAGAATGGCAAACAAGCTTGGCGCTCGAAAGTCTAAGTCGAAGACGCATACTTTTTTGCCGTTCTTTGCAAAAGTCGCTGCTAAGTTTACGGAAATTGATGTTTTTCCTGTTCCGCCCTTGTAGGAGTGTACTGCGATGATTTTTGTCATAGCCCTCAACTCTGTGATTCTCTGTCAACGTAAAAGTATGCTTTTCGGCCTTTACGTTCCTTCTTAAGATACCCCATTATGACCAACTGGTTAAGATATGCGCTTTCTACTGCTCTGGCGCGTTGTGTTTGTTCAGAGATTTCCTCAGCGGTTGCTCTTCCACATCTGCAAATCGTCATAGCTGTCTTGCGCAAATGGTCAGGCATAGACAAAAGAGTCATGACATCCAAAGACGCATCAGGCAATGCAGGCACAATCCTTTGATTGTTTACACCGGAATTCTTCTGTATCTCGATCATAACTTCCATTTTTTCGTTAAGCTTCTCGAGGCTCTCCTCTATCTTCTCCAGAATATTCAAGGGCTTTTTATTGGAAATTTCGTTTCTAATCAAACAATATCCCCGAGTTGTATTTCATGTGTACAGTTGTTGTATACCTAACCACTATACAGTTTATTAAGTCTTGCGATACTTCAATATGTATTAGAAATGCGCCAAAACGTTAGCTATTAAGAATTGAAACAACTAAAATGATTGGAATCTATTGAAATATTAAAGATTATGGGATAATAAAATTGGGTTTAGTAGGGAACCGGTACTTGACTACGGGCTTCCTCTACAATGGGTAGAACTTGTTTAAGTTCCTTAAAGTACTTCAAGACCGTGATGCCGCGAGGCGTGACAGCGAAAACTACGCGTCGTTTACCTATTGTGCGTTCTTCGACTAATCCTTGTTTCATGAGGAAGTCTAGGTATTCCTTGAGGACGCTGCAGTTAACGTTAGCCTTGTACATTACGTGGGTTAGCTTAAGGGGGCCACGATGAGCTAGCACTGTTAAGATGTCAACATACATTTCGAGTTTTGATCGACGCACTTAATACTCCTCTTAGTTTTGTAAAGATTCTCCGTTTTGATATAAATCACTTATGTATTACTGATCAGTATTAATGTCCATGGTTAGCGCTTAGAGGGCTGTTTTATCGTTGGCGTTGTTTAACACATTTAGTCTATTTTCGAATGCAGTGACCATGTCATCTAGGAATATTGCACGCAATTCTGTTGGCAATCCATCGATTTCTGTATCGAAAACATTGGCTAATTTAGCCTCTAATTCTTTTCTACTTTTATCCGCAAATTGTTTCATATACACACATCCTGCAATTTTCTAAGTATACCCCAAATGGGTGGAAGCCATATAACTGACTTATGAAAGCAACCTCTGAATCAAAAATTAATAACAAAAAACTGAACCGCACCTTAGAACCGCTGATACTTATCACTGATTCGGAAATATACTTGCCTTATCTACTCTATAATGACTCAAGTAATAGATAACGTAATGTACGTGCGCAGATTCTCCGTACACTTTAGTCTAAATAAAATTTAAGATAGTTAGTTAACATGATTTATGGGAGATTTCACTGTTAGTATTAGCTGTCGGTTCCCTACACACAAATGAGGATAAAGCGGAGTATTTGATAAGTTAGTGGCTGGTTGATGCATGAGTTGCTGTTGTTTTACAATCACAAATTAATTTAAACTTCGCTGACTCTGCACAATAAGGAAAAACAGCCATTTTGATTTGATGTGACCTTTTTCTAGGCGGCCCATTTTTTAATGTTCTATCAATTTAAGGAGAAATCATGGAGCGTTCTGCTCGTAAAGGGATATGTGTTGAACGATCAAGTTCGTGCAATACGTTGCGAAAACTGCAAATCGACAAGTGAGGTTCTAACTGCAAACCACAATAACCCTAACTTGCTGCTATATGGCTGCAAAGACACCAAATGCAAACACAGGATGCTACGTTTAGATTTTGACAGAGGAGTATCAAGAAAGTTACTAATCGATAATATCCCAACATCCCTCCATTCAAAAGATGCCTGTAGCGAATCGTTTGCTCCTATGCTTTCTGCATGAAAACCTTTCATCAGCTTTTCTTTAAGCGTATAACTGGTTAAATCCCTATTTGTGACTGCATTTTTCTCTTCATGTGGGGTGTGGCGAGTTTTAATTTTCCACAAGACTGTTTGGGGATTGCGTTGTATTTTGCTGTTGCATTGCTTCTCTGCGCCTGTTTCGGTGTGGGATAGGCGTTTTTCTCCACACGCCCTGCATGCTTCTATGTTGAAACCGCCGAGGTGTGGAAGTGAAGGCATGTTAAGCTTGCTTTTAGTTTTTACGTTAGAAATAATCTCGTGCTCGCAAAGCTAAAAACGAGCTATATACCGTTTTTTAAATCGGCCGAAAAATGGCTATAGTTAGACGCCACCAGAGTTGAAATATAGAGCGTCAAACTCGCTCCCGCCCGCCACCAACTCATAGAAGCTCTATAGGGTAGCCTTTTGGCTGGAGTTTTTTGTACTGAGTCTGCTCATCCGCGGTAATGCAAACGGTTTTTTTGTATTCCGCGATGGCAACGGGCAGGGCGTCGTAGAACGTTATTTTTCCGTCGTAGGCTATTTCGCCAGTTCTTGCTGTGAGGGCTTCAGTCAGATGGGTAACGCCCATATGGAGGTTGAATAGTTGCGCTAACGCGTTTTTCCATTTCTGGGCATCGTAATCGGGTTTATATCGCAGGGCGTTGCCGACTTCGCAGAATAAGATTTCAGAGACCGTTAACTCAACTGACCCTTGAGTGTACGCATCTAGGAGTTTAAGAGCTTCATCTGATTTTGTCTCTATGCTAAACCATTTGACCACTATGGAGGCGTCCAGTATTATTTGGCGGCATCTCGCCATTTTCGTATTTCTCCCGCACCGTTCCATTCTGCGTTGTTTTCCATTCGAAGGTTTTTGATTGCCTCTGCTGCGCATTGAATTTCTTCTTTTCGTGCGGCGTCTTCGAAGGCTTTTCTTGCCACTTCGCTCCAGTTGACGCTTTTGCAGTGCTTCATGCGGTCTTTTAGCTCTTCTGGAACTCTTACTGTCACGTTACTCATACACATTACCTTTTGCACATGTTAGGTGCACATATTATTTGTAAGTACCGAGTTAAAAGGTTTCCATTTCAAAAATAGAATTACGAGCTTCGCCAAATAACCGCGTCTTGATAGGGGATAGGGTTCAATCCTTCCCGTCCGCCACGTTCCACATTCGATTTTTTGATAGTAACGGTCGAAATGACAGTTTACTCTGAAATGTGATTAGAAAGGTTACTGTATAATTTGAATTATCTCAGGGTACCCCTGATAGGAAGGGTTTAGGTCCCATGTTAGCCGCATAAACCGCCAACGCAATACTAAAAAAGACATCATCATGAGCGTAATAAGGCTTTAAGGAATTTCATAAAATAAACGCTCATTAAAAATACCATTTTTAATCGCTTGTTTACAGAAACCTTAAACTTTCGTTTATCCTAGAATTACCTCTGGAATTCGATATGGAAAGATCAGCTATTATTCTTGCAGGTGGAATGTCAAAAGAATTTGACGGCGACAAAGCGGTCTTAGAATTAGAAGGTAAGCCCCTATTGAGCTATGTTGTTGAGTCAGTAAAGGGCATCGCTGAAGAAGTCATAGTTGTTACTGATTCCCAAGGATATTGCTGATGCATATGCGAAGGTTGTGCCGTCAGCAAAGTTTGTCGTTAACCAGGACCCATCGGGCGATTTATTAGTCTGAGGTTATTGCGGGTTTTGAGGCTGCTCAAGGTGAATACTCGCTTATTCTGCCGTCAGGTAGCCCTTTTGTTTCGCATGAACTCGTGACTTTGCTTTTTGAATGCTGTATTGGCAAAGCGGCTGTTGTTCCACGGTGGACTAATCAGGAGATTGAGCCTTTGCATGCTGTTTACGATACAAAGATGGCGTTGGAGGCAGCTAAAGCGTTGTTGGCAGAGGGCGGATCGGATATGGTTGAGTTGGTTGAGAGGCTCAGGGGCGTTCGTTACCTGTCGACTATGGTGATTGAGCAGTTGGATCCCGAGTTTAGGTCGTTTTTTACGGTGACGTCTCCTGTGGCTCTTAAGAAGGCTTTAGTTATGTCTAAGATGTCGAAATCTAAGCCTAAGTCGAAGTCGAAGGGGCATAAAACTAAATATCCAATATAACCCCATATTTCTTGGGTAAAGACCCTCTAGGTTTATGCATAGATTAACTATTTTGAGCCTTTTATTAGCGGTTAGTCGGTTGTTGCTGTATCGAAGCTACAACATCGCTTAATATGGCACCTAAGCCATAGGTGACTCGCAAGGCACCAGATATGCTAAAACAAGTTTTCCGATGTCCAATCTGCAGAAAAAGCATAACCAACCCCGAACAATTAAGGCTCCACCGAATAAGCAGACACAGAGGAACAGTCTGTGGCGACAACTGGTTAGCGCCCCGAAAAGTTGTAGTTGTAACCGTGCAGCCACATGATTATTTATGATTCAACAGGACCTATGTTGTAATCGCGTAGGATGTGATAATATCCAAAAGCGTCAGGCGAACCAACAGTTAGTTGAGGCACAAGCAAAGAAGTGTTTTCCCTCTCCCTCTCTCTTCCGTATACTTTCGTTTGTGCCCCAGCTAACCGAATGGCAAGCCAACGAACAGTTTTGTTTAGGAGATGAAAAGTAAAATGGAATTTTGTAAGGAATGCGGTTCAAGACTAAAACCCGTAAAAATACATTCAGGAAACCAAGCAATGATAATGTTAGCCTGCACCAAATGTGGGCAAAAAAAACAGGAAACCGAAGTCAATGCGAAAACGTTTAATGGCAAAGTTATTGAGCATAGCCCAAAACAGTTCGTTGCAGTAATCGGCAAAGAAGAACAGGAACTAACCACTATGCCAACAATACAGATCGATTGCCCAAGATGCGGAAACAACACGGCTAATGTTTGGCAAGTGCAGACCCGCGGTTCTGATGAGTCTTCGACGCAGTTTGTGCGGTGTATTCGGTGCGGTTTCACTTTTAGAGAATACACCTAGCTTTTCCTTTATTTTTACCCTGTTTTTTGTTAATCAGCTTTTTTATTATTTACGGTAATTGAAAAGGTTTATCAGACTTTGGGCACCACTAGAAACTAACGCTTGTTAGCAGTTTTTGAGGTAATTGTTTTTGTCTATGGCTCCACTTGACCCCATCGGAAACATTAGCCTAATTCTTCAAATCGTAATTTTGTTCCTGCTCATCTTGGGGTTACCGTTCTTCAGAGGGCAAAAAGACCAAAAAAACCTAACAGTGCATGGCTACTTTACCGTGGCAGCGCTTGTTTTGCATACTATTCTTATTTTTTTGGTGATGATTCCGACTTTTACTGGTGGGTTAGGTGAATTGGGTGAGCTTTCATTGTTTAATTCGTTTACGGTGTGGTCGCATATAGTTTTGGGGACAGCAGCTGAGGTTTTAGGTGTTATAATCATCGCTTTCTGGCTGGGCAAGGGACCGAAAAAGATGGCTTGTTGGAAATTTAAAAAGTGGATGTTGCCGACTTTTGTTATTTGGGTTATCTCGATTGTGAATGGTACGCTCATACACATTTTAGGTATGCTCTAACATGAACCATGAAGGCATGAATATGGAGGGCATGAAGCATGAAGCCCCAGCCCACAGCATGCATACGCAGACGCTAAAAAAGCGTTTCTGGGTCTGCCTCATCCTCACAATACCCGTGCTGATTCTTTCCCAAGCTATCCAGGGCTGGTTCCAATTTACCCTCACAGTGCCATATCAGCAATTTATTCTCTTGGCATTAGCAGTCGTCATCTATGTCTATGGCGGCTATCCTTTCCTAACTGGTTTAATCCAAGAGCTCAAGCAACGCCAACCCGGCATGATGACACTCATCGGCACAGCCATATCAGTCGCGTTTTTCTTCTCCGCAGCCACCGTTTTTGTGCCCGTTGGAGGCGATTTCTTCTGGGAACTCGCCACACTAATCGATGTAATGCTACTTGGGTCATTGGCTTGAAGCACGCAGCGTATTGGGCGCTTCTCGTGCGCTTGAGGAACTGGTTAAAGTGATGCCCACCACCGCTCACGTTTTTATGGGTGGCGAATTCATGGATATGCCCGTTGCTCACCTGCAAGTCGGCAGTGTTGTGCTGGTTCGCCCTGGCGAAAAAATCCCCTCGGATGGCACAGTACTTGAGGGCGAATCTTTTGTTAACGAATCACTTCTCACAGGCGAATCTAAACCAGTGCATAAGCAGCAAAACGACAAAGTTATCGGCGGCGCAGTCAACGGCGACGGTGCATTGCGGGTTCGGATTGAGCGGACGGGTGAGGCTACTTATCTATCGCAGGTTGTGCGGCTGGTTCGTCAGGCGCAAGAAAGCAAGTCTCACACACAGGACCTTGCAAACAGGGCAGCCGCGTTGCTTTTCTACGTTGCCTTAACCGTGGGGGCGGTAACTTTTGCGGTTTGGGCCTTACTGGGCAATACCCAGTTTGCTTTAACCAGAAGCGTCACCGTACTTGTGATTGCCTGTCCGCATGCGTTGGGCTTAGCTATTCCGCTTGTAGTTGCCCTCTCAACATCAATAACAGCAAAAAGGGGTATCCTAATCCGTGATCGGAAAGCCTTCGAAGATGCGAAGGATGTGACGGCGGTGGTTTTTGATAAGACGGGTACGTTGACGTTGGGGCAGTTCGGTGTCACGGATATGGTGGCGTATGTTTCTGAGGCTGAACTTTTGGCGTTGACGGCGTCGGTCGAGCGGAATTCTGAACACGTCATCGCTAAAGCCATCGTTGAATATGCCAAAGCAAAAGGAATCGCTGTTCCGGAGAGTAAGGATTTCAAAGCAATACCCGGCAAAGGCGCCAAAAGCGGTGGTTAATGGCAAAGCGGTCTATGTTGGCAGCCCAAGCATGTTAACAGACCTAAACCTCAAAGCAAATGATGAAAAAATTAGCCAGCTTCAGAATGCGGGTAAAACAGTCGTTTTCGCTGTAATTGATGGTAAGTTGGCTGGTGCTTTTGCTCTTGCCGATAAAGTCCGGGAAGAATCGCAGAGGGCAGTGGCAGATTTGAAAGCTATCGGCGTCAAAGTTTACATGTTAACCGGCGACTCAGAGCAAGTAGCAGCGGCGGTGGCGAAGGAGCTTGGCATCGACGAATACTTTGCGGGTGTATTGCCTGACCAGAAAGCCGCCAAAATCACGTTGCTAAAGCAGCAGGGCTACAGGGTGGCTATGGTTGGCGACGGCATCAACGATGCCCCGGCACTGGCAACAGCCGACGTTGGAATAGCCATCGGAGCCGGAACAGACGTAGCCATCGAAAGCGCCGACATTATCCTAGTAAAGAACAATCCCCAAGATGTACCCAAAGCCATCGGTTTCTCCAAGCTGACATATTCTAAGATGGTTCAGAATCTCTGGTGGGCAGCAGGCTACAACATCTTTGCGATTCCACTGGCGGCAGGTGTTTTTGCGGGTTTTGGGATTGTGATTGACCCTGCGGTTGGGGCGATTTTGATGTCGCTTAGCACTGTTTTGGTGGCGATTAACAGCCAGACTCTGCGCCGACATGAAAGCCTATGAATAGATCAAAAGTTAGGTACTTATTTTTCTACAGTGTGTTGTTGCCAAAAACCGCCTATACACAACAACAACCAACGGACTTTATTGCGCAATGCATTTGGTGTTGTGCATTTGGTTTGGGTTGCAGATTGGTTGTAGCGTTTCCCGCAAGCAGTTCAGTTTCAGACTTAACAGAACCTACCTACCTCAGAACACCTACCCCCTCCCTTATTTATAGACTCAACAAGTGCCTATTCGGATGCTTGGGAATTGGATGTATGCAATCTTTTCTGTTTGAGTGGTTAACGGTTTGTTGGGTTATTTAGCGGTTTTGTTAGCAGTTGTTTTCGGAATCAATTGTTTGGTTAAATAAGGTTTGGTTTTTCTTATAGTGGGGGTTTGGCGATTGTTTTGCCCGTTAATGTTTTTGTCCACTGCTTAAACTCGTCTGAAACTGGATGGTCTTGGAAGAGTTGTTTGCGTTTGGATTCCAAGAAGACGTTTTCTTGACCCGCATATTCTGCAGCCGTCATAACACTATGCCCTGTAGCTTGGGCTTTCTAGGAAAACCGCCTCCATCTTGGAACGCCAAAACTCATCCCGCAAAGCATGATGCTCCACAATAACCAGCGGAGTCGCCTCAACAATACGCTCCAAATTCTTCAATCCCTGAGCAAGCTGCGCTTCTTCCACGCGGAAACCCGCAAGATACAGCGGCGGACCCCCAACCATTAATACGGTAGGCTTTGCTGCCAAAATAAGCTCAGTAGTCTGTATAGACATCGGCCCCTGCACATCAGGCGCATGCATAAACCGCTCACCCCCATACTCGACAGTTGCCATTATGACCCAGCCAAGCCCCCCATTATCAGAACCATGAGCAACCGCTTTTGAAAATCGAATTGTGGTGTCACCGTAAGCAAAGATTTTACCATCGGCAGGTATGACTGTTTTTGCGTGTTTGCCACCTGTTTTCTGGAACATCCATGCGCGTTCGCGTTGGCTTGCGTTAATGTTTTCTTTTGGGTTCTTGGCAAGGACGGTTTTTCCGTTGTAGATTTGGCGTGCCGTTTCGCCGTCTTCTGTCCAGTTGACAACCCAGTCCTCATAGCTGGGGGTGTGATGGTCGAAGTGATAGTGGCTAATCGTGGTTACTGTGGCTTTGTCGGCTGCTTCTGCGATAACTTGGCGCAGTCGCGCTATGGTTTGGAATTCGATGGGATGCGGCGGTAAATTGAAACGGTAAGGGCACAGCGAAACTCCGGCATCCAGCAGCACCGAAACATCGGGCGTTTCCACGAGTGTACACATGGAGCGGACGCCAAAACTTTCCGAAGCCAAAGGAGTAACCTTGATTTTAGTTAGCGGTGTTTCCATGCGTGCATAAACCTGCGTTACAGGTAACATTTTGCAGAGTAAAAACTTTGTTAGTGCCCATGCGCCATAAACCATTAAAGTATAAACTCACTTGGAATTATGCTGTATAAGGCGGTTTTTATGAGTCAACAACCAAACGAGAGCGGCAACCTTGAAGTTGCAACTTTGGCAGGCGGCTGTTTTTGGTGCACCGAAGCCGCGTTTAGCATCATCAAAGGTGTAGAACGCATCGAACCCGGTTACACCGGCGGCGTCGTACCTAACCCCAGCTACGAGGAGGTTTCAACTGGGCAGACGGGGCATGCTGAGGCAGCGCAGATTTATTATGACCCCAAAGTGATAGATTACCGGACGATTCTGCAGATTTTCTTCACCATGCATGACCCCACCTCACTCAACCGCCAAGGCGCAGACGTGGGCACCCAGTACCGTTCAGCCATTTTCTACCATAACCAACTGCAAAAGGAAACCGCAGAGAAATTAATCGACGAACTTAACAAGGAAGGCATATGGGACCGCCCCATCGTAACCAGCCTTGAACCCCTGAAACACTTCTATAAAGCCGAAACTTACCATAAAGATTACTTCAAAAAACACCCCAAAGAACCCTATTGCCAAGCGGTGATTGCGCCGAAAATTGCGAAGTTGCAGGCGCATTTTATAGATAAAATCAAGGTGCCCCTATGACACAGATGTCTGTTGGCAGCGCCGATTTGGTGCTCCATGAGATTGAGGCTCAAGCGGAAAATGGGTTTTTACCAATCATCGGACCCCAAAAAGGCAGATACCTCGCCGAAGAAGTACGCAAAGCCAAGCCTGTGCATGTCTTGGAAGTTGGTACATTGATTGGGTACTCAGCGGTTTTGATGGGCAAAGAAATGCAAGCGGGCTCAGAGATTGTTACTATCGAAATGCACCGTGACGAAGCCGAACAAGCTGGACAAAACGTTCTCAAAGCAGATATACCCGCCAAAGTTAAAATAATAACTGGCAACGCCTTGGATGTTATTCCGACGTTGCAGGGATCGTTTGATTTAGCGTTTATCGACGCTGAAAAAACCGAGTATCTGCGTTACCTCCAGTTAGCCGAGCCTAAGCTGCATAAGGGTAGTGTGGTTTTTGCTGATAACGCGGGGATATTTGCTACTCAAATGAGCGATTATCTGCATTATGTGCGTCGCAGCGGTAAATATGAGAGCCGCTACATCCAAGTGGGTGAGGACGGCGTTGAAATCAGCATAAAACTCTAACATTGCCGTGGTTGTTTTGACACTGGAGGCTCTTGTCTAAGTGGATGCATGACCGGACAACTTCAAAACAGCTGATCTTAATACAGGAAGTATATGCCCAGTTTGGCGCTCTGATCGGCTGGCATTAACACAGAACACCAGAAGTGGGAAACAATACCGTAGAAGAAAATAAAACTAGAAGCTACGGTACCTGCGTTGCTTTCTGGATTTAGGTTTTCTTAGTCGTTCACCGCATTGCAAACAGAAAGCTATTCCATTCGATACTGGAAGCGCTTTGCCTGCTGGCCAAAAATGACCGTTTGGACATTTTAGGTCAAAATCAAAAGCTTGGGTTTCGTAATCGTGGGGGTTGGCGGTGATGTCTTGTTTGAGAGATACGTTGCTTTTGATGATTTCGTGTGGCGGATAGACGGGTGCGGGGATGATTATTTTGGGTGTGAGGGGTTTGGCTGGCGCTTCCGGTTTTGGTTGAGATACAGGTTTTGGCGTAGGAATTTGTATGGCGACGACTACGGGGTTTGGTTGAACAACGATAGGTTTTGGCGGTGCAATGGGTATAACGGGGGCAACGGGTTTTGGCGTGGGGACCGGTGTAGAGGCGATAACAGGTTTTATCTGAACAGGAGGTTTCGGTGGTGCAACCAGTATAGCGGGAGAAACACGCGGCACAGGTTGAGCAACTGATTTTTGTTGAACAACCGGTACATAAGCAACTGGCCTAGGATTACGTATGAAGTTAGGTGAAGCAACACGATTAGGTGTAACTATGTTATGGCCAGCAACGGGCCTGGCAAAAGAAATAGTAAACGCAGCAACCGGCTTTTTGGGGATAACCCGCTTAGGTTTCATGATATGCTTTGCTGAGATAACCGGTTTAGGCGGCTCAACGGCTTTCACCTGAGGGACAATTTTGACAGGTGTAGCAATTTTGATTGGAACGACTGCTTTAGGGGCAACTGCCTTAACCGCATTAACAGGTTTTGGTGCAACCGCTTTCACAGCAGAAACTGCTCTGACATGAGCAACGACCTTGGCGGGTTTGTCTGTGATAACTTTGATTTGAATCGGTGAAACTTCAGGAATCATAGCCTTAGCTATCTTTGCTGATCCAGTAGCACGCAATGCGTGGCTAGTTTGGATGCGTTTGGTATTTATCATTGGTGCAGTAGTTGATGTCCTGCAATCAGGGCAACTTTCGCTGTATTCAACGAGTCTACGTCCACATTTTCGGCAAAACGGCATATGTTCACTCTAACTTTTCAGGGAGAAGATGACTTGGCGCCCTTTAAACTTTAACACAGTCATTGGGGTAAAGTTACCTGAATGTTTAAAGGCTGTTGAACCCAGTTTTGTGGTGGGTGGGCGATGACGAGTCTGGCCCCGCAGACAATAGGATGATGTGGATCTTGAGTGCGATTGACGTTAACTATGACACCGTTTAGGCTTGACTTAAACGCAGAGTTAACGTCTCAAGAGCTCACCTAATAGATTTCCGACAACTAATCAGCAGGCACCACTTTTTTTATCCAAGTTGAACGGCGTTAACCATCTTGCACCATGCAAGATAGGATTTAAGAGGTTAAGGCGGATTTTAGTCCTTGACTAATTTTATCGGTTTTTAGAGGTATAGACATGGTATCGAAAACACGTTCAACCCTTTTTGGTCTCTTTCTAATTTTTATCTGTATTAGCTCCGTTTTAATCGTTTCATTATCAGCAGAGTTGTCACAAGCCACAGCAACAGTCCTGTTCTCAGATGACTTTGAAACAGGAAACCTATCCAAATGGAACGACAGAAACGGTAACCCCACCGTTAGTACAACCTACAAATACAGCGGAAATTACGCATGCAGAGGACAATACTCCTTTTCTGAACCGATCTATGTTTTTCCTTCCCCGGGTCAACCCGAAATATACATGCAGTACCAAGCATATTTCACATCTTTACCCGCTGCAAAAGAGGGTTCCTTTATTGAATCAGGCACAATCGCTGTTGGCAATCTGTTCACCTCACCAACCGCTGATGCAATAACAAATGCGGGAATAATCTACACCGGAGGAAGCTACAAATGGGTAATGTGGTACACATCGCCCACCAACAGTTCAGGCGGCGCTATATACATAAATTCTCCTACGCCAAGCGCAAACACATGGTTTAATTTATCAATGTATGTCAAAATTGACTCCGCAAACGGCCTGGTTCGTTTTTCAGTAAATGACGTTGTTAAATCTTTAACGGATTTGAACACCGCATCACTTACCAACACATACGGGAACCCTAACGTTGACAGAATCATAATCGGCAATGGCATGACCGTTAATTTCGCAGGCGAAGTATGGACCGACAATGTAGTTGTCACCAATTCACTTTCAGAGGTGCCGCCAACACCTACACCAACCCCTAACCCTTCACCCACACCCACTGTTAATCCGACACCAACGCCCACGGTGACGCCTACTCCGACGCCAAATCCGACAACCCCTGCCGTAGCAGCAAGCTGGTATGCATCAGACGGAACCCTATATGCGGGCGGTACAGACAAAGTTTACAAAAGCACTGACGGAGGCACCACTTGGTCAAACCCATTAGTGACAGTCGCAGGTTCAACAAGAATAGAATACATTTACGTAGCAGCCAACGGATACTTGTTTGTTTCCTCCATTAACGGACAACTCCTAAGAAGCAGAGACAACGGAACATCATGGAGTACTGTGTATACTTTACCGTCAACGGAGGAAGTATTAAGAATAGACGAAGATACATACGGTAAACTCTTTGGCTGTATCTACACTAACGACGCAGGTTCAGATGCAAGAATAATACGCAGCACCGATAACGGCACAACCTGGACAACAGTATACAATAATCCTTCGGCACGGCACTTTCATGACTTAGCCGTCGATAGATACAATGGCAATGCGATTTATGCTTCATTCGGTGACGATTTTTCACCGTGGAATACGCATGGAGTTATTAAATCAATTGACGGGGGCCAAACATGGACAAACATACTCCCTGACCTGCCCCAAATTGTCGGCGTTGGCGTAACACCCACAGCCAGACTATTCGGAACTGACGATGGCAACTCACCTGCAGGCGTATGGAGAACCACCAATGACAATACCTGCTCTAGAGTTTTTACGGTTGGTTCAAGCAACTATGCCTCCATCGGCTGGATATTTCGAAGAAACCCCGTGACCGGAAATGTTTACGTTAGTATGCTCTCATGCGAAAAAACACCGCTGATTAGTGAGATCGCAAAAAGCACCAATGATGGAGCGGCATGGACTGTTGTTAGAAATATTCAAGCAACAATTTCTTATGATGGCGCGTCAATGGCAAGTAACTTCTATAATAATGTGGTTCAGTTCGGGTTAGTATATAGCGAAATTCCTTCTGGGCTGGTAACGATAACTGATACGGGTAATCCATTACCAACACCCACTCCAACTCCAACGGCTTCACCGACGCCCACTCCGACGCCCACGCCTCAACCGACTGCCACTCCGACACCAACACCTACGCCAACTGCAACTCCCACACCTACCCCAACACCCACACCTACGCCATCCCCAACATCAATCCCTCTAACCGCCGCAGTAGAAATTGAATCAAACGCAACCAAAGTCTCAGCCATACAACTAACCACTGCAGCAAGATTAACAGTCACAATCACCAAAAACGGCGGAACAAACACCATACAGGCAACGATAAGTAAAACGACCCTTCCAAACATAAGCGCCTTAACATTCTACGTTAACAGTGTCAAAGCAACCTACACTTACACAAGCACTACTGAGTCATGGATAGTTACAGCAAATGTGAAGTGACGCAGTGAAGCAAAGCTTCAAGGCACCTGCAAAAATGGAGAATTACGTTAAAATGAGGTATCTGTTGCAGTAACCATACAACCACATAACCAAATATACATTTTTGCACTGCTATGATGTTTGGATGATTTTTATGGCAAAGACTTCAAAAGTCATTAGTCTAACAATCCTAACATCACTGCTTCTATTGACTGCCCTAAGCATTACCGCTATCGGCGTAAATGCACAAACCAAAGCAACCGTCAATGTACTAGATTCAATAGGCGGAACCACTGACCCTGCCGCAGGAACCTATTCCTACAATGATGGAACCTCAGTAACTTTAACAGCCAGCACAACAGGAACGGGAGCAACAGTACCAGCTAGCTTTTCATATTGGGTTATTTCCACTAGCGATGGAAACACAAGAGTGGCTACCGATAATCCAATATCTTTCCCTGTTACCGGCGGCATAACTTATAATGTCCAAGCGGTCTTCACAGTCATTGTACCCATTCAAAGTCTGAACATATCTCAAGGCCTCGCCACAGCAGCTATCGTCGTAGTGTTACCTGCTGCAGGGGGAACAACAATTCCAGCTCCGGGAACATATGCACTTGCAAACGCTACATCCCTTCAATTAACAGCAATGCCTGACAATGGCTGGCAATTCTCACACTGGGTAATCTCAGGTTCAGACGTTACAACAGGACATGGATCCACACCGACTAACCTCGAGCCAACCGATAATCCATACAACGTAAATCACGGATACGGCAACACTTACAACTATCAACCAGTATTTACTCAGAGTAGCTCAACCTCGCCTTCTCCAACAATTCCAGAATTATCAGCTGTCTTACTTATCGCTGTACTTGTAGCAATGATACCGATTGTGCTAGTAGCAAAACGAACTAGACGAACCAAAAGCTGAGAAAACGACTAGATCAAGTTTAGCAGTAGTATTATCTATTTTTTTTATTTTTTTCCTTTTTAGTGTATTTCTAATGTACCTAACGTGCTTGTACATCTTGTATATCTGTCAAGAGAGCTACCTCTGGATTGCTAAGGGGTATGGGATTGCACATTATCAATATTTAGGTTGATGCCAACTTCAAGGCGTAAAGAACCATTTTTATGTTGCATTGATGAATATTTTTGTGGTTGTATTTGCGTAGGCACCAACCCTAAAATGTTAATGCAGATTCTGTTAAATCAGTGTATTCCGACTTTTTGGAGGTGAATTTTTTGGAAAATAAAGAACCTGCCCAAGAGGGCATGCTAAGCAACAACACCTACGACTTGTTGTCTCAATTAAAAGAGGAAAATCAGAGCCTTTGGCACATTAAAAATAGCTACAAAAAAGATGCGGCTAATGATAAGGAAGTGATGGAGTTTTGGAATTATCTGGAAAAGGACAAGCAGGACCATATCAAGCGGTTAACGGAGCTTTTGGAGAAGCGAATTAGACCCCAGTAATGGCTTGATTGCTGTTGTTTTCTATCTCGATTTATTATTTTTGACTATTAGGGCACTTGAGATAACTTGATTATTGTAAAAATTTATAAGTGCTTAACAAGCCCTTTGAAAACATAACCAAAAATCTAGAAGCCCGGTTGCGCTTGTTTTGGCTAAACAAATAGGCCCTGACTGGTTGAACCAATGAAAACCATCTACAAAATACTATTAATCGCCATACTATCAAGAGCAGTACTGTTCGCTGTCTCCACCATCAGCAACCAATCATTCGCATACGTTAACCCCAACTATATGGATGTAGCATCAGTCAACTCTTTTCCCTTTATAGGTCAGTTTAGCCGATGGGACTCAGATATCTACCTAAGAATCGCAAACACCGGTTACCCCACAGGATACCCCGATATAGCGATGTTTTCCCAGTTTAAAGACAGCCAAGCCGTTCCAACGTTAGCCAGGGCGGAGTGGGCGTTTTTTCCTCTCTATCCAGCAACTATGAAAGCCGGGTCGCTGCTGTTTACGCCGATTCTTTCTACTGCTCATGCGCTGATGCTGTCAGGTTTTCTTATCAGCAACATAGCATTCTTTGTAAGCATTTTTTTCCTCTATAAACTATCAGAGAAACTTTTCAAAAGTTCAAGAATAGCGATTGCTGCAACGGTTTTTTATGCCTTCTGTGGGGGTGCAATCTTTCTCTCTGCAGTATTTACAGAAGCCCTATTCATGGCATTCATGTTAGGCGCATTCTACTATCTTGAACAAAACAAGCTATCAGGCGCAGTAGCGTTGGGGTTGTTGGCTTCGTTGACTCGTAGCGACGGCTTTTTGGTAGCTATACCCTTCGCTGTTGCAGCGATCTTAAAATTTAGAGAAAACAAACAACAGTCATTTGCCCTTTTGGCGTCTTCGGTGGCTGTTTCGTCGGGTTATTTGTGGTTTAGTTTGGCGGGTTATTTTTTGGCTGGTGGCGTGTTTCCTATTCAGGTTGTTGCGCATAATTTGAATTGGCAGGTGTATCAGCCGATTACACAGCAGCTGTTGAGTTTAGGCAGCCAAGTTACCCCCGCCATTGAGACACCCAATATTTTCCAGTTATTCTATGTTGTATCGATTGCTTTGATGTGTGTACCTATCGGGTACTTCCTGCTCAAGGCTAAATTTGTTTTTTCTGTTGAGAAAGAAACCGTAAAGTACTGGGCATTCTACGCAGCAATGATATTCGTCATATTCATGCTCTCTTATTTGCCCAGCACAGTCAGGTACGCTGTGGTGCTTCTGCCGATGTATTGGGTCGGCGCAAAAATTTATGAAGCAAACCCTAAAGCGGGAATAGCGCTTTTGCTTTTAACAATCAGCCAGTCAATAATCGGAGCTTACCTGTTTGAGGTAAGCACACCCTATTTCCTGTAGGGTTTTCTCAAAATGAGGACCCAAAAAATGGGTGGATTTATCTTTTTTCCGGCGGCGTTTCCCAGAGCTTCATTTTCTCTTTCTTTAGCTCAGTACGCTTCTTCTGCAAATAATTATACATCGTATGATGCTCGCAGCCGTCAATTATCATTTGTAGGGCGTTGCGTGCTGCATCTGCTTCTTCGAAGCTGCCGATTATTCCAATAGTGTGCCCGTAAATAACCACGTCGGCTTCTGTTAGTTCTTCGATGAGTTTTCTTGTTTTGCCTTCAGTGCCGATGATTCTGCCTTTTATGCGTTTCATATCAGAGTCTGAGCGGCCGAAAATCAAGCGAAGATCAATCATGTCGAATATGTCGTCTTCGTTGCGGATTAACCGGAAGGCTGTTTCAGGGGGGAAGCCTCTGCCGATGGCTGTTACTGTGTCTTTGGCTCTTAGCAGCAGCGATGGATCAGGGCAGTTCTCATGGAGGATAACTGTGACGCTTCCTTCTTTGTCAATGTCCAATTTGACTTGAAGCTTATCTTCGATGTACTTTTTTGTTTTACCCTCTGGACCAACTAGTATACCAACGCGCTCTTTTGGAATCTTTACAAACATGTCTGGACCTGGCATTATTTACCAACAACCAACTTATACAATTCTTCGTCTGGAATAACATCTACGTTTTGGCGCCTAAAGAACCTATTCACGTTTGCTATGTCACGTTTTAACATGAAATCGGCAAGGGGATGCTGAATAGCAACGGATTGTGACACATCGAAAACTACTGGTTTGCCCTTCCACATCATAATGTTGTATTCGCTTAAGTCGCCGTGGACAATTTTGGCTTTCTGATAAAGCCGCTTAAGATAAGTGACGATTACTTTGTAAACTTTCTCAGAGTCCTCAGGAGGGTCCTCTTTTAATGTCGAAGCTCTAACGCCGCCCTTTCCAATGAACTCCATAACTACCACGTTACTTTTGACTGCAATAGGTTTTGGCACACGTACCTTGGCTTCGTCGGCTTCTCTTAAATTGCGGAATTCTTTCTGTGCCCAAACACCAATCAATGAACGTGTATCATGTTTAACGTCTTTGAAGCGGGGATCGCCTTCAATGTATTTGTGCATGCCACTTTTGAATTCGGCAGAAGAGGTTAGGTAGATTTTTACCGCTACATCACCGCCTTCTTTTGTGGTGCCCCAGTAAACCCGTGCTTCTTTACCTGCACTAATAACGCCGTTTAATTCATAGAATATACCACTGTTCATTAAGTCAAAAACAACCATGCGAGTTGTATTATCAAAGACTTCTTCGACTGTGGCACGGTCTTTTGATTTGTCGTGGTCTAGCATTTTGTCTCTGCGTTCCACTGCTTTTTCGAGGTGGTCTAGGCGTTCACGAGCTTTATGCGACATAAGTATTCACAAAACAGTTAGTTACCGAGTATTTAAAGCACTCAAGCCAGAGATACCCTAACAAATCAAAAAGACATTCGATTTTAATAAGGAAAATGGAAAAGGGTGGGATTAGATGGTTAAGAGACCCTTGCGTCTCAAGTTTTCAGCCTGAGCATGCGTGTAACGCCACACGACGTCGCCACGTTCGGTAGTCTGGAAATCCCATGGTGAAACAATGACTATGTCGCCTTCGCGTATCCATACACGGCGTTTCATTTTTCCGCGTATACGGCAGAGACGTTCAGCGCCGTCTTGGCATTTAACCATGATGCGGTCGAATCCAAGCAGCTTTGTAACTACGCCTAAGACTTCGCCCTGACCGGGATAAGTCATTTCGCTGATTGAACCTTCGTTTAATACTTTTTTCTTTCCCAAACAGTTAGCCTCAATGTGCAGATTTGAAAATAATGTTTTTTCTTACTTAAAAGCATATCAGCATGCAGAATAAGTATATCAGAAGAAAAGCTGCAACAAATCCATATTTTGATTGTGGGGCAAATGAAGCAGCGGTGTATGCGTTGGCAGAGGCTAAAAAATAGGCTAAAACCGCAGCTATCGTCCTGGTGGAACCAGTAGGGTTTTACTTTTGTATTGCCCTGATTGTTGTTGAAATAAGAGGGGTCCACAGCAACAACTAAAATAGAAACAAACTAAACCAGTACAAGACAGCATCAACCAAACCCAAAACAGTTACACGCAAATCCAGCTCAGAACACAACAAACCCAAATCAACCCAAAATCCCGCCTAACAAACAACCAACCCACAAAGCTCCCACTCAGCAGTTGTCGAGCCTATAAATAAGGGAGGGGGTCTCTGTGCAGAGCAACAAACCCACGCTTATTGTTCGTTTAGGAGGTTTTTGCGGCTGAAAATCTTGTCCAGCTCCTCCTTAGACAGCAAACCCTTCTCTAACGCGACTTCTTTTACCGTGCGGTTCTCAGCTTGGGCTTGTTTAGCGATCTTTGCAGCTTCCAAATAGCCAATTTTAGGTGCCAGAAGCGTTGCCATTGAGGGGTTCTTTTCGAGGTATTGTTCGCAGCGTTTCTCATCTACTGTTATGCCCTTGACGCATCGGTCTGTGAATGCTGGAATGAAGTTGCCAAGGATTTGGATGGAGAAGAGCATGTTGTAGGCGATTGCCGGAGTCATCACGTTAAGTTCCAGTTGCCCAGCTTGTACTGCCATGGAAACTGCTGCATCGTTACCGACGACTTGGTAGGCGATCATGTCGAGGCACTCCGCCATTACCGGATTAACTTTTCCAGGCATAATCGAGGAGCCAGGCTGCACTGGTGGCAGAGTGATTTCGTTTATGCCGGTTGTGGGTCCAGAAGCCAATAGCCTCAAGTCGTTGGCGATTCTGATTAGCTCGAGTGCTAATTCTTTGAGTCCGCTTGAAACCGTTTGTGCCCTTCTGTGACTTTGAAGTGCCTCAAAATTGTCGCCTGCAGGCTTTAGCGGGAAACCTGTCAACTTCGCCAACTCCGCCACTGCCAACTCCTTGTACTGCGGATGAGTGTTTGCGCCTGTACCCGTGGCTGTTCCGCCCAAAGCAACCAAATAGAGATTCTCTTGTCGCTTTCGCAACTCAGCAGTTGCATTGGCTATTGCTGAGCCGTAAGCGGAGAATTCTTGCCCAATCGTAACCGGTACAGCATCCTGTAAATGGGTTCTGCCAGACTTTAGCACGTGGGCGTTCTTTTTGCCAAGTTCCAAGAAAGCTTCTGCGAGGTCATCGAGCGTTTTTAGCAGCGGTTGGAGCGCCATCAAAACCGAAACATGCAAAGCCGTTGGGTAAGTGTCGTTGGTTGATTGTGCCATGTTTACATGGTCGTTTGGGCTCAGCGATTTGTAGTCGCCTTTCTGTTTGCCCAAAATCTCCAAAGCTCGGTTGGCTAAGACTTCGTTGGTGTTCATGTTAAACGAGGTTCCTGCGCCAGCTTGGAAAACATCAATCACGAATTGATCTTGGAATTTACCCGCGAGTACTTCGTCGCAGGCTGCTATGATGGCTTCCCCGATTTTTTTATCCAGCCAACCCACCTGCATGTTGGCGGTTGCCGCAGCCTTCTTAATGAGCACATAAGCCTTGATGATTTGCGGCGAAGCCCTCAGACCGCTAACTGGAAAATTCTCCACTGCACGATAAGTTTGAATACCAAAATAGGCATCTTTAGGAATCAGCTTTTCGCCTAACGGATCAATTTCTCTGCGTGTATCCATACCCAACTCGCCATCTTACTGCTCTATTGGTTGCTGCTCAGATAAGATTTTCTTTTTTGTCCTAAGGATTGCTTCTGTGACTTTAATGTTCTTTGGGCAGACGAGGGTGCATTTGTAGTAGCTTTTGCAGCTAAAGGCGCCGTGGGGTTTTTGCATAATCGCTAATCGTGCTGCCGCGTTGGCGGTTCGGCTGTCAAATATGTAGCGTTGTTCACGCAGAACTGCTGCTGGACCGATGAATTCATGGTCTTCGTTGTTAAGGACTGGGCAGGCGCTGTAGCAGCAGCCGCAAAGGATGCATTTTATGGCGTCGCTGTATTGGTTGCGTTGTTCAACGGTTTGGATGCGCTCTTTTACTGGGTCACCGTTGGTAATGGCTTCTGGTGTTTGGGGATTTATCGATTTTATCCGCATAAAAAACGGCTCTAAATCAACGATTAAATCCTTAACAACCTCAAAATACCGCAGCGGCTCAACCAGTATCTCCTTAGTATAATCGTAGTCTTTGACCAGTTTCTGGCAAGCCAACGCAGCCTGACCGTTAATCGTCAACCCATCTGAGCCGCAGATGCCATGAGCACAAGACATCCGAAAAGAAAGCGAACTGTCCTGTGTCCAGCGAATCCTGTTTAGGCAATCCAGCAACCGCTCATTGGATTCTGCTTCAACGGTGAAGGTGTCGTAGTGGGGTTCTTTGTCGGTTTGGGGGTTGAAGCGGTAAACTTTGAAGGTAACCAGCATGTTAGTACCTCCTTTTTTCAGGCGCAAACCGGGTAATCGAAACAGGCTTGTAGCTTGCCTCAAGCCCCAGAGCGGTTTCAGTTACAAACGTATGCTTTAGCCAGTCTTCGTCGTTGCGTTGGGGGTAGTCGCTTCGGAAATGTGCACCTCGGCTTTCTTTGCGTGCAAGAGCCGAGTAAACAATTACTTCTGCGACATGGAGCATATTGCTTAGTTCAAGTGCTTCCTGCAGTTCATAGTTGAAAATTGTGGATTTGTTGTGTTAAGCCCACGTTTAGGCATCTTTTTCGCAGTTGCCTAATCTCAGCCAACGCCGATTCAAGGCTGCCTGCTTCCCGGAAAACACTGACTTTCTCCGTCATCAACTGCTGCATCGTTTCCCGCAAAACCGAAACCTTTTCCGTTCCTTTAGACTCCAGCAAACTGCTGATTTTATCAGCCACAACGCTTTGCGCTTGCATGTGGAAGCGCCACCAAACCCTTACCCTTAATATCCGCAAGAACGCTTTCGCCGGTTCTTTTGCCAAAAACAACCAAATCAATCAGCGAATTGCAGCCTAAACGGTTGGCGCCATGAACGCTAACACATGCGCATTCGCCCACTGCATACAACCCGGCAAAACCGAGCCAACAGTATCGGTTAAAACATGTCCTTGTGTGTCTGTTGGGATTCCGCCCATCATGTAATGGCAGGTCGGCGCAACAGGAACCGGCGCTTCAGCTGGGATCAATGCCCAAATAGGTTTTCACAAAAGAGGTGATTTCAGGCAGTTTCTGGTTTAGGCGCTCTTTGCCCAACTCTCGTGAGATCCAAGTGGACGTAGTCTTTCCCGTCGATACCTTTGCCTTCGGCGATTTCCTTTAGGATTGCACGTGATACGATGTCTCTTGGCGCCAAATCCTTCAAAGTCGGCGCATAACGCTCCATGAAACGCTCGCCTAAACCGTTGCGCAAAATTCCGCCTTCAGCCCTTGCAGCTTCACTGATTAAAATTCCCAAGCCCATAGATGCCTGTTGGGTGAAACTGCACAAACTCCATATCCTCCAGCGGCAACATGGCATCCAATGCCAATGCGAATCCGTCGCCGGTTGATGCGTAGCCGTTGCTTGTGGTTTTATAGATTTTTCCGCATCCCCCAGTAGCTAGCACGACGGCTTTTGCTTGGAAAACATGCGGAGTATGTGGTTGCGATGTCGTATCCGGCTGCGCCACAGCAAGTGTTCTGTGAGAAGAGTAGTTGCTGGATGAAGACTTCGTTGTGGAAGGCTACGTTTTTTTGTTGGCAGTGGTCGTAGAGGGTGTCCATGATTGCTCTGCCTGTTCTGTCGGAGACGTAGCATGCTCGTTTGATGGGGGCTTCACCGAAGTTTTTGGTGTGTCCGCCGAATCGGCGCTGCTCAATTTTGCCTTCGGCGTTTCGGCTGAATGGTACGCCCAGATGCTCCAGCGTATAGATTGCATCGGGGGCTTCTTTTGCTAAAATTTCGCATGCGTCTTGGTCAGCCAAAAAATCGCTGCCCTTCACGGTATCATAAAAGTGCCAATCCGCATTGTCCTCTTCCTCGTTGCCGAGGCTTGCGGCGATTCCGCCTTGTGCGGCTACGGAGTGCGAACGTGTAACATGCACTTTGCTGACTACGGCCACTCGACAGTTATCTTGTGCTGCAGTGAAGTGCAGTGTAGAGTCCGGCAATTCCTCCACCTATAACCACTACATCGTATTCATGAATCAAGGTTTAACCTCAAAAAACGGCTTATATTTCGAATTTTTCGATTATGCGGTTTTCTTTTTCGCCTGTGATTTCGGCGATTACATGGAAAAACTGTTCCAAGCCTGACTTGACGATTCTGGGTTTTAGGAGCTCGTCGATTTGGAAAACGCCTGCTGAATTGGACATTTTAATTTTGATGGTGATGGGTTTAGGTGCGTCTTCGGTTAATTCAACATCTACTTTTTCTATTGACAGCGCTGAGACTGCGTGTATGTCGACTTTTCCTGCTTGAAAAGGGATGCGTGCTCTTCCTGCTTCCATATCTAAGGCGTCTGCGATTCCGACGATTCCCGCTTCTTTGGTTAGGATTCTGTTTGTGGGTTCGTTGCTTGGGGGCTGCTCATGGGTAACTATGGCATGGAGGACTTCAGAGGTGATTATTGCTATTTCTTCCTCCTTGTAAGTGGGTGTTAAGCAGATTCTGCAGGATGTCAAGGCGATGAATGCGCTGTATTTTTCATGGTCTCGCCGTTGAACAACCATGCCTAAATCATGCAAGTATTGAGCCTAAAACCACAACGACTTCTGCGTCGTCGTTCTCCATTTTATAGTTTTCAATTATGCTTGGAGTAATCAGTTTTTTGTCAGTAAGAATCCGCAGAAGCTTTAAAGCGATGTTCGCAACGATTTTCACGTGTGTTGGTCCATGGTCAGTGTAGCCCATGCGTTCAATAGCCATTACGTTTGAGCATTTCCAGTAAGTCTGCAGTTTTCTGTCTTCGTTGACTTTCTCCATTACCTGCTTGAGTTTAGCTGTTGCCTCGATAGGGTATGTTGAAGATGTAGGACAGATTGCTTGTGCTCCTTTAAGAGAACTATTTCAGGATGTAGATTTAAACCTACATAATCAAGGGGTATTCTATTCGGCGGTGGCTTCCATTGCTCGAGGCTATTAGTTTGAAGGTCCCTATCTGCTCACAAAGGCGGTTCCATTTTCTTATCAGTGGATATAATTTTTGGGGTTATCTTGTTTTTCTATAGTTGTTGATACCAAAAAGCCCCTTTACACTACAACAACTAACGGACTTTATTGTGCAATGCGTTTGGTTCGGGTTGCAGGTTAGTTGTAGCGTTTCCCCCAAGCAATTCAGTTTCAGACTTAACAGGACCTACCTACCTCAGAGCACCTACCCCCTCCCTTATCAGTAGATCAAAAAATCGTGTTTCACCTCCTCTAAAAATCAACCGTAAGCCTCCAAATCAGGCAGCCAAGACAAGACTAAACACAACCTAACAGCATTCTTAAGAGCATACGTCCTAACACGCCTTCTACGCCTGAAATTCCACAAAACCCACAAATTATAGAGTACAACCGCCAAAAAGAAATACAGCTGCCTCAACCTATAGAGCTTAGAGGTAGTCTTAGCCAAAAACAACCCAATCATACGATAAGAAGTCTTAATCCCCCAACGCCGCCTAAACGTATTCTTAAGCACCTTGGGCTTAAACATGGTGTTGGTAGCAAAAATAAGCAGCTTCTTGTTTTGACGCACAGTTACAAGCCTAAAAGTCGCCTGATCCAAAACCGACTTCTTATGCGTAGTCGTTGTATAAAATACATCCAATCCTGGCTCTTAAGGGCTCCTTATGCCAAGGAATATGCATTATGTACTTTATTTTGGCGTCATCTAGATAGTTTATCACTTGAGTGGAGAAGTAGCCTCGATCCAACAGCACCAGCTTAACTGTTAAGCCCAACTCAGAGACACAGTCTAGGAAGATACTGACATGCCACAGCTTGCTTCTATGAATCATTGTTGCTGCTGCTAAGGTTAATCTCTGACCGTTGTAGAGAACACTTATCGTTGCATATCTGTAGGCATGGTTTGAGCCGTTCTTGTGTTGGGTTCCCACTACGCCTTTTGCTTTAGGGTCACCGTAGTACATTTCATCATGCCAGTCTATGGCTACAACCAGTGGCTTGTTTAGGGCGCCTTTTTGTTTCATTTGCTGGATTGTTTGCCGGTTGATTTGGAGTATTTGTTGAGGGTTTTGTTGTTTTAGGTGGTTTCTGACTGTTTGGCGGCAGAGTTGGAGGTTTTGTGCGCACCCTTCTATGTAGCTGTTGTTTATTGCTGCTAGGATGAGCGTTTTGGTGGTTTCTTGGCTATTTCGGGCGTGTTTGAGATTAAGGAAGCTGCCGATTGTTTCTTTAAAATATAAGTAAGCCTTTAGCTTATCCCTTCGTCTAGGGATGGCGCTGTAACTAGTCACGCTTGATACCCAAAAGCTGGTTACAGCGCTATTCCGATAAAAACTTTTGATCTACTGTTATATAAAGGATAAAAAGGCATAGATGGTGCTTGTAGATTGTATGGGTGCCCTCTTTCTGTTTGGGCAGCTATGGGTTTATTGGGTTCTATTGAGGTCTTGTTTGCAGTTGAATTCCGACTAGAATAATTTGTGGTCAGTTTAGCCAATGTTGGGGTTTGTTTTTTAGTAGAAAGATAATGGCAAAAACATCATCTTTCGGCGGACTTGGCTAGCGGCTGCTTTTTTGGTTCTACGTTTGGTTTGGATTGCAGGCTGGTTGAGGAGCAAACCACAAGCTCCAAAGCCAAAAAAAATTGATCTACTGTTATAGAAGGGGAGGGAGTCAGCACGCAACAAATGCTTGTTATATTTTACTTTAGCAATTTTGGCTTATTCATTCGCCACGTCAAACCACTATACACTGTAAACAATAGCAGGCAAACGAAAACAGCTCCTTTTAGGACAGTGAAGTCTTGAATAAAAGAGAACAATGCAAACACAATTGGAAATGGTCCAATTAGCAGATAAAAGAAAATCGCAGTGGGCAGCTTGTAGTTGTATTGGTAGTCTTTGAGGCTGCGTTTTCCAAAATAGAGCGCCGCTAATCTGCCCAAGCCAAAGGTGCATTTTTTGCAGTTATAGCAGGGGCGCAGGCAACCAAGAAACTTGAGAACGCCATATACTGCGATTAGGGCTGCTAAGAGAAAAACCACTCCGACAACTAAATCATAAAGCAGGAAAGCCAACGTATCCAAAGCGATCCAGAAGGCGAGTGCAAGGTTGCCGATGATAGTCAAGTTTTCTGGAAACTCGATTGTTCCAGTTTTGGTCTCTGCCATGCAGGCTTATTGTAACCGCTATCATATGAGGTTTGCAGTTCAACCAAATTTTAAATAGCAACTGGGGGTAAACCTGTTTTATGCAAGTCACCGATTTAATCCGCTATAACCATACGGTTCGGGAGTCTTATCTTGAAGCGATCTCAAAGCTGTCATGGGCTGATGTAATTGCTTCGCGGGGTTTGAGTTTCGATTGTTTGCGTGATGTTTTTGTGCATTTAACCCTTGTAGAGGACAGATGGATAAACTACATAATACCCGACCGGTTTAGCTTGTGGGTGGACCCAGACTTCAACGCCTTCAATGACATCAGCGCACTTAGAACATACATGCAAAAGGTACACCTTGACACAGACAAATACCTCAACACGCTCTCACCGCAAGAACTCAACCGCTTAATCAGTGTGCCATGGGGCGACAAGCCATATCCTCAAGTTAATGTTGAAACAGTGCTGACGCATATGGTGTTGGAAGACATGGTTCACTTTGGCGAGTTATCCGCTGCGTTTTGGCAGATGGGCTTAGAAGCGCCTTACAAAGCGTTTTGGCGTTACCAGTACCAGAATCCTTGAGGCTTCCATGGGCTTAGATGCCAGAAGTGATTTATTTTCAGTTGAGAAAATTCTATTTGGTGAGTTGTTTTTGGTAAGTGTTGATGAATTATCAGGAAAGGATGTTATCGCAGCAGGGGGCAGCAAACTAGGTGAAGTGAAGGGTGCAGAAGTTAACACCACCACATGGCAAATAACGCATCTGCAAGTAAAACTGTCAAGCGCAGCATCTGATACTTTGGGTTTTAAGAAGCGGTTTCGAAGTTCAAGCGTATGCATGCCTACATCGCTGGTTTCAGCAGTCGGCGATGTCGTCACAATAGGCAGCGACTTAAACCAGTTAAGCCAGAACCCGCAGATTACGGAATGCCCCGAATAAGCAACCGCTCTTTCGCAGCTACAATACCCTGCCTACAAGCTTAGGCAAGGT
This sequence comes from uncultured archaeon, assembly GCA_963782915.1. Lineage (GTDB taxonomy): Archaea > Thermoproteota > Bathyarchaeia > Bathyarchaeales > Bathycorpusculaceae > Bathycorpusculum. The sequence continues at coordinate 308,280 of CAWALK010000015.1, forward strand.
TTATCTACAATTTTACCCTCATTTCATATGCGATTTTTAAGTTCTAATTGTAGTGGAGGTGAAAAATTTTGCCAGATATTGTAGATACAGCAGTTTCTTCGGGCATCTTTAACACACTTGTAGAAGCCGTAAAAGCAGCAGGGCTAGTTGAAACCTTGAAGAGTCCAGGTCCATTCACGGTATTTGCCCCAACTGATGAAGCATTCGCCAAAATACCCAAAGCTGAACTTGACATGCTCCTCAAAGATACAGCCAAACTAAAAGCGGTTCTAACTTTCCATGTTGTAGATGGAAAACTTATGGCTACAGACTTGGCTGAGCATGAATATTTGCAGGCGCTTTCAGGCGGCGAATTACGCATAGACAATAAACGGTGGCACATGCACAGAGACATGAAAGTTAACGGTGCAAACATCACAAAACCCGACTTAGTGGTTGATAACGGAGTTTGCCATGCCATCGATAAAGTGCTCATGCCAAAGATGTAACAAACGATGTAGCGGCATATAATGCCCCTAAACCCTTTTTTAGAAAAATTAATCCTTAAATATCAAGTTAATTCTAATTCATTTATGACTTCTAAGGATGCCAAGATTGCAGGGACACTCCTAACCGTTGGCGGCATCCAATTTGTTTTAGCCCTAATAATCGCCGAATCAATCTACCCCGACTACAGTGTTGCAAACAATGTTATTAGCGATTTAGGCGTATGGAGTAAGCCTTCAGCGGTTATCTTTAACCCATCAGTTATGCTGTTTGGCATTACAATTATTATCGCCTCATTCTTCATCAAACGACATTTTCATTTAGGGAAATTGGCGTATCTCTACACTATCGCTGGTGCAGGCTCGTTAGGTGTTGGAATCTTTCCAGAAAACACGTTCGTAATCAACGGCATACCCATGCTTCATAGTATTGCAGCCCTGTTAGCTTTCGTTGTCGGAGCACTAGCTGCATTAGCCACCTATAAAATAACCAAGTCGCCGTTTCGGTACATATCCGCTTTTTTGGGTGGGTTTTCGTTAGTTGCGTTTGTAGTATTCTTGCTTGCACACAATACGAGTGCACTGGGACTTGGCGCAGGTGCACTGGAACGTATGGTTGCTTACCCCACGACTCTGGGCTTGATTGGATTCGGCGGATACTTACTGGGCAATCAAGACTGATGGTTTAGCATGTGATTAGTACTGCTACAAGTGAATCTGCAACAAACGGCAGCAGCATCCAAGAATCCATACTATAAAATCCTGGCAGAACAAAACATAAAACGGTACTTGCAACAAAAACCAGAAGCGCTAAACTTTTTGCCTTATTCCAGGAGGATTTAGCCTCTATTTTCAGGATGTCTGTGTAGAGGAGTTTGCGTTTGCTAAAAAAGCCGTAACTAAGCGCCAAAATAACAGGACCTAAGAGGATTGCCCAAAGAGCATCTGTGGCAAAAATGGTGGCTGAAGTCATAACGAACGGGCAGAAGTTCGGCCATAAATAGTACAATCCCCAACCGATGGCTAATCCACATAAGGTGCAGGCTAAAGCAGCCAAACCCATGAACAATGCAACTTTTTTGATGCTTCTAAGATCAGGCTTCTCATTTATCATAGCCGTCCAAAGTTTGTAGGGTATATATGCGATTAGGAAGTTGCCGATGAACCCGAAATAGCTTGCAGCATTCAAGCTGTTAGTAAAGATATCGTAGATAACGTTACCGAACGCTGCGCCCCAAGCGGCAGCGGGACCAAACAGGAACGAAAACGCCACTGGAATACTTACGCCTACACGTAAATAATCAGCGTTTGCACCAAAAAAAGAAAATTGCAAAAAAGGGTACATAACAGCGGGATACAGCAATGCGGTGAAAAGGGCGTAAGCTATCATCTTTGGGTTTTTCCACATTGCAATTAAATCCAGCATGCCCTAATCCTACAACAAAGCAACGGATAGGTATCTTAAAAATTTTAAGAGCCCCATTTCCAACCCACCCATGGCATCATGAAGCTTTATGGTTATTTGCAGGCTACTGCTACTGCAACAAGCGCGACTGTGGCAAGAGGCAGTATTACAAGCGTGTCCAGAGTGATTAATCCAGGTAAAATAACACATAGAACCGCAGTGATAGCGAAAACTAAAACCGCTATCGCTCTTACCTTAATCCATGAAGGCTGCACCTTTATTCCCAATATATCGGTGTAGAGCAGCTTGCGTTTACTAATGAACCCATAACTTGAAGCCAATACGATGGAACCCACAACTATTGCCCAGAGAGCGTTTGTTGTAGTTATAGTAACAAATGTCATTACAAATGGGAGTTGTTTCTGCCAAAGGAGTGCTCCAGCAATCAGTAACCCACAGATTGTACTTGCCATAATGGCTGTGCCGATGAACAGTGCCAGCTTTTTGAAGCTTCTGAGATCAGGCTTTTCAGTGGTTATTCCTGTCCAGAGCTTGTAAGGTATGTATCCGATTAGGAAGTTACCGAAGAAACCAAAAGCATCCGTTATCTCAAAGGGTGCGGGTGAAGTCGCCATGCCATAAAGCAAATTGCCTATAGCTGCACCCCATGCTGCCGCTGGACCGAAAAGAAAAGAGAAACGCTACAGGAATGCCAATAGCCATTCGTCCAAAATCGACTGATCCACCAAAAAAGTTGAGCCCATGAAAAGGGTAAAGAAGTGCAATGTACAACAGAGCCGTCGTAAAGGTGAAAGCTACCATTTTGGGGTTTTTCCACATGGAAATGAAATCGAACATACCGCTGAACCGTTTAAAGAGCTACATTGGGCTAACTTAAAAGTTTTAAGAGGTAATGTTGCTGAATTTAGCGGCAGATAAGGGAAGTAAGTAAAAATAGGGAACACCCTTAAATCTGCCAAATATTCCAATGCAATAAGCGACAAAACTATGCCATACGCCATCCAAACCCACCAACTGACAAAGGCTTACAAGACCTTCAAAGCAGTAGACAGCCTCGAAATATCCGTGGAAAGAGGCGAAATCTTTGGCCTTTTAGGACCTAACGGGGCAGGAAAAACCACCACCGTCTCCATGCTCTGCACAATCCTAAAACCAACTTCAGGCACCGCAACCATAAACGGGTTTGACCTCGTAAAAGAAGCTAACAAAGTCCGCAAATCAATCGGCATAGTCTTCCAAGACCCATCCATAGATGACCGCTTAACCGCAAGAGAAAACCTCTACATGCACGCCAACCTCTATGGCGTCCCAGCTTCAGAACAGCGTGAACGCATTGAACGCATATTGAACCTCGTTGAACTCGAAGACAGAGCCGACGATTTACTGCGCACTTACTCAGGCGGAATGAGGCGGCGGCTCGAACTTGGCAGGGGCTTGATTCATTACCCACAGGTATTATTCCTTGATGAACCAACCGTGGGATTGGACCCGCAGACACGGGATCACATCTGGAAGTATATCCGTGAACTCAAACAAGCACACGACATCACCGTCGTCTTAACAACCCATTACATGGATGAGGCAGATCGGCTCTCAGACCGCATCGCAATTATGGACCACGGCAAAATCGTGGTTCTGGATACACCCTCGAAGCTTAAGGATACCTTGGAAGGCGACGTTGTAACTGTCAAGGCAAATAACCTTGATGAGTTAGCGCAGTTAGTTTCTAAATGGTTAGGATTCAACAAAACCCGCGTAGTCGATGGCGCATTGGAGATTACTATACATAATGGCAAATTAGCGATGCCCCGCATCATGGAAATAGCCACCCAAAATAACATCTACGTAGAATCCCTCTCATCTAGAGAACCCAACTTGGAAGATGTGTTTTTGCATTATACTGGCCGCTCAATCCGTGAAGACCCAACTAAAGAGTTGCATGGATTAGCTGCGGCGCATAGGAGAGCGATACGATGACCGAATTCCGTGCGCTCTATACGCTTTGGCTGCGAGAACTCAAACGTTTCATCCGCGACCGAGCAAGAGTCATCATCAGCTTTGTTCAGCCGCTGCTTTGGCTGGTAGTTTTCGCAGCCGGCTTCGGCGCAAGATTGGTAATTCCGGGGATTGATTATCAACAGTACCTTTTCCCAGGCATCATCGGACAAACATTGCTCTTCACTGCGATGTTTATGGGCATTAGCGTAATCTGGGACAAAGAATTCGGCTTCATGAAAGAAGTTCTTGTCTCACCGGTTTCGCGCTTCACGATTTTTCTTGGCAAAATGCTTGGCGACAGCACCGCTGCCCTATTTCAGGGCATAATCGTGTTTGCTTTCGGCTTCATCTTAGGCATCCCATTCGACCCCATAACATTGCTTGCAGCTCTGCCAGTTATGCTGCTAATCACGGTTGGCTTAGTCAGTGTAGGCTTGATTCTTGCCAGTTTCATGGGTAGCTTAGAGAATTTCGGTGCAATCCAAACCTTCATCAACCTGCCATTGTTCTTCTTAAGCGGCGCATTATTCCCAATTGCTGGCCCGGGCACGCCCGAGTGGCTTCAGGTTGCTTCTGCGTTTGACCCGTTAACGTATGGGGTTGATGCTTTGCGCACGGTGATTTTAGGTTCCGCTTGGACTCCACTACACCCACTTTACATCAACATAGGCGTAATCGTGGTATTTGATGCCGTTATGATCGGAGTTGGCACATGGGCGTTTAGCAGAATGAAATAAAATAAAAAATAAAACAGGTTTATTGCTTGTTGGTCATTTCGTTTATTTGTTCTTCCATCGCGTGACCGCGGCAGTAAACAACGGCTTTTTTTATGCCCGGAACAGTTTTAGCTGCGTCACGGATGTCTGAGGCGAGTTTAAATGCGATTGGACAAAACGGGCTTGTGGGAACGAACTCAACGGTTACTGTGCCCGGTTCTGTTTCTTTGACGCTCTGTATCATCTGCATCTCATCGAATGATTGACCAGTCTCTGGGTCTTGAACTTTACCTACTTCCACACGGACTTTATCTTCTAAACCAGTCATAGCTTTCTACCTCAAATAGGTAAAAGAACTATGAAATGCCCAGTCATATAAACAAAACGCATCTACCTGCTTTTGCGCTTAGATTTTATGGCTAAACAGGAAAGCGCAATCACGGTTAATATGGCAATGATTATTGGCGTGTTTAATTCTGGCGCCTGTGGTATTGAGTTTTTGTTGGTCTGCTTGGTTTTGGTTGGGTTGTATTGAGGGTGCTGCTGTGTCTGTTGGGGTTGGTTGGTTTGTCGGTGTTTCGGTGGGTGCCGTGGAGGGTTGGGTTGGTGGGGGAGTCGGCGTTGGGGGTGCTGTTGTCGGGGTTGGCGATGTTGTAGGTGTGGGTGTGATGGTTGGTTGGGGCGTTGGTGAGGTCAATGGGGTTGGAGTAGGCGTTGGATTCAATGTCGGGGTTGGAGTTTGTGTTGGAGAAGGCGTGGGAACAGGTGTTACAGATGGGGTTGGAGCGGGAGTCGTTGTTGGTGTAGGCGAAGGGGTTGGTGTGGCAGTCGGCGACGGGGTGGGTGTTGGAGTTGGTATGGCTGTTGGAGTAGGAGTAGGCGTAGGTAGTATTTTGTTGATTGTCACGTTGACGTATGTTGCAGCTGGGTAGTTTAGAATTGAGGCTGGCAGACCGGAGGCTGTGTCATTACCAACTGAAAAGTAGTTGACTGTTCCAGTTTGGCTGCCACTCTCATATGCCTTTAGGAAGAAAGGCTGGTTGATGAGGCTCGGCATGACAGTTTTAAACTCGGATACATCCATAACTATGTTGGTTAACGGAAACGGCCTCGAACCCGCCATAACATAATTGTTGAAGCACTTAGTTGCAATGGGGCTGCTTGGAGTTCCCAATCCCACAGTAACGGTGCATGCACCTCTTACTTGGTCGTTTACATTAAAAGTTGCAAGCAAATCCGGTTGATAGTTTGGTTGATAAAAGAAGTAGCAGCACCAATGTATGCTTTGCTTCATAGCTTCATAGGAAATCCAGTAATAACCATCGGGAATTTTTTCACCATAAAAGCCTACTCCCCACGAATTCGCGATTTTGAAGGCGCCCTGCTTTGCAGTTCCTCCCTCGATGTAGGAAAAGTTGTCATCGTATCCTACAACAGTTCCTGCATGCCCTGTTTGGGGCGAGACATAGTTATCCAAAGTCCAGGCATCGTTTGTTGTTAAACCGCTGAATTTGCCGGAATCAACGTTTATTGAGGCAAGGTTGCCTGACGCTAAGAGATTTTTTAAATTGGTGATGCCTTGGTCGTTGTTCAGGGACATATATTGGTAGCCGCTGCTGTTGCCTCGATATAGGGGCGCCTCAGCCCAGGCTGTTTGGGAAGGCCAAGAAGAATAATCGGCTTGATTGTAGGGCATGTTTTTCCATGAACTTACTCCGATACCGCAAACAAGGTTGATAGCGCCATCGAATGAGGCGCCGGTATCTTCGCCAGAATTAATGAGGCTGTAAACAAACGCTGGGCTCATGACGTTACTTTGATAATTTGTTGATAATTCCATTCCATTCATGGTTGCCCCTGCGAGGTTCCAACCATGCTCTTTAGCCGCAAGATACGTCGCCATATAATATCCGATTGACCATGCCACACAGGAGGATTGGTTACCCTGATTTCCGATAGGTGGAAAATACTGTGACTTAGAATTATCGATGCTTAAAGCTGCATTTGCATAAGCGATGTTATCAACGATATAGGCACTCTGTGCGATTTCAGTCCATTCTGCGGCAGTCGGCGGTTTAACCCCTGCGCTATAGCCGTTAATTGTGTGGCTGTAGTTTACGTCTTCTTGGTAGGTGCCCAACGTGTTTTTTAGTGCAGTTAGCTCTGAGGAGGTGATTCTGTGTTCTGTCACTGAAAGAGGGCTTGAACTGGTTTTGGAAGGATAGCTTATCTCTTGCGTTGATGCATTTTGATTAACATTGTCTAGCAGCTTCGCATTGGGCACGCAGGAAAGAATTAGTGTGAAGACAAATAAGCCAACAATCGCTGACGAACCCAAACTATAGGTTTTTATCATTTCAGTTGTTCAACAAACAGTATAGCTAAGGACCACCTGGGTGATCGCATGAGCATTCAAGTTATTGACTGCGATTTCTCTTAAAGCAATGTGACTGTAGCCAAGCAATCACCAATTTAATGGCTAAGAGGCATCCAAAAATTTAAGTCGGTTTTACATATAATCGATTGCCGGAGAATAGACAAGTGGCATTCGACGAATCCTGCATATTCTGCAAAATAGTGGCTAAACAAGCACCTTCAAGCATACTCTACGAAGACGCCACAGTATTGGCTTTCTTGGACATAAGACCCCTAAACATGGGGCATACGCTTGTTATTCCTAAAGCCCACTACGTTGACATCTTTGATATTCCAGCCAAGGAACTTGCAGCGGTCCATTTAGTTGCTAAGCAGCTCTCGTTTGCAGTAAAGAAAGCGACAGGAGCCGACGGTATAAGTATCATTCAGCAGAGCGGTAAAGCTGCCGGGCAGGACGTTTTTCATTTGCATGTGCATGTGGTTCCACGTTTTGAGGGACAGAAGCTGCCGAGTTTTCATGACCTTAAAGTGGTTGAACGCTCTGCTCTAGAAGAGATGGCTGCGAAAATTAGGCAGCAACTATAGCTTCCATAAAGACCAGTCCCTCTAAAGGTTCGGCATAGAGTTTCTAATGGGACCCAAAAGGTTGGTGGTTAACTGATCGTTTGGTTCCAAAAGAACACTTGACTATAATTCCCCAGTTCAGCCGCCGTTCGCGGTTCATCATAGAGGATGTTGAGTTTTGCGCCGTATCGGGCTGTAAGTGTTTCTACGTCGCTATAGATTTTTGCGGACAAATTATCCGCGGGGAACAGGCCCCATATGGTGTCGGTTGCGCTTCGGAATCCAAACCCGTAATCCGCCGGCACCACATACGCCGCTTCGGCATTGTTTTGGCCAAAACTATCAGGGTTAGCGTGCAGCATATTCCAGAAGCGTTGCAGCGACATAAAGTGCTCGTCAGTTAAGGTGCCATAGGCAGTGGTGTTGGGGTAGCTGAAGACCACTGCGTATTTTGCGCCTGCGCTGTATGCTAAGGCTAAGTCGTTGTATAGGTCGTCGCCGTCTTCGAGGTAGGGGGGCTGGTTGTATTTCCAGGTGACAATTACTCCCCAGTCGCGGTCAAAAGTGTCTGCGGCGCCTCTGCAAAGCGCAATATGGCGTTCTCTGCTTTCGTTGCCGACAAATTCGCCGAATATTGCGCTGTATCCTGCCTTATAGTTGAACCAGTAGAGAGCATAGTCGGCGGTAAACATCTGCGGTGTAAACTGCAGATAGTAGTCCGGGAAGTATGAGAGGTTACCTACGTACGCTTTTGATACGCTGGTATAGGTTGGGTTGGGACCAGCTGCGGTGCTGTTGATCAGTTGTGTGTCTGGGGTGCCGTCGAGTTGGCGTCCGCCGGGTTCGTCATATCGGTATATGCCCAGAAATTGGCTGCCATATCGGGCATGCGCAAACACCATCCAGTCGGTGATGTTATATTGGTACTTGTCTAGGCCCCGGAACTGTACAATGAAGTTCAGGTTAGCGGCTACTATGTAGTCGCAAGCTTCGGTGAGGGCTGTTTCGTTATGGAATAAATCCACCGAACCCAAAACAAACAGGTTAGTGTACTCTTTTACTTTGTCAACCAGCGCTTTAACCTCGCTGGTTTGGTTGCCATAAGCAAACATTACACCCACATAGAACTCGCGGGGCGACCCATCGTTAGTGCTAAACCAGTTCTGCACCAAAAACAGCGATAAAACAACAATTACAACCAACGCTGCAGCGAAGGATAAGATTAATTTGCGGTTCAAATGGCTTCAGATATTAATCGGTAGAGTTCCTATTTAACATTAAAGCAAAAAAGTTGGAGCTTTATCGGCTAAATAAACCGATGAGTTTCCCCTCAGCTAACACATGACCCTTCAGGGCATTTTCAAGGTCCTTTTTCTTAGAGTTTTCCCCCAATCCCAACTGCATATCCAATGCGTAAACCCGGAAGTTATAATGATGAGGTTTACCGGGAGGCGGACAGGGTCCTGTGTAACCGCGTTCACCCATGCCGTTAACGCCTTCCATTCCGGGCGCTGAATTCTCAGCTATTTTGGTTTGTGAGGGTGGAATGTTCCAGATTACCCAGTGATCGAATGTACCGCTTGGGGCATCTGGGTCATCTATGATTAATGCGAGGCTTTTAGTTTCCTTGCGGAACCCCCTCTATGGATAGGGGTGGGTTGATGTTTTGGTAGTCGCAGGAGTATTTTTCGGGGATTGGCTGGTTGTTTTGGAAGGCGGGGCTGGTTATGGTTAATTCCTTCATTTGAATCCACTAGAAGTTTATGTTTTGTTTTGAATAAATAGTTGACGAACAGACCTTTGCTACAACAAGTTCCTACAGGTGCCCTCAAAAAAGGCAAGTTACTGAGGGGATGACCCGATTTTTGCTTCTGTACTCTGCCCCTTATGCACGTTCATTCGATGTAGCCTTAGCTCCTCGGGGTTTTGAAATTCCTTTTTGCATATAGGGCACTTGTAGGTTTCGTACATTAGCTGCATCTCTTTGCCAAGCAAAGGCTATTAAAAGTTAAAATAAATTTGTGGTTGTGATTAGACTACAAAATAAGTTAAAATAGAGTCTATTCTTGACCCCATTTCTCTACTATTAGCTTGCCGTCTGTTGGGTTAAAGCGTACTTTAACTGGCATGGAGCTGTCGCATTTTAGCGGAAACATGCTGTCATCCACCACTCTAACGGGCAAGTAAAGCAGATAACGATCGTCTTTTCTTCTAAAGATTGTTCCTTTTCCCTCATTCCCCATACGATATCATCGTCGAGTTTACTCGGTGTACGCTTTTAAACATGCCTGTTGGGATAGCATAAAAGTAGTGAATCGACTGCACTTCAGGCAGGTAAACGTATGGTTAGATGAAAAAAATTAGGGATTTGGCGATGGTTCAAATAAGTTAAGGGATTGCGTTTGATTGAACAAATTAATTGTTTGGTTACTAAATGAGGTCTCTAAATGGCTTAGTTGATCCGCCATATCATCGATATTTTCTACCGTTTGAATACACACACCTGCCGCAATTCCGATTACAATACAAGTGAACATCGTCGTGGAAGTAATTAACAACAATGATCCAACTGCCGCTTGCATGCTGTTTTGCCCCTTTGCTTTTTGGTTTCATCCTCCGCTGTGTTCTAGTTCTTAATTGGAGTTATCTGATTTCTTATGTGGCAAGTGTTCAACAGTTTTGCTTATGCACAGTATTTTCGGCTAAAAATCGTCAATTCATCCTTAATCCAGCTGGCAGGTTGCTGATTAGCTGTATATAATGAGGGAATGTGTGTTCAACAAGTAAGCAGTTTATTTTTGATTAATTGGTTGGAAAAAAAGACAAAAAAGAAAAGATAGGGAAAGGGGTTTAGGTTTCGGCTTTGCGTAGCAGTTCTTTTGCGCTGTCGACGTTTAGCTTGTAGAAGACCGCTGTAAAGATCGTTGCAATTACGCCGCTGATTATCAATGAAACCGTTAGTTCTACTGGACCCATGGCTAGCGTTAGGAATGAGGGTGCAATCGTCGTTAGAACGTATGGTACAAGCGGCGCAATTATTGCTAAGCCTGCAAGGGTGCATGCGATGAAGCTGAATAGTGACCATTCTTGGCGAATCATGCGTTGTCTTCTGGTACCGGTGAAGTCTGCGCCTTTGAAGCCAAATGTTAAGCCAATCGCGCCTAGTGCGAAAATAAGAAATATGCCTTCAGCGAAGCCTGCGATGGTAAAGTTGAGTGTTGGTTTGAAGAAGAGTACACCGACGGTTCCAGTTATGATTAAGACAATTAATGATAAGAGGACCAGGAAGGTGTATTTCGCTTTACTAAGCTTTTGGCTGAGATGGGTGAGGCATAGATTCTCCAGACGGCTTGTCCTTCTTCTCCGATGAGCATGTTTCCCACTGACATGGCCATGATGCCTGCGGGGAATAGGAAAATCATTGCTTGGAAGATTATGTTTGCTTCTCCGGCGCCTGCGTTGGATGTGTTGATTGAGTTGAAGATGGATACGATGACGAAGACAATGGGTATGATGAATATGCCCATTAATTCTCGGCGTCGGGTAAATGATCGGATATCTTTGCGGATTATTGCTGCTTCAACCGAGGATAAACCGAGACGTCCCAGTAAACCCGTTTTGGGTGTATAGACACCACTTGTTTGTACTCGTATTGCCGGAGGCTCATAGAGACCATATCTTTGGTTTAGAATGATTGCAAGATAATACAGTCCCAATATGAATAATGCTGATACACCTACGAATCCCAAACCCAGCAGAAATTCACTGCTAAACAAGTAGTATAGAGCAATACCCACCCAAACGAAGGGAATATACCAAATTGAAGTTTGGAATGATGAGAGTGTCGAGAGGAATGTTACGAAGCCGTTGCCTGTGAATATAGCGAAGTAGATGACGTAGAGGACTATGAAGAATAGCAGTGAACCGATTAATCGGACGTAGACGGCTGCTCTTCCGCTTGATTTATAGACTGCTCCGGTGAAGCGTACTTGTATTACTCTGGCGATTTCTGTGAGTGCGCTGCCCATGAATGCGGTGGCGAACATGCCGATTGTTGATAGGAGTGCTGCAACGATTAAGCCGTTGAATGCACCGAAAACTATCAGTCCGGCTGAGAAGCCCGCGACTAAGGCGAGTGGTAACCCAAATAGGTTGGATAGGACGGATGCTAAGGTGTGTTCCTGCCAAGTTACCGGTAGCCAATACATGACTTGTGAGGTTTTTTTGATGCCGCTAAGTTGGATTTGCTGAAACATTGTAAAGACTAAGCTAAGAATCAGCGTAAAGGTAGGCATTGATACGAAGAAGCCTAACGCTGCGTTGCTAAGAGTTGGCAACCCTGGAATTGCGGTGGGGTTGGAATATACTTCTCCTGCGATCCAGTTAGCAATTAAACCCCCAGCTACGCCGATGACTGCGGCGAGCCAGTAAGGCCAATAAGCCAATATGCCTCTTTCGCGGTAATGCGTCGCTTTGATGCCTCTGAGTAATCTACCTGATTTGCGTTCTACACGCAAGAGGTAGAGGACGTTTTTCCAGTTCATTTCAACAGTTCCTCAACAACGGGTTTTAAGTCGCCGGTTCCGGTTAATTTGAGGAATATGTCTTCTAAGCCTGAATTGGGCAGGCTTGCTCTCTGTCGCAGTTCCGACATGTTGCCTAACGCTAAGATGTTGCCTTGGTACATGATTGCGATGCGGTCGCATACTGCCTCAGCAATCTCTAAAACGTGCGTGGAGAGGATTGTGGTGACGCCTTGTGCTTTGAGTGAATGAAGGTAGTCTTTGACGATTTTTGCGCTTCTGGGATCCAACGCGTTTAGGGGTTCGTCTAGGATTAGTAGTTTGGGTCTGTGGAGGAACGCTGAGATTAGGCTGATTTTCTTTTTCATACCGTCTGAGTAACTGTTTATCATGTCGCCTTCTCTGCCTTCAAGTTGCAAGGCTTTGAGGTATTCGGTTACACGTTGCTGCTTCTCAGCCGGCGGGACACCATAGATGTCACCGATAAAATCCAGGTACTCGATACCTGTTAAGAATTCGTAGATATCTGGGGATTCCGGAACGTAGCCTACTTGCCGTTTAACTGTGACGGGGTCTTTTAGTACGTCTAGGCCTAAAACGTTGACTGCGCCTGCGGTTGGCTGTACCAATCCCATTAGCATTTTGAGGGTGGTGGATTTGCCTGATCCGTTGGGGCCTAGTAATGCGAAAATTTCTCCTGTGTCGATTGTTAAGCTTATGTTGTTTACGGCTACTAATTCGTTGTAGCGTTTAGTTACTTCTTTTAGTTCTACGGCGTGTAAGCTCATGGTTAATCTGCCTCGCTTGCAAATAGAAAAGCATCGATATTTAAGGATAGTGTGTATTCGCCGTTTTAGTCGCCTAAAAACGCTACGTTTTGATTGTGCAACGCGATAATTAGGTGAAATTTAATTCGAAGCTTATAGGCACAGCTTCGCCCCATGATTGCCTAATCGGGCATATCTTTTGAGCCATACCATAAACAGTTGTAGCTTTTTTGCGTTCCCGCTCATCATCCTTCTCTAAACCAACATTCATCACAAAGTGTACGTTAGTGAAGATGAGTTTCTCCATGCCCTCAACGTTCATTTTAACGGTTGCTTTAGTTTCCAGATTCTTCAGCACTAATTGGCTGTTTTTGGCGATTAACATGAATAAGGTGTTGATGCATGATGCTAAGGCAGCTGCGAAAATGTCCTCGGGTGTGCAGTAGCCTTCTTTTCCCCCAAACGATGGTGGGGGGCTGACGGAGACTATTTGTTTGCCTTTAACGCTTAGGGCGCATTCTGTGCTGCCGTTCCATGTTGCTGTTCCTTCAAAATTTAGTTCTGGCATTAAAAAACCTCATATTATGGGAGGGAGGGGGCAGATTTAATGTTTTTGTGGCTAAAACCTTCGGGTTTGGCGGGTTGGGTTTGCCAGTAAATTTAATTAGCATTGGCTGTTACATGGTACTTTAAACCATCTGAGCCCAAAGTTATGATTGCTGCCCTGAAAAGAGTCTCCTCTAAACGCGTTATCGTTATTGTGCTGGCGATTTTATTGGTTATTACTGGGTTCAATACCTACTTGATTTTGGAAAACCGCTCATCGAATCCTATAAATTATGATTATGTGCTCTCACAGGACAGCGGCAACTCTCAAAGTGCCACTGCAGCGCTTAATACTGCCCTGTCCCAGGGCAAATCAGTTTTCCTCAACGAAGGAACATACAGCCTGGCGGGCGACGTATATGTCACCAACAAACTAAACGCCAAAATCGTCGGCAACGGAGCCACCATCCAAGGCAACGGGCATAAAATCGTAATCTACGGCGACAACTACACTGCATCCCAATATGCAACCATCTCAGGCTTAACCTTAATCAACGGTACCATCAGAGTCGAAAACTCGTTCGGAACCACAATCACCGATTCAAAATTTTTTAACTCCACCGTCGGAATTGAATTCGCTAACACTAACACATGGAGCGAATACAACAAGATTGAAAACTGCCAATTCATCAACGACACAGAGGGCATCGCATTCCGTACCCCCGATAGCAAAAACCCATCAGTTAGCAACGCCACGGGCAGCTATGCCAGCAGCCAAATCGAGCGTTGCAGCTTCAATATCCGAGACAACTCAGTAGGCATAAACGTTGAGAAGAAAGCAGAGTTCTCTGATAGCCAACTGCAGAACGTACGCTTCTGGATGGGCGAAAGCGGCGCGACCAATCAAACAGCCATCTATGTGGATGGAGGAATGGACCAAGCATTACTATTTGGCGTCGTTTTCGAATCATTTACCTCTCAACCAAACAACCTCTTCGCTGTTGATATAGGCGAAAACTGCAACCCTGCCCCCGTCATTGACAACGGCGTAAGTTTTCTTGGCAACTGGACTGCCCGGGTGCATAATCCGTTTGGGATTTGGCTTTCAGCGGACGGTGCAGTTTTTGAACGCCAAGTATCAGTGCCGGTTGGTACAAGTGGACAGTTTGGCGTAAACAAAACAATCGACTGCCACCCAGCAATCATTAGCAGCTTCAAACCCAAAATAGTGGTCTCAGGGGGCTTTGGCCAAAACGAAACCGTTACTGTTCGGATCCGCATAGAATACATCGACAATGTGGTTTCTAACCCTGTTTCGCGGACGTTTACCAGCAGCGGTACTGCATGGTTAACTGATGAGGAATTGATGGCGCTGTTTCCTTCGCAGAGTTTGATTTGGGCGATTATAGTGGATGCAAAAACTAATTTTGCCTCGACTGATGCATCGGTATCTGTAGGCGGCTATGGCACAACCGGTTAATCTGCCGTGGCATTTCTTTGAAGCCATAAAAGCTGTCTCTGAAAGCTTCCACTACTTTGACGCAGGTTGGCCCTTCATCACCTGGATAGAAGAAAAGCACCACATTCTTTTTCCCAAAAAACCCTGACAAAGTAACCGTCTCGCCAGTGCTTAATTCCCCATCCATGAACCTCAGAAATAAAGCAATCCAACATACACCCACAACCACAAACAACCAAACCAACATAGTTGTGGCAAAAAAACCACGTTCCCCACAACCAAATAGGCAAACAAAAAAGCCCCAAACCGAAAAAGCAACCCAAATAACAACCAAAAACTGCAGAAACCTACGCCACCCACAACCACACAAAACAAAGATTAATCGTTACAATATTGCAGCAGTCACGCAGAACAGTTTCTGATACTTCTATTAGAAGGGCAATATAGGCTAATAGAACAATCAATTCAGCCATACATTTGTAGAGATTGAGGAAACGCCTGAAAAAGTGCTTTTTCTGAACAAATTAGATTAATATCCGGTCGTTAAATTCATTTAGTAACGTTTTTAGATAAAGGGGGTAACAATCTGAAAATCACAGTCTTAGGCGCCGCAAGAGAAGTCGGCGGCTCCTGCATCGAAGTTACTACAGACCACTCCAAAGTTGCCTTAGACTACGGCATAAAACTCGAAGGCACAACAGACCAATACCCCAAGAACTTCGATGCAATAATAATCAGCCACGCCCACCTAGACCATTCCGGAAGCCTTCTACGCCTCTCAAAATCCAGGAATAAGCAAGTTATAGTGGGCTCAAAAATTACTCGCGATGCAACACTTGAATTGCTCAAAGACATGATTAAAGTTAACGAATACAACGGGACCCCCCTTGGCTTTGACAGTCAAACGGTTGATGAAGTGAAAGGGGCATGGTTACCCACGGATAAGTTGGCTTTAGCGGATATGAACATTGAGCTTTATCCTGCGGGGCATGTTGCCGGCGCCTCCATGACGGGCATTCGTGCCGAAGGAAAATCTCTTCTTTACACAGGCGATTTTTGCTTGCATGACACTGAAATCCTTGTTGGCTGCAACCCCCAATTGCTGCCCCAGCAGCCCGATGTTCTTATTTCGGAGTCAACGTACGGTGGAACAGTAAGACAACCGCGAAGCGAACTCATCGACCAAATGTACGCTGAAATTAGTTATACGATAAAGCACAGGGGCAACGTTTTGATTCCAACCTTCGCGTTCCACCGAAGCCAAGAGATGGCTAAACGAGTGGACCAAGCCATTGAAAACGGAGTGCTCCCCAAATGCAACGTTTACATGCTTTCAAAACTCGCAAATAAAATAACGAAAATCTTCAATGGCTACTCGCCCTTATTCAAGCAACAAACGCAGAAGCGAGCGAAACCGTTTGAGTACAAGCATGTGAAAGAAGTTGAGCGGACAACCGACATAGTAGAGCCAGCCATAGTTATTTGCACGCCGGGGTTTGGTCACGCAGGCGCAAGTCTGAGCTTACTGAAAGCGTGGGCTGAAATTGAGGAAAACACGATCATTGTGACTTCAGGTTATCTGCCGCCGGACAGTCCCTTGAAACTGGCGAAAGATAAGCATTACATAAAGATTGATGGGGAAAGATTTTCGGTGCAAGCTAAAATTGTCCAAATTGAGCTCTCAGGGCATGCTGACCAAGGGGAGCTTGTGCAATTAATTGAGTATCTGAAGCCTAAGCGGACGGTTCTTGTTCATGGCGATTTAAAAGAGGCGGAAGCGCTTTCCAAGCAGGTTTGTGAATTAACCGAAGTTAGTATTCCGGAAAAAAATGAAACCATAAACGTTTAAACTGCACAGAATAACTTTGCGGTTGGCGGTGCCTTAGCCTCTTCTTCCTCGCCCAACTGTGGGAAAAGGTCTATTGCAAGTCATTAGTTTGGTTTACGCTTCCTAAACGGCAATAATGGGACAGCCTATTTTTTAATAGACATAGCTATCTTACTTCAATGGTAATTTCATTATTTTTGTTTTCAATCAAAACCCCATTGACTCCAATGCTGTAATGTACATCCAAGATATAGGTGCCTGGTTCGATAGCTTCATACTCGAAAACTCTGGATACTTTATCGTTGGCTTTCAAAATCTGGTAGGCTATCATTGTTATTTCACCGTGGGCAGACGTATCATTGATATTATGAAAGAACGCACACGGCATTGCCCCATTAGAAGACATATTGACGTCTTTACCGCTTCTATTAATTATAGAAGCATTTAATGATATTTTTTCCCCCACATTATAAGCCGTTTTAGGCAAATCAATCTCAAGAGGAAAATCTTTTTCGCTAAAGTTAGTTTTTTGTGAAGCGAGTATCATCGGTGCTATTACTAGTAAAACAAATACTAC
This sequence comes from uncultured archaeon, assembly GCA_963782915.1. Taxonomy (GTDB): domain Archaea; phylum Thermoproteota; class Bathyarchaeia; order Bathyarchaeales; family Bathycorpusculaceae; genus Bathycorpusculum. The sequence continues at coordinate 325,545 of CAWALK010000015.1, forward strand.
CAGAAAGCCTAAGCCGATATACTTTTTCTGGAATTTCGTTTGTAGATTGCCCATCTAACCACCTGCTTCTAACATATGCCCATCGTATTTAGTGCTACTCTATAGAACAGCCAAAAAAGCATCGTCTATAAGATAGAACACCCCTGCAGGTATACACTTGCTTAGGAAAAGGTCCTCGCTTCAGTTAGAGGTTTTTTGATGTCTTGTACAGGAAGGAATGAATTTTAGTCTATATATAGAGGGAGGGGGTACCTCGGCAGAGCAACAAACGCTGAGTCTAAGATGAAAATTCTGTTCTGCTTGCCAAAGCCTCCACAACCAACAGGCAACCCAACACAAACGCAGACGCCAAAACCCAGATGCCTGCCAAGCCCTCTGGTAGTTGTTGTGTATAGGCGGTTTTTGGCAACAACAACTATAAAAAAACAGGCAACCCCAAATCTAAACTCCTAAAAAAAGGAAGTTAGGGGTGAACTATCTTTTGGTTCACACGAAGAATCAAGTATTCCGCTGGCTTAGTCACTGCCACACCGATAAGCACGTTTAATCGGCCGTTGTCGATGTCGTTTTGAGTCATGGTTGTTTTGTCGCAGTGGACAAAGTATGCTTCCTGCTGCGTTGTACCCAGTAGCATGCCGTTTTTCCATGTTTGAGTTAGGAAATTTTGGATTTGCGTCTTCACTTTCGCCCAAGTAACCTCGTTGTTTGGCTCAAAAGTCACCCAAGCAGTCCCCTTTTTGATGGATTGCTCAAGATAAATCAGCAATCGCCGTACGCTGACGTACTTGTATTCAGGGTCGCTTGAGAGTGTTCTTGCACCCCAAACAAGCATGCCTCTGCCTTCGAAGTTGCGGATGCAGTTGATGCCCTCTGGGTTGAGGTTGTCCTGCTCGCTTTTGCTTACTGTATACTCTAAACCTATGGCGCCTTGGACTAACACATTGGCCGGTGCCTTATGAACACCCCGCTCAAAATCATTCGGGCATAAATTCCGACTATATGTCCACCGGGCGGAACCTGATACGTCTGCCCCATCCCGTTCTGCTTAACGGTAATCCATGGGTAATACAAGGCGGCATATGAGGATGCATGCGGCTTTGTGAGGTTTGTTGGGGTTTGCCCTTTTATGGAGTCGAAGATGGCGAATCTGTTTTTGAGCCGCTCACAATGCCCAATGATTGCATCGGCAAGGCCAGCCACTGCCTGCGCGTTGGGCGAATAAATAATCGAAACCTCCTCGACCGCTT
>CAWALK010000016.1:0-12498 GCA_963782915.1 uncultured archaeon
GAGCGTCGGGGTCAAGGTTCCTCCCTTGTTAGCTTCTATGATATGCCAATTTTAGGCTTATCCGCATGTCGGGCGTATAGGAGAAAAATGCTTATCCACACCGAAACAGACGTAGAGGTGCAATATTGTTAGTATTTCGGTGTTAATCAAAGTAACTCTATAAATTCTTCCTTAGACAGCCCTGTGTCTTTGATGATTTTTAAGAGTAAACCTGAACCTATCTCTTCTCCTGAATGAACTGGGACAACGGTGAGGCGACCATCTGGATGTTTTAAAACCACATGGCTGCCGTGTTTTCTGGCGATTTGAAAACCCAATTTAGATAGAGCTTTAATTACTTTGGCTGCTGGTTGTGGTCTTAGGCTCATTTATGCTTGAACCTCTACGAACTGAACGCCAACAAGTTCGGTTCGACCAGAGCTTTTTTGTCCTTCTGCGGCTAAGCAAGCTTGGATGGCTTCTTTTATTCGTTCCATCACTTTGTCAAGCGTTTTTGCTTGTGTGTGGCAACCGGGCAGTTCAGGAACAGAGGCAACATAGTAGCCATCTTCGTCTTTCTCAACTAATACACCGAATTTCACGATTAATCACCTAGACAGTATCTTGTATAGTATAGGGTAACTAAACCTTTTCGCAGAGAACAAAAGGATAGGGCACAAAGACGTTTTTGGAGTTATGAAAACAACGGAGTTATGCATGTTTCACATTACACCGCGGGGTTTCAGCATGGAAGTATGTTGGGTGTGTGGACTTGCAGAACAGGGGTAAACGTTTACAGAAAACCTCCCTAACCCACAGTCGCCCAACAGATATGGAACATCATGACGCGAATTCAAAGTTGAACCTACCGTTTAATCTATATATAGGGGAGGGGGTACCTCGGCAAAGCAACAAAGCACCGCTTAACCTCTAACCGCTTGGTCTCTGGCGTAGACGCCTAGCAACCGAGCCTGCAAGCGCATACATCCTAACGCCAAAAACCAACAAATGCATGCTGAGACTTGCTTTTCTTCTGCATCCTTTTAGCCTATAAATAGAGAGGGGGTAGGGTTGGCAGAGCAACAAACGCTTTGGCTACGTTAAAAAAGAAAGAAGGGATATTTTTTGTTTTTACCTTGATCGAAACCGAAGGAATAAGATTGTTGTAACTAGAACCCCTGCGATAACAACGACCGCGATGATAACGATTAACCAAGCGCTAAACCCATCGTTTGTAACCGCTGGAGTTGGTGAAGGCGAAGCCGTTGGAGTTAAGGTTGGTGTCAGCGTTGGAACGGGCGTGGGTGTTGGGGTAGGTGTTGGTGTTGGAGACGCGGTTGGTGTGGGTGTTGGGTCTGGTGTGTAGACTGAGACGGTTAAGTTGAAATCGTTGCTAGCGGAAACGACTGTGGTGCTGTTTCGAACTTTGACGTTCCAGAGGTAGGTTCCGTTTGAGGAAAACTCGTGGTAGATTGTGTTATTGGAGTAGCTTGCCATTGCAGTCTGGTTGCTTGCAACTTTGCTTCCGTTGATGTACAAGTCTGCGCCTTCAAACTTGTTTGCTGTTCCGTTAATCTGTGGTATGTAAACGAAGCTGACGTTGAACGAGTTTGTGATGGTGTAGTTATGTACGGGTGAGAGTATGATAACGGATATGTTTTCGGGTTCCGGTGTAGGCGTTGGCGTCGGCGTTGGAGTTGGGGTTGGAGTCGGCGTTGCTTCTTGACTGGATACAAATGGTATGAGACAACTGCTAAAGAGCAGGGTAAAAACAAGTAAGCCCAAACATGATTGCTTATTTATCATATGTGCCTAATCGACGAATTTTATATTTATAATTTTCTCAAATCAACAAATCGAATACACAGGTTGTTAAGCCTTTGTCAAATATGGCAGTGTTTTTGTGCATCAATTTATAAATCAACAAACCAGATAGAGATAAGACGCAACATGAACAACAAAGCGGGTCCAATAACTTCCAGTCGCCAAAAACAATTCCCAGACAATCTATCAATCAACTCCCCAATCATGTTATTTGGCCGCAAAAAGAAAGAACCAAACCCAACAGGCGCCACCGCCCAAGAAGCACCGCCTAAACCTAAACCAAAAAAACATAAAGGCACAGCCGTAACCAAATATGAAATCGCCCAAGACAAAATCAAATTCTACGCCGCAAAAGGCGCTATCAAGAAACGATGGGTTGTTATCAACGAATTTCCTATTTACGAGTTATCCGCTATTGAGAGTTTAGGCAATTGGATTAGCCTGACTTGGAAGGATACAGCTTATCCGTTTATTCTCAAGCAAAAGGGTGCATCTTTCGCAAAGTTGAATGAGGAGCTTGTGGTCTTGCAAGAGGAATACCGGCGGAAACTGGAGCAAACTCAAAAGGCGGCTTTACGCAAAACCGAATTGTTAGCTGTTATCAATGGTTCTTTGCCCATTGTGGATTCATCATTTGACGTTTTGATGGGGTTGCACCAAAAACGCATCGACTGGAAAAGCATAGAAGCAGACGCCCAACCGTTGGGTGCATCTTATAGTTTTAGGGCAGCCACTTTGGAGCCGCTTGATTTAGACTTCTCTAAAGTTGCCGCTGCAGTTAAGAGTCAAGTGGCTAAGGAAACCTCCAAAGAAACCCTAAACGTGCTCAAAGCAATACACAGCTACTTCACGGGTTTAAAGGCAGAGAACGATTTGGCAGGTACAAACCCCAACTTTGAACATGCCAAGGCTGCGGTTTTAGCGTATTATACCCTAAACGACCTTTTACTGGCTAAAATAGTGGGCGAAAAAGATAATCAAAAAGAGGTGGCTTACCTGGAAGAAACCCTGAAGACTCTTTCTGAGGGAACCAACATCAAAGTTGACGTTGTTGGCCTTTCGGGTTGTATCGATAAAATGGGTGTTGAGGCTGAGCGCGAATGCGGGGTCTTCGAAGCACGGACCCAGTTTAGGGAGCAGCTAAAACAGCTTTAACCCTTTTCCTGATATTGTTTTATTTAGCGCTTTTTAGTTGTTGTTCTAAGAATGTTTAAAAGTATGACGCGTGGCATATCATATTATATTAGGAGGCAAACAAAACGAAAAAAACCCTCACATTATGCCTCATACTGCTCTCCAGCACCCTAATCCTCACAATACCCCATAACGCATCAGCGACACCCCAATGGACCATACAATTAACAACCCTAAATGGCGCAACCACAGACATCACCTATGACCAACTCCTAGCCCTCCCCAAAACAACGGTAACCGCCGAAATCTTCTGCTATGGAATCCCCGTAACAGGCGGCACCTGGGGCGGAGTTGTTCTATCAGAACTGCTAAACCAAACAGGCGTTGACCCAGGCGTAGCTTCCCTGAGTTTTGCAGCTCAAGATGGATACAAAGTTAGCATCCCAATAGCTGACGCCTTACGTTCAGATGTAATCTTAGCCTACGAAAAAGACGGAAGCCCACTTACTGAGACCCTGCGTTTAGTTGTGCCCTACGCAAACGGCAACATGTGGATAAACATGGTAACTTCAATAACTATGAGTTCAAGCGCCGCAACCCTCGATCCTGCTCAAATCGCTGCAACCATCAAAACACCCATGGACAACAATGCCCAATTAATACAACAACAAATCAATCAACCCGCCCAACCAACACCTACACCATACACGCCAACACCAACACCAGCACCGAACAATTCTACAATATCATTACCCACAACATCACCGACAAACACTAACCAACCACCCAATCAAAACATACCGGAGAACACTTCATTTCCAACCGCAATCATCTATGCCGCGGCTCTCGGAGCAGTAATAGCGCTTGTTATCGCAAGCTTCATCGTCTACAGAACAAGACAACATAAAGCTTAATCCCCACAAAGGGTTTAGGGCACTTGTATCTGTAGTTTTTGTGTTGTACAGAATCACAAATACGTATAGTTACGCAGTTGCAATGATACTATTTTGCGATTCGCTAACCATATATATACTTAACGCCCTATGTGGTTGTCAGACAAAGTGGGGGTAGAATAAACATATGTCAAAGAATCCGCAACAAAAAGATGAAGCTCTTGAAGCATTAGACTTTATTGTCAATGTTTTAAAGGAGCACGAAAGAGACTTAGACAAACTCATAAATGAGTTGGCTACAGTCACCGAACAGATGGGAGACACAAGCGAATTAAGCGGTAAAGTCGATAAAGTTGAAGAAAAAATCTGTGGTTTACAGAAAGAAGTTACAAACCTAATCGGTTGCATGTCCAGCGGCCAAAAAGAAACACCTGTAACAGCAGCAAATGCAACATCATCACAAGCACCCGTTGCGCCAGTTGCAGCTCAGGGTGGTCCATCAGTGATGGTGCGCTGTAAACAGTGGGAAGACTTCCAGAACTACGCCCTTGGCGCTCAAACCGTATCTTTCAGCTACAAAGAAGAAGAGAAACTCTTTTCTGCTGATGCACTAAAGGGAAACCAAATTATTTCTTATAGTGGACCGCTTCCAAAGTTATCCGCTGTGTTGAAATCGTTTTTGGCCAAAGAACTCTGTGTTTCGGACCGGAGCATTCTTGAAGGCGCCCTAGCCGTAAGCTAAACAGGTTTTAGCTTAAGGCTAAATCTTTATTTCTATTCTTTATTGTTACTTCATAAAGCTTATATGTATTTTAGAATATCTTAAGTCTTGTTAGTGATTGGAGAGACTGGGTAAGGTTGAAGGCAAACCACTAGCCAAAATAAACAATTTCCGTTTTCGAAGCCTTCTCCTTTCTCCTCGAACGACGGATGGCTGATGGCCCAACCAATATACTTACACCATCCCTCCAAACGCCACTAACTTTGACCTTTTATCACTTGATATTTGGGTAATGTCTGAACCAAAAAATCGGCTCATACTACAAAGCATTGGTTGTTGTTGAAACAAGCGGGGTCCACGGCAACAACTTATAAAAACAAGCACTCACCCAACTTTTGATCTACCCGTAAATAACGGAGAGGTTGGCAACTTGAAGCAACGATTGGCAAAGCCACCGGCTATGGCTTTTTAGCTTCAACCTCAAGACGCATCATACCCAAATGTACAACACCTTCTCCATCAGCGGGGCAACGCTTAAGATATCTGCTCACGATTTCCTCAACAAAATCGCCACGATGCTCTATAGGTACACGCTCCGTAAAAGGCAGCCAAGTCGTACGCACCCACCCCGCTAAACCTTCTGCACCGGCAAACTTCATGTCCTTACCAAAAAGCTCCACACGCAACGGCTCTAAACCAGCCTCCTTTAGCAGCACCTTATATTCTTCTGGGGCAAGGAACGCATAAGGAAACTTGAAATCCTCAAAGTATCTCTGCCATCGGGCCGTATTTAGCAATTCAATCGAAAATATCCAGCACCGACTGAGCATTACCCTTGCCTGCCATCTGAAAAAGCAATCTACCCTGCACATTCAAGCATCTTCGAACACCCAGCAAAACGCTCTTTTGATCCAATATCCAATGAAGCGCCGCATTAGAGAAGACAACATCAAATTCAGAGGTGAAAGTGAGCTTTTTAGCATCTATCAATTGAAAACTCAAATTAGGATACTGCTCCTTTGGGAAACTGTTGGGTGCTAAATTGATCATTTGAGGCGAACTATCAATACCCACCACTTTGCCGTTTGGAAGGCTTTTTGCGATTTGGGCAGTGATTTTTCCATCTCCACAGCCAATATCTAAAACAGCCTCACTGCCACCAAGCTTGAGCTTCGATAGGAGCTCTTGTGCCCATTGAAACTGGTTCTGAGAATTCGAGGCATAATCTTTGGCATCCCAAGTGTAGCTTTTTGTTAACTGCATAATTATTCCTCAAGCAATGTTTTTTTACATAAAAGTGCGAAATAAGCCTTGTTATCGTCAATCTGTAGATGTGTTGAACAAATAACCATAAATACCCCTTGCTTGCCTGTATATAAATCAACGGAGCACACCAAGGGAATGCATGTTTCCAGAGCGCTACTGAAAAACACTCGCGCATCATTACGCTTTCACAAGCGATTAATAGTCTTTTTGGTAGCTATGCTTGTCGTCATAGTCGGTCTGGTGGCCCTCAGTAGCGGATTGCCACAGATTCTTACTGCTGGAGCAGGAGGAACCGCGGATCCTTTGACTACTGGCGATCAAGGCACCGGTAGTAATGATTATGGGTCTTATATTTCTGAGACCTTTACAGAAGCAACCTCTACTCCAACACCTTCAACATCAACAACTCCATCCGCAACCCCTCCCGATCCAACCTTTACCCCACTCCAAGACACACCTGAATTCGGCATTGGCGGTGCAGTAATCGCATTATTCACCTGCTTCATGGCTTTCACTCTCTTCATGAGAAGAAAGTCAGCCAACAAGCAAGCATAAATAAACCCTTACTTTCCTTAAAAAAATTTAAATTCCTAAACATTAGAGTTACCGTAAATGCTGGGGAATAAGCAACACATGGCTAAACGCTCTACAGTTCTATTTATTGCAGTTTTGACTTTGTCGTTCTTCAGTTTATGCATAAGTCTTCCCCAATGTGCAGGTGCAGCTTCTTCGCTCACTATAGAAGTCAGACACCAATTAAGTGAGGCACCAATCGCCGGAGCAACAGTATCAATTTCTGGTCCATCGATTCACTCCGCAGTAACCGGTGCCGATGGAAAAGTAACTTTCACCAACATACCTTCAGGCGACTATAGGGTTGTCATTAGCGTATCCACTTATCCAAACACTGCTGCTCAGACTATCACAGTAAACGGCAAAACAACCACAATAGTACTCTTCGCTTATACCAAAGCATACTTTGATTATCTACCCCAACATCCTCTAACTAACGATACAATCAGTTTTAACGCCACAAAAAGTTCCAGTTCCGGAAACATAACCAGCTATGACTGGAACTTCGGAGATGGCGAAACCGGAACGGGCCTATATCCCAATCATCACTATGTAAAATCAGGCAGCTATACCGTTTTGTTGACTGTAACAAGTACAGTTGGTCGAGCAACCTACAATCAACTAATCCAAGTCGGTACAGTTAATGAAGATGTACCAATATTTCCTTGGATCCTTCTTCTAATACCGTTTCTGATACCGTTGATATTATTCCTGCGTAGAAGACGTCACTATGTAATTATTCAGGCACGAGTGCCCCTGCGTCCAACCCATCCTCATTGTCCCGGTGATGGAACTAAATGTGAGGATTGTAAAATGGCGCCCTGCTAAGCAACGCAAATTATAGCGCGCTATCAACTCTAAACCGATTTTGAAGGATACTCAAATGTTTATCTGTTGTACGCATGCTTGGAATTCAATATACCACAAATAATAAATACATAGCAACGTGATAGCAAGCGTTCAATTGATAGGTGAACACTATGTCAGCCAATACTGAGAAAAAATCTAACACTAACCAAACAAGTGCCACGGCAGAAGAAACCGCCAAAGAAATGGCACAAAAAACTTACGGAGACTTCCTAGGCGCATACAAGAGCTTCTCTGAAACCACCTCACTTGTTGTACAGCAAGCCGCAAGCATTCTAGAATCAGAAATATCTGCAGGCGTAAAAATTGCACAACAATCCGAGAGCCGTTTCCCACAAGTTGAAAAGTTCCGCTCTGAGAAACCAGACGAAGTTATGCAAAGATTCCGACGTGACGCACACGAAGTAGTGGACATCTTCATCGATGTAGTCGGTGCAACATTAAAAGCAGCACCAAACATGAACGATATGAACTTCCTACGTGTCGGCAACGTCACAGTTAAACCAGTACAGGTCCCACAAGAACAACGCCCAGTAATCAAATCACCAACACCTGTCAAAGCAGGCGGAATAGCTGAAATCCAAATATCATTTGAAAACAACCGCAACACCGAGACAGAAGAATTCAAACTCTACAGCACAGACTTAATCAGCAACAACGGCGAACGATTACCCTCAGGTCTAGTAAAATTCGTTCCGCAAGCGATGAAGATTGCTGCAAACCAAACAATGCAAGTCACTGTAATTGTCGCTGTTCCAGAAGAAACAAGCCCCGGCACCTACTCAGGTTTAGTGTTAGCATCAAATATGACTGATCTTCGCTCAGAAATCGTCATAAAAGTCGAGTGAGTAAAACCGTAAAAATGTGCTCGCAATGCAGGGAACTAAGTTAAAGCTTGTAGAGGAACAGTTAGAGTACTACAAGAAACTTACCCTGGAAACATTGCAGCCTTATTTTCGTTCTAATAAAGAACCCCGCAAATACCTCTATGACCTTGTCCCCGTTTATCCTAATCGTGGCGGTAAAGGATTAAGACCCGCTTTATGCATTGCGACTTGTCGGGCTTTCGGCGGAAGTACCCATAGTGCATTAAAGTCTGCGGCGGCGCTTGAGTTATTCCATAACACGTTTTTAATTCATGATGACATTGAAGATGGCAGCGACTTCAGGCGTGGCTTGCCAACAATTCATTCAGTTATAGGCGTACCTTTAGCGATTAATCTGGCTGATGCCATGAGCGCATTGAGCATGTATCCGTTGGTTGAGAACCGCGATACACTCGGCGGATTCATAGCACAGGATGTAATGGCTGAAATCTTGCATATGGTAACTGAAACAGCGGAAGGTCAAGCACTCGAGTTAGGCTGGATGAAAGATAACATCGTTGACCTCACCGATGCAGATTACTTCCGAATGACCCTCAAAAAAACCGCTTGGTACACATGCATCCATCCAGTCCGCATCGGCGCCCTCATCGGCACAGGTGGTTCACTTGCGCTGGACCGATTCAACCAGTTTGCCTATTTTATGGGTGTAGCCTTCCAAATCCAAGATGACATACTCAACTTAGTGGCAGAGTATTCTAAGTATGGCAAAGAAATCGGCGGAGACATCTGGGAAGGCAAACGAACCATGATACTCATACACCTGCTTAACAATTGTGATCCACTTGAGAAATCGAAGATAACCACTTTTCTCTCCATACCGAGAGAAAAACGGGATATGGAAGAGGTCCGCTGGATTTACAGTTTAATGGAGAAGTATGATTGTATAGATTACGCTCGTGCAGCAGCGCGCCAACTAGCAAATGAGTCGCTAAAAGAGTTTGATGTAGCTTATGCCACTGCAACAAGTAGCGCTGATAAGGAATTTGTTAGGGATATTGTTCATTATATGATTGAGAGGGATCTTTAGGGCATCTTGAATTTGATTACTTTTTGGGTTTCCTTCTTTAATTGTTCATTGCGTTTTTGGATGTACTCTTCAAGGAGTTTTTTGAAGTTGTTGAATTCTTTCTTTTTACCGATTTTTTTTAGGCTAAAAATGTGGGTTTCGTAGCCCTGGATGTCATCAATTGGTTTTAGGGGTGACTTTTCAAACCAGACCTTTTGAATGTCTACATCGATTAATGAAACTTTAACCGCTTCACCTAGTTGTTTGTTGTCTGGTTCTTGTCCTTCCAAAAACAGCAGCCTCTGGGTCGTGAGAACAAGGAGTCCTTCTTTGCGTTCTTTAGCTGTGATTCTTTTGCGGTCTTTTTTGCTTTCTTCTAATGTAACGTCGAAGGTGCCGCCTATGATTTCTCGAATGCCCTGCCAGCTATCAACTACTTTTTCGTCTTTTTTGAGTGCAAGAGCATCGACCCATGTCATAGTTAATCCTTCAACAGAACAGCGCCCTAAAAATATTTAAGACTTGTCTAAGGCTTCGCTATGTTGTATCAAAATAGATGCCGCTTGTTACCTAAACGCTTTTTTCTATTATCCACAAATGTTATAGCGGTGAAGTATGTGCGCTTGGTTCCTCTTACGTCTGAGTTGGAAGCCCGTTTCTGGAGCATTGTCAAGGCGGATTACTGTGATTACTATTTTTTCATCTATGATTTGTTATTGCAGAAAGAGCGCACGCAGATTTCCCTATCGCTTGAGGGTGAAGCTGTGGTTGGGGTCATGCTGATTTACGATGGGCACATAGTGCAGTTACGCGGTGAACATGGGGCTGTAGAGTTTATGCTCAACAATTTGAAACAGGACTCGGTTGATGTTCAAGTGCCCGTGGACTGCGAAGATTTGCTATTGCAGAAGTACCCACACTTTAAGCTTTTAGCGCATGTGACTTTAATGAGTCTCAACAAGGGTGACGAGCAACTTGCCCTTAGGGTTACGCCTGAACGATTAAGCGCTAAAGATGCCCCGCAAATAGCGCAGTTAATGCATGAATGTTACCCAAAAATGTGGAGCGAAATATCCGCCGAAGCTGTTGAGGCATTGTTTCTGGTTAAAGAAGCCGTGTGGTTCGGAATAAAACTTGATGGTTGGCTGGTGTCGTTTGGTTATGGGCTGCTAACACCCAAAGTTTGCCACGTCACCTGGATTGCTACAAATCCACAGTATGAGAAGCGGGGTTACGCAACTTCGATTGTATCAGCGCTGGTGCACGAATGTTTAGCGGTTGCTGATGGAGCAGTAATTTATGTTATGGACGACAATGCCGTTGCCTGGAAAATATATTCGAAGGTTGGGTTCAAACCTTACAAATCCTATGTGTTTGTAAAAACTTAGCGCGTTGTTGCTCTCTGGGGCCTATCCCCCCTTATTTATAGGCTCAACACTTGTTGGGTTCAGGGTTTTGGTTGTGGGCGTTCATTTGTTAGTGGGTATGGGGAAGCTGCGTTTGTTAGGGTAACTGTTGGGTTTATAGGCGGCTGTTTTTGGGCTCTGTTGGTTTTGGGTGTTTGGGTTCTGTTGCTTTGCCAGCTACCCCCCTCCCCTATATATAGAATAACAAATGCAGCCTAACCCCATCGAGGTAGCATGCAACCATTGAATATGCGCTGTGGAGAAGCAACGCTTGTTGAGGTTGGCTTGCTCTAAATGTACGTTTGCAGTGGGTGTGTCTGCAACTCTGCAAAGCTCCCTGAAAGTTACGTGACCTCTCTGCAGCTACCGTTCGTCGCTAAGAAGCAAAAAGAATTCAACGTCTCAGTGCCTGTTCACAAAAAGGGTTAAACGATGTATTTTCCTGTTTTCTCAAAGTCCGGCACTATCTCCATGCCGCGTTTAGGCGCATTCATCGTTCCCAGCGGCAATCCCTTTAGCAGTACCCAAGGTGACTTGCGCGCCAACTCTGTGGCAATGTGCTGTTCGCCGAAACTTTTCTTCGCCACCACAACTACATCACGTCTAACGCCTACCTCAGACATGTCGCCTAGCGCATGCAGGTACTCATGCAACAGCAAATTGTAGACCAACGCGTTAACCGTGGGCTTATCGGTAAAAGACATTTCAACGACATCTACGAGTGCACGGTTAAGCACAATGTTGTTAGTGCCCACCGGATAATACGCGCCCAGTTGTAATGGTAAATCGTCGAGGAAAAGCATCATGCTATTGCGCCGTTTACCCAACGCGTACTCGGCAGTCTGCTGCACAATCGTCCAAACCTCCGCATAGTTTTTCGCGTTATCCAAACTAGAATTGAAGCCTTCAGTATTAGTGGGGTTGCTGCTCAAAACATACCTCGCCTCTATTGCATAAACAAGGTTTTTCTCATGCCTTTAAGGATTACACACATCAACACGCGAAATAAACGTAAAATTGATAAAGAGCAACGCATTCTCAGATAGCGTTAAGGTGAATAAAAAATGGCAAGTAATTGCACCGTAAAAGACATCATGCAAAAAGACGTTAAAACAGTAGAAAACAACACCGTTTTGAAAGACGTTATCGCACTAATGAGCAAATATGACAAAGACGCAATCTTAGTCATCCAGAGTGGCAAGCCAACAGGCATCATCACAGCAAGAGACTTAATCGTCCGCGCAATGGAAGCTGAAGTACCAATCAAAACTATCATCGCTAGAATGGTCTACACTAACCCACTTGTCGTCATTGACCAATGTGCAACCCTCAAAGAAGCAGCTGAACTTATGAAACACTGGAACGTAAAACACATGCCAGCAGTTGACAAGAACGGCGCACTCGTCGGCATGGTTGATGCTACACAGATAGTCTTCGCAGACCCCAAACTCATGCCAACTCTAAGTTATATCTGCCGAAAATAATTTCGGCTAACAACTTTATTTTTTAAATTTTAGTTACAAACTACTGTATAATATTTTATTAAAATTAAAAAGGAAAAATTTTAAGCAGTTATTGCTTCTGCTCTTCTGCCCAAGCTTCCTTGGCAGCTTTTGCTATGGCGTCAATGCTTGGCTGGAGATTCAATTCGTATAAAACACCTTTAACAAGCTCGTTGTTTACAATTAGCGCGATTTCGCCGGGTCTAAGTGGTTCGGGTCTTGTTGATTGAAAAACGCGGAGTGCACGTAGACAGAATTTGACGAGTACATTGTTAAGTTCTGCTTGAAGTTGACCTAATTCGTCTTTTGCTTCAACCATTTTTTTGCTGTAAGCAGTTGAATCTCTTTTTCCAGTAGGTTCCATGCTCATTTTACATCTTTCCTTTAGGGAGTCATGTAAACGGCTCATTATATAATTTCCTAAAAAACGCTAAAAAGAA
>CAWALK010000017.1:0-27240 GCA_963782915.1 uncultured archaeon
TATATAGTCTTTTAACGTATTTTGCCTCACGGTAATTATTTGACTGCCCAAAACAAAGCTAACCCAAACAGTTTGCCACCGAATTATACACCGCTTGAACTTGAAAAAGAAATCCGTGAATTCTGGGCAAAAAACCAGATCCGCGAAAAACTCGAGCAACTACAAAATTCACCCAACTATCAAAGGCAACCTCGGCTATGTCGAAGGTCCACCAACACTAAACGGCATCCCACACATCGGTCATGCCCGCGGACAGAATCATGAAAGACATCCGTTACCGATGGAAAACCATGGAAGGCTACTACATGCCGTTTTGGGCTGGATGGGACTGCCAAGGCTTACCAGTCGAACTAGAAGTTGAAAAACTCTGGCGTTCGTAACAAGCGGGAATCCATCGAAAAATATGGAATGGAACGCTTCATCGAAGAATGCAAAAAAGCCATCATGCGCTACCACGTAATGTGGCTCGAAGCAGACGGCAAACTCGGCATCGCCATTAACCAAGATAAAGCATATTGGACCTACAAAGACGCCTACATCGAGCGGGAATGGCAAATCCTCAAACGCGCCTGGGACCAAAACCTCCTAGAAGAAGGACACTACGTCGTAGCTTATTGCCCTGGATGCCAAACCAGCTTGAGCAGCGCCGAAGTGGGTTATGAGGGAAGCTACAAAGAAGTCGAAGACCCCTCAATGTACTTCAAATTCAAAGTCACAGGCACCCAAAACGAGTATTTCCTTGTTTGGACAACCATGCCTTTCACAGTAATCACCGATACTATGCTTGCGGTGCAGCCAAAAGCTGAATACGCCAAAGTCAAAGTCGGCGACGAAACCTGGATAATGGTCCGCCAACGCGTCGAAGCCTTGATGGCTGAATTAGACATTAAAGATTACCAAATCCTAGAAACCATGCCTGGCAGCAGCTTAGAAGGCAAAGCATACGATTACCCCCTCAAAGACATAATCCCCAAACAAGCCGAAAAGGAAACCAAACATCCACTTGTGCACCATGTTATCGGCGAAGACTTCGTCGACGTCAACACAGCCACAGGAGTAGTGCACCTCTCGCCCGGCAACGGCGAAGACGACTTCTGGGCAGCACACCGCAGAGGAGTTCCAATCTATGTGCCCTTCGATGACGAAGTCAAATTCACCGATGACGCAGGCATCTTCACAGGCGTATTCGCAAGAGACGCCGACATGCTTGTTGTGGAGGAACTTCGCAGCCGCAACGCATTTGTCAAAATCAAGAAACTCAAACATGAATACCCAACTTGCTGGCGAAGCCACCACAAACTCGTCTGGCTCGCACGCAAAGAATACTTCTTGCGCACAGACAAAATCAACCAAAAAGTGTTGGAAGCAGCCAAAAAAGTGGAGTACTTCTATGAGGAACCCAAAAACCGCTTCTTAGGGTTCCTAAAAGAAGGCAAACCATGGTGCATCAGCCGAGAACGCATCTGGGGCACACCCTTGCCAATGTGGACCTGCGAGAAATGCAACAACAAACGCTTAGTCGCAAGCAAAAAAGAACTCGTCGAAGCAGCCCAAGAAGAGATTCCAGCCGACTTCGAGTTGCATAAGCCATGGGTTGACCGAATCACCATTAAATGCGATAAATGCGAGGGCACGATGCACCGAGAAGACTTCGTGTTGGATACTTGGCATAACAGTGGCGCTTCACCCCACGCAAGATTCACCGACGAAGAAGAAGAAAAGTATGTGCCAACAGCTTTCTTAACTGAAGGCATCGACCAAACTCGTGGCTGGGCAAATTCGCTACTGCTCGAATGGGTAATCTACACTGGCAAAGCTGAAGCACCCTACAAATCATTCCTGTTCCAAGGCTTAACTCAGGACTCGAAAGGCCGCAAAATGAGCAAAAGCCTAGGCAACGTCGTGCAAACCAACGAGTTGCTCGCCAAAAACAGCGCTGACCTTTGCCGCTTCTACATGACCCGCAAATGCTCACCAGTGGATTTCATGAGTTTTGACATGCAAGAACTCAACCGCCGAAGCTACCAAGTGCTCTCAACGCTCTACCATTTAAGCCGTTTCTTCATGGAAAACGCCACATTCGACGAATTCACACCATCCAAATACTCGTTTGATTGGGCATTGAACGCTGGTAAATTGCAGTCTGCTGACATCTGGATGCTCTCGGTATTGCAGGATAGAATTGAAGATTACACTGCTAAGCTTGGAACGTTGCGAATTCAACGCTGCCTTAGCTGTGCTCGATGACTTCGTCATTGAAACTTTGAGCCGCCTCTATGTGCCTATGATTCGCAAGGAACTCTGGACTGATGACCCTGAAACGGTTGAGCGTCGCCAAACCATCTACGCTTTGCTGCATCATGCACTAAAAACTGTAACGTTGCTCTTCAACCCAATCACTCCATACCTATCTGAAGCGCTTTACCAGAAAATCTATCGCCAACTAGAACCAAACTTGCCCGAAACCGTTAACTTAGCCGCTTGGCCCACACCAAACCAATCAGCACGCAACAAAACAATCGAGGAACAATTCGAAGTGCTCCTAAAGGTTGTGTCGATTTCGTTTGCTGCACGCCAACAAGGCAAACTCAAACGCCGCTGGCCACTAGCTAAAGCCCTCGTAGTTGCACCACAAAAAACTCTGGATGCGCTTAAACCTCTTGAGGCGTTGCTGCTGGAACAAACAAACGTTAAATCCGTCGAATACGCAACAGCCGTTCCCGATTACATTGGCGGCGAAAACTGGGTAAACAGCCAAGAAGAAAACATAACCGTCTTTATCAGCGGGCAACGCGACGACAAACTGCTCGGCGAAGGCATCATGCGCGATTTAGCAAGGCGTGTGCAGGCTTTGCGCAAAGAAAAGGGCTTTGTCCCAACCGAAGTGCTTGAATCAGTGCACATAGCCGAGTTGGATGCTGAAAGCGCTGGTTTGCTTGAGCCATACCTCGAAGAGATGGCTGGCTTGGTAAGAACCCGAAAAGTGTATTTGCACGCAAAATGCAGCGAAGTCGAAGCACAATGGCACGAATCCGAATTGGACGGCAAAAAAATCTTCGTAAACATCCACTAAGGCATGACTATGACTGAACAGCAAAACGGAAACATCCGCTACCTCAAATGCCCACATTGCGCCTGCCTATTTTTCTCACAGGCAGACCTGCAAAAACATATGGCAACGTTTGGCGGCGGCAAAGCAGAGCATGATTATGCCTATAAGAAAACGCATGGCCGACTTGAACATGGATATGGCGACGAGTAGCGTCTTGTTGCTCTTGGTGCCTATCCCCCCTCTATTTATAGTCTCAGCGGTAGCTGAGTTTTTCTTTTATTTTCTATGTGTTTGTTGGCTTGTTAGTTGTGTTAGTGGTGGGTTGCTGGGTTTTTGTTTGGTTTTCTAGGCAGTTGCGGCAGGAGCCAATGCAACCTCTAGGGGTCAATGTAGAAGGGGCTTTGTTGTTTGCCTCCCCCTCCCTTATATATAGATTCAATTCCTGGTTAAACTATTGCTTAGTACTTTCTCCACCAACAACTCAGGCAAACCATCGCGGCCAGCTAAGGTAACCGTGAAAATCTCTGCGTCGTCCCTGCGTTTAGTCTCCAATATCAGTGGGTCATTGGCTTTGGCATGCACAACCGCCAGCACGACCTTGCTGCTTTTCAGCGCTTGATGCACAACCTGCTTAAACTTCGCCGAAAATAGCTCCATTGGGCCGATTTCATCGATGGCTATGACATCATATTTTTGGGTGGCTTCAGCGATCGCTTTTACACCTATGCCTTCCAAGTCATCTAGGTTAACGCGGTATTTGCCCACTTGCGGTCCAGGCTTCTGGTTAACATGTGCCAGCCAACCATGCCTGCCGCTGGCTAAGTCGATGACTTCAAAACCCACCCGCGCATCGTCTTCTTTAGCTTCGCGGCTTATCATGCCGCCGACACTTACACCACTGGCTTTTAGGGCATCCACCGTCTTGGAAAGAACAGTAGTTTTTCCGCTCCCTGGAGCACCAGTTAAAATCAAAACCCGTTTCTGCAAAGCTTTTGCACCACTACAACCAATAATCTAATATTGCGATTAAATTCCTTTTGTAACAACACCTCTGGAGCACAGGTTATGGCAGAAAAAACTGGTTACGTCGCCGATTTCCCAAGCGAAATCATAAAGGAAGGCAAAATCCAAGTCCTAGTGCCCAACCTCAAAGCCTACGGCGTAACCCCAAGCGATTATGCACCCTCCAAAGCTCCAGTCTTCTATAACCCAGTCATGGAATTCAACCGTGACCTAACCGTCTTAGCATTCCGCGCTTACCAAAAGATGGTGGCACATGAAATCAGCATTTGCGAGCCCCTGACAAGCCAAGGCATACGCGGCATCCGATACGCCGTAGAAGTCGATAGCGTGACACGAGTCGTAGCCAGCGACATCAACCATCACGCCTACGAATTGGCCCAACACAACATCGAACTCAACAAACTCCAAGACAAAATCACCCTCAAATATGGCGACGCCAACCGCGTGCTAAGCGGCAACGCTTCGCCCAAGAAACGCTTCGATATAGTTGACCTCGACCCCTTCGGCACACCAGTGCCCTACTTAGATTCAGCTTTTAGAGCGCTGAAAAACAAGGGTTTAATCGCAGCAACCGCCACCGATTTAGCTCCGCTCTGCGGAGTTCACGCCAAGGCTTGCCTGCGCAAATACGGCGGCAAACCCATCCGCACCGAATACTGCCATGAAGTCGCAGTTAGGCTCCTCGCGGGCTGCATGGCAAAAGTGGCAGCGCAACATGACATCGGAGTCCAAATCCTATTCAGCCACAGCAGCGACCACTACATCCGCGTCTACGCCCAAATCGGCTACGGGGCAAAAAAAGCAGATGAAAGCCTCAAATCCACAGGCTACCTCCTGAACTGCTTTAGTTGCATGCACCGAGAATTCGTCTATCAACCATTCGGCAGCGTTACTTGTCCTGAATGCGGCGAAAAAATGGATTACGCCGGTCCCTTATGGGCGGGGTCTATTGCAGACCAAGGGTTTGTTGAGCAAATATTGGCTGAGAACCAGACTGCTGCGTTTAGGAACAGCGCCAAAATCACCAAACTCCTCACACTAATCAAAGCCGAAGCTACTGCACCTGCGACTTACTTCGTTATCGATAGGCTCAGCGGAAAACTCAACCTGCCCGCACCATCCAACCAAGCCTTCTTAACTGCTCTCCAAAAAGCTGGTTTCCAAGCGGTGCTCACACATTTCAACCCAAGAGGCATAAAAACAGACGCGCCAGCACTGAGTATGCACAAGATTCTCAGAGAACTTACAGGGCAACAGCAAAGCTAAGCACTCTGCCCTGATAAGACAAAACTATAAGTGAAAAGGAAACGAATAAGCGCAGCATGACTGATAACCAAACAATCAAGCTATCACCCACATTTTCAAACGGCGTAATGGTTGGCGCTGGTGCAACTTTGCTTTCCGTGGGGTTATTGATTTGCGTTTTCCCTGAATGCACTCTACCTTCAACAAATTAATTATCTGGTAAAAGAAGGTATACAAGTTCACACTTATTCCAATGGCTTTGATGACTTGATTTTTTTTGATATCCACTGGAGCGCTTCTTTCTATGATGGGTACTTATTTGTTAATCATGGGTTGCCTCAACAATTTCAGCGACAAAGCTAGAGTTGCCCTTTCTGTGAATGATAGCTTGGGAAATCGCTTAATTAACGGAGGCAGCATAGGGGCATCCCTTTTCTCAGCAAACCTCATACGGCAACTCTATCAAACCAACCAGTCAAGCTGGCATGAACTTTACATTATTACTTTAGTCGGTTGCTTAATCGTAATTGCTGTAGGTGCTTTTTTGATTTGGCGATCATACCTACGAAGTCAGCGGGCAACAAAAGTTTAAAGAGCAAAAACACAGTCCTTAACAATAAAGAGTGAATAGTCATGAGCAGCAAAATCACAGTCATCGGCACCGGCATGATGGGCGGCGCCATAATCAAAAGCCTACTCAAAGGCAAAATCCCAGCCGCATCCATAACCGCGGTTGACATTCAAGCAGACAAACTAAAAGAGTTCGAAGCGCTTGGCGTACAAACCAGCACAAACAACATCCAAGCCGCTTCAGGCGCCGACATAGTATTCATCATCGTCAAACCCGGAGACGTAGCCAGCGTGCTAAAAGGAATCAGCAAAGAAATCAAGGGCAAACTCGTCATATCCGTCGCTGCAACGGTGCCCCTGAGTTTTCTTGAGAAAAATTCTCCTTCAGAAGCCAAAATAGTCCGCATTATGCCTAACCTGTGCGCTATGGTTCAGGCTGCTTACACGGCTTATTGCTGCGCCGGAAACGTTACCGCACAAGACAAAGAAACCATCAAAGAACTGCTTAACATGATGGGTATCTGTGATGAAGTGGAAGAGAAATACATGGATGCCATCACCGCTGTGAGCGGAAGCGGACCGGGCTACATGAGCATAATCATCGAAGCCCTAACTTACGCCGGATTGAAGGTTGGCTTACCACGCAACATCGCACTCAACTGTGCAGCGCAGACGGTCATGGGCACAGGCAAACTCGTCACCGACCTACACGAGGAACCCTCCAGAATCAAAGACATGACCACCACACCCGGCGGAACCACAATAGAAGCCATCTACCAAATCGAGCAAAGCCAAATTCGCCCAGCCATGATGCGCGCCATCGAGGAAGCCACCAAAAAAAGCCAAACAATCCGAGAAAAACTCAACTTGTCCTAGAGACCAGCGATGTTTGAAGCTGCAATCTTTGATTGGGATGGAACCCTCGCTGATACGCGAAGGGTAATTGTTATTTCATTCCAGAAGGCACTCAAAGAAATCAACCTCGAAGTTCCCACTTCTTATATTGAACGCAGAATCGGCATCGGTGCTTCAGAGACCTTCCGCGAAATACTCCAAGCCGCCAACCGGCGGGTTGACGAGAAAATCGTAAAGCAGCTTGTTGAGAAAAAAAGCAACGTTCAAATTCAATTAGCCGAGGAAGTCAAATTGTTCGAGGGCGCTAAGGAGCTTTTGGCGGCGTTTCAGGGCAAAATGAAGATGGGCTTGGCATCGATGAACAACCGCCCCGTCATTATGCACCTGCTCCAAATTAACAAATTAGTCGATTGCTTTGACACCGTTTTAACGGTTGAAGCAGTTTCTCATTCTAAACCTGACCCGGAGATTTTCCTCAAAACCGCACAGCAACTTAAAGCTAGACCAGAGTCATGCGTGGTTTTTGAAGATTCTGTTTTTGGCGTTAAAGCAGCGAAGGCGGCGGGCATGAGTTGCATTGCAGTTACAACAGGCGTTTACAGCAGCCAAGAGCTTGAAAAAGAAAAGGCTGATTTAGTCGTGAAATCGCTATCAGACCCTAAAATCATCTCCTTTATCCATGCCTAAAAACGGCTTGTGGTAGCGTGCATGCAGTCACATAGCTTTAAACATTTTTCGCAGAAATAGTGTAATTGCTCTCAAACACTGTAAGGAAGAACAAGCTTTTGAACAATGCCGCAGATAGGAAACGAAGCAAGCCCTCGATGTTTCAAGTGCTGCTCCTCGATAACGACGCAAACCAAGACGTTGAGGTTCAGGAAGCTGAACAAGTCGATTTCTGCCAAGTAAAAGAGCATCTGCAAAACGGCGGCTCAGTCTTCATAACCTGCAAAGAGACACAGAAAATCCAAGCCCCAAAAAACAAATCGCAACTAAACTATGTGCGGTCAAGAAGAAACTTGGGTTTCATCTTCCGTCAGCGTGTGAGAAGCTCATAAATGTGTGACGTGCATCCATAAGATTCCCTTTACCCCCCTCTCTCTTCCGAATTTCCTTTTGGGTGCACGTCACTCCCGCTTACAGTTTAATTTTTTGTTTATAGTTGTTTTTGTGGACGCCTCTTTTTTCAACAACAACCAGCAGGCTTGGCTATGGCGTCTGTTTTGGCGTCAGCTGGTTTAGGCGGTTGCAGGTTGGTTGTGGCGTAATCCCAAGCAGTGATTGAATAACACAAAAATAGAAGAAATTATGGCTGAGCCCTAAGGCTTTTAGGCACATAAGCGCATCTTGGATCCGACCCCAAAATGTCGCCAGTATAGAACAGCGCCGAGCTTCTGCATCCTCCGCATACATCGTTGTATTCGCAGACGCCGCATTTGCCCTTAAGGTTGCGTTTATCCTTGACTTTGTTAAAGAAGTCGCTGTTTTGCATGTCATCCCAGATTTCGCTGAGCTGCTTATTTTTAACATTGCCAACTCGGTAGGCGTCGTTGTAGCTGCATGGGATAACATCGCCGTTTTCGGCTATGCTCATGAATTTGCCAAAGAAGCATCTGCCTAAAAAGAAGTTGTTGTACCAGTTGTCGTAGTCTGGCATGCCCCGTTGCTTAGCTACCCGTGCGTAGAAGGGTATGTAGACGTTGATGGCTGGTTTGCCGTCGTATTTGGCTGTTAAGTCGAAGAGTTTGTTGCATGCCCACTCATACTGTTTGGGTGTGGGGTCTGCTTTGAGGCTCTCTTTGTCGTTGCTGTAGGGTACGAAGCCGTGGAAGACTACCCATCGGGCGCCATATTTTTTGGCTAATTCGATAACGTGAACCATGTCTTCTTCGTTACGTTGGTGACTTCGCCCTTATTCGCGAAAGTGTAAACCAGCACGTTGAGGAGGCCTTCTTTGGCGAAGCGCTCAATCGCAGCAACCGCCGCAGCATACGCACCTTCTCCGCGGATGACATCGTTAGTTTTTTCCGCTCCGTCAATGCTAACGCTGATTTTGGTTTTGTTCTTAATGATGTTTTGGATGGCTTGCTCATCGAGCATGCGCCCGTCAGTAATGATGCTTGTATTCAAACCCAAACTGGTAGCGTAATCCAGTACTTCGAAGAGGTCCTTGCGCAGAAGCGGCTGACCACCCGTAATCCCAAAAAAGCTTGCTCCGAAATCGTGGACTTGATCAACGATTTTCATGGCGCCTTTAGTGTCTAATTCGTCTGGAAACGCAGTTTTATCAGCTGAAACACAATGGGCACAGTTGCTCTCACAGGCAAAAGTGCAGCGCCAGGGAACGATAAAGAGGGGGCCTTTGTTTTTCAAGCCGTATTTCTCCAAGAGTGTAGTGCTCTAAAAACGGTGTTTTCGGTATTTAACATTTCACATTAAACTAAATAATTTAAATCCAATGTCTTGTGCTAGCAGAATTCTTAAATCCCCAAAATTATTCATCTATTGTCTGTGGTGTTTATGGCAAAAATTAACGGGAAAGCGAAGCTTCTGGAAAACACTCGCTTAGTCACTGAGAACGGTCGGGGACACAGCGTTATCTGCGATTTGCCTGAATCTCAAGGCGGAACCAACGCGGGGCCTTCGCCGCTGGAGTTGGCGTTGATGTCGCTTGCTGGCTGCGGAGTCATCATCTATGCGGATGTGTGCAAGAACAGCAAAATCGACCCAGGAACAATCGAGGTAGCTGTTGAAGCCGAAAAATCCTCAACTTCGCCAACTCTCACGGGCGTAACCATGAAAGTTAACATCAACTCCAAAGCACGCAGGGGCCTTGTTGAAGCGGCTTGGCGACGAACAGAAGCAAGCTGCCCAGTGCTCTACATCTATAAAGAACCCATCCCCACCAAGGTTGAAGTTGACATAAAAACAGAGTAACCAACCAATCCCTGTTTTGTTTGAAACAATCAGATGTTTACTGGTTTAGTGTTGCCGCCAAATTTTCCTATAATTTTTGCAGCAAATATTGGCATCAGATTCGAATTGATTATTCTGCTCTGTACCTTGATGCAGCCCTAAAACTGCTTTCTTTGCAAAGTCTTTTAACCAATCCCACTAACCCATACACTGGAGAAGGGAGACTTGACCGAAGATAGCGTATATCACATTAGGCAAATAACTTGTAAACATGAAAAAGTGCAGTTGTATACTCAACGCCGATTCGACAGCCTCAGCGGCATGGAGTTTACTTTTACCCGATGCAACAACTGCCACAAAATCGTGCGCTTAGAAACAAGAAAAGTCTCAAAGCATTAACTCAGTTTTTCCTCTTCTTTAGCGTAGAGGTAGAGTTCCCCCTGCTTGAGCAAATCTAACACACGCTGAGTCTCCGTAGTGCCTAACCTACAAGTTTTTGGCTCCACCAAAAAAGGAAGATCCTTGTCCGCATTGCGAATAATGTGTAGGTTCTCCCAAGTTACTTTAATGTCTTCAGAGGGAATATGAGTTTCAATATCCACTGCCCAAGTGCCTGCATCCAATTCGGTGCCGCCCTCAGTCAACGCCGTAAAAGGACCAAGCAAGCTCTTATCATCCACATTATAGAGAAAAATAACTGAGCCCTCCTTTACTGGCTGTGCAGGCATAGTTTTTTTGTCTGTGCAAGTGTAACGTTTTGTACTTATACATTGTTGTGCACTTGTTTTGTTACATAAAAATACGTAGCCATCATACATAACCACAAAAACCTCTCTTCTATTGAAGGTGTTGGGCGCTTATTTCCTTTTTCTTTTGGGGCTATTTTAAGCCTTGTTGTCCGATTTTGAAGTCACAAGTGTATTTATTTTTAGGTATGGTAGATAACGCAAGGCTCATAGGTTATCTGAAGCGTTCCCTTTTCTGTTGTCTATTCCCTGGGCTTTTACTTGTAGAAATGAGAAAAAATGCCTAAAAAAAAGGTTTTACTAGGTGACTTTCATTATAATTGTTCTCTCTTTTAGCGTAATCTTTACCTTAGATCAGACTCAACTGTTCGATTCCGATAATTACTTGGTGGCCGCACAGACTCCTACACCAACTCCTACTGCATCACCTACTCCGACCCCGACTCCAACGCCTACGCCATCGCCAACTCCCACTCCAACAGCCACACCCACACCAACCCCAACTCCAACACCTACCCCAACCGCAACCCCTACACCTTCACCGACCCCTAAACCCACAACTACCCCCACCCCGACACCAACACCTACACCTTCCCCTACTCCAACACCAAAAGCTACGCCAAAGTCGACTTCCACTCCAACACCGACACCAACCCCACTGCTACTCCAACCCCAACCAACCCCTACCCCACACCAACTCCCACCGCCAACCCCAAGTCCCACCCCTACACCAACACCTGAACCCACAGCCCCCCCAACCCAAACCCCCACAAGCCAACCTCAACAATCCAACCCCACAGCCCAACCAACAACCAAACCCACCACACAACCTCAACACCAAAACCAACCCCAACACCTACACCACAGCCAACACCCCAACCTACACAGCCAACAGAAAGAGTACCCAACCGAACAGCCACAGTCAACCCCAACGTGGTTTCTCGAAGCGATATACTCCCTGTTGGAGGCGCGGCTTTAGCGTCCATAGTGGTTGTGGTTGCAGTTGCGCTTGTGATGAAGAGAAGACAACGTTTTGATGGTACAGACGAGTTTGATTTAGAAAGCATCTAAAAAGGGTGCTAAGGCAGAGAGCTATGGCTCTTTTTGAGCGGGCTTATCAGTTTGCTTCTCTATAATTTCTATTAAAGTCCCTTTTGCAGTTACAAAATTATCGCTTGGCGAAGTCATATTCGCATAGACGACACCTTTTTCGTAGTCCTCGATGTCGGTTACTGTTAATTTGTTTGCTTCCTGCCAGTTAACCATGAAAAGCTCAGGTCTCAACTCAACTATGCTAACTTGTAGCCTCTGAATTCTGACCAACTTCTGGGCCTTTTATTGCAGTTAGAGACAAGTGTGTTGTTGTTTTCGTAGTATAGGGTGAAGGCTTTTTCGCCGAAGTCAGCTTTAAACAAGTGGCCAATAATTGTAAAGTTGTCATCTGTTTTCAATAAAATGTGCTACTTCCTTTCAGCTTAGAAGTAATCTATACTACAGGCGAACGGTCTAGTCTCAGGTACACGAACTTCTCGGTTATCTAATAAATCGTCTAGTGCGTTTCTTAGGTCGCTGGTTTCAACTTTCTGGGGATCACGTGAATCATCCACTCTCCCGCGATACCGCAACCTGCGATCCCTATCCAAAACAAACGCGTGCAAGGTGACTAATGCGCCGTAGCTTTTGGCTACTTTTTGGTCTTGGTCTTTGAGGTAGGGGAAGTTTAGTTCGCGCTCGTTGAAGACTTCCGCCATTTTTGTTATGGTTTCCAGAGGAAAGAAGTATTGGTTGTCTGAGTTTATGCCCACCACTTGGACATCTTTGGTTTCGTAGTCGGTTTGGATTGCCTTTAAGCGGTCAGTATAAACTCTTGCTGTAGGGCAGCGGTTAGCCATAAAAATCAAAATGACAATCGATTTATCCTCAAAAGTGGCAAGCGAATACCTTTTCCCATCTGAGCCTTCTAAATTGTCAAAAGAGGGCGCTTTCTGACCAATAGGAAATGGATAAGTTACAGAAAAAAGGGCCAAAACGGAAATCTCACGCGCAGTTTAGAATTTGTTTGGGAACTGTTTGATTACGCCTTCTGAGAGAGTATCTGCTATTAACATGCTTTCTGTGAAGTATTCATCGAGTTTTTTGATTTCTTCGGTATAGTTTTTGGCTATTCTGGCTGTTACGAACTCTTTAATCAGTTGCAGGTGTAGATGCAAAAGGTCAGCGGCGTCTTTTTTGGGCCAGTTTGGATTGGCTGAACTCAAGAATGCTGCTATATCGTCTGCGTTTGCAACCCATTTTTTATCGCTTTCAGCGAATTTCTGTTTGTCACCTGATTTGGCAGCTGCAACAACTTCAGTAGCAATAAGGATGTGCTGCTTGAGTAGGTCTGTAAGTTTGTTTGCTGCATCCTTCCCATAATAGGGGATAATGGCGTTTCCTATGTCCTCTTGGTTTCGAAGTAACCTGCCCGCTATTGCTTGTGCGTCTGGAAGGTCCGCGAATGCTGAAACGATGTAGAGTCGCGTGTATACTGTATGGTCAACCCATAGCCTTCGCATGGCTAGTTTTAATGATGTAATTGCTGACATGGGAAAAACTTTGCTTTTTTTGTTACTTAATGGTTTGTTGGCGCACATAAGTGCTACAAAGTAAACTTGCAATTGAATTATGTACCGATGTATTTTAGCGGTTTTTCATCGAATTCCAGTTTGCACATTGGACCGCAGAAATAGTATATTTTGCCATTGTAGACTGATTTGTACTTCGCTGTTTTTTCGTCAATTTCCATTCCACAGACGACATCTACTACCACAAAAATCCCCAAGTACTACCAGTAGGTCCTCATTGATTGCTTTTTCGTGGAAAAATCGGCAAGCGGCCACAATAAAGCAACGACTCCATGACAGGGCATTAAGTGTTTTTGATTAAACGGGTTGCTCTTTGCCACATCTTGGACAGAACCGTGAATTAGGTGGGATCGCTTGTCCACATTGCGAACAATATCTACCCGAAGGCGGAGCGCTTTGGTAAGGCTGGCTGTATTGAGGAACGCTTTGATAGCGGATGACGATGGGTCGGGTGAAATAGTAAATGAGTGCAATGGGCCAACAGAAAATCGCTAGAATAATCAAAAGAGCGAGGTCATAATCTCTTGTTTCGTATGGCTGCGTCAAACTTATGTCCCGACTTGACTCTATACTTAGCTGTTGTAGATTTAAGCTTTCAGCGATAAAATGTTTGGGCTTAGCCGATTTGATTCAACTCTTCAAGATATGGCTGTAGACACTTGGTTTTAGAGGCAATCAAATAAACGCACAGTGCATACAAACCTGCCATTCCAACAGCCGCTAAAAAGCCCAGATAAACTCCCGTGAACAGCAACAAAAACCCTAATCCCTCAGAAAGCCCCAGCAAATAACCTGAAGCCAGACGCAACCCCGTATTGCTCTTTCTCAATCGAGCGCTTTGCGTAAACCAATCAGCCACAGCAAACAGGGGCAATATCCCAATGACTGGAAGATAAAACTGAACAGGCAAAGTAACGCTGAAAAGTGCCGCTCCAAAAATAGTTGCCATTCCAAACGCTATACCCGTGCATCTGGAGCATAAGTAAAGGCTTCTTTGACCCAACTTAACGTGGATAGTGTGGTCCAGTTTTTCTTTAGGATGATGTGCAGCTAGTAGGAAAAGGAAATAGCGCCAGTTTCGTTCTACCATTATGTTCCCATCAGCAAAGGCCAAGTTTCAATGGGCTAAATCGGCATATTAGATTTTTGGCAAACTACCGATATTTCGACCTTTAAATAGGGGATAGGGGGGGGATCACTTCAAAGCAACAAAGGCGTTTCCACATTCTTTGCTTGCGGCTCCAATATTTTCTTTAGAGTTAAGCAGTTCCTTGGGGCGTTAGCGTTGAAATCGTTATTGAAGTAGCATAGCACTTGCTGGGGGTTTTGTTGTTTGATTTTTTGTGCCCAAACCGCCAACTCTTCATCGGGGTAATTGTGTTTGTACCAACCGTCTTTGCCATGGAACCGCACATAAACCGCCGAACCAGTTTTGACTATAGTTTCTGGAAGCTCAGAAGCGGAGACACTACAGAAAACAATACCCCTGCTTATCCATGAACTCGTAGACTTCGCTGTCCCACCAGCTCTCATGCCGAAACTCCAAAACATTCATCACTGATCCGTCAAGCTGGTCCGCGATGGTTTGGAGCAAATCCATGTTTTTGTGGACCATCGGCGGCAACTGAAACAAAACGCAAAGAAGCTTCTCCCTCAGCAAATGAGCAAGCTCATAGAAGTCGGCTGTGTACTGCTTTGTTCCCTTGAATTTATGGAGATGCGTGATTATTCGATTAGCCTTCAAGGTAAAGGTAAAGTTGCTGGGGGTTTTGTTGTACCAGCCTTCGAGCAGTTTCTGGCTGGGATAACGGTAGAAGGTATTGTTAACTTCTAATGTGTTAAAGAATTGCGTGTAGTACTCTAACCATTTTGTTTTGGCTAGCTTCTCTGGATAGAAAGGCCTCTCCAGTGGTTGTAATAGAAGCCCGAGCATCCCAAAAAATACTCAGTTGCCATTCAGAGAACTCACTATTCGTAATCGACGAAGCATTTGTGTAATATTTGTTTGTGTCACCCAAAACACACCAACAAAACCAGTTAAGGCATAATAGAAAAAGGATATAACCAAAGATTCGGTTGATAAACTAGGCGTTTTTAACCAAAATCAGTGTGGCCTATTTTTGTCTTCTATAATGAGGCATCTATCCATTAGACGATCCGTTCTCTTCATGATCATCGGTATAGTAGTCTTCATTGTATACCTCTACTTCTTCATCGGCATCGACAAATTATTGGCGGTTCTAGCAAACGTCAACTCAGGACAATACGTGCTGTTTTACTCCTTAGCACTGCTTGCGGTACTTGCCTCCGTCTTTTTTTGGTCAGCTGCATGGAATACAATACTGCGAACACTATCGGTCAAAGTATCCTACAGACGCGCCTACCTATACTATTGGGTCGGCTACTTCAGCGACTTAGTTATTCCATGTGCAACGGTCTGCGGCGAATTAACCCGAATGTACCTCGTTGAGAAGGAAACCAAAAAAAGCTACGGTGTACTGGCTGCTG
Organism: uncultured archaeon; assembly: GCA_963782915.1. Lineage (GTDB taxonomy): Archaea > Thermoproteota > Bathyarchaeia > Bathyarchaeales > Bathycorpusculaceae > Bathycorpusculum. The sequence goes on from CAWALK010000017.1 coordinate 15,540, forward strand.
CTGCTATAACTAACCGCATAGTCGCTTACACTATAGTAACCATCGGGCTCTATAGCGGTGCAATTTTGATTTTTCTAAAACCAGGTATACCGCCCATAATAATCAATATCTTCATTATTTTCCTAGTCGGTGTAACCATCTACACCGCTGCATTGCTGTATCTAGCAGTTGTCAAGCAGGCAGCAAAAAACTTCACAACCCTATATGAGAAAATCCTCAAGAAACTACGACCAAAAAGCTACAACACAACTCAAATCCAACATACCAACGAATCCCTTGCCAACTATTACGAAGGCTTCAAAGTATTCCGCGAAAAACCACGACTGCTAATCAGACCCTTCATCCTGCATATAACCTCATACCTGCTGGGCCTCTCGGTTTATATTTTAATCTTTGTTGCACTTGGGATTCCTGCGCCAAGCCCAGAATTCTACATAGTCATCTACTTCATAGCTACAGCCGTTCAGGATGCAGCCGCCGCCTTCTCGGTTGGCTCGCTAGACATTATACTCGCAAGCATCTTCATACTCTATGGTTTAGATCCTGCTGTGAGCGGAATCGCTGCACTGTTGCTGCGTAGCGCCAGTTTCTGGTTCCCCCTCTTCGTTGGCTTCGTCTGCGTTCAGTGGTTAGGGGCACGTAGTTTAATTTCCAAGCCGCCTCAAATAAGGCGACACCGCAAAAAACCAGAAGCTAAAAACCCTCAAACGGAATTGTCGGTTCAACCGTAGGACAGAGTTTAGGTGTTCCAATAAAAATGCGCTATAGACTTGTTGTAGCTATATTTGTCACTTTAACTGACCCCTCCCCCGCGTTGCAATGTCGTTTTGGCAGCCGCCTTAAAAGCAATTCAAACGTAAATGCGCTTTTGTGAACAATGATGACTCAAGCCCAAGCTGCATACGAAGAGGAATTACTTGTGTCTTTGACTTTCCATAATTTCTCAGCGGAGATGCTAAAAGAGTTTGCACAGAAAATCGTTAAACCCTACTTCCGCGGCAACATAAACGAGGCAGTGAGAAGCCTCATGGAAAAAGCTATTCAAGAAGAAACCATAGCTAATCAGGCAATACGGCAAAAAGGAAGATAACTCCCTCAGAATCTGTTTTTCTGATGTAATTTTTATATTTCTCAGAAGAGCCATATCTGCAACGGTACCAGTATGGCTCGATTACTCGATCCCTTAAACGTTAAAGGCATAACATTGCGCAACCGCATAGTGATGCCGCCGATGCAGTCAGGCAGAGCATCCTTCAAGGGCGAAGTCACGAATAAACTCGTTAACTTTTACGTTCGCCGCTCCTCCGCATTGGGGCTGCCAATCGTGGAGCATGCCTATGTTTCTGCTTTGGGAAAAATTGGGCCTAAACAGTTGGGTATCTATGATGACTCGCTGATTGGGGGGTTTGAGAAATTAGCCTCAGGGATTCACTCCGTCGGAGCCCCAGCTATAGTTCAAATCAGCCATGCCGGAGCAGTCGCCAACAAAAAAGTCATAGGACAAACCCCGGTTGGCCCCTGCACCCGAGACAAAACCCGCATGCTAGAAAAAGAAGAACTCTACATACTCGCAGACGACTACGCCATAGCAGCGGAACGAGCAGTAAAAGCCGGATTCGACGGCGTCGAACTCCACGGAGCCCACGGATACCTCCTCAACCAGTTCTTCACGCCATTACTCAACAAACGAAATGACGAATTCGGCGGATTACTGGAGAATCGGATGCGTTTTCCGCTACTGGTTGTCCAGAAGGTTCGTCAACGCCTCGGCAAGGGGCTTTTGCTTTACAGGTTGGGTTCGGATGACTTAGCGCCAAATGGCACACACATCCAAGACGCAATCGCTTTCTCGCTTAAGCTACAGGAAGCTGGCGTTGATATTCTTGATGTGTCAGGCGGCATGTGTGGAAGCGAGCCCAAGCAGCTGCGCCAAATCACAGGTTACTTTGTTCCGCAGGCAAGTGAAATCAAAAAGGCTGTTCGGGTACCAGTTATTGGCGTTGGCGGAATAAAAAAGCCAGAGTTCGCAGATAAGTTGGTGGCGGATGGCTTGGTGGATTTGGTGGCGGTGGGGCGGGCGCTTTACCATGATAATGAGTGGCCGCAGAAAGCTGCCCAAACACTAAACAGGGTAATACCGTAAATTTAATAATCCTTCAACTTCATTGGCTAAATAGCGCTGGGTTAGCGTAAAAGAGTGTGTGGCTACTTGAAGAAAAAATCGATACTGGTTGTTTTATTAGGGCTTTTATTCTTACTGTGCTCAAGTTGCTTTAGCGAAATATTGACAGTTTTAGGCGATAATTCAAGCAGCGACTCCGACAGCACCAGCAATTCATGGCCTATGTTCCAAAACAACTTATCCCATCAAAGCTACAAAGCATCCAGCGGGCCACAGTCAAATCAAACCCTCTGGACGTACACGGTTTCCTCACAATCACTCTCGGCACCTACAGTTTCCAATGGCATAGTTTATGTTGGCTCAACTAATGGCGATGTAGTCGCTGTGAATGCCTCCACAGGGGCACTTCTATGGCGTTACAAAACCGGCGGCGCAGTTTATTCTTCACCTGCAATTGCAGATGGCGTGGCCTATTTTGGTTCATGGGACACTTACATCTATGCAGTAAATGCAATATCTGGTGAGTTGCTCTGGCAGTATAAAACGGAGAGTTATGTGCAATCGTCTCCAGCCGTTGCCGACGGCGTAGTCTATATTGCTTCATATGACGCCAGCGTTTATGCTTTGAATGCTAAAACTGGCGATGAAATCTGGAATTACGACACTGAAAGCGGCGCTGTAGGTTCCTCCCCTGCAATTGTGGATGAGGTAGTCTACATTGGTGATAACGGTGGCAGAGTCCACGCTTTAAACGCTGCTACAGGCGCAAAACTGTGGGTTTCCGCTATCGGCGATACCATTTATTCTTCGCCTGCAGTAGCCAACGGCGTCGTCTATATTGGCGCCGATCGATTCCGTAACGGCAGCATCTACGCTCTAAGTGCGTCAAGTGGCCAGGTAATTTGGAGTTACCCAACACCAATTTGTCGGTGTATTCATCTCCTGCTATAGCTGAGGGCATGGTTTACGTTGGTTCTCTTGATTCTCAGGGTTCGTCAAGCGGGAAACTTTTTGCTTTAGATGCGCAAACAGGCGCAAAACTATGGAGCTATGCTACTGGCGGCGAAATTTATTCTTCTCCAGCGGTTGCTAAAGATGTAGTTTACATAGCGGGGGGCGACGGAAACGTTGCTGCCCTCAAGGCTTCTGATGGAGGGGTGGTTTGGAATTACCCAACTGGCAACCCAATTCTTTGGTCATCTCCCGCGATTGTGGACGGTGTATTGTTTGTGGGTTCGGATAATGGGGTTCTGTATGCTTTTGGGCCTCACAGTCAGTTAGTACACACTACACCAACTCCAACGCGCACCAACAACCAATTCATCCCAGCCAACAGTGCAAGCAACAACCCAAAACGGCACAACAATCAACCTAACATTAAATGGAAACATTACGGCCTCACAAATATCAAACTTAACAATCGTAACCTCAGCCAACACAACAGCCGTATCTTTCACCTTAACAGGCGAGAACGGCACGGTTGGCTTTTGCAACATGACGCTTCCCAAAAATGCCCTATCAAATGCAACTAACCCAACAATTTACATAGACAACCAACTGGCATTAGACCAAGGTTACACTGAAGACGCCGACAACTACTACATCTGGTACACGACACACTTCAGCACACACAGGGTCTCCATTCAATTTAGTAACGAAGCTGTTAGAGGCGGCGTTGAGGGAGAGGTTAATTTTATTCAAATAATCTATGGCGTAGCAGTTGCCCTTGTTATAGTCGTGTCTGTTGTGGTGGTTGTTAAATTGGTGACTCGCGAAAAAAAGAAACACTAATGACAGACTATTGTGGTGTGCTTTTTTGCACGCACACACCATTATACCATTTTTAGGCGTAGATGCATCCAGAGACTGATGACAATGAACGCAGACAAACCCTCCCGACTGGAACTCTACATAGAAATCCTACGATCCATAGAGAAACTCCGCTCCAGCAACCTCATAACCATTCAAGAAGAAACAAATGTCGAGCAAGCCTTCTTAGCGCATGCGATTCATTTTCTGGAATCACAGAATCTCGTACAAAAGGAACGTGTAGATAACCAAGACCTCTACATGACTACGCCCAGAGGCGACCGCATAAACAGGTATTTCATAGCTAAATCGAAGGCACTGCCGGCTAACGATGACCCAATGGCTCGAATTGCCTAAACTGTTTTTTGTTGTGCGGCTGGTTCATCCTTGAACTTGCGCCGAATCATGATAACCAAGACTATGCATACTGCAGCTATGATTATTGCCACAATCGGCAGCAAAAACACCGGGAAAGCGGAATTGTTCTCTAACTCCGGGTTGGTTTGATAGGTAAAGGTAACTTTGACAGTGTTTGCAAGGTTGTTTTCGAAGTTTACGTAGTATTTTCCTTCTTGGGTTGCTACGAAGCTGAATTGTCCTGCACTATCGACTAAGCCTAAGTTGGCTAGTTGGGTGCCGTTGGCATCGTTTACCCAGACACGCACGGCTCCTGTGGTTGTGAGAGAACCGTTGAATATTGCTCCTTGGGGCAACTCGAATGTGTAGCGTTGTGTAGCTTGGGATACAGGGAAGGTTTCAGTGGTTGAAGCAGATACGCAAGCCGCCATCAGAGACGATGCAAGTATGGCTAAGATTATGATTGTTATTGCTCGTGTTTTGTTCATGTTCGCACCCAGAGGATGCAAACTATTTGCGTTTGCTCCCTATTAATGGTCGCGTTACAAAGCCATTTTTTCTCGAGTTGTTGTGTGGAGGACTCCTCTTTTTTCAAAAACTTGCTTTTTCGAGTAGTAGTTGTTGGCAGGGACTCCTATGCTCTTCTTCTTCCTGCGGGCTTGGCAGGCGGCTGTGTTTTGGTTTCTGCGTTTAGTGGCGGTTGCAGGTTGGTTGCGGTTTACGTTACAAGTTCTGATAGTCAAACCATGGCTTTTCTTCCGCCACGGATGCTAAGTCGCCAAATGATAAGCGCTTCAACAAACAACACCACGCTTGCGACAACCCCAAAAGTGACGCCTATTGGAAAAACGTAACCCGAAACCTCTCCAATTGACAGCGCAGCAGATAAAATCATGAATATGCCCCCAGCCCCGAAAAAGGCAAGGTACAGTTTTCTGTTTTTCTTTTTCTTTTTAAGCCAGCCCCCTAGAAAAATGAGCACGATACCTGTTAATAGGCTCATGGGCGGGATGATTTGGGTGGAAAGAAGGAGGTTTTTGCCAGCCATCGCAAAATCAGGGTTCACCAAAGCATAAATAATAAACGCTGACAGTGAAGCCAGTGCCAACCATTTGTCCAGCATTTGTCCGTTTGCTGCGGGTCCATAGGTTTTACGCCAAGGAACAGGTTTTGTCTCCTTCAAATCTGGGTCAGAAAGCTTCGTGGCCTCTGGAGAATCTTCGTTGATGAAGCAGACGCGGTCAGGTGGCTTGGTATCTACTAACTCCAGTTTGCATCTGCCATCTTTCGAGTTTGCAATCACAGTGTAACGACCCCGTTTCACCAATCTAGAAAATGGGAAAAGCCACTCGACGCCCCTGTCTTTTTCTGTGGTGAAAGAATCCAAGAAACTGTGCAGGAAGGCTCCGAGTGCAAGCCAAACATTTACCAAAAACAGCCCCGACAGAAAAAGCAGATTATGGAAAAGCGCCCGATGATACTGTTCATCGCGGAAAGCCTTTGCACTTACGAATATGTATTCGCGGTCGAGGTCGGGGATGAAGCTGCCTATGCCTGCTAAAAGGGCGAAGTAAGGGTTACCGGTAAAGACTGCTGTGACTACGCCGGCAAAAAAGATGTGACTGCCTAAATTCAAAAAATTGACCAATTAAAAGATGGTTGACGCTAAATAAATAGATTCACTAACCAGCAAACGGTAGAAGAGTTTCGACAGGAAAATCAGTTAAAAGTATGAACGAGTGGACCGGGCGGGATTTGAACCCGCGGCTTCCGCGTTGCGAACGCGGCGATCATACCAGACTGATCTACCGGCCCCTGATTTCTGTCAATCAAGACTTGAATTTGGCATTTAGAGCTTTCGGTATAAACAAAAGCTTGCCTGAACAAAATCCATTCATGTTCATAATTGGAGTAAATCTAAGATACATAATATGAATTCATAAGCCTATTATAAACAAAAAACCAACCTATCCTTCCTAATCGTTGAGGTTAAGTTATGACTGCTAACGAAGCTTTAGAAAAACGGCTAAATGAAACTATTCAACAGAACGCTGAACTCGAAAAAGAAGTAAAAAAACTCCGCGAAATGAATGACGGCCTGGTAAAGACCCAGATAAAAATCTTGCAGAATGCATTGCGGGGTGATCAGGAGACTGTGCAAATCAACGAAGAAACCATTAAAACCGGCAAGAAAATGGTGGAGTTGAATGGTCAAGTAGAGCAATCAGTAGGTGAAGTAGCAAAGCTTGCTATGGAAACAACCATGATAATCGCTAAAGTTACCGAAACCGCCAAAGCCGTAGGGCAAGTAGCCGGAGCAGTATTTGAACAAGCTGAGAAAGCTACAAAAGGAACAAGTCAAGTTCTCGAAATGGGCAAACAAGTATCAAGTGTTTCAAACCAAATGGCCATTGGCATGCAACAAGTCAGCACAGCCTCACAGCAAGTCTCAACAGGCGCTCAAAAACTTGCAGAATTATCCCAGAGTGCAGCAAGAAGCACTGAAGCACTCAGAAAAGTGATGGATGAAGCAGGCGTAATCGCACAAAGCGCTTCAGAAACAACTGAAGAAGCCTTAAAGAAATCAAAGGAAGCAAACGAAAAAAGCCAAAAAGGCCTCCAAGCAATCGAAAACATCAAGTCAAACATAACCCAAGTCTCAAGTGCAGTAACCTCTATGGTTAGCTCAATTGAGCAAGTGGGTGAAATGGCTAATTCTGTTTCCGATATCGCCGGTCAAACAAACATGTTAGCACTCAACGCCGCCATCGAAGCTGCCCGCGCTGGCGAAGCAGGACGCGGTTTTGCAGTAGTAGCAGACGCAGTCAAAGGTTTAGCTGGACAATCAAAACAAGCAGCCGGATCATCCATCAACTTGGTTAAAAAAATCAAGGACGCAGGCAACCAAACCAGCAATATCTCCAATCAATCTCAAATTGGCGCACAAGAAGGTGCCTTAGTCGTTTTAGGCGCAATAAAAGAATCCGAGGGCATCGCCACAATTATGGAGACTATGACTGGGAAAGTAAACAGTCTCACAAACGGCGTCGAAAAGGGCCTTCAAGAAATAATTTCAGTAACAAGAACCATCGAAGAAGTCGCATCCATCGCAGAGGAAAGCTCATCCGCTTCGGAAGAAGCCTCTTCAGCAGTGGAAGAACAAACCGCATCTGCTCAACAAATGGCTGCCATAGCTAAAGACGTAACTTCAGTCGCTGAAAACGTTGAACGCTCAACAAAGCTTGTGGCCGAAAGCGCTGGGGAAGTAGCGAAACTAGCTGATAGCGTTGGTAACGATGCCCAAGCGGTAGAGGAATCAGCGAATAAAATCTCATCCAACACTGAAGAAGTCGTTTTAACGTCTCGAACCGTTAGCGAAAGTGCCCTTGCTGTTGTTGCAGCCGCAGAGAAAACAAACGAACAGATAAAAAGACTCATTCAATCACGCACCAACATCCTCAACGCGATTAGCAAAAAATACAACGTAAAAATCGATTAGGTGAAATATATTGGCAAACTTGGCACATGGCGAATTACAAATAGTAAACTTCACAGTTGACAACGTAAACTACGGTGTCCCTGTGGATCAAGTGCGGGAAGTCCGAGACATGCAGTCAGTAACTCCTGTTCCGGGTGCTCCGGCATACGTTGAAGGCGTAACTAACCTCAGAGGCCAAATCATCACTGTCATTGATCTGCGAAGGCGTTTAGGCCTTGCAGAGGGCAGCGGCGCAGGCGAAAAAATAATGATCATTGACCTTGACAAATCCGCCGTTGGCGTAGTAGTCGATACGGTTACAGAGGTTACAACGATTAAGGAAACCGATATCCAACGCAACATGGAAATTACGTCGCAGCTTGGCGATTTCATTTTGGGCGTTGGAAAACAGGCGGATCATTTATCGTTGATTTTGGATATTTCCAAAATTGTTAGGAAAACAACCGCCAACTAACAAACGGTTAGGCCCTAACTTTTCTTCTTTTTGATCTAATACCCAATTGCGGCTCCCTAAGAGGCGTCTTTCTTGGCTGCTATATATAAGGGGAGGGGGGTCTCTGCAGAGCAACAAACACGCCACTTTGCTGCCTTAGCTGGACATTAGATACTTAGCATCAAGTTTTTTTGGGTTTAGCTTTACCTTTCGGCACGTCTTCTTTTATGGGTTCATCCCAGTACTTGTCAAACTCTTCAGGCGACATCAAGTTTAGAGTCCGCATCTGCTGACTGAACATATCCAGTGCACAGGGATTGTTTAGGTGCGCACGATAAATCTCCATGAGCAAATCAACAGCCATAGAAGGAGAAACTGGCTTTTTAGCCATCAAAGTTAATTCGTCTGAAACTTTTGTGAGGTCTTCGTAGACGCGTAAGGGCAGATTGAGGGTTTTAGCCATATCAACCACTCTTTGGCTATTTGCACTGCCGCCTCTTTAACTTTCGCCAACCATTTGTTTTAGAAAAGACAAATTAACCAATTGCCCCTAAAAAGGTACAGAGAGCTCCCTGAACTGAAGGTTGCTGGTTGAAAAAACAAACACCAATTCTTTTGATTACCATAATTTTGGTAGCGGCGATTTCGGTTGCTGCCTTCGTAAACTATGGCATATTAACAAAAAGTGAACCGCCATCAGAGCCAGAGCCTTTCCATGTTGGGGTATCCTTCTGCGGAGACACCACTGCCCAAGCCAAACAACTCATCGACAGAGTCCAAAACTACACCAACCTCCTAATCATCCAGTCAGGGCCTGTAAGCAAAAACGAAACCAGCCTTAACGAAATCGCAGACTACGCAACCGAAAAGGGCTTAGATATCATCCCCTTCTTTGGGATACTAAACGCATCTTGGCAACTGCCCTGGATAGAGCATGCAACACAAAAATATGGCAGCCAACTCTTGGGCATCTACTACTATGACGAATGCGGCGGCATGCAGCTTGACACCCAAGATTATGAGTGGGCACATTATTTCAGCGCAATTAAAGACCGCTTTGAGAGTTCTCCTCTCTATCAGGCGCATAAGCAGGCAATTGATGAATGCCTCAACGGAAACTTGACACGTGACTACAAATCCGCCGCAAAAGTATACGTTGACACGATTAAACATGACAGCGGCATCCGCCAACTGCAGAACAGCTCTGTCACTTCTTTTACTTCTGAGTATGCTCTTCATTGGTATACGTATCAGGGGGGTTGGGATGTTGTTTTGGCTCAGCTTGGCTGGAATAACACTGTGGAGCAAGACATTGCATTAGCCCGTGGAGCGGCAACAATGCAGAACAAAGAGTGGGGTACCATCATCACTTGGAAATACAGTGAACCGCCATACTTGGATTCGGCTTCGGAAGTGTATAGGCAACTGCGGATGTCATATCTTGCAGGCGCAGACTACATTGCCATATTCAATTACCCCCAAAACGACACCACAAACCCCTATGGAGTAATGACGACTGAACACTTCCAAGCCCTAGAAATGTTCTGGAATGATATAAAAACACACAAAATCAACCACGGCTCATCCCCCGCCGAGGCAGCATTTGTTTTGCCCAAAGATTACGGCTGGGGCATGAGAAGCGCCACCGACAAAATCTGGTATTGGGGAGCCGATGAACTCTCAATGCAAATCTGGAATACGTCACGGCAACTGTTCGCACGTTATGGGCTGGGTTTGGATATAATCTACGATGATCCAGCATATCCAATTCAAGCTAATTATTCACGGGTAATCTATTGGAATCAAACCCTAACTTAACAGTAGATCAAAAAACCGCGTTGTTCTGCTTCGGAATACTCCACAACCAGTCTGCAACCGCCATTGAAGGTAAAAATCAAAAGCAACTACCAGCCAAACCAACTATATCAGATTTAAAAGCAACTGCTAACAAAAACATCATAAAACCCAACAAACCCATAACCAACCAAACAGAAAGAGTGCATACATTAAAACCCAAGTATGCAGATAGACACTTGTGGAGCCTATAAAAAGGGAGGGGTAGGTCGATGAGAGCAAAAGACTTCTCGTTAGTTCGCTTGCGGTTTATTGCATACCTACGCTGGTTGGTTGTTGTGAATAGGCTGTTTTCAGCAACAACAAACTGCAGAAAAACCAAACCCCTGATCTTTGATATTAAATCGAGAGCATTTCAGCGACTTTTAGCAACCGCAAATCCAACGGTTTTTTCCCCGCCGCAGACTTCTCTAACTCAATGCTTGTAATTTCTCCATTCTGCAAACCAACCGCCCTGTTACCCTTCTCCTCACAGATTAAATCCACCGCTCTCTCCGCAAATAAACTTGCAAGCAATCGGCTGCGGGCTGTTGGGCTGCCTCCACGCTGAGAATAACCAATGATGGATAGGCGCACTTCTGATTCGGTTTGTTTTTGCATTTCCTGTGTGAGCTTGCTTGAGTCTCCGAAGCCTTCTGCTGCGACGATGATGCCTGCTCGTTTGCCCTTTTCGGAGTTGCGTTCCATTATTTTTACTACATCGCAGGTGTCAAGCGGTTTTTCGGGAATCAAAATTACTTCGGCGCCAACACATATGCCAACTTCAAGGGCTAGGAAGCCGCGTTTGCGCCCCATGACTTCCACGATGAATATGCGTTCGTGGCTAATGGCGGTGTCGCGGATTTTGTCGATGGCGTTTACGGCTGTGTTGACTGCGGTGTCAAATCCTATGGTTTCGTCGGTTCCGTAGACGTCGTTGTCGATGGTGGCTGGGATGCCGACGACTTGGATGCCGCTTTTTTTGCTTAATTCGAGTGCGCCTCGGAAGGAGCCATCGCCGCCGATGACGACCAGTGCGTCTATGCAGTTTTGTTTGAGGGTTTGTGCTCCTGTTTCTATGCTGGCGGGTTGCTCGAATGCCGGGCAACGAAGTGTATGGAGTACGGTGCCGCCGAGTTGTATGATGCCGCCGACGTTACGGGGCCCTAAACGTTTGAAAGTGTTAGTTAATAATCCATCCCAGCCCCGCTCAAAACCAATCACCTGCAAACCTTTGTAGTGGCCGACGCGGGTGACTGCTCGAATCGCCGCATTCATTCCCGGTGCGTCGCCGCCTGAAGTTACAATACCGATGGTTTTCGCCATTTTTCCTGCGCCTCTTTCTAGCTAATTTCACGTTTGAACTGAGAATTAAAACGTTTAGTTATGACTCTTGAGGCAGGTTTGCGCCAAAACACATAAATGCTTTTTCTTAGTCTTTATGCGTTCTGTATCGGGAGGTAGCTCAGCCTGGCAGAGCTCTCGAGCCCATTGGCTAACGCCATTGGACGGAGAAGCTGTAGAGGTCTACCAACGGTGGGCTTCATTCTGGCCTGTCTAGGCCACAGATACCGAGCTGTCGCAGGTTCAAATCCTGCTCTCCCGACCATTTTCATTTTAGGGGTAATTGTTTTTTCTCTGTGTGTTG
>CAWALK010000018.1:0-267469 GCA_963782915.1 uncultured archaeon
ACATGAGTAGAAGATCAATTAGGATTAGCGCCAGCCGTAATAATCGGGGTACTGGCTGTTGCGGCAATTATAGGTGGAGCAGTCACTTTGGCTGTGTTGGACAACCAGCAACCAGCCGATACTGCACCAACCGCAACACCAACATTAACCGCAACAGTAGCTCCAACCGTTTCACCGACGGCATCTCCAACAGCGTCTCCAACGGGTTCACCATCACCAACGCCCACGTCCACGCCGACTGCCAGTCCATCACCAAGTCCTAGCCCAAGCCCTACACCCACTCCTGCACCTGAAGCTACCGAATTCCAAAACGCAACCATAGCATACGGAGGATATGTCAATCAGACTATAAACTGGGTAGTAAACGGCACTTTAGTTGACTCAGTCAGCAGTCAAGGAATATCTGGCGTAACAGTAACTGTTGTTGACGCAGCAAACAACACCATAGTCTATGGCACCACCACAACAGGCACAGGCGGCTACTTTGAATACACCCTCGCAATCATGCCCCGGCCACCCACTGTACAACTGGTCTTTCCCGGAACCAACCAATACCAAGCAGCCACAAGCAGCGACATCGAACTTCCTTTGGCGTAAAATAGCTCCAATGGTACTCTTTCTTTTTTCTTCTTTTTGAGAAACATTGTTTAGCAAGGTTTTGTTTGTGAAGGATTCCTCGTAGAGGGCGGTTTTTGTGTTTTCCTAGTTGAAGTGCGAGTTTTTTGTTGTGCTTTTTTACCTTGACAATTGCTTATAGGCGGCGGCAGGGTGCGATGTTTGGAAGTGAGAGATGACTCAAACCCGCTAATGAACCATGACAGCGCTTGACTGCATTGTTCTGTTAATAAAACCATCATTGCTTTCGCTACCGTTTTCGGTAGCTCACTAACTGGTTAAGATCCAAATGAAACTTGTTGCAGAAACCTATGGAGGGTAGTTGTAAAGTAAGTTGTTTTGAAGGGGCGGAAATAGACGAAAATAGGCTTAAATTCCATTTCCAATAGAACAAAAAAACCAAAGGAAAAACAAACAAAATTCGGATAAACAAAAAAGAAAAGAAAGAAGAATACGGTTTATTTTATTCAGTTGTGTTTTCTTCGTTTTCTTCTGCTGGGGGGTTTGGTCGTTGTCCGCTTCCGCTGTCATTTCCGAATGCGCCTGTTGAGGCGCTTCTAAAGGGTGGGCTGGAACGTGGGCCTCCTCCACGAACTGCTAATTGGTTCAATTACTGGTTCTTCAAGGACTTTTTCAAGGGTTGTTTCAACTGGAGCTTGTTCGGTTACTTCAAAAGCTTGGAGTGGAGCTTCAACTGTTGGTTGTTCTTGGGCTGCTTCGGTTTGGGCAACTGTTTCTGCTGGAGCTTCAACTGCTGGAGCTTCCTCGACTGTGATGGTTGGTTGCTCGATTGGAGCTGTTTCCGTTATGCTGGCTTCTGCCGGGGGTTTCGATTGGGGCTGTTAATTGGGTAGCTTCTGGTGGAGCTGCTGAACTCTGCCGGGGCTTGCTCGATTGGGGCTGCTTCGGCTATTGGAGCTTCAACAGGTGCAGTATTAATTGGGGCTTCGGCTACTATTTCTTGAACTGCTGGTTCAGCGATTACTGGCTTCAGGTGCTGCTTCTGTTATTATTTCGGCTGTTTCTGGTTCTGCGGCAATTACTGGGGCTTCTTCAACTGGGGCTGCTTCAATGATTGGAGTTTCAACTGCTGGAGCCTCAACAATTGGGGCTTCTCAACTGGAACAGTTTCAATTGGAGCTATCTCTATTGGAGCGGCTTAAGCTGCTCAACGATTGCAACTTCAACTGGAGCTGCTTCTGCAACTGGAACTTTCATACTGCGCTAGGGGCGTCTTCAATAATGCTGGGGCTGCTTCAACTGGCGTTGCTTTGCTGGGGCAGTTTCGATTGGGGCTTAGCTTCAATTGAAACTTCTTCAACTGGAGCTTGCTCGATTGGAGCTGCTTCTTCAACCACTATTGCTGGAGCTTCTTCGATGATTGCTGCGGGTACTTCAACTGGTGTTTCAATTACTGGGGCTGCTTCAACGGGCTCAACCTCGACTATCGGAGCTGCTTCAACTGCAGCTTCAACTATTGGAGCTTCAACTACTGGAGCTGCTTCAACTGCTGGAGTACTTCAAAAATTGGTGTGCTTTCGATTACTGGAGCGGTTTCAACTGGGGCTTCGATGGTGGCTTGCTCAACTTGAGCTTCCACTGGCCTCTAAAGGGACCGCTTCTGCTGGGGCTGCTTCTTCAACTGGAGCAGTTTCTACTGGAGCACATTCGACTGGAGCTGCTTCGGCTACTGGAGCTTCAACTGGGGCAGTTTCGATTGGCGCTGCTTCAATTGGGCAGGTTTCTATGATTGGATTGTTTCAACTGGTGTAGCTTCTACTGGGGCCTCTAAAGGGACCGTTTCTACTGCCGCTGGCTGGGCAATTGGAGCTTCAATTATTGGAGCAACTGGTTCTGGAGCTGCTGGAGCTTGAATTGGTTGGGCTTGGGAAAAACTTGGTCTATTGCTTGTTTTATTACGTCTAATTCGTTTCTTGTTGTTTGCAAGAGTGGTTGCGAGGAGGTTTATTTCTCGTCCGTAACTGTCCTCATCTATTTCTCCAACAACATGTTGAATTTCGTAGTTAGCGAGAAGCATTTCTAATGTTTTGAGTTGACCTTCTAGTTCTTGGGTTTTTGCTTGCATTTTTTCTGCGAGTTCTTTTCGTTGTTTTTCGATTTCAGTTATTGCTGAGTTGATGTCGCCTGTGAAAGAGTCGCGTGTAGCTTGCGAGATTTTGCCTGTTACAAAAAGGTTGTCTAAGGCTTGCTTCTTTTTCTTAGCTATTTCGTATTCTTCATTTAATCGTTTAAATGTATATTTCCATGAAATCACGTTTAGGGCACCATAGCATCCTAGGGTAAAATAAGAGTTAACGTTTGTTAACATGCACATATATCGCTAACTATTAAAAAAGGGTTGGTATGCAGAAAAATGGAAATTTTAAAGTAAAAAAGGTTGTCTTTGTATGGGTTTATGTATATAAATAGTGAAATTTTTCTTGAAATTAAGATGGGATAAGATGACATTTCCATGTAAACTATCGTGTATGCTAGAAGCATATTATGTAGCTATATATGAAATCTTAGTGGAGGTTTTAGGAGGTTTTTTTTCGTTGGAAGCAGCTTGCAGGTTTTGGGAGGTTTGTTTTGTTTATACTTTTCCATGTTTGTTATAACTTATTATTCTAAATCCGAATAAGTCTTATATATCTAAACAAGAATAAACAAATCGAGTCGTGCAAAAACATGGTAGCATTAACAATAACAGTAAACGGAGAAAAATCCGAAGCAAGAATAATCAAAAAAATGCATGAACGCGTAATCAAAAGCTTCATGGACACAATAATAATGGCTGAACTACAAAACGGACCTATAAGCGGATACGACGTAATATCATTCATACACAACAAATTCGGCTTCCTCGCCAGCTCAGGCACAGTCTACTCACTACTCTATTCACTTGAGCGCAACGAATTAGTCGAAGGAATCTGGATTGAACGAAAAAGAGTCTACAAACTCACCGAAAAAGGCGCAAAAACCATCGCAACCATCCTCAAATCCCATGAAAAAATCAAAGGGTTCATGTCAACAATCCTCAAAGCCCAAACACCCCATTAACAGTTTCTTTTTATCACTAATTCAATAGAAATACTAAAAAACCCCTTCGTGTTTTCCTATCAGCCGCAACGAATCTTTGCGGGTCCGTAGCTCAGTCAGGCTAGAGCATCGGACTTTTAATCCGGGGGTCGCGGGTTCAATTCCCGTCGGACCCGCCAGAATTTCGTTCATTTATACCGTTATTTTTCCCTTTCTTTTTTTCTCAAGTAGAATTCTAAGGTCCGAAAAACCGTAATTTGTCATTTCAGCAGATGATCCGCCGGAGAAAACTCTATAACAGATGAGTTTTACTTCAAGGGCATTTACCCGGTGGAGGTCCTTCTGGCGTGCAAGATGGGCTGGTTGAGGTTCGGGCAAAAACTACTTTTCTCCATACCAGCGCATATTCAGATGGGAAACGTCAGGTTCGAATCGGTGTGACACAGAAGCGTTGGGTCAGGAAGGGCGAAATTTTGAAAGTTCCGTTTCGGCACGTTTGGTCGCATCGGCGCCGAATGGCAAAAGGACACTTTTGTAAATTAAACAGTAGTCATCAACTTCCAAGCGCCACCTAATTTCCTTCCAATGCTTGAGGGGGAGCAGTAGACTTTGGCGCCAAGGAAATGCAAGGGCACACCGCTTAAGAATGTTTAGTGGCAAAGAGGCCATTCCAAGTCTTAAAAAGTATAAATGACCCATGCGAATAAATATCAACTATGTCTGTAAAGGCTACCCCTTCATCGAAACAGAAAAATGAGAAAAAGATTGCATTTGTAATCTCTCCCATCGGCAAGCCAAACTCGGAAGAACGCACACGTTCAGGCCAAATTCTAAATCATATAATAAAACCAGTCGTTGCCGAACTTAATTTCGAAGCCAAACGAGCAGATGATATAACGTCGCCTGAGAATCTACTACTCAAATTGTCGATCACATCATAAATGACCCATTTGTTATTGCTGACCTTACGGACCATAATCCAAACGTTATGTATGAATTGGCTCTTAGACATGCCATACGAAAGCCAGTTGTTCAGATCATATGTGAACCCCAAAATCTCCCTTTTGATATTGCAGCAAACCGAACAATAAAACTCAACTATAGAGACTTAGATAGTGTTGCTTGTGCAAAAGAAAGTCTTAGAAAATTTATTGTCGAAGTAATCGAAGACCCTACACTTGTTGATTCGCCAATTTCTCAAGGCGCTTCTCTTGATCTCTTAAACAAAAGGGCGAGGATCCAGTAGCAACAACCGTACTAAGGATTTCGCAAGGAATAAGCGAAGTTATTACAAGGCTCTCTTTAATTGAGGCTAAAATTGCAGTCCAAAGTAATCAAATTTCCAAGATTGGGAAAACTCTGGATGGAGTTACGAGAACCAGAGTATGAGCCAGACTATGAACCGCCCGACGAAGAACCACCAGATGAAGAACCTCCTGAAGAAGATTGTGAGCCGCCTGAGGAGGAAGCACCTGAGTCTGACCCTTCAGAAAATGAGCCTCCAGAGGAGGAACCGTCTGACTGTAGAACCGCCCGACGAAGAACCTCCTGAAGGCGCTCCCTAACGGCCCACCTTCAATAATATTCTTCTTAAAGCTCTACAATCTCATCCTGTTTGGTTGGATAAAATTTTAATCCCAAGTTCCCGTAGCTCTTGGGCATGCTTGACTTACATGTTAACGGTTATATTGACAACGCCTAAGAAGGGACTGTTGATGAAACAATGCTCAAACCGAACTATGAGGAACTCGCCTGCAAAATTCATCTTAGCATACGAGGTCATAGGGATAAGAAAGGCAAGTTCGATTGGTCTGGCGCTGTTTTGGATGCAGGCATAATCAGCGGTATCACATTTTTCACGGGGCTTGGTACTTTAGCGTCTAGCTGCTGCCATTTCTCCTACGAGCTTTTGTGTGCTTCTCAGTGCGGTTGGGGCTGAGTTTCTTGGGATCTTAGCGACTAAAAGAGGGCTTGTACAAAAAACCGTTGGGAGCTGTTAAGAATTGGAAGCTAAGACGACTTTGCGTGTACCTGACTTCATGAAGCCTATTCTTGAAGACATTAGGCTTTTGCGCTCAGATGGAAACAACCCAAACAGGATGACGAACAAGCAAAAAGAGGAACTGTGGAAAAGCCTAGAGGAGTTTGGCTGGACTGACCCCATCCTCACAAACCAAGATGGCGTTTTTACTGATGGGGAGCAACGGGTTAGCGTCTGCATTGCCCATGGAGAGTTTTATGCGCCAGTATATCGCATGAATGACCTTTCCGAGGTACAGCGGCGCCGACTCAGATTGATCGCCAACGAATTGAAGGGCAAGCACAACAAAGAACTGGAAGAAGAGGAGTGGCAGCGCATTATCGAGTTAGGACAACGCGAAGAGCTAGAGTCTTTTCTTGATTCGATTGGGGAAAAGCTGCCTGAAACATTAAGGGATGAACACGAGAAGGTTTCCATTATCCCTGAAACTTACGAGTTAATTGTGGAGTGCAAAGATGAAGCCGACCAGAAAGCCAAGTTAGAGGAGTTGCAGGCCAAGAGTTGGAAGGTTCGGGTTCTAAATCTTTAGGAGGCTTCGAGGTTGGATTTTGATTTTACTCACCGGTGGCAGGCTGGCAATTCTTTCCGTGAAGAAGCCGTTAAAGGCACCTATGACCTCAAGGATGTCAAGTTGGAGAAGCGTATCTGCGGAAGCCTTCCAATTGAGGGTTTGAATTGGCAGATCGGCGTTATAGTCGGGTCCAGCGGCAGCGGAAAAACCAGCATAGCCCGCCATCAGTGGCCTGAGGCTTACTTTGCTGATTTAGCGGGAGCGCTATAAGCAACCTTGTTTTCTCAACGATTTCCCACCTGAGCTAAGCATCAAAGACATCGAAACTGCCCTATGTAGCAGCGGATTTAGCGAGCCGCCTTCTTGGCTGAAAAGCTATGCCGTGCTAAGCCAAGGGCAAAAGATGCGTGTGGATGTTGCCCATGCGCTTTGTCTTCCCCAAAACTTGGTTGTCTTCGATGAGTTCACAAGCACCGTGGATCGCACTGTCGCCCAAATCGGCAGCTATGCGATTAGCCGCGCCGTCCGAAAGCATCCGGGTAAACAGTTTATCGCCGTAACCTGCCATTTTGACGTGCTAGATTGGCTTGAGCCTGACTGGGTTTATGATGTGGACGCTAACGTTTTTTGGGATTACACGGGCACATTGCAGGAGCACAAGACGGCTTTTGGAACCCAAGTTAGGAGTGTAAAAAAAAACGACGTCACCCGCCAATCAACTTATCAGTGCATAGGTGCAACCTTGCCATGTGGCAGGTGTTTAGGGAACATCACTATCTAAACACTAAGGCTCTTGGGGCTGGCGTGCGATGTTATGTCGCCAAATATGGGGATAAACCCATTGCGTTTATTGCAGTTGCGAATGTGCACATGAAGGTGCAGTATTATCGGGTCAGTCGGCTTGTTGTCCTGCCAGATTATCAAGGTATTGGCGTGGGTAGGCGGCTGCTGGATTTTATGGCGGACCTCTACACACGGCAGACTAAACGTCCTTTCTATATTGTAACAAGCAATCCTCAGCTTGCACGTGGCTTGGCGAATTGGAAGGTTAAGCGGTTTGGGCATGGCAGTTCGGGAAGAAGTAACACAAGAATAAATCGGGGGCTGGTTAAAGCGAACAGTAGAGGGCGCTTGACATTCACATTAAAGTATGTTCCAAAGATGGGAGCGCCTAAACAATGACTTCTTTTTTTCGCTTTTCTTGGACAATTATTGGTCCAAAATATGGGGGTACCCTATGGAACCTGAGTTGTTTAAGCGTCGCCAACGAATGCTTCGGCTTATTGGCCGTCGGGAACTCGCTAAGCGCTATTGTGCAGACTTTAAGTGCGGAGTTTCAATGTTCAGCGAATGGGTAATTTACAAAGATCATAAACGGATGAAAACCTGGGTCGCATGCTTTCGAGCAAGATGAAGCAGTTGACTTCTATTCTGCGGGCGCGGTTGGACTTCTTGAATCGTGAAGCCATGGGTCTTGCTAACTGAAGGCGGCGACAAGAAGCCGCTAAGCGTCAAGGACAAGTTTGTGAAGATTGGTGCTCTAAATACTGCTCTGAAAATTACGGTTGAGCAAATTAAGGTTGGGCAGGAACTTGGGTTGATTGAGAGAAAACCCGAAGTTATTCAATCAGCGGTTAGTTTGGCTATGCCTTTTGAGGCGTCGCCTGAGATTAAGGCTGCCTACGCCAAATTTGCTGAAGCTCAAAGGGCTGACAAGGATGCCACTACAAAAGCTGAATCTGACGCCGGGCACTGATTTTCTGCGGTATGCTCCGCATCCTGCCCAGCTTCCTTTTCACGCTGGCAAAGGCATCTATAGTCAACGGGCTTGTCTCTGCGGAACTGGGTCGGGAAAGACAAAATGCGGGTTAGCTGAGGATATTCGTTGGGCGCTGGATTATCCTGGGAGCGTCGGCTTCATTTTTGAGCCATCTTACCCAATGATGAAGCGTATTCTATTCCCAACTTTGGAGAGCAAAGATTTCTTTGGTTGCCGTTATCCGTTTACGCAGAATCCCTATGTGGCGGACTTTAACCGTGGGGATATGCGGCTGGATTGGTTTAACGGTTCGCAGTGGTGGTTTGTCTCGCTGGATGATCCAGAAAAGGCCGAAGGTCCTAACGTCGATTATGCGCATATTGATGAGGCTCGGCTTGTTCGCCACTTCGATACTGCGTGGCTTACTGTTGTGCGTAGGCTTCGCAAAAGTGGCCGCTGCATGGTTCCAATTAACCCAGGCATTTGGCTTACAACAACGACCGATTCTCCTGGCAGCCCTTTGTATAATATCACGGAGAACCCTGAGACGAATTCGCCTAATATGCGGATTTACCGTTGGAGCATCTTTGAGAACCCAACCTTGCCCAAAGAATTCTTGGCGGAAATTGTGCGAACCCACACCGGCGGCTTAGCTGACCGCTTTATCTACGGCAAATTTGCCACTGTCGCCGCGGGTAGCTTGCCCTTTGACTCTTCAAAGCATATTCGGGAGTTGACTGATAAGGCGTTGATTGATAGGGTTAGCTTTGGCGTTGACTTCGGTTGGAGTGCACCCTCGCGCTATTGTGGTGAACGCTTTTGACCCTGACGGCAGAGCCTACGCAGTGGATGAGTTCTATAAACGGGAAACGACAGATGAAGAGTTAGCCGAGGCAGCCAAAGACTTGCAAGAGGAATGGGGTGAGGGAACGTTTTGGTGTGATGCCCGCTTTCCCCAGTCAATTTTGAAGCTTTGCCGTGCAGGTTTAGACGCTAAGCCCTATACTTTCAAACGTGAAGATGGGTTGCGGGAGCTTGGAAGCCGCCTAACTCCTGCGAGTGATGGGAAGCCCCGCCAGTTTGTAAGCAAACGTTGCGTTAACCTGATTAGTGAATTGTTGGAGTATCGGGAAGACGTCAAAGAAAACGACCATGCGACTGGATGCTTTGCGGTATAGTTTGCCACTTCAGTTAGAAGAGAAGCCGTTTTTGTATGTTGTTCGGCGCTAAGGGACTGTCGCAAACTCACTTGTAGGTCCATTTACCGATTATTTTTTGGGGAGGCAAACGCACTGTGAACGTTGTGCCATTTCCTTCTATGCTTTCAAAAGTTACTGTTCCGTTTAATGCTTCAGTCATGCGCTTAACCACTGCTAACCCTAAGCCTTGACCTTTAGATTTTGTCGTGAACAATGGAGTGAAAAGCTTCGGCTTAACTTTATCAGGGATGCCTATACCGGTATCTTGAACAGTGATGACTGTGTCTTCTGCATCCAGATGCGCCCTCATGGTTAGTTGGCCTCCATTTGGCATCGCTTGAACGGCGTTAGAAACCAGATTCCCAAGAATGCGCTTTAATATAATGCTGTCAACCACAATTGTTTTAACAGGTCGTCTCGATATTGCACGAAGCCTTGATGTTTTTAGGCATGTCTTTTCCTTGGAGCAAATTCTGTACAAAGGCTTCCAAGTCAATTTTTTGAGTTGCAGGATTAATCGTCTTAGCGTAATCTTGAAGGTCAGCTACAATCTTGTTAATGTAATCAACGTTCTTTTCTATCTCTTGCAGGCTTTCTAATACACTCTTTTTTTCTTCACTATCGGGTGTTGAATCCAATTCTGTTTTAGCCAAGTAAATGTCGCTAGTGATAGCCTGTAGTGGATTGCGAATATCATGCCCAACCATTCCAGCCGTCTCACCTATGGCAGCCATTCGCTGAGCCCTCTCAAGTTTTTTCCTATCATCAATATCAACAAAGGACAAAACGGCGCCATCTATCCTGTCGTCTTGCGTTATGTAGGGTCGAATTTGCATTTCAAAATAATGACCTTTCTCATCTTTTACTTCTCTGGTGAAATAGCTTAGTTTAGAAAATACTTCTGAAATTATTTCGCTCAAGTCGTCAACTATAATGTTCAGTTTGATGGTCGTTATTGGTAATCCAACTGTTGCAGGTGACAGATTCAGAGTTTTCTGTGCTGAAGGCGAAAATAGCCTAATCTTTAGACTCTTATCGATTATGACAATAGCTGGACCCACGTTCCTATTTATGTTGGTTAAGTCATCGTTCAGCTGAGAAAGCGTTTGGTTTCGGTTCTTCACCTCATCATTCAACGTTTTCAATTCTTCATTGCTAGACTGAAGCTCTTCTTTAGCTGTTTCCAACTCTTCGTTTGTGCTCTGCAACTCCTCATTACTCGACTGCGCCTCCTCCATAGTGGTTCTAAGCTCTTCGTTGGTTGCTTCCTGAGTTTCAATAATCCTCTGCACAGTTTGTTTAGTTGACTCCAATTCTTCCCTGAGCTCTCTATTTTGGCGGTCCTTAAGGTTTTCTCGACCTTCAGGAGAAATATTTAATTCCATCGTTTGGCGTAAAAGCTTCGCAGCTGAACTTACATCTTCGAATAATAGAAGGAAAAACGGTGCCTCATACCGTTCAACATGTATGGGAACAACTTGTATGTTAACTGTTCTCTGTTCTCCAGCATATTCAAACCGCACGGCATTCTCTTTGACAACTTTTTTCTCTTTTTTTGCCCTATAAATTATCGTTTCGACTTCAGACCTTAACTCTTTGCGAATAATTTTAGCAAGGTTCAAACTTGCTAATCCAGATTCGGGCAATACATATGATGCTATATTTCCTCGAAAAATTAGAACATCCAAATCAACATTAACTAGCAAGGCGGCAGGAACATACTCGGTGACTAACAAACGGTCAACCTCGTCTTTCAACTCTGCAAGGACATCTTTTCTGTCGGCTGCTTTACCTTCTTTAGGTTTAAAATATGGCGTTGATGCTTCCAGACCAAAAGTGATACGGGGCGGTGCGATCTTCTTCGTGTAGATTGCAGCCCTTTTTGCTTACAGATTCAAATAATTGAGTGAATTTTCCAATACTTTCAGATTGCCCTAAGACCAAAAAGCCACCTATTTTTAAGGCGTAATGAAGAGTCGGCACTACTTTTTCGTGTAGTTGTTCGTCAAAGTAAATGAGCATGTTGCGGCAGCTGATAAGATCCATGTTAGAGAATGGTGGGTCTGCAGTTATGTCTTGCTTTAGCGAAAACACACATATCTCGAATATTTTTACAGATCTGATAATGTCCGTTGAAGCTTGTGAAGAAATGTTTTAGTCGTTTTTCGGGTAAGTCGGTTTCTATAGTTTTTAGGTATATTCCTCGTCTTGCTTTTTCAACGTTTCTTTCGTTCACGTCCGTGCCGAAAATTTGAACCTGAATATTTGTTATGGATTTTTCTTCGAGGAACTCTTGTAGTGCAATTGCGAAGGAGTAAGCTTCTTCACCTGTTGAGCACCCTGGAATCCAGACACGAATGGTTTCATTGGGCGGGCGGTTTTTCACTAATTCTGGAAACACCGTTTCTTTCAAAGCTGTGAATGTTTCAGGTTCTCTAAAAAAACTTGTCACTCCGATTAGCATATCGTTGTATAGTGCTTCCAGCTCGTTTGGATGCTTCAGCAGGTACTCTGCGTAATCAGCCATTTTTTTAATGTTGTTGATAACCATTCGACGTGCGATCCGCCGATTTACGACGGTTTCTTTGTAGTGTGAGAAATCCACCTTGAAACTACTTTTTAGCATAGTGAATATTGCTTTTAAGGGTGTTCCCAATTCTAGCTTTGCATCATTTGGTTCAGTATCTTCTCTTGACGCGATTTCGCTTCGTGCTAGTTGAGGGTTATAGCGATTTTTTGTAGTTGTAAGGCCATCTGGTCTGGAGATAGAACAAAATCTGCAGCTTCGGCTGTAATGGCACTTTGGGGCATGTCACCATACTGGGCAGAATTTGGAGTTTGTGCGAAAGTGATGCCTCCTTGAGCTTTGATGGCTTTTAGACCTTCAGTTCCATCAGAGCCTGTTCCCGAAAGCACGATACCTATACTATGATTTTTCGAGTCCTGGGCCAGGGAAGCAAAGAAAGCGTCAATTGGTTTAACCGAAGACGTACCCTTTGGGTGAAGGGTGAGTAACTTGTTTTCCATGGTCAAGATAGTTCCGGACGGAATCACGTAAATATGGTTTGGTTCAACTGGTATCTTATCTTTCACTGTTTGGACGTGCATTTTGGTTAATCTTGAAAGAATGTCGGATAGCATGCTTTCTTGGCCAGCCGCAAGATGCTGGATAACAACAAAAGACAAGCCGGTATCTGTTGGTAAATATTCTAGCAGACTTTTGAATGCATCTAAGCCGCCGGCTGAGGCACCAATTCCAACTATGGGAATACCTTGTTTGTCTTGGTCAGAAGATTTCTTATTAGAACGCTTGGCTGCTTTTTTTTGGTTTTCGGGAATTTCGTTCCCCCCCCCCACAAAAGAATTGAAAGATGCCATCAAGATACTCCAGATGAACAGTGGATATAGTGATGTACTGGCTACTGCATAAAAGGTTTATGCGTACGGTAAAGTAGTTATTTTTTCTCTGTTTCGCCCCAAATATCTATCGCAAAGCTGGTTAGTGCCCAATGCCATCCTCGCTTCTCCGCTATCTGTTCTTCGAATTGCTTTTCTAAGCGTTTGTTCATTCTAAGGATTCTACGGCTTATCTGGGGCGAGTGACTTTAAAACGCTCAAGCTCAGCCCATATATCTTTTGGGCAACAGACCTGGAGAGGCTGCCACATAGGGGATTCGCACATAGGCTATATGTTAATTCTTATAAACTGACTTGATGATAGGGCTATTTTGTGTAGGCAGCTCTGGGGAAAGCGGTAAGCTTTAACCTCGTTAGTTCTAGTAAACGCTATGTTAATGTAATTAGTGAATTGTTGGAGTATCGAGAAGATGTTAAGGAAAACGACCATGCGACCGATGCTTTGCGGTATAGTTTACCGCTTCAGTTAGAAGAGAAGCCGTTTTTGTATGTAGTTCGGCGCTGAGGCATAAGTTGCCCTAGTGATTTTGCTTATTGCCTGTTTTACCTTTTAGAGCCTTATAAAGAGCTTCGAGCTTTCTTCAAATCCTTTTGCCTCGGCACCTTACGCCGATTCGGCAAAGAATGATTGGTTGAAATACCACTTGTATATAATTTAGCCACTAAACCCAAACTTTTTATGGTGCTAGAAACAATAGCAAAATGTCATATCTTTAAATAATATAATCCAGTTGAATTTCTGAGGTTTTTCTGTGCATAGAAATGAAGCTGTTGACTTGCTAAAAGAAATACTTGAAAACTGCATAAACATTACACAATACGGCATCGCCATTATGCCACCTAACTCCAATGACGTAATGTCAAAAAATTTTCAAATACACGTATTTGGAAATGTTAACAAGCTTGATACCTCATGTTTAGAGTCCATTATGAAAAAGAGTTGCTTGCAACTAAAATTAATACAGGAAAAGAACCTACTTGTGATATATCGACCAATGAAACCTGAAAGCGACTGTTAACTTCTTATCCTTAGACTAAAGCCTTCCTGTGAAAAATAACGATAGAGTCGCCTTCTTCCTTAACGTCCAAGTTACGCTTTTTGGCTACAGCCTTAATGAGTTGAGTATCTTTGGTTTTGATTCTAAGGATGGATAGTTTGGTTTCATCCTGTCGCTCAATAGAAACAGAATCCGGCGAAAGGTTAATGTCTTCACCCAAAAGTGCCTTTAGGTAATCTATCGCGTCGTTTCGGTTCATTAATACCTAATTTAAGTATGCTTGTCTGTTCATTTAAGACTTGTTATGAGCACCAATTTGAAAATTTTTGTTTTAGCCCAGCGTTGACTATATGTTAATTCTTATAAGGCTGATTGTGAGTGATAGGGCTATTTTGTGTAGGCAGCTCTGGGGAAAGCGGTAAGCTTGACCTCTCCCCGGGGCTGCGGGCTTGCCTTTTCCCCATGGGTTGACCGAAATTTCGGGTCTGTTGCTGATTGAGTGAAGGTTTGGGCTGTGGGAAATGCAAGCGAGTTCATGAGCAGATAGCTCAGATTCTGCCTTTTCGGGTGCTGGAAGCCGCTGAGGGTAAGCCATTGCGGATTGCAGGCGTTGCTATGACTGCGGGCATGTCCCGTAACCACAACGTTTACACTTCTGAAGAGTTGGAGGCTTTTGCTCCTAAACTTGTCGGGGCACCCATCTATCTTGAGCATGTCACCGTTGAATCAGCCATTGGAAAAGTTACTAACTGCGTTTTTGATGCCCAATCCAAGAGCTTGCGGTATGAAGCGGAGATTTACGACCCAACTATGGCTGAGAAGATCCGTCAGGGTTTGATTCAGCATGTGAGTGTTGGGGCAGACTACGATGCACTTGATACAGCCAACGTGCCGCATGGGTTGCATAACGCGGAGATGTCGCTTGTTGCAGTGCCCGGTATTCCCGAAACCAACATCCAAGTTTTAGAGGCTTTACGACAGAAGGGGGTTGGGGGTTTGGAAGAAAAAGACATTGAAAGTGTCGCTGAGAAAGTCGCTGCTAAGATCGGCGAGAAAAATTCCCTTGAAATTGAGGGTCTGAAAACAAAGCTTTCGGAAGCGGAAGGTAAGTTGGCGGCTTCTGAGGGTAAACTTGCCGAAGCCAACAGGACAGTTGAGCAGCTAAAGCAGCTTGTACCCGGTGTGGACTTGCTGAAGAATCCGCCTAAACTGATGCCTGTCTCTGAAGCTGTCAAGATGGTTAAGGAAGCACTGCCTGCGCCAATGATTCAGCGTTCATGGGGACTTGGCCCTCAACGCATGTGTCAGGACCTGCAGCGTGTCGTCCAGAAACTTGAGACTAGGGCTGGTGGCAAGTAAATGGCTGAGAAATCTGCCGAGGGAAAACTCCACGAAGTCGATGACACAGAAGCTGACGCCGTTATCGAGTTTGCAAGCAGGGCAATTCCTCATAACGAGATGCTTGGCCGTGTTGTCCGCAATATGTACAAGCGGATTCAGCAGTTAGAAGCCCAAGTTAAGGACCTGCAAGCGAAGCCCAAAAAGGCTGCCGCTAAAGTTGGAGGTCCATAAGTTTTGCTCACTTTTGTGGGGCTAGTAGCGCCAGGACGAACTGGTGTGAACGCAGAAACAATAGGGAGATTGATTTAGATGACTGATTTAACTGGAAAATCTTGGATGGCTATAGGCGAAACTGACGATCCAAACGCTGTTATAGAATCTTTTGAAGCGGCTGCAGGCATCACCAAAGGCTCACCGGTTTACTTGAGTGCAGACGATAAGGTTTCCGCCAGCCCAGGCGGAGACAACGCAATAGGAATTGCAGTGAAAACCGTTTTGACTGGTCAACAGTGCCCAGTGCTAACCCGTGGGAGAGTCAAAGTGACGGCTGGCGGCGCTATAGCAAGAGGTACAGCGGTTTGCAGTGCTGCTGCTGGCAAAGTGATTCAACTTGTCGATCAAGCTGTTGACGAGGGCGGCGCTGCGAAATACACAATTTTCTTCAACCGCAAACTTGGCTATGCACTAGAGACTGCTGCGCAAGATACCGACCTGCTGTTTATTGAGGTGGGATAATGAAGCCCAAACTCTACGAGTCATTGATGCAGAAAGACGCTGGATTCAAAGAAGTCATGGAAAAACTCAAGCTGAAAACTGACCATCCATTCCTAAAGCGCTATGCGCTTATGGGTGTGAAGGAAGGCTTTTTCAGCGACATGTCAGGCGCTCTTGGCAGAATGCATGATACGATGGTTGATGCTGCATGGCCTGAATTGATTGGCCGTAGCATAATCAACGTAATGCCAACCAACGAAGCCATGGAACGCTTCCCAATCGATGCAGGCGCAATTGCTTACGAATACGCTGAAGGCACTATTACCCGGCTCTCAGGCAAAAAAGCCTCAACTGTTGACATCAACGCAAACATTCTGGCAGACTCTTCAGATGAGTGGACAAGGGAATACCTTGAAGACGCATCTTGGAACGTCATGGACCGTGCAACACAGAACATCGGCAACGCTTTAGGAGTTAAAGAAACCGAGAAGATTCTGGCACTATACACTGCTGTTTTAGCTGCTGACTTAGCTACTGGCGCAGACCTTGCAGGCGGCGGTACTGTGATGAGTTGGACAAAACTGCTTAGCTTGTGGCATGCTGTTAAGTCTGAGAAGCGAAGAGCAACTGTTATCGCCCTAAACGATATGCAGGTTGCACAACTCCTCAACGATAGCACTTTCACAAACGCACAGTCTTTACCCTCAGCACAAACCGACCTCGAAGCCGGCGTTGTCAGTGGCGCTTTGGGCATGAAGATTGTTTCAAGCCCACTTGTCACCAACGGTGTTGCATTCGCCATCGATACACGTGTTGCCTCCGCGATGCTTCTGCGCCGAGACGTAACTGTCGAGGACTGGGAAGATGTCAAGAACGGCAAATACGGTGTCAGAGCCACAACTCGCTTCGGCTTAGGCGTCCTAGATTCCAAAGGCATTGCAAGAATGACAAACATCAAGACGACAATCACTTAAGCGGTGCATTCGCCCGTTTTTCTTCCCCTTTTTTGGGTTATCAAATCATATCGGGGTCTAAGCATATGAGTAGCGTTTACAGAAAAATCCGTGAGGTCCTCTCCTATGCGCCTGTTTCAGGCGTGGCAAAGCCAAATGGCAGAGTGTTCTTTGATACTTCCTGCATTCCCCTAATTGATGTTATGAAGCTCTATGAGCGTGACCCAACCTGCAAGGCAAGCGTGGATCTGTTGGCTGCCTCCACAGTTGGCATGGGCTTCTACACTACCGTGGACGAAAACTATGATAAGGCTAAAGAAGCCAAAGCCGCCGTGGATAATTTCTGCGAAGACATCAACTTGGACGGCTTGCTAAACGATATGGCTAAGCCGCTGATTGGCTGCGGAAACGATTTTTGGCTTAAATTAACTCCTGACAAACTAACCGAAACCTTGCGCATGCCCATAGATGCAGTGCAACGCATCGGGCTCAGTAGTGTTCCCAATCTATAGCTTACCCTACAAAGTCACAGGTTATCAACTCAAGAACATTCCTATCGCGGGCAAAGCTCGAGAAATGAGCTTAAACCTGAAGCGGTCATTCACTGGCGCCTTAACGGCGATATTCCCTCTGGCTACGGCGTTGGCTTGCTGCAGGTGCTTTTGCACACGTTAACCGTTGATTCGGATAAGCGTCCGGCTGTTGCTTGGATGAAAGCCAAAATCGAGCGCATAATGCCCAAGATTTTTGAGAAGTATGCGGGACCTGACGTTTTGGCGATGTTGGAGGGCGTCGATGAGGCAACGGTGAAGTCGTTTGAGCAGGCCATCAAGAATCGGGATGAAGAGGGCGCTTGGCTATTCTACAACAAAAAAATCGATTTAAAGCCTGTCACGATTGACCCCCGAGCACAGGGCTTTGTTTACTACATCGACCACATCATTAATCAGTTCTATTTGGGCTTGGAAACGCCTCTGCCACGGCTTTTTAGCACTCCAGGCTTTACCGAAGCATCGGCAAGGGCAGCGTTGGACTTGCAGGATATGCTCATAAAACCCGTCCAACGCTACATCAAACGTCAAGTAGAACGGGAACTTTTCTCGCCTATTGTTGCTCAAGCTGGACTTGATTCGATTAAGGCTAAGGTGCGGTTGAATTATGGCAGCCCCGAAACTCCAGAACTTAACTCTGCTGACCTCATCAAAGCCGCTGAAACTGGGTTGATTCGAGCAGAGGAGTTCCGTAAGAACGCTATCAAGTTTGGCTGGGAACTCTGGGAACAGAAGCCTACCGCGGCGACAGGGCAACAGCAGACGGTTAGTCTTGAGGGTTTGCATGGAAGAAAAGGCGCAGGCAAGTATCTTGTGGTGGATTTAGGGAAGAATGAGGAGTCTGCTAAAGTTGAGTCTACTGGGAATAGTTAAGGCTGTAGCTGCTGTACAGTTGGTTGGTGAAGCAAAAAGCCGTATTCCGGTTGGGTTGCAAGGTTTAACTTTCTATAGCCAAAGGGATGAATGGGTTTTTTTGTCGAGTGGTCACCCCAATATGTGCGCTGATTGCGCAGACTGTGATGGTAATGTTTTTTTGGGAACGGAATTGCGTAGTGCTTTTCCATATCACACAATTTTGGACGAGAATATTATTGCTGCTTCTGTTCATCCTAATTGCTCGTGTTTGCTATTGAGGGCTTTTTCTGCGGGACGTTACATGTAGTTACCCTTCAGCAATTCCCCTGCTGAGAGTTGTTCTTGCTGCGGAGCTGTTCTTAAGAAGGATGCGACAGTTTGTGAGAAATGTTAACAACAGCTAGATTCAGCTAATGATTGGTTTGGAGGACAATAAGACGTATCTTTTTTTGGCGAGTTTGGGCTGGGAATTGTGGGACGACAAAGCACACTCAAAATAAACTCATTGTAGTGCCATTTACCGTTTAGCTCTTGGGGGGAAACGTAAAATGAATTTTGTGCCTTTGCCTATTTCGCTCTCGAAAGTTATTTTGCCGCCTAATGCCTCAGTCATGCGCTTGACCACTGCTAAGCCAAAGCCTTGACCCTTCGATTTAGTAGTGAAAAGCGGAGTGAATAGTTTTGGCCTAATTTCTTGTGGGATACCAACACCTGTATCCTGAACAGTTATGACAATATCGCCAGCATCCTTGACCGCATGAATATCAAGTTTTCCACCCTGCGGCATAGCCTGAACTGCATTACTTACCAGATTACTTAAAATTCGCTTCAACATAGCTGGGTCAGCAATCGCCTTTTTCGCTTCTTTCTCGACTATGCATGAAGCGTCAATGTTTTTTGGAATACCATTATTAAGCAGCACTTCTTGGCAGAGCGCTTCAACATCTGTTTCCTGAACGGTTGGCTTGAGTGGCTTTACAAAGTCTTGTAGGTCTTGAACAATCTTGTTAATGTACTCAACATTCTTCTCAATGCCTGCTAAACTTTCTTTCATGCCCTCTTTTGCTTCGCCTTCAGGCATCGAAGCTAAGTCAGTCTTAGCCAAATATACATCACTGGCAATTGCTTGCAAGGGATTACGAATATCATGCCCAACCATACCTGCAGTCGCGCCAATAGCTGCTAAACGCTCGGAGTCTTTGAGTTGACTTGGTTCGTTCTTCAACAAGCTTCTCCAAGTTCTTAGCATATTTATCAAGTGCCTCTTCAGCTTTTTTGCGTTTGGTAATATCTGTGAAGGATAAGAATGCCCCGTCAATTTTCTTGTCTTCAGTTAGGTACGGTCGAATCCGCATTTCATAGAAATGGCCATCCAAACCCTCAACTTCTTGACTAACAGGAGTTAACTTATCGATTACCTCCGTTATCATCTTATCCAAGTCTTGAATATGAACTCCTGGAGTTATGTTGGCGATGGAGCCCCCAACATCGGATGGCGAAATTCTCAAAAGTTCTTGGGCTGCAGCAGTGAAACGCCTTATCCTCAGGCCACTATCAACGATAACCACTGCGATGTCAATGTTGGTTTGCAGATTTGCTAAGTCATCATTTAGGCGACCAAGAGTCTGATTGCGGTTCTTAAGCTCCTCATTTAAAGTCTGCAGCTCCTCGTTGCTTGACTGCAACTCCTCTTTAGCTGTTTCGAGCTCTTCATTTGTGCTCTGCAACTCTTCATTGCTCGACTGAACCTCTTCCATAGACGACCGCAACTCCTCATTGGTTGCTTCCTGCCCCTCAACAAGCGTCTGCAAAGACTGCTTAGTTGCCTCCAAATCCTCCCTAAGCTCACGAATCTGACGATCCTTAAGACTCTCTACCTCGCACAGGCGAAACTGGAGCTTCAACTTCGTTGTCTTGAATGCAGATCATTTGAACGGTGTTTCGGTAAACAATACAAGGTAGAAAGGTTCGTCGTATTTCGGTGTTTCTAATGGTCTTATCTCTATGCTAACTGTTTTTGGTTGCCCTTTTTGTTTAAGCGCACCGTTTCTTTGAAGGCTTTCTTTTCTTTCTTTGCTCTATAAATGGCAGTCTGAATTTGTGACCTCAATTCTTTTCGAATAATCTTTGTTACGTTAAAACTCGCCGCTCCTGATTCAGGTATAAGATAAGGAGCAACATCTCCACGAAAAACCAGTATATCCAAGTTATTGTTTACCAACAAAGTCGCTGGACCATACTCTGAGGTTATAAGATGGTCAACTTTATCCCCTAAAACAGTCAGCAGATCTGCTTTTTCAATGCGGTTTAACTGATCTTCTTCGTAGCAGTGGAATAAAGGCTTCATTAAACAACATGTTGTGGCTGGGCTTGCTTCTTTCTGTAAATTAAGCCTTTTGTAGTAATTGGTTCAAACAAGTATTGGAATTTGCCAACACTTTCAGATTCTCCCAAAACTAGAAAACCATTGGGTTTTAATCCGTAATGGAAAATTGGCAATACTCTTTCGTGAAGATACGAGGTCAAAATAGATGAGAACATTTCGGCACATGATGAGATCTAAGTTAGAGAAAGGCGGATCGCTTGTTATGTCCTGCTTTGCAAATATGCACATGTCCCGGATGAGTTTTGTGATTTGGTAATTTCCGTTTTGCCTATTGAAAAAACGTTTTAGTCTATTTTCGGAAACGTATGTCTTCGATAGTTTTTGGATATATTCCTTGACGAGCTTTCTCAATATTCTTTTCATTCGCATCCGTACCAAAAATTTGAACCCGTATCTCAGGCATGACTTTTTCTTCTAGGAATTCTTGAATTGCAATGGCTAAAGAATAGACTTCTTCGCCTGTTGAGCACCCCGGAACCCAAACACGGATGGATTCATCGGGTGACCTGTTTTTGATAAGTTCAGGAAAAACTTTTTCCTTCAAAGCCTCAAAAGTTTTTGGTTCTCTAAAGAAACTTGTCACGCCTATTAGCAGATCATCAAACAAGGCCTGAGGCTCATTTGGGTGGGTCCTGCAGATACTCGATGTATCCTTTCATGTTTTTGGTCTTATTTATGACCATGCGACGTGTAATGCGTCGGTTTATGGTTGTTTCTTTGTAGTGCGTAAAATCTACCCCGAAAGAAGTTTTTAGCATCATTATAATTTTTTTCAAGTCAGATTCTACTTTTTCTGGTTTGGTGTTTTTGTTTCAGAAGGAATGAGTTGAGGGTGATGGGCGATTCTCACTAGTTCTTTTGCTATCTGTTCTGGGGAAAGGATAAAATCGGGGTTTTCGGCATGCTATGGCGTTTTGGGCATGTCGGGGTATTGCGCTGTCTCTGGGTCTTGTGCGAAGGTTATTCCGCCTTCAGCTTTAATTGCTTTTAATCCTTCGGTTCCGTCATTGCCAGTTCCTGACATGACGATTCCAATTGCTTGGGTTTTTAGTTCCGAAGCTATGGAAATCATAAAGTCGTTGATGGGTTTAAGAGCTAAACCTTTGGGAACAAGCTTTAGGCAACCGTTCTTCAGCGTCATTGTTGTTCCTGGAGTGATGACGTAAACGTGGTTTTTTTCAACTTTCATGCCATCTGTTACTTGGAGAACCTTCATTTTGGTTGACCGTGAAAGGATTTCGGGCAGCATGCTTTCTTGTCCAGTAGCTAGATGCTGGATAACAACAAATGACATACCCGTATCAACGGGCAAGTTCTCTAGCAGTTTCCTGATGGGGTCTAATCCGCCTGCAGAAGCGCCAATCCCAACAATCGGAAACTCATACGCTTTACCTTTGCCTTCAAGGGAAGCAGATTCATCGAAAGTAGTTTTTATTTTGCTTGCCATAAGTTACCCATCTAGCTATTATGCTCTAATAATCTCGGTTCTAATTAATATTTAAACTTCCCTGAATAGAACCTAAATTGAGCAGATAATTTAATGGAAAAATAAGCAGAAAAGATATCGGAGCTTGCACCTATTGGGTTAAGTTTTTTTATTTAATTCTTTTTTTGATTCATCTATTTCCTTTTGGTGCTCCTTTGTAAATACATCAAGAAGGCGAATGGCGACTGGCGCAGCATCCTTTTCACTGTAGATACCCTTCTTTGTGTTTTCATGGAGCGTCTTGATAATTGAACTTTCAATTGAGTAATGATCTTTTCCAAACGTACTTTTTAAGGCTTGGTGAAAGGCATAAAGGTTGTTTGGAATATCTTGGGGCTGAATTTGCATCTTTTCTTAGCTCACTGTAAAAGCGTTCTTTCTCAGCCAAAGACGATAATACCCTATCGATCACTTCAACCATTATCGCATCAGAATTCGCCATAGAAATTGCCAACTTAAAATATGGCCATTTAACATACAAAAATGTTTGCGCGAACAGAAAACAGTTAGCGCCCAATGCCAGCACGCTTCTATGCCATATGCGCGCCAGTCTCTTTTTCCAAGCGCTTATTCATCGAAAGAAGTCCTTGGGGCTAAAGTCTAAAAAGGGGAAAATAGTATAAAAGACGTCGCCTAGCTGCGGTTCCCTATTAGACTTGAACTATCGGCCTATTAATACAAGAAAGAAGAGTTTAGTTGTTCTTCGATTTTTTGCTTATATGTTAAGTCTTTTATGCGGTTCATTCCGTAACTTCAAATTCATTGAGGTTTAGTTTGCTTTGGCTGCGGTTACGGTTGAGGACGTTTGGGATACTCTGAATGTTGGCGATTCGGATATTTCTGAGGCTAAAGTTCTCAAGATGATTAAGCGTGCCGAAGTGACTTTAGAGCTTGAACTCAACGTAGAAATTGACTATGCAAACTGTTCGGATGCCAAAAAGGAAGCTATAACGGTTTTGGCTGCTATGTATGCGCTGTGCTTCTTGACTGGCGGGTCAACTGTTGGGTTGAACTTTAGCGTGGGTGACCTCAATGCTAGTCAGTCTTCGAAGTTGCCAAGCTTCGATGTGCTGCAAGGCGAGTTTTCCCGTCTGCTAGACAAGCTAAAAACGCCCTACATTGGGAGGGCTTAGCCCATGGGCACGGTTCCAGATGCCTACTTTCAGTTTGTGATGCACTATGCGCCCTACTACTACGTTGTTCCCACTAACTTGGCTGCGGATGCGGCTGCTGGGCAGAAAAACGTAACTGTTGCGGACGGTTCGAAGTTTCAAGCTGATTTTCCCGTTGAAATCAAGGATTCCGCCCATAGCGAATGGAGCGAAGTTGAAAGCGTTCTTGGCAACGTTGTAACCCTCAAGAACAATCTAGCCAACAGCTACTTTATTGCAAAGGCTGGGTTGATGGAGGGTCCTGACCCTGCGTTTGGTCGTGGCACTTTTGCCGCTGCTTTCGCCATCGAGTTTCTCTGTGAAGCCTACTCGGCCCCTCAATTCTCAAGCCAACAAAGCAGACATACTCGCCAAAATTGTGGAGTTAGCCGATTGGCTGCTGACACAGCAATGCATCGACCCTGCGAGGACTGCGTATGGCGGCTTCAAAAGCGGGGAGTCATCGACTGACTATTGGAGTATTGATGCTGGCAGGGCTATTCCTGCATTGCTGAAGGCTTACGCCGTGACGTCAACGGCTGCCTACTTGGACGCGGCTAAGTTGGCGGGCTACCCTTTCCTGTACAACATGCAGCGTCTACCCGTGGTTTTGGGTTTGCATGACCGCTACTATGGCGGCTTTGCTTCCTACGTTACCATCGGTGACGGCTGGGAGGCGTCGATGTATGTCGAGAACCTCTATTGCCTCATAGGCTTAAAGATGCTCGCCGACACCTACGATACCGCCAACGCTCCAACCTACAACAGCGGTGATGAGTGATGCGGTTGCTTTCCTTCGGGACGGTTTGGAGGGGCTTTGGCTCTATTTCTATCCGTTGCCCTCTGGGGATGGCGCTTGGCACCGGGTCGGCTTGAATAACACCGAGGTTTATGATGACCCGATAAGCTTCGCCCTGCTTGGCTTGTACACTTATGAGGGTTGGACGGCTAGTTGCCAACGTGTCTATAACGCCGTGCAGAGCATCAAGGCAAGCGGCCAGTATCCCGCCTATGTTCCTGATGTCTGCTGGCCTGGCTACATAGACGTGGTTTCAAGGTTTCCCGCCTGCAGCTACTATGACGGCGTCACGATTGGGATTCTTTGGAAAATCCGCAAAGACCGCGACCCTCCAGGCTACAAGTTAGCCCACGACATCGCTGAGAAGTACGCTGATGAATTCATGGATTGGGGACCAATCTTCACCGACTATAGCCCAATTACGCCTGCCAAAGCTATGGCGAACGTAAGCTGGATCGCCCGAATGTTTCTCAACTACACGGAACCATCAACGCAATTCACTAAAGATACTCAAAAGCAAGGGTGAAGCGGTTCTGCTTTATCCAGTGCGGCAAGCTGTGGAAACCGTTGATTACGGCGACCCTCTTGAATTGCTCGCCGTGGTTTCTCAGCTTAAAGCTGAACAGGTTCTCATAGAGCCCGGGTACTACACAAATGACTATTTGGCGTTCTACACGTTTCTGCCCGTGCGCAGTCACGACAAGATAAGGCGTCAAGGCGAGGACTACGAGGTGCAGACTGTGTCGCCTTTTGCTTTTGCTAATCAGCGGCTCTACTTCAAGAGCACGGCAAGGAGGCTGCTTACCAGTTGAGTGAGTTAGAAGACCCCGTAGCTACCTTGCTAAGGCTGATTAATTCGCGAATTCGAGTTACCAAAGATAATGGCGAGGCTGCTAAGTTGTTGGCTTCTGAGGCAGCGTTTGACCGCGAACTTTTGCTCAAAGAATATGATGCCCAAATCACCCTCCAAGTAGACCCTGTGTTGGGCGTTCAAGACCAAAAACTCAACCTGTCTGGCAGCAAAAGACGTCAGCTGCATTTCTTCAAGTGCACGGTCCACTCTATCGATAAGACTGCTCCCGGTTCTGACGCGGGCAGAGTCATGCGAAACAAGGTTACTGAGCAGATTAAAGCGATTATCCGTGAGAACCGAACCTTGCCCTATGAGACGGCTTATAATTTTGCTGGGCTCGGCTATCCATCGGGCGACCCACATAAGGCGTATGCTGCAGGTGCCGCCTCAGAGTTGGCGCCGTCTAGTGGCTTCTTGGGCTGAGCTTTCTGCCGTGGATTATCAGGGCATTTGGTACAGTGACGATGTCCATTACTCCAAGAGCGTAGCCGTCAACAATCAGTATGGCTTGATGCTGTTTAGGTTCAAGGTTGGGCCAAGAGAGCAATGCATCAAGTCTTTGGTGCTGAGCTTCGAAGGCTACGGTACCGCTCCCGGTGGCAACGGTGTAACTGTCAAAGTTTGGAATCATATGGCGGGTGCTTGGCAGTATCCACAGTATGGAACCGCAGGCACAGACGAAACCCTGACAATCCCGATTTCGGCGAACTGGACGGATTACGTGGACTCTGATGGCTACGTTTGGATGATTGCCAGAACCACAAACCCAAGCAACGGCGTAACACCCGCCGTGCTCTACTGCGACTATGTGCAGTTGACGGTTCAGGTTCGTGGAATCACTAACTGCGATGTCGTAAGCTACAAGCCCATCAGACATCGTTGAGGTTAAGCCGTTTCTCTTCAAGACGGAACTTGTTTTGAAGGGTTGGGCTTTCGAGGAAATAACTTTAGGCTAACGGAGTATGGAAAAGAATGGTTGAAACCTATAGCACCGACCAAGAACGCATCTACTACATAGCGGAAGCAACCAAAGGCACAACCCCAACAGTAACGCCGGCAATGCTTGGAGTACCCCATGAATCAATCAACCCAGGCTTTAACCCAAGCAATCTGCTACTGCGAAGCGGCGGAAACTATGACCTCTTTGCCATCAAAAAAGGCACTCGCGTGCCCTCCCTCAAAGTCGCCTACATCGTGCCCTCGGCGGCGCCAATCGACCTGTTGCAATACGCCAAAATAGACCTCGATAAGACCCTGAGCGTTCAAGTATTATACTATAAGGGCGCTTGGGCATCAGCAACAGACATCATTTCACTGCTATACAACTACATGCGGATTGGCAAGGCAAGCGTTAGCTGCGAAATTGACGATGTAGTCAAAGCCAGCTCTCGAAATGGTAGGGCAGAACATCACCACTGGCACGGCTAAGCTGACTGATGCAACCTACACGGACTATGCGGGTGCAGTTGCATTCAACGAAACAGACGTTACCATTGGGGGAGTTGCAAACGACCGAGTTGTAAGCTGGAAATTCGACGTAAACAACAACCCCAAGCAAGTGCCCGTTATCCGCAGCACCAACGGCTACTTAGCAAAGTACATTCCTTTTGGCAATCGGCAACTAAGCGGTGAAGTCCGTTTTGAGTTTGAGAGCAAAGCAGAGATGGACAATGCCCTCGCCGACACAGAGTTTAACATCCGATTTGGGCTTGGCGGCACCGCATATGCTCAGATGGATGCAGCCAAATGGGGCAACATAACAAGCGAGAAGTGGCTTGATGACCTAATCGCGGTTAGGGCGCAGTTTGATGCGAAGGGTCCGCTTAGCATAGCGGCAAGTTGAGGTGAGAAAATGGAAGAAGTGAAAGTGGAAGACTGGCTTAAAATATGGGAGAAAATAGGCGTTCGTCTCCTTCAGCTTCCGAAGTGGATGCAACAAATCGTACTTGAAGACATCAACACAGCCATCAATAACAGACTTGCAGTAATGGAGGTAATCTACAACGTACACAGAAAAAATAAGGATTAACGAGCGTTTCGGCGAGCAATTTGTAGGCGACTATGAATTCCGCCAAATCACTCAGGGAGAATACGAGCGGGTACTCGTTAGCTACATGGATGCAGCGGGCAAAGTTCCCAAAACAGGACATCCTCAAAGTTAACCGGGAATGCCTCTGGATGTCACTTGTCAGCCAACCCGCCTCAAAACCTCTCTTTAAAGACCTCATAGTTCAAGGGCGTCTCCCCTATGGTCTTAGCCTAAAGTTGCAGGAAGTCTACGACAACGTCAACGGCATCGAGATGGATGAGCAGCGTTTTTTATCCTCGCCATCAGACGAAAACAACCCAACCCCAGACTCACAAAATTCGTCATGTGTGAGCGATTCGGATGGACAGAAGCCAGAGTACAACGCCACAAGCAGACAAACCATAGCTGAGTTTTCACTAATCCTTCGCACTTTAGAAGAGATGGCAGAGGACGAAGCCAAAAAAGCAGAACAGGAAAAAAGAAAATGTCCGTCGAGGTAACATTTGACGTTCAAGGCGTGGACGAATTCGTTGCGGCAATGCAACGCCTAGATAGCGGCTATGCAGGAGAGAGTCCGCGCTTGGCTCTACGATTGGGCACAGCGAGTAGTTGATGAAGCCAAACGTAACGCTCCTGTACGCACGGGCTATCTTCAAAGCAAAATCTACGCCATGGCTCAAGAATGGGTCGTGGAAATTGGGGCAGGGGCAGCCTACAGCTACTTTGTTGAGTTCGGGACCCGCTACATGTCAGCCCACCCGTTCCTTTACCCTGCAGTGCAAGCGTTTCTCCCAGAGCTAGAAACTAACATTATCGGTGCTATTGAGCAGGCAAAAGCGGAGGCTGGATTGTGAGTTTTAGAGAAATTACAATGTCTATTCGGGCAATCAACCGAGCAAGCAGCGAGTTTAATCGTATTCAAACAGACGCCGAGCTTATGACGGCACGCATCAAGAGCTTTGGAGCTGCTCTGGCTGGCATAGGCGCAGCAGGCACAGCCATCGGATACATGGCTAACCAATTTGGGATCTTAAACGATGAGCAAACCAAAGTTGTCACGGGCACCATGATGCTTGTTTCAGTCATGGGCATGTTTCTGCGTACAAGCACCGGGTTGGCCGTAGCTCAAAAAGTCTATGCCGCCGCATGTGCGTTTGCAACGGCAGTTCAAAACGCCCTAAACATCAGCTACGCAACCTTCTTGGCATTAACAGGCGTGGGTATCGCTGTGATTGCCGCTGCCGCAGTGGCTATGTATGCCTTCGCCAACAGCATGAATACAGCAACGGCAAGCGTGCAGAACTTCAATGCATCGGCAGCCGAAACGCCGACCAGAGTTAAGGGCATTACTCGTGCAGGGGACGCAGAACTTGCAAGGCGAGGGATTGAGTAAATGTCCACCGCTGCCCCAAGTATCGCCCTAGTTTTTGGCGCTGTAGCCCCTCCGCAAGCTGATGTCGTTGAGCTTCTGGTGCATTTGGGCTGTAGCAAAGAAGTCAGCAGCTACGACATTACCCTGCATAACCATAACGGCAAGTACAGCCCAAACGGAGCAACACCCATAACCGTGGGCATGGACGGCTCAATTAGCTTAGGGCGAACACCAAACTGTCCTCTGCTTATGACGCTTGCGGGTTGAAAAAGTCCATTACCAAAGCTCGCCTACTGAAAGCTACTTGACTGTTTCTGGGCGTTGCTGGGGCGAGCGGCTGTTCCGCCGAGTAGTCACGGCAACCTATTCGGGCATGAAGGGCGAGGAAATTGTTAAGGACCTGATGGATTACTATGCGGGTCTCAGCCATGTACGTGGAAGCACAGAGCTTGTTGAAACCACAGACACAACCTATACGGAATTGGAATACGAGGACTCGCCCGTCTGGGACATCCTCAAGTACGTTGCCGAATCCGCCGATAAATCAGGCGTCATAGGCTTTGATTTTCGGGTTTCCCCTGACGGCAAATTCGAGTTTTTCCCCAAGCTCTCCAAAACAAACTCAACCGTAATCACCGAGAACATCGACACCACAGCAGAGTATGAAAAAGAAATCACCAGGATAAGAAACAAAGTTACTGTTTACGGCTTAGCGGACAAGAGCAGGCCAGCGGATAAGGTTTCTTGGACTCGCCAGCCTCACGCCTACGGATGGCACTTGGACGGCAAGCGCTGGATCCGTAAGCGTTGACGCTACAGGAGCACCGGACGGCGGCGCATGCATCAAACTCTATGCGCCCAGCAACTATTTTGGCAGCGCAAACTTCACCCTAAACGCTGGGTCATCTCCTCAACTGTGAGCAGTATCCCATCTTGGCGTTGATGCTGAAGGCAGAGGCGGCTTTCGGCGGAACTGGCAACTCTAACGCTCTATGATAACACTTACAAGGTGGCAGCCAAAGAAGTCTCGATTTCTCCAGACGCAGCTTGGCATGGCATTGAAACGGGTGTAGGCTCAGCCTACGCTAACCAATGGAACTCTGTTCAGATCAGGGTTTGACTGGACGCAAATCCTCTGTGTTCGCATTACTCTTTGGTATCCTGGAACGGTTGGGACGGGTAGCTTCTGGATTCATCAACTCTACATCGGGGGACGCCGATACTCTGGACTCTCTCAGGATACGGCAAGCCAAGCAGCTTATGGCCTGCGGGAATATGTTGAGGTTGATGAGGAACTTTGGAGCGATGGCGAATGTAACCGCCGCTCAGCTGCACTTTTGGCGTATCTCAAAGACCCAGCCGAACACCTGCACATAGTTAGCACCGTTTTGGATTATGGGACGTCGCCGATTAAGGCAGGCGATAAAGTGCACGTGGAGCTTCCAACTGAGGGCGTCAACAGTGACTTTAGGGTTGAAAGCATCGAGTATCGTGTGCCAAAAGAGGACCCCACAAAGCTCGAATTAACATTGGAGCTGGGCAAGGAACCTCCGCAACTAGCCGATTATCTCTATGGTTTGCGTACCCACACGCCTAACGTTGAGAAACTTAGCAGAACAAAGCTTGGCAAACGAGGCGTTCCTGTGGCTTCTGGCGGCGGAGGCGGGGGTAGCAGTGGCAGCTACTTTAACAGTAACGCGGAAATCGACAAAGCATCTCCCTGCCTAAACCTGATGACGTCTCGAACGCTGAAAGCAGCGTTTGGGCATGACGGCGCCAACACTTTTCTAGTCTCTTACGCAGGGGACTTAATCGCCTATTCAGCAAACCATCTTATCCGCCCAATTACAGACGGAAGCGATGACTTGGGCAACGGATCTTTCCGTTTTGGCTCAGCTTACCTCAAAAATAACCTCTATGTTGGCAGGCTGGGAAGTTGTCGCCAACACGGGCAGAATCAACATGTGGTCAATGCCTCGTGATACCTCGGGTTTGGTTCTGGAAGCTCAAGGCGTAAGTAACTATCCGACGTATGTTGACCCCAACGGCAGATACGCCCCCGCATCTCATAATCACGCTAACATGTACCCTGCGGGAGGCAACAACACCGGGGCATGCGGGGACACATCGACTTATTGGCATGTGGTTGCAGGCGATAGCGTTTGGTACAATGCGCTCGGACACATGGACATGATAGATGACATAGCCGCAATCAAAAAAATCAAGTGTAGCGAGAAGACCGATAAACACGGCGTGCCGTTAATTGACATTAATTCTTTGCCTGAAGAAGTGCGCAGTGAGGAAGGCATGCTTCACGCGGGTCATCTAATGGGTTTAGCGTTCGGTGCTATAAAGCAATTGACTGCCAAAGTTGAGGCATTGGAAAAAGAGTTAGCGAAAACGCAAGGCACTAATTCGTAATTTAAAAACTGATATTTTATTCCCTCATTCTACTCCGGTTCGATAGTTGCAGAGATATCAAAGTGTATCCGCTCTAAGTCGCGCTCTGTGAGTAAGTCCACTTGGGTACGTTCAGTGATTGCTTGTTCTGCCATATCCATGAGGAGGCATTCGCAGATTACGCAACGGTAGATGCCTTTTAACGGATCTCGAAATAACTCGGTTTTTGCTGGAACCATAACGGCATCGTCCTTATCCGTGGCTAATAGGGGTATTGAAGGGCTTAGTTTTTCTATGAGGGTTTTTACTTCTTGTTCGGTTCTATGGCATATCCAGCATCGTTTTTCTTTATTCATCGGCAATTCACTAAACCCATTATTTTTGATTTTCTTTATTTCTTTTTCGGAACTAAGGGTGCTATAGTTTGCCTGAGGAGATGCTTTCTAAATCTGGGCTTGGTTCATGGTGGGCATGTTTTGGGTTTAGCTCTTAGCGCAATTACGCAACTGAACGCAAAAGTCGAGGCATTAGAAAAACAACAAGAGAAAATGCGCTCATCCTGAAATCAGTTGCCGACATAACCCATATGGAAAGACATCCGACTACCTGATATATGTACAAACTGCCGACCGCTTAAAAATGAGGTTTATTTTTGAAAGCGGAGTGCAAAGAAATAACACAAAATTTTTCGCTTACAAAAACACCGTTTATGGTTTTTGACATTAGTAGTTTCTTATTTTAACCTCTTAGCTGCATCAGAAATATCTAGCCCTATTCTCTCTATTTCTAGCTTTAGCATATCATATAGATCTGAATTTTCTCTGTAGTCTGGATGGTAGGGACCAAGAGTAGTTCTTTCACCCCTAGCAATTGCCCAAGCACGCCTATTATCGACCACAAGAGCCGCGCCTTTTCGTTTATGTTTTAATATACCAATTGTTTTTCCGCCATTTGACTGAACCGTTGAAAAGCATGGAATATCAGTTGGTCCGTCACCGACATAGATCATATTTGAAAAAGCGATTCGCCTATCTTCTCGTGGAATAACATCATTTACACGATAAGGGTTCCGTCTAAGCTCAAGACCGCTAATGCCCTTGTTAATTGCATATAGAAATTTTGTTTTTTCAGTAAAAGTTACGATGCTTTTGGGCATGATTTGTCCTTCTTTTTCCTCAAAAGTGCAACCAAATATGTCTTTTATTGACGTTGCTATTGAGGTGCCTCGGATTATTTCTTCAAAACCCCCCGAGATGATATAGAATTCTATTCGAACGAATGCTTCTTTGAATTCCTTCCTTGAATTAACGAACTTTTCAAGTCTTTGGACCATGTCCTCAACGCCTGGGAATAGTTGGACCTTTGATCCTAGCTCTCTGAGATCTTCATTTTTTATGGTGAGTTGCTTTTGTTTCAATTTTGCTGAAATACGGTCAATATAAGCGAGCGGTGGGTCCCAGCCTTGTTTGACTAGGCTTCCTACCTCTTCGTTCCAAAAGGATTCTATTGATGTTTCATTCATTCCAAGAATCTCACTCAAAAACAAATTTGTAGTGTCGTCGCCTAAGGTATCGTCAAAATCACAAATTACCGCTATAGTGCTTGAAATGGGCATGAATGGTCACTTGCTGTTCCTTTAGACGTAAGTAACTAATAGTTTTTGCTAGAATCTTTAGATTTTAACTGAGTTTCGAGCCCAGGAATGATAAATTAAACTTTTGTGAGGGGTAGACTTATTGCTAAAACCGCCATCAGCAAAGGGCATCATCGCTAAGTATTTCACTTGTTACCCATAATCTTATAATTAAAGAGACGCTAATACGTTAAAAATAATGGAGACCAGGGCGATTTTGCAAGAGGCAACAAAAAGGAAAATGCTTAACCGAGGCGTACTAATTGCTGTTGAAGGTATAGATGGCGCTGGTAAAA
Source organism: uncultured archaeon (assembly GCA_963782915.1). Classification (GTDB taxonomy): domain Archaea; phylum Thermoproteota; class Bathyarchaeia; order Bathyarchaeales; family Bathycorpusculaceae; genus Bathycorpusculum. The sequence goes on from CAWALK010000018.1 coordinate 32,399, forward strand.
CTACTCAAACGCTTTTGTTGGCAGAAAGGCTTAAGAAAGTAGGTTATTCAACGATAAATTTACATGAGCCTACGGAAGGAAAATGGGGACAAAGGATTAGGGAAATAGCTAAGAGTGGTAGACAAAATATCTCGCCTGAAGAAGAGCTAAATCTGTTTTATCAAGATCGCCTGGAAGATGTCACAAGTAACATTAACCCAAGTCTGCAAGAGAAAAAAATTGTCTTAATGGATCGTTATTACTTTTCAAGCATAGCGTATCAAGGCGCTAGAGGGCTTGACATAAATGCAATTGAAAAGATGAATGAAGAATTTGCACCTAAGCCGGATATTTTGTTTATTCTAGATTTGAAACCGTCGGTTGCTATACAAAGAATAAAACGAAATCGCGATGATGGACCTAATGAGTTTGAAAAAAATAAACACCTTGAAAAGGCAAGAGAAATTTTCCTCGATCGGTTTTCAAATAGAGAGTATACTAAAATAATCGAGGCCAATGGACGTCGCTCTCCTGAGGAAATTTCTAATAGCATATGGTTGATAGTGGAGCCTGTTATCCGTGGCATCGAACAAAAATAAAGAAGACCTTGAAAGTCTCGAGAAACAGCTTCAAGCGCTTTGTAAAGCCAAAGTCAAAGACGAGAAGGCTATCCGAGAGATTGAGCGAAAAATGACCGTTCTTTTATGTCCTAAAGGAAAAAACGAGTGTGAACCTGTTTACTGTGTTTTTAACACTTGTAATGCCTGTGAATTTTTAGAAAAGTGGCGGTCTCTAAATCGAGGTCTAAACTAGACCTCTTAAGTTCTGCCATTAATTCTTCCAGAGAAACCATAAACGTCGGTCGATTCACACTCTCGAGTTGTTTGTAGATTTTTGATTGGATACCTAACTTAGCCTCAGTTCTATCAACGGTGTAGTCGAACATCAATCTCTCTTGTTAATTCCTCTGCAAATTCCACATCTTACAAACCCCATAGGGGTGTTCCGTTTTGTCTGAAAAGAGCGGAGTCAACCTTTTTCCGTCGTGATGGATGATTTACGTCTGAGCGTTCAAACTTCAATGGCATACCAGCATTATTTCATTGAAGAATTTCCGCTTGATACTCGAGAAAACACCCTTACCCTTGATTTCTTGCCGTAAGCTTTCTGAAATATGGTCCTCACAAAGCAAGTCTCCTTCTTGGTAGAAGTGTTTTTCGCACAGGGGTATACCGCATTTTTCGCAAACAGCAACTGTGTCTCTTCTTAGAAGAGTACACTTTCTACACTTCGACAAATCATCTTCAATAATTCTACCTGAAGACGCTAACAACCTTCTTGAGAAGCTATAATCGCCAGATTCATACTCAAGGTTCCATTTGGGCACATAAACCATTTTCACTCCTCGTATGCTAATTTCGTTGAGACGAGGCACAAACGAGAAGTAGCGTGTTTCAAGTTCTCCTCGCTTCTTAACTTGATAGGATACTTGTTGCTTGTTTTTCTCAACTAAATGATATTTGACTATCTTTGTTGCTTCTTCTTCTGTGACTTCGGGTTCAGCGGGAGAAACGTTATAGTCTGAGTTTAATAGGACAGGTTTAGAAGCAGGAATAATCGTCTCCAAGTCTTCGGAGATCAACTTGTCTTCTTTCGACCTAACTCTCTCATCTTTACTCTTGAGTAGACCCAAGACATTGTCTACGATGTTTTTCTCTAAGTTGATTATATCTCCATCGAGAGCATCCACATAATAGGTACCGCTATCAGAGAATGAATGCGACCTTCCAGTTGGGTCATTTCGCTTAGCTTGAAGCCGATATTTCACTATGATGTATGGGTGATAGAGCAATACTGACGAGAAGAGCCTAACTGCCTCATTATTCTTAAGATTAAGCGATGATGCAGTAGAAAAGTCGATGGTAACAGGTAAAATCGGTTCGTTGATTAGACTTGGATTTCTGGTTCTGCCTATGCTATAAGCATAAAATCGCTCTTTATGTTCGTCACCATCCCAAAGCTCGATTCCCACCGAATCAGCAAGTTTTTCAGCGTCTTCTGAAAAGACTGTATTTGTTACAAACAAGCCTGATAATATGCCCGTGTCAGACATCTTATCTTTGAATATCCTCATGTCTGAAACAGGTACGCTTCTCGATGGGTCGTAATTCTTGCATTCAACAATTCTGCGTCGGCTACCTCTGGTGAGTAAGAGATCAATTTCAGCGGTAGCTCCACTTTTGGTAGGTAGGCGCTTTCTCTTTTCTACAGAGTAACCCATTTTCTCAAGGATAGATGCGGTAGTATCCTCTAACCTTACTCCAAGGTCATATGTGTTAAGCTTAAGTGGTCCGAGCTCTTCTTCTCGAGTTCATTGGTGTTGAGGACTTTTTCTTTGGCTTGAGTTGCTTGCAGCGGCTGTTCTACATTTATTTTCTGTCCACATTCTGAGCAGAACTTTGGAATCGGTTTTTTTAGTTCAGTTCCACAGTTAGGACAATACTTCAAAGAGCGTCACCTTTACCAATGCTGGCTTGCTTGCTATATCCAAGAATTTTGTTTAAAAAATTATGGGTTGAAACGTCAGTGTTCTTATTAGTGTCATTATGAGCTCGGTCTCAATGGACATGGGAAAAATTCTAAAGCTGTTTAGCCGTTATAAATGGTTATGGCTGGGATAATCGGTGGTTTGATAGCAAGTATCGGCGGTTTTGTAGCAAAACTGTACCCTGCATGGTTATTGGCTGATTTTATTATGGTCGGTTTAAGTTTGCTTTATGTTGCACTTACTGGAGGGTTTGCCGGTCTCTTAAGTGAGGTGGCGATCAATGCAGCCGTTGGAGCGATCCCCTTTCCCTTTAACTTGTTAGCGAGTTTCTACATTGCACCGGTTTACATAATACTCCAAATTATCGTTTTTGCAATTATGTATGTGTTTTTTTCCACAAGAAGCTAAACCCAGCGCGCGTTTGACTGTTACTTCAGAGGGCGTAATTGACTGACCACTGTGGAAGGGAAGGTGCAGTTAACCCCCATTTCACCATTCTTTTTTTGAAATCCTCTCGTCATGAAAAATCGCCCAAATATAATCAGATCCTTTTACAAGTTTCGAGATAACGCTTGGACTTTTAATCGGAACATACTCATAGGCTTTGGTAAAATCCGCTTTCAAAATTTTAATTTTAGTTCCAATTGGAAATAAATCGGTGCCATTTATTTCATAGGTGAAAGGTAAATTAGAGGTTGTTTTGAATTCCTCGTTTTCACATGCTGCTATTCTTTTCCATATTTCTGCAAACGATGGCTTTAGCATATTCTCACCTGGATTATGTGCGCTCTAATCAATTCTCGTGAATTTATCCCTTTGTTGTTCAGCTAAAGTATTTGGTCTAACCTGCATTCGTTTGGTTTCTTATCAATTCTAATCCGGTGAAATCTTATCGCTCTTTTTACCTATTTTTCAGGCGTTTTTCACTTTCACCGACCCCTCCCCTGCTACAAAGTGTCGTTTTGTCAATAGCTTAAAAGGAATAGTAGACGCAACTCTGGTTGCCAAGCAAGGAAGGAAAAAAATGGGAGAAAACGGGGTAAACAAGCATGGTGTCGCTGATCCTTAGAAGAACCGTAAGGCGTCAGCTAAAAATAAAAGGGGAAGAAACCGGCAAACCCTGCAGCCAACTTGAAGACATCGAGTTTGTCTTCCCAAAGGAATACAACAAGATGCTCAAGCCCGTCTTTTGTAGAAACTATGACTACGAAGCACGAGAAGAAAACGGCAGTTTAACTTTTATACTAACACCGACAAAATGCACTGAAGACAAACCGCTAATCCCAGACGAGACGGTGAAAAGCCCGAACCTGGAGGAGCCTTAATTGAATGGTAATAAAAATTCGATTGCGAAAGGTCAAAAGAAAGTACAAAAAGAAGGTCCATTCATACCCCCAATGCTGGATGGAATTCCCCAAAAAATCTATAAAAAATTGGAGCCCCATATCGCCAAAAACTTCGATGATGTAAACGTCATTTTTGAAGAGACTCCAAATCAAGAAACAGTAAAAATAGTCTTGATCAAGAAAAAAGACGCCTATAATAGACAAGGCAAAGCTCGTTTGAGGTCAAATTCGCCCCCCGCAATAAGAATTTCAGAGGCTAAATGCCCTACTACATGTAGAAAAGCCCTCGGTAAAACGTTTCTTCATGTAGAAATTAGCCGGAAAAAACCTCACACGAGTACATAGCGAGCGCTCAAACACACCGTGATTTTAACAAAAAAATGCTATTTTTGGCAACATACTTTGTTTTTTGGAATTTTGTCCATGCTTTTCTACATGCAGAAAAATTTTGCCTCGGACAAAAGCGCCTGAAACTCAAAGGTTAATGTGATAAGCTACTTCGCCGCAGACCTGAAGTTTGGTTCCTTCCATGCAGGCTTAAAAATTTCCATGAGGGCAAACAAGAGTAAAGGTACACCGCTTCAGGTGTTTAGTGGCAAAGAAGAGGCGCTAAACCGTCTCATACTCCTGATTCTGCGCTGCTCTAAGCAACCTTTAATCACATATGACGTAGCCTTACAAGTTAAGCGAGTCAAAGGATTCAGGCATACCGATAAGGAAACAGTTTACAGGAGAATGAAGAAGTTACATCAGCAACGTTTTATAGATATAGTGGGAAGTAGACCGACAAAGCCAGGATGGCCATCTGACCTCTACGCTCTGAACCTTAGAGGAATAGCCGCCTTGAAACTTGATGAAAACAGCATTAACGATTTTCTGTTAACCGCTAATTACGAGCAACTACGAAAGCTTATCGATATAATTAATTGCGCCAGAACAGATTCCTTGTAAGTATTAATCTGCCACTCGGCGGAATAGTAGCACGATACCCACTACATCACCAATAATCATAGCGACTCCTAGTAATTGCAGTGCAAAAATACCATTATTTAGAGCTACTGAACCCTGCCCCGTAGCCACTGGTGCCATTCCTTGTAAAATAAACACGCCTAATTCAGCTGGACCGGGAATAGCCAGCCAAAGTCCAATAATAAAGACGATAACTGCAAAGACTGCGGCAAGTAGCCCTCCGAAATCTGCCAAACCTTTTTTCCTCTCTTAAAATCTTTCTTGGTAGCTAATTGCTTTTATCATTTTCCTATTGTCAGGCCTCGGATTAGCCGATATGTCTTTTTTAGAGATATTGGCTTTGCTACCCCTCACAAAGCCATCATGGCTTTCCAGCGATAGATAGTTTTTATGCCTAGTCCGTAAGAAGTTCGAGGTGACAAACACTTGGTTAATTTAATTGATGACTGGGAGGTCCTCGAAGAATACGCTGGCGAAAAACTGGGCTTCTACCAGCTTCTCGCCATCGACGGGTCCTTTGAGGTCCGTGTCATGACCGGAAGAATAGGTTTTAAAAGAGAGTTTAAAGACGGCAACGACAAACTGCTAAACCAAATCCTTGACTACTGCAAGAAACGCCGCTTCATACTGATCAGCGACCACCTCAGAGACGAGGACTTTTTCAAATAAGCGAGGCAGCGAACCGGGGAATAAGCATGGATAAGCAAGTTGAATTTCTTGTAAAATTCAGAGACGCCAGCCTAATGCTTGCCGAAGCAGCAAACGAATACATAGACGAACTAGCTCCAGCAGGAATGCAAGCGAGAAGAAAACAAACAAACCCTCATAGTCCAAGAATCAAACTTTACCATCCTAAAATTTGAGGCTCAGCAAAGCGCCAAACTAGGCGAATACGAAGTCGCATACAAACAAAGTAATCCAGCTGACAAGTGGAGTAGCGTCTATAATATCCTAAAAGGCGGCAACGCAACCATCAAAGACCGTTACCATTGCGAAGGATACCAATACAGCTACTGGCTCTATGGCGAAGACAAAATCTACCGCCAAAAACTCAAACCCAAAGCCTAAGGAGCACCGGAGCAAACATGGTTGATTCTGAAGAAGGCGAAGAATATCCCGAAGGTTACAAAGAAGCTTTAGCCCAATGCACCGTTCTTGCTGCCAACCTACTAAAGATGATGACCGACAATTCTGATACCAGCCGAACGGAAACTTCATCCTAAGGAGATATAGCGATGGGTCAGAGGGGAAAGGGTAAGAAGTGCGCGGATTGTGCTAACTGGAAACTAAAAGATAGCCCATGCACCTATTACGACGAAATAGTCAAAGGCATAATAAACAAGACAGATCCCGCATGCGAGGACTTCTACCCCAAGGGAAAAGAAAAAACCAAAGTTCATAAAACAAGCGGCTACGCTGAGCAGGGATTCTACGAGGCAATCTATGCCAACGGAAAACCAGCATTTCTAAGCGTCAAAGATGGCAACTTCCGGGTACATGAAGAAGTTACCGTCGAAGACGAAGTCTTCTTGCCCAAAGAGTACCCAGACGAGTTCCCCTATGAACCCTACAGCTACTATGAAGGCAACCTGCCTACCAATGAGGAACTATACTGGAAAGTTAGAGAAGAGTTTGGTCTCTTCTTAGATTTAGAGTCAACATGGAAAGATTACCTAGCCGCCTGTGTTCTGCTAAGCTACCAACAGGAGAAAACGCGAACAGTCCCCTACGTCTACTTTGTTGGGGATAATGAGAGTGGCAAAACTGTCGCCTTAAGCCTGTTTAACTGGCTATGCTACCGTCCCATGCTAGGCGTCACCATCCCCTCAGCCGACGTCTACGGCTACTTGGACGATTCTGATACACCTGGAACAATCCTTGAAGACGAAGCACAAGGACTATACAAGGACTTGGATAAAGCCAAAATCTACAAGGCAGGCTACAAAAAAGGCGCCGTCGTCCCAAGAACAATGCTCACACAAAACAAGCGCTTCATCAAATACTTCCGAGTTTTCTGCTTCAAAGCCTGTGCAGCCGAAGAAATGCCCCACGTCAAAGGCCTACTGGAACGCTTCATATTCATACCCATGACCGAAGGCTACCCAACAAAAGACTGGGCGGACCTAAACAAAGATGACGAGCAGCGGCTCAGAGAACTCAGAAATATCCTGCTAAAATGGCGCTTATCAACCGTAGAAGCAGAGCTCCCAGAAATCGAACTACCAGTAAAAGGGCGCCTCAAAGAACTATGGAAACCCATCATCCAAGTTACTGCAGGCTTAACCATCGAAAAAAACCTCAGAACACAACTAGAGCAACTGCAAAAAGACCGGCTAAGCGAAAAAACCAACACCTTAGAAGGCCATCTGGTTAAGGTAGTCTGCGAACTGTACAACCCAGAAACCCCTCTAGCCTCCTCGGAAATCTGGGATGGATTGGTTAAGGATTTAGAGGGCAAACTAGACGACAAGAAACCAAACAAGATGGACACCCCCGAGTTTGGAGAAGTTACCAAGCAAAAGATAGGCTACAGGCTTCGGGAAGTGTTAAACGGCAAAAAAACCAAAGTGCGACTGCAGGATGGCCCAGCATGGGTTTACAGCTTTGACAAAGAAAAACTCAAGCGCATCGCAAAGAAATATGGCTGCCAACTTGTTCCAAAGTTCCAAACGTTCCAAAGCCCCACCGAGACCACCACCCCAAAGCCAGAAGCCAAAGTCGAAGAAAAAAGCGTTATTACCGAAAACAAGCCCGTTTCAGAGCCGCAAAAAATCGAACAAACAGCGGTGGCCCCTGCTAAAGTTGTGCAACTTGGGAACACTGGAACATACACCTTAGACGAGTTGGTTTTGAAAACTAAGAGCGTAAGCCGCCTAACCATGGACTTTGGGATAGAGACATGCGTATGCTGCGGTGCCAAAGGACGACCAGACTGGCAAGTCACCGAATTTAACGATTCATGGGGCTTCCTGTGCGGTCCCTGCGGAGTAAAACTTTCCGAGAGGTTGAGCAACAATGGGTAAAGGCACCGACTTGCAAGAGCTGGTATTTGTCCAGTATGCTGACCATGTTCTCTACAACCGAGCTTCAGCTCTGGCTATGCAGCCGCAGATTCGAGAGGCAATTGGCTGGCTCATCTACGAATGTGACAATTACATCACACTTTGCTGGGACCGAGACGCTGGACCGCCTACACTGCACGGTGGCGACCCCAAAGCCTCTGGCTTGGTCTTGTTAAAATCAGACATAATTGCGCTGGAACGACTAAAAGTCAAAGCTCAGATTTCACATGGAACCGTTGAAAGGGTCTTAAATTCTCCACAGCCCATAGTTAAGGATGAGTTCGCGTTCCGACCATCGGAGCGAAAAACTCAAAGAGCAAAAAGCTCCAAAGGAGAAAACTAGATATGATACAGCGCACAGCTCCTTTAGCCTCCGCTATAACCCGCAACCGCAATCTCTCCGTTGAAGAACTAAAAAGCCTCAACCTACCGCTAATATTCCAAGGCGACACTGTCACCATCGAGAGAAGCATAGACGGCTGGAAACTCAGACAACCCATCACCATAGAACTCAGCAAAATCTTAGCCGCCAAAGAAAAAGGACTAGTCGACTACATCATACGCTCCTGCCTAAACGACCGCCCAAGCACTAATCCCCTACATCTTTGAATACCAAAGCATGCTAAAAATGGCCCGACACTTTCTACGACACTGCTCAGCATCACACGACAGCTGCCTACTCTACACAAGTAAAGTCAGAAAATACGCAGAATGGCTTGGCCACAACCCCGACCTAATCATCCAAGACGTCAAACCCGTCGGCGCAATCCCCGACCCCATAAAAGTACAAAACCACTGCGGATTCCTAAACGACTACCTAGCACACCTTCAAGACTCACGACCTTAAACCAGGCGCAGTCAGCGACTACATCAAAGCAGTAAAAACCTTCTACCGCACCAACGGCGTAAAAAAAATTGAACTCGACGAACCCCTAAGCCGCAAAGTAACATACAAAGACCGAGCACCAAAACCCGAAGAAATCGCCCTAATGCTAGACAAAGCCGCTACACGAGAAGCATTCATCGTAGCAGCCATCGCTTCAGGCGGATTCCGAGAAGGAACCTTTGCAAAACTCAAATACCGACACGTAAAAGAAGACCTCGAAGCCGGAAGAGTACCCAATCCACATCCATGTTGAAGCCGAAATAACCAAAGGCAAATACCACGACTACGATACCTTCATAAACGCAGAAGCATGCCGCCTCCTAAAACTCTACATCCAAGACAGACAACAGGGCGGCAGATCAATGCCACCAGAAACCCTCACAGACGAATCCCCACTAATCAGAAACAGCCACAACACAGACAGAATCTTAGGCGTAACCGAAAAAACCATCAGAAAAATCGTCCACAACTTAGCAGTTAAGCGCAAAAATCGCAAAGAAACTACCAAACAGCTGGATGTACAGCGTCAGAACACATAGCCTAAGAAAATTCTTCAGAAGCCAACTCAGCACAGCAAAAATCGACACAGAAATCGTCGAATACATGATGGGCCACACAATCAACACCTATGAAGACGTCCAAAGCTTAGGCATAGAAACCCTAAGAAACCTCTACGCATCAGCCGGGCTTGCGATCAGACCAAAGACACAGGTAAACCGCATTGACCAACTCAAAGAAATCATACGAGCATGGGGAGAAAACCCTGAAGAAATCCTGTCAAAAGATGCAGTCTTTAGAGGCAACATCACAGAAACCCAAGAACAACACCAGAACCATCAGCTATCACTTCTTGCAGAGCAACTCAAGCAGATTATACGGAAGGAGGTAACAAAATGACCCAAACATCTAGTACTTTTTCGCGCATATGGGTTTGGAACCCACCGGGCCCGCTTATCCAAATTCCATACTCAAACATCTTTATTTATCTGAAAAACAGGACAGATATAGTTAAGACCTGTTAGGGTTTTAGGTTTAAGGTGGTTTTTTGGATGAAAGTCTGCAATTAGCGCTAATACGCACGTTACTTGCAACTGAGAGAAACTATTTAGCACTGGAGAGAACGCAACTATCTCAGTTACGCACTAGCCAATCTCTTGCTGTAATTGCACCTTCAGCCGCAGCAACATTAGCCTACATATTTTCCCGCATTCCCGAGCCATTTAATTTCGAGTTAATAGCTTATGTCTTGCTAATAATTTTGACTAGTTATGGTTTGTATACGAGTTTATCAGGTTACAAAAAATTGAAAAAAACGCGAGATATTCGTCGGTTAATTAGGAAACGTGAATTGGAGTTAGTTGAACAGGGAGAATTTGCCAAGTCATACCTCAGAGATATCCTTCTGCTTGACAAGCCATAAACACAAGGGCACTTGAACAGATACCTATCGCCAAGTTAAGTGTGCTCCAACACCTTATGCGGTTTATCTGCTTCCGATTTTTCCCGCTCTTCAGTCTTCATTTCCATATTTAAGAAGTAACTCAGAAATGTTCGAATCAAAGCTATAGCTGCCAGTTGACCGATTTGTTCCCAGCTGGGAGCAATTGCGGTTCCGATGATATCTGCTGCTAATTGAAGCTCCAGGGCGATTACGAGAAAGCGCCCAAGGGATATGCGTAGTTTGAGGTATTCCTTTTTTTGTTTAAAAATTATGGTTCGCAGGAAAAAGTAGAAGGCAACCACCAAGCCAGTTCCGATTATGACTACGCTTGATATTTCTGTGATTAGTTTTAATGTTGAAGCTACGTTTGAAAAAACATCTTGTAGACTCAAAAATAATTCCTGCTTTATTTGAATTTTCGAGTTTGGGTTTGGGTTTTCAACCGCCGCATTCATTTTTGGGTAAGCAAAAATCGGTTCAATTAAGTGATTAATTGGAGCTCAATTAAAGCTATGTGGCTGCGATTTGATAACAACATAACATTCAGGCAATTGCTTCTGGCAAACAGGGTATTTGAAAACTGAAGTCCACAGTTTAGCCTTCTTTTACCGACCGCATAATGTTATCATAACAAACCTTAATTCTCGCTCGCTTATGCAATTATTAAAACAGCAAAAATAAAAAAATTAATGGAAGAGGGAGAAAAAAAATATGTCAGAAATATTGCAAGTCTTAGCAATAATCGTACCAATAGTAATAGTCGCATATGCATTGCTTTCGTCATTGCGTATCGTTAGGCCAACGGAGAGAGGCTTAGTTGAACGATTCGGAAAATACCACCGATTTGTTGCGGGAGGCATAACGTTGCTTGTCCCATTCGTTGACCGAATCATCAAAGTCAACATCACCGAACGCATGACTCCCGTACAGCGCCAAGACGTAATCACCAGAGACAAAGTCTTCATGGCAGTAGATGCAGTGGTCTTCTACAAAGTCAGAACTGACGAATTAGCAGTGAAGGCATCACAGTACTACGTGAACAACTACGAATCACAAATCGACACACTCGCACGCACTGTGCTCCGTGACATCATCGGCGGCATGGACATGACCGTAGCAAACACATCAAGACCCATAATCAACGCTAAACTCAAAGAAGCACTAGACGAGCAAACACGCGATTGGGGAATAGAAATCGTCCGAGCAGAAATCAAAGACCTCGAACCCCCAAGAGGCCTAATGAGCAGCATGGAATCAGTGCTAAAAGCAGACAACGAACGCCAAGCAGCAGAAAAAACCGCCATCGCCCAAGCCACCTTAGCAAGCGGCGCAAAAAACGCAGCTATTCAAGTAGCTGAAGGACAAAAACAAGCAGCCATCCTCCAAGCTGAAGGCCAAAAAACCGCAACCATCGAAATAGCCGAAGGAGACGCACTAGCAACAAGACTACGCAACGAAGCTTTAACAACTTACTTCAAGGATTCAGCTATAACATTCAAGCAACTCGACACAATAACAGCGTCACTGCAGAATAACACAAAAATCATCGTTCCCGAAGGTAAAGCGCTGTCGCTAATACTAAACGAGCAGGAAAATCTCACCAAAGCCTCATCTATAATCCCGCTGCCAACAACACAGACAAAGCCAGTCACAAAGTCAACTACGTAAATCTAAGCTGCGTTCACGCCTTTTTTGCGGTGTGAACGTAGTCTTCTATCATTTTTTCATGCTCAAACGCCAAAGGCTTTGGTAACGAGTTTAAACCAAAGAGCTTTATTTCTTGTATTTCGCTGTCCTGTTTTTTGAGTTCGCCGCCGACGGGTTTTACTACAAAGCAGGTGGGGTAATATTCGTAGTCTACGTCGTCTTTGATACCCTTCTCTACATATTCACCGACTACATAGAGAATCTTGACTTCAAGCCCAGTTTCCTCTTTTACTTCACGGACGACTGTTTGATCTAAGGTTTCACCAGGATCCATCCTGCCACCTGGCAACGCCCAATAACCCACAAAGGGTCGGGTGTTGCGTTTGATAAGCAATATTTTGTCGTCGGGGTAGGGGATTATAGCGGTTGACGTTTTGCCAGTGTATCGTTTCATGGTTTAGCCTCAGGTTGTAATTTTCAGTCGCCAATTAATTATGAGGGAAATTGCGAAGATGATGATGCCTGCGAAGACAACTATTGGTCCTGGAAACGGCACTGACTTGGATTCGCTGAAAAACAGGCTCCATGCAAGAACCCCCGAGAATCCAGCTACTGCACCAAAGACTGCGCTTAGCATCGAGTAGCGTTTCATGTGTCCGCTTAAGCTTTTGGCGGCGATGGCGGGTACGATTACGAGGAATCCAACCAGTAAAGTCCCGACGACTTGGATGCCGATGGCAACTACCACGGATACTAAGAAGAGGTAGAGCAAATTGGTTCTTGCGACATTAATGCCTTTTGAAACGGCTAAGTCCTCGGATATCATGGCTAAAACCAGCTTGTTATAGATGACTTTTGTGAGTACAATCGCCGCTACACAAACCACCGCGGCTATTCCAGTGCTATAATAGGGTCACTTGTGAAATGTCCCCAAAAAGCGCTGCCTCAAGTTGATCCAAACGGTCCCCATAGAGAAGGATACCTATCGCCAATGCCAAAGTGAACATTGCACCAACTAGTGCTTCAAAAGAAATTTTGGTTGTACGCTGAATCTGCCAAATTATCACGGCTGTGACAAATAAGAAAGCAAATGCACCTATGTAGGGATTGAAGCTGAAAGTAATTCCTAAAGCCAATCCAGGTAGGGCAACATGGGATAGCGCGTCGCCGACAAGCGCCATCTTCTCCAGCACCATTAATGAACCAAGGTATCCTGCGGCGACTCCCACAAAAATGGACAGGATTAAACTGTAGAAGGTGGTGTCAAGCATAAAGTCAGGCTTCTCCTCTTATGGTTTCGACACAGACTGGTTCACCGTAAATCTGGCGCTGGACATTTGGTTTAGCTAACTCTGCTGAGGGACCGCAGAAGGTGACGCATTTGTTTATTGCCAACAAGTCATCGGCGTATTCTTGCACGATGTGGATGTTGTGGGTTATTAGGAGAATTGTGATTTTGTGTATTGTTTTGATTTCGTTTAGCAATAGGTAGATGGGTTCTTCGCTGTCCATGTCAACGCCCGTTGTGGGTTCGTCTAAGAGCAGCACGTTGGGGTTGTCGTTTAGTGCCCAAGCAATCAAAACCCGCCGCAGCTGCCCGCCTGAGAGGACGCCGAGACGCTTGTTGAGAATGCTCTTATCAGTTAACCTGACCCTGTCCAATGCGCTTTCTACGTCTATGCCATCGCCCATCGAAAGGAACTCACGCACAGTCATGGGAACATCCGAAACAGTCACGTACTGGGGAACATAACCGATCTTCACTTTCTCCGTCCACTCAACAGAACCAGTATGGGGCACAAGCTTGAGTAGAGTGCGGAGAAGCACGGTTTTTCCTGCGCCGTTAGGTCCCAGTATGGCTAATGTGGTGCCTTTGCGCACGTTGAAACTAACGTGCTCAAGTAGGGTTTGGTTTTGCATTTTTACCCCAAGATTCGAAACCTTCAATATGTAACCATTACCTTCAGCCATGACCTACCACATTTTGTGTCTGCCATAAACGGCGCATCTAACGCATCTAGTAAAGGCATGTGGAGTAGAAAATAAGTTTTTTGAAGCAATTAACTACTTAGCAGGCAATCGTCTGCTTAATTCTGATGCTTCGCGTTCTGTGAGCCAATCTGACTGCCGTAGGGTCACCAAGCCTCGCTGTGCGTTGAGGCAATACGCGCTGTTTTTTAGCAGGTTGCTTTTTTCTCCGAGGCTCCAGAGTTGCCCTTCGAAGGCGCTGTTCTGGCGTGTGAGATCTTCGGTTTTGGCTATGAGGGTTGCGAAGGTTTTGAATCTGGGTGTTAGGAGATTTTTGGTTTTGGATACGCCCAATGCGCCTTTGAGTTTGGCTGAAAAATCAAAAGTGCTGATGAGGGAGGGTGGAACACATATGATATCGTCTATTCATGCCTGCTTCATAGCAGACCACATAGAAGGGCACATAGACCAAAGCAGGGCTTTTTAGTTGCTGCTCACTTACCCCTAAGCCATCAAAAACTGCGCTAACCGCTTCCCGCAGCCGCAAGCTTCTATCGATTCCTTCGACAATGGGTTTCTCGCATGCAACCAATCTGTTGCTTTCCAGCTTATACGCAAGCGTTTTTTCTTCCCGTGCGGCTTCAAGTTCAACTATGGGCTGACGGGCTAATTTCAATTCAGCATCCAACTCGAAAGTAAGCTTCGATAAATCAGCCGCTTTTTGTTTGCTGACTCGGTTAATGTTGTTTTCTGTATTTTTTAGTTCCTTCTTTAGCCCCGCGAGCTCTTTTTCTGCAAGCTTAATCTTATCTTTCCAACGCTTCGCATAGACTTCATGCCCCCGTTTACCCGCCGCCTTCGCGCTACGCTCATACTCTTTGATGTCAGATTCGGTTGCTGCGATAAATTTTTCTGTTTTAGCTTTGAGTTTTTGGAGGCTTTCAAGCTCTTCGTCAAAACTCACGGTTAAATCCTTGATTTTTCGGCTGTATTCCCTGTTAAGTTTGGCGATTTGGGGGTTGATGAATTCTTGTTGGGCTTTGATTTTTGCGTCTGCCTCTTCTTTGGCGGCGACGGCTTCATAATCAATCTCTGTGACATATTGGTTGGTTGTTTTTTTCATTAATCTGAGGCATTCGGAGAGTTTGGCTGCATCTTCAGCTTGGTAAGCTACGAGTTTATCGAGTTCAGAGAGGTTTGCAGAGATAGCTTGTGCCTCAAGAATAGGCAACAGCAGAGCTGAAGGGGTAGTTAATTCTGTGGCTTCTTTGCGGTAAAGACTGAATTCAGCCCTAAAATCGATGTTCACAATTAAACCGCGGAAAGTGAACTGTTTGGTTTTAGAAGGCTGCAAAAAATAGCCGCTATGGTCACAAAGGAACGCAAGGTAGGATTCCCTGGGGTTCTGATAGGTTTGCAGGCTATTCATGAAAGCGGATGCGGAGGGTGCCTCGTCATAAGAGAGGCTGTGGCTGTAACCGTCTAAGCCATCAAAAATCAACGCAGCATTATTTTTGGGAAAAAGCCAAAGGGGGTACCCGATTTTGGCGATGAATCTGAGTGTCTCTTGGGGTTGCCGATTGATTAAGCCGCCGCCTCTGCTTCGGTTCTGCTCTGCAACCGCAAAAACCGCTGCTGCCTCAACCTCGGATTCCCTGCTTTTTTGGCTAGAGAACGGTAGAAGGAGGCGTTTGGTTGCAGTGGTTAACATTGAACTCAGTGAAGGTATAAAGGGCATGCTTTTTTAAAATTATCCCAAATCAGCGCACTAAAGCCCCCAACAAGACTGATGCAGATGTGCACCCCAAACAAACGATTCTCAATAACCATTGCAAATATACAGTGCCAACTCAATGAGTGCAGGCTGGTTTAACGGATTAACCTGCATATGTTTATCCTATAAATAGGGGAGGGGGTCTCTTGGAGAGCAACAAATTGAGGCTCGACTTACTTCTTTAGTTCTTTTTTCATTGCTTCTGCGAGTAGCTTCCACATGTCAGAATCGCCCCTGCAAAGCTCTTCCGATAGCTCTTTGAGGTCTTTTTGCGTAAAGTTCTCATTATACTCGATGTGGAGGGCATTAAAATCCAGACGAGAAGCGCCTTTGCCTTCAGCGGTGATTTGGTAGATGAACTGCGAGTACTTGATTGGACCAGACACATGCGTTGAAACCCACATTAACCGATCTGGGTAGAGATGCACAAGCTTTTCTTTTTCAATGGTGCCGTTGTTCGTTGGAAAGATTTCTTTAAGCATTACTGTACCCTCGGTTAGTCTTGTAACTGTGCGTTTTGCGTCTTTGTGACCCGTGAGGGTGTGGTCGTCTGGCTGATAATCGGTGCACCACTCATAAGCCTCCTGGGCGGAAACACGGAACTATTGACTGAAACTATAACGAACTGTATATGGCATAGGGCTTTCTTTCCTTAGCCTCAAGGAACAGAACCTTCTATATTACAATTCCGCAACTGGACGGTTTGGCAGAGAAGAAATCGCTTATCCGCCTCTGAAACAGCGCCTTCTGCAACAGTTGACTCTGGCTAATCCAACGCGGCAACGCAATCTCAAATTTGCCGCTGATAAACTGCAGCGACTGCGCTAAGGTGTTGAATTTGTAGGGTTTCTGGCGCATGGCATTGCGCACGTTTTCTCTGTACTTGCCATACACCGATGGGCATGATGTAGCCTGGGCGGGCTTCGCGCAGCACTATTGCGGTTGCTTGACGCCGCTCCTTTAGGAGCAACTCGCAGACGGCTAAGCGTGCGCTGTAGTAGCAGCCGCCGATAGCCGCATAGGTTGTGCGCCCGTTGTTGCCTTCCCAATCGCTAGTAGATGGCGACGCTTGAACCGTTAGGATTCCAAACCGTGCCCGGATACCACGCCTCCATGGATTCGTAGCTCCATTGCCCAGGAATCAGCAGGATTTCGAAGACGTTGTCGAGGTAGACGGATTCGTAGACTCGGTACTCGTTGATTTCGGGAAAGGTTTTGACTTGGGAGACGAGGCTCTTGGAGATAGTGTCATCGACAGCTGTGATGCTCCATCTTGTCGGAACCAGGCGACGACGTTTTTCAACTCCAAACGCGCCGACGCTAAAAGCCTTCTGAATCTTAGTAACCGTAACACCCGATTTATAGAGGTCCACTACTGCATTTGTCGCTCGCAGGTCGGTGTCGTAGTAGGCTTTTTCGATTTTTTGGTCATAGCGTGCATTGCCTACATGGAGGTCGCGGATGGGCGCTGAGGGACCAAACGGCTGCACATCGTCGCTAAGAGTTATGGAGCCGCGGGGTTTTTTGGTTAAGTTAAGCTCGGTATCTACGCTGCTGTCGGCAAGTGCTAATTCGCGGGTTTGGTCGAGGATTTTGCCTGCTTCATTGATTTTTGTTACGTTAACCATGTGTTTGCCGCGTATGAGCAGGCTGCGAAAACCGACGATTTCATCCATGGATTTGCCGAACCATTGCTCGGGCAAGTCAAAGATGCTTGTATCCTCATGGACAGGCGGAACTAAGGGTCCGATGTAGACGTTGGGGTAGCCGATTCTGCCTATGAAAACACTGGGTGGAGAGACGCCGTTGATGTTTTCGCTGTCCATTAGGGGGACGCTTTTGAGGAAATAGTTGACTTTAACCATGATTGGGCAGCGGGTTTTGCCGCATAGCATGCGGGAGCCTTTGCAGAGTACGCAGAGGCTGTTGCTGTTGCGTGTGACGACTTGCTGCTCGATTGCGTTGCTGTTGACTTTTTTGATGATGTCCATTAACCAGTTATCAGGGTTTGTCGTGTTGACAGCGGGTTTTTGGGTTAAAGCCATATTCCAAAGTAGTTGGGTGCGCTGGGTGTATATCTTTTCTGCACATGTTTAGCTAAAAACGCTTGTGCTCGGGGTTGTCTGCGGGTGATATTTCGGTTTTCGATGCATATCAAACCGCGAAGTCTATCTTATATTAACTGTCACGACACAAAGGGGAGAAGTTCAGGAGAAAGAACATGAAGAAGGCTTCAATCTACCCCCTATCGCTGCTGCTTGCAGTAACAATAGCAATTTCAGCGTTCGCAACGGTTGGTGCAACATCAACCGTTTCAGTCTACATAATGGACCCCAATAACCCAGCTAACGGAGGCAAAGGGCTCCAATCCAGCGGTTACTGGGTCGGGCAAATCCCCATCCAAATAACAGGGGGCTCCACAGTTTTCCAAACACTCAGTTACTGCATGAACTTTGACTTATCGATTAACATCGGCGGAACCTACTCTGCCAATTTAGCAGCCGCCACTGACAGTGCCGAATGGCGGGCAGTCAGCTACTTGCTAACATGGAACAATCCAACCACAAACAATGAAGCGGCAGCATCCCAAGTTGCAGTCTGGAGATTACTCAATCAAACCAGAGGAACCAACTATTTCCGCGAAAGCTGGCTTAGCACAGACATCGATAATGCAGGCAGCGCCTTAGCCACAGCTGCATTGGGCAAAGACGTCGTGCGGCAGGGCGACATATTCAGTTGGGTCTCACCCATCACAGCCAACATGTCAACCACACAGGCTATTCCAGGACAAACCGTAACCTTCATTTCACAACTAACAGACTCCGTGGGTGCGCCAAGAGCAAACGTCAAAGTACTATTCAATGCCACACTCAACACTGGCAGCCAATCAACACTGCTAAATTCAACTTATGTGTCAGCCGCCTCAACATACACTGATAATCAGGGACACGCTCAAGTCAGCGTAAGAGTACCATCAGACACAGCGCTTGGCGCAACAATCGCAGTTGAAGGCGCAACACAGAGCATCTGGCCACAAAGATACATAGACGTAACCAACCCCTCAACACAGGACCTAATCGGAGTCGGCGACACCTTCCAGTTGACACTATCAACCAACGTTTGCCTATTGGGATTCATCACGGTGCTTCCTGAATCACCCATCGGACCCATTGCTGCCATCGGAGCATTCGGCGCCGGCTTTGTCGTCTGGACAAAAATGAAAAAGAAAGCCGTTAAAGAATAAGCGGCGGATTCTATTTTTCGTAGAACCGCTTAGTAATTTTCTTAATCAACGAATTGAGTTTCTTGGGCAACTTGGGTTTTATTTCATCTACCTTACGCAAAACAGTCGGCAAGGGTATGCGGGTTACGTTAGCATCGATGACTTTTAATTCGCCGTTTATCCATCGCAGATTATCGGCTTTAACATCGAATATGCCGTATTTGTAGATGGCTTGGCGAACGCAAGTCAGTTGTTCTTTGGTTACGGTTGCTTTGACGCCGTATTCTTGTAGGAGGCAGTATTTTGTGTGCCAAAAGATTCTGGCAAAAAATCTGTGCCGCACATGCTCAGGCACCCGCTTGTAAGCTCTATGGTCGAGTTCGATGCTTTTTTTTGGCCCCACTTTGAGCACAACCTTATGGTCTATTGTGCGGTTGCCGAAAACGACTTTATGCCAGCCGCTGCTTTCAAAATAAAAATCGGGGTAATTCTTTGAAATAAGCTTTTCTAACTCCTCGGAGGATAGAAAAACGCACCACCGCGGGCATGTGTCGGCGTCTATTAAACGGTCAATATGCTTGGCTTCGTGATGGAGTTCTCTGTACTTCAAGGCTGATTGCTCAAAAACATCGTCTAATTAAACAAAGAACAAGCGAAATAAATAAAGTAAGATTGATTTGAGTGAAGAGAATTGGCGCCCAGGCCGGGATTCGGACCCGGGTCCTGCGGGCGACAGCCGCATATACTGGACCTAACTATACTACCTGGGCAAACTGATGCGCCGCAACAATACACGATAATTTGGTTAATTAAGCTTTCCCGAGAATTAAGCCCTCAATATTGCAGTAAACCAATGGTAACTGCCACTTATCGACCGCTCTGGTGACTTAGACGAGGACGCTTGCGCCTGGAAACTTGTTAATCGCCACCACACCAATCAGATTGACGATTACGCCTATGATGATGAGCACTTTGTGGTACCATTTCAGGTTCCCGCCCATACCCCGCACGGTCAAGAGGAACAGAAACGGGTAGAAATCCACGGCATATCGGTAGCCAAAACCCCAGCCTGTAGCGGCGTTAGTAAATATGACTGCGGCTATGCAAAAGACGGCTAGCCAACTCCACCATGTAACGGAATCTCTGATTTTGGATTTCAACGCAAAGATAAAGGCTGGTGTGGTGAACCAGATTGCCATGCCACTCATGGGAAACTGAACGAAAGGCGCATTAGCAGTCAGCATTGGTAGCCCCAGCAAAAACGGCTTCAAGTTGTCGGTGATGTAAAGCAGACTGAAGTGGCCGTGGCTAAACCATGGTTCATCCAAAACGCCGGGTATCATCCAGTAACCGACGGGAAAGATAGTGCCGTATCGGACAAAGTTGTAGATGAATTCCAACCCTACAAAGACAGCCATACCAGCTGCCAATTTCAAGAGGTAAGGCAGGGCAGACTTGAATTTATTTTTCCACTCGGCATTCTGTTGCTGCGAAATCGCCAATCCCACAAAAAAGAAGATGCCCAAAGCGGTTGGGAGTCGGCACCAGAAAGCCGCACCGACAAGCAAGCCTATGAGAAGGGGACGGTTTTTGTTAAAGCACTCATAAATTGCCAATAGCATGAAGAATGTGGCGATGACTTGCGCGATTAACCAGACGGAGCCGATGCTTGCTAAGTACCAGAAAATGGTGCCGAAGCCGAAATAGGACAGCAAACCAGATGTAAGTTGATTTTTTGGCAGCGTTGGCTTGCTTGGTTTTAGCCAATACACTTCTTGCCACAAGATAAGCCAATGGTACTGTGGCGGCGGCGAAGAATATCCCAAACAGGGTCTGGTTGAGTTCTAAGCCGAAGATTGCTACAAACGGCACCATCAACACCGCCGGCAAGGGTGGATAAACAACGTAGTAGCCTATTCCGGCAGGGTTAGGTATGAGTTCATTTAGCCAACTGGGATTATCCAGCAAATAGAGACGCCCGTGCAGAAAAGCATCCGCCAGTCGCACATAATAATTGTAGTATGTAGCGTGTCCCTCGCCTGTTAGCCAAAAAACGATGAAAGCAACTACGAAGAGCACGATAAGTATTAGGAGGGTTTTGGTGAGGCGAGAGTGCAGTTTGCTTAGCATGTGCTTTCAGGTTGCTATTTGGTGCTGGTTGATTTAAAACTATTCCGAAATCGAAAAACCAATTTGCCAAAGAATACGGTTGGGTTGTGCTTGCTGGGCAAATATTAAAATAATTTAGCCCTCAAACAGTAATTATGGCAACTTCTAAACAAGCAGGGCTTGGTTGGACTTTTAGACTTCTTATGCTTTTTGTCGCAGTCAACATCATCGGAGACGTAGGCAACGTCATATTCTGGTGGGTTAACCCCGACTCGCGCGCTCTCTCGCTCAATACAGGCATCATCGGTGCAGCAGCCGGTGCGGATGCAGCTCTCATCGCGGGCACAGTTATATTGTTGATAGTTGCGGCAGTCTACGCAGTTGGATTGTATGGGTTAAACAAGAAGCTTCAGTGGGCTCCACTGTTAATCATCGCCATATCCATCGCTAACCGTGCACTCGCATTAGTGCTCTACTTGATCAGTCCAGCGTTTGCGTTCTGGGCAGTCTGGACAATCATACTGGTAGCGCTTTCGTATCTGGTTTGGCGAAAAATGAAAACCAAAGCCTAACTGCACTAAGCAGTGGTTTTGGGCGGCGCTTGATGCTTCTTACCTGACATGTAAGAGATATCTATTCTGCCAATCGTTGTTTTCTCTACTTTTTCAGGCTTAATTTTAGATAGCCTTGACTCGGGATTTATGGCAACTTGGCGAACAAGCATCTGCAATCCATGCCACTTCTCTTTCGGGTCAGTAACTAAGGTCATGGTGCCGCTGAAGTGAACAGACGTATAAGCGTAGTCGCATTCGTCGGTTACACCGAAATCCTGCACTGCTTGCCCCCAAACATGGTTGTTGGCTTGGGCGTAGACGAGTTTTTTGCCTTCAGGTGCACAGTGGAAATAGAGGCAGTTACGTTCTGGGTCATAACCGTGGCTTAAAGCGACGAGGTAGGGTTCGTTTTCTCTGCAAAGCGCAACGGTGACGTATTTTGTGGCTTTTAGAACTTGACGCATTTCGGCGGGGTCGGTGATTTCTCGTTCTTTTCGTCTAACATGAAATGACATATTTGAGATTAGAGGGTGCTGAGGATTTATTGTTTGCTGATTGGGGTTTTTGAGGAAACGTTAAATCAACCGCTCGATAAAGCTAGAATTGGTGTATCGTATGGATGGTAAAATTAAGTTTTTAACTATTTTATTGGCTGCTTTATCTAGTTAGTGCCGCCACAAGTTATGCTACAACTTCACTTTATTTGACAAGTATCTACCGGGACAATCGTCTGGAACTGGCAACCAAGTTGATGTAAACAATTTACCCCCGAGATGGTGCAGCAGATATCCGATGAAATCGTGATGGAATTAACTAAAGCACAACATTTCACTACCCTTTGAAGTGGATTACTAATGGCGGCAGCGACTCTTTGTAAAAGTGCATAGTCAATAACATTCGAGAACCTGACGATAACATTTATCAGTACACGAGTATAAGCTGATGGAGTCAGTACATATTGAAAGTATTGACTATGGCGCATTCATTCCTGCTTGGGGCGAGGCGTAGTCATTAACTTATGGTGAAGTCACCTGAATTCATACTATCGAGTTCCATACAGCGTGCTTGAACAGTGCACAGAAACAACAGTGAACAGTAATGGCTGCAGATAGTCTTTGAGGGTAATCCTCAACTTGAGGTTCTTGGAGTATTCGGTTACGTCTAGTAATGCTTAATGCCCATTTTTTGGTGCTTCTGGATCTTCGAAAAGCCTTAAGTTTGTTTTTAAGTAAATCCAACTATATCAGGTGTAAAAATCGAAAGCGAAGCCAACAGATAATTTAATGGATAAACCCCAGGGTACTCAAACAGGTTGCCGCCATACGAACCGATGATGTTTGCCATGTAGCCGAATAGCTGGAAAAGCGACCAAGCCGTCACCCAAACCATCGCCCCAGCTAAACGGTAACCATACTTGCGCCGCCTGCTAATTGTCTGCCCAGAATTACGAGCTGTAAAAAAGATTTCACCCGCCACTGCACCAGCCGCACCCGGAAAGAAAGCATTAACCAAAATTTTCTCCACCAAGTTGCCCGGCACAAAATGGTCAATCCATGGTGTCTCCAAAAGACCCAAAAGGGGCAAAACCACGTTGCCAGTCACAAGCCTGATCATCACAGGTATGGCATAGATGATTAAGCCGCAGATTTGCCAAACCCAGAACCGCCGTGAACGCAGAGTGCTTGCTATGGCATGCTTTAACATAGAACATTAACAAAGTGGTCAGGTTTTTAAAAGGCTTACCAAATGCAGGTACAATCAAATTATGGATGCTAATAGAGGATCTATGCAGAAACTATAGGGGATAGGGGGTAACTGGAGAACAACAAAAACCTTCTCTATTTATGCCTTTAAATAAGGGAGGGGGTAGGTGCTCCGAGGTAGGTAGAGGGTTTCAACGTAGGTTTATTGGCGTTTTAGCATGTTCTCAAGGATGGGCTTGAGTTTGGCATTTTCGGTTTGTATCTTTTCTTTGCCCAGTGCTTTGCGTTGGCTGTCGATTTCTTTGATGACTTCCGCGTAATGGATGCCTTCGGCGGCTGAAATGTATTCGACTCTGAAGCGTTCGGGGCTCATGCCCAGTTTGGTTAGCATGCCTTTGAGGGCGTCGGTGCGGTTTTTCATTTTGTAGTTGCCGTTGATGTAGTGGCAGTCATATGGCATGTGGCATGCCCCGACCAGTACTGCTCCTGCGCCTAAACGGAGGGCTTCGAGGATGAATTCGCGGTTGACTCTTCCGCTGCACATGACTCGGATGGCGCGTACGCTTGCGGGGTAATCGCATCGGCTTGATGCCTGCTAAGTCTGCTCCGGCGTAGCTGCACCAGTTGCAGAGGAACGCGAGGATTTTGTCTTCTGGATTAGTTTCTAAGGCTGCTCGGATTTGAGCCATAACTTGGGCGTCAGTGAAATGCATCTGGGTAATCGCATGGGATGGGCATTCGGCGACGCATGTTCCGCAGCCATGGCAACTGGCAGTGATTATGTTGGCGGGTTGCCCTTTTTCTTGGCGAATAGCGCCATATGGGCATTTATCCACGCAGACACCGCATTTTTTGCATTTGGATTCATCAACGATGCTGATGATGGGTTCAATCTTCCATTTCGGCTTACTAATCACCGTTGCCGCACGCGATGCAGCGCCGCTTCCCTGCGAAACACTATAGGGAATGTCTTTGAGTCCTGCACAGGCTCCTGCGTAGAAGATGCCGTCTGTTGGTGCGTCGAGGGGTTTTAGTTTGGGGTGTGCTTCCATGAAGAATCCGTCGGCGTCGCGGCTGAGGTTGAGTATTCGGGCGATGTCTTCTGAGCCCTTCTTTGGGATAGAGGCGGTGGCGAGCACGACCATGTCTGCTTCGACTTCGATGGGTTGCCCAAGAAGAGAATCCTCACTATGCACAACCAAGTTGTGTGTGGCTGGGGTCTTCGTCGATTCGACTAACCCTACCGCGGATAAAATTCACGCCTCGTTCCCGTGCGCGGTCATAGAATTCTTCGTATCCTTTGCCGGGGCTGCGGATGTCAATGTAGAAAACGTAGACTTCCACGTCTTGCTTGTACTTCTCTTTAAGTTGCACGACATGTTTGAGGGTGTACATGCAGCCGAAGTTGCAGCAGTATGGGTAATGTTGTTTGTCTCGGCTGCCGACGCATTGGATGAATGCGATGCGGTGGGGTTTGGCTCCGTCGCTTTGGCGGATGACTTTGCCGCCTGTTGGTCCAGCTGCGAGTATTAGGCGTTCGAATTCCATGCTTGTGATGACGTTGGGGTATTTGCCGTAACCAAGCAGTGGCATGTCGTATGGTTCGTAAACGTCAAAACCCGTGGATACGATTATTGCGCCGACGTCGATGTCAACTTCTTCGGGTTTCTGGTCAAAATCAATCGCGTCACGTTCACCGCAGACATCAGTGCACTTGAAGCATTCAATGCAGTAATCCTTGTTAATGGAGTAAACCAGCGGGACCGCCTGGTCGAATGGAACCGAGATGGCTTTCCTTGTGCCAAGGTTCATGTCCCATTCGTTAGGGTACTCAATGGGGCAAGCATCCTTGCATTCACCGCAACCCGTACATTTCTCAGCAACCACATAGCGGGGGTTCTTGCGGATTTTCACTTTAAAGTTGCCAACATAACCGTCGCATCGGACGAGTTCGCTGTTGGCAAAGATTGTGATGTTTGGGTGACGTGCGCAATCCACCATCTTTGGACCTTCGATGCAGATGCTGCAGTCCAGGGTGGGGAAGGTTTTGTCGAGTGCCGCCATGTGACCGCCGATGCTCTCGCCCTTTTCGAGCATGTAGACTTTGAAGCCTTGATCGGCTAAATCAAGCGCTGCATTCATGCCTGCGATTCCGCCGCCGACTATGAGTGCCTTGTTGGTTACTGGGACTTCGATGGTTTGCAGCGGCTGCATTAATCGTACTTTGGCAACAGCCATTTTAACCGTGTCTTTGGCGCGTTCCGTGGCTGCGGCTGGGTCGCTTTGGTGGCACCAAGAAGAGAATTCGCGGATGTTTGCCATTTCGTAGAGGAAACTGTTGAGGCCTGCTTCGGCGACTGTTCTCGGAAAGTGGGTTCATGCATGCGTGGGCAGCAGGCGGCGATGACTACGCGGTTAAGCTTCTGCTGTTTGATGGCTTTGCGGATTTCGTCCTGTCCAGGGTCAGCGCAGGTGTAGCGGTTTTCTTTCACATAGACAACGTCAGGTATGGTTTTGGCGTATTCAGCGACTGCATGGACGTCTACTGTGCCTGCGATGTTGAGTCCGCAGTGGCAAACAAAAACGCCTACTCGGAGCTCTTCAGGTTTCTGTGCTGGTGGGTTAGTTGGATTGTTCATTTCTTTTTCATCTCCTCAACGATGAAGCGTTTATCGACTAAGTGGCGTCTGATGTCTGTTGCCTGCGCCGTAAATTCTTTGGTGGCGCTCTCGGGGCTTGTGATGCGTTCAAGCGTTTTGTTCCATGTTCCCGAATGCACTGGCGTATGGAGGACTTTTGCTGCGGTGAACTGCTAAGGCATCAGGGGCTGGGCAAACGTTTTTGCATGCACCACAATACGTGCAGGTTAAATCGTTAACGATGACTTTCTTGTCTTCGCCAACCGATAAGGTGCCAGCTATTGGGCATACGTCAACGCAGTTGTGGCAGCCGTCTGGGCATTTCTTTTGGTCGATGCTGATTTTGCCTTCAAACGCCTTCTTAACCACAATTGCGCCTGGACCGCACTTGAATTCGCATGCTCGACAGGTTGGGCAATACTGTTTTTTGATGTCTAACGGTGATTTGGACTCGTTTTTTGCCAGTCGGCGACAGTTTGGAAACATCCTCGACTGGTTTGCCGTCGAAACCAACTTTTGAAATTTGGATTAGTTTGAGTGGACATGCGGATTCGCATTCGATGCATTCTTTGTCGCATTTGCGGGTGTCCACGGCTATGTCGCTGATAAGTTGTGGATAGCTCTCTTTGGCTACGATGGGTAGGTCATGGGTGCCGTTTTGGGTAACTTTAACTGCGCCATAGGGGCAGGTGACGTCGCAGATACCACAGAAATTGCATTTCGCCAAGTCAATGTCGATTTTGGCTTTTTTAGCCGCTTCACCCTCTGCTTTGGGTTGTTTGTGGGTGGTTATGGCAGCTTTGGGGCAGGCAAGTGCACAGATTTCGCAGCCGACACAACGGTTCTTGTCCAGGGTTAACTTGTAATTTTTAACCTGCAAAACCCAATCTAACACTAAAGCGTCTGCCGAATCCTGTTTTGTTGTTTTAAACGGCATTAATTGTCACCCATGGAGCACCAAGCGTTCTCGTTTGGATTTCTCCACTGTTAAGAGGAAGTTGTTATTGAGATTGCGATGTTTGTGTAATAAATATTGCTTGGTAAAAAAATGATTTTCGCCAGTGGACCCCTTTTTAATTAGTTGATAATGGCAATATGCGTCTTACACACTTCTTCAGTAGGCTTAGCTGTGGCGTCTGTTTTTGGTCAGCGTTTGGTTTGGGTTGCAGATTGGTTGTAGAGTTTCCCCAAGCAGAACTGAAAGCATTGTTGGAGCTTACTACTTAAGCTACGAATGCAGAGACTAGCCTGATGCGCCTCACTCAACGTTATTTACACCAGAGATAACCATATGGCAGAGCGTTCTGCTGCTCTGCCAAGTACCCCCTCCCCTATAAATAGAATAACACTTGCAGCCTAACCCTATCGAAGTATCATGCATCCATTGAATATGCACATAGATGCATATCAACACTTGTCAGGCATGGCTTGTTCGAGATGCACGTTTGCAGCAGACCAGTCTGCAACATTAACTATTTTTTTTGAGTGCTTAACTGGTCAGGGCAAATCAAACAATCGTCCTAAAGAAACCGCTGATTTGGCTTTCATTAACCGCAGGGCAGCCCACAGCGTCGCCGAATTACTACTAACCACGGGCTTACCCAACTGCCGCTCAAGAGCAGATAAAACCTCAAAAGTACGGAAGTTAGTGCAACTGATGAATATAGCATCTGCATCGTTCGAGTCAACGGTTTTAGCTAAGGCTTGAGCATCGTCGGGGGTTAAATTGCCAATCTTGAGGTTTTCTTTAATGTTCAATGACTGCGAATTAAGGACTTGAAATCCGTTTCTTTCAAGAAAACTAACTTCTCTATCGGTTACTTCTTGGAGGTAGGGCGTCGCCAAACATATCTTCCGCACCTTCAACGCCTTCAAAGCATCAACTACCGCCCCCGAAGTCGTCAACGCAGGGCAACCCGCGGCTTCACTAATCCGTTTAGCAAGAAGCGCATCATAACCCAAGCCTTTGATGAGGCTGCCTGATGTGCAAGCAAACGCAACCACATCTACCTCGGCATCCTTCAAGAGCCGTGCGGCACCATCCAGCTCCGCCTCCATCCCCTCCAACCCCTCAACAGTTACATCGTTTAGGTGAACTCGGGCATAATGCACAGAAACATCAGTGCCTTGCAGGGCGCTTGAAAATTCAGTTTCAACAGTCGTGTTCGATGAGGGTATGATTATGCCGAGCCTTTGCATGCACAAAGATACCAAAAGCAGGTATTTGTAACTTTACAAAACCTAAGCAGATGCTGCTGACTTGTTCTTGGCAGGGCTAAACCGTTGTTTATACATGTATACAAGCGTCTTTAGCACTGCAATACTGAAGAGCACAAGGTAAAAAATATGCGCAAGAGCTAAAGTTGGTTCAGTTAAAAGCAATGAATCGCTGAAGGGGTAACCGATTGTGCTGGGCAACAGCACTGTGGCGATGGGAATGATTAGCACCAAATTGGTTTTATCAGCCTTAAAGAAGACTTTCCAGTCACCCGATTTATAGAGAATCAGCGAGGCAACAACAAACAACGTGACTTCAAGGACCATATTTACTGGGCTGAAAATGTCGATGTAATACGAGCCTAACTCGTGAAGCCCAAACTGAGCATTAGATAGCGGCCAGAGCAGTTGTAGTTTTCCGCCGATGAGGAAGTCACCGATTAATGAATGAGAAATCAAAGCCAAAAAATATGGAATTGCGGTTTTTCGGTAATGGATGAATATGGGAATGAAAACCAGCGCCGCCACAACTATGGAGTGCGTTGGGCCCCTGTGTATTTCAGCGCCAGTCAGAAAATCATAGATTATATCGATGTCTGGGAGTATGGAGAGAACCAGCAGTATGGGTATGTTTAGTTTTGTATGCAGCGCCTTCGAGGAGCCTTTTCCCAGAAGGTACGCGATAGCCATATGGCCCACAGCAAACAATTGGTTCGTCTCCGCAAATCCAGAAAATTCAGTTTGCTTGGCTTTTAAGGGTTAGGGTTAAATTTAGGTGAACGTTAGCCGCAACCAAATTTTGGTTGACAGAATAACTAACGGACACAAAATACGCTATAGATAACTAATGAACAGAATTACTATGCAGCCGAGTAGACAACAGATTCATTCGTTAATGAAAATGCAGACTTTTAGCCCATGCCCATCGCACGCATAAGGACCGTAACAAGAAAACCAACACCACAACCAATCGCAATAAACCGCAACAAACGCTTATCCAAAACAATCCTCGAAGCATAAGCAGGCGAAGCATACAACAACTCAGAAGTGACAAGCAAAATAATAGCTATCACCGCAAGCAACAAACTAATATCAGGGATTCCAAGAGGAAAAACCATACTTCCCACTACACAAAACTCAACACAACATTAACACTATTACCGGGCAATTGCACCAGTTCTTTTATAACCACAGTTTTACCGGAAGCTTTAGCGAATGCACAAGCAACCGCACTGACAACGGGGCACCCCAGCATATCAACGCTTTTTGGTTTACTTTCCGGATTATACAAGCTGTCATAGATTATGCCTGTGGCTTTAAAGTTGGCACCGTTTGGCAGCAAAGACATATCGGCGTTTCTTGCCAAATTAAGATTCTCCGTCAAGCACCTTGGCAGTAATTCGCAGAGTTCAGTAAGATTGATTTTGCTTAAATCAAGCCTCAACTGCTTCTCTACTTGAGCCATAATGCCTGAGCCGGGAGAAGTGATAAAGAACCCGCGGGTTTGGGCGGAAATAAATTTGCCAGTTGCCAATTCATCAATCGAGGGTTTCCCATTGAAGCTTTCAGAAACGAAGACAACGGGTTCCCTTAGGTTCTTGAGGTATTCCGGTAAAAACACATCTTTTGGGTAAGCTGGAATATAGAAGCCTTGCCCATTATATTTTAAATCGTTAATCATTCGATCGACAGTTGTATAGGTGGAGCGTGCACTGCTGTCAAGGAGGCTGGTTTCAACGTATTTTCCGCTTCTGGTCAACGCTAATACTGCGCCCCAAAAAGTTAATCCTAAACCGATAAACGCTGCAATCTGCATCCCCAATAACATGGAGAAAACTAGTAAAACTACTCCAGCAGCTAAAAAAGCACCAGCAAACTGTAGAGCGACATTGCTTTTCTTACGCACAGACGACAATACAAAAAAATCTCCTATAATGAACTATTAAGGAAGCTCCTTAATGCTTCTATACTAAATACTAAAAAGAGATGTATAAGGTTTCCTCATAGTGCTTATTCGCCATTCTGGGTGACTTTTGCTTTGCCCCGACACATTTTGCGCATGTACAGCAAAGCAACACCCAAAACCTTCGAAACCACCCCCAAACCTGAAAACATCGTTCGGAAATTCTCTATATCCATATGGTTTACGGCGCCAAGAAAAGGAGCCATAGCCAAATAAACAAGCACAAACACCACAAACCCAGCCGCCAAAACTACTACATAGGGCAAACTCAAAAAGCTAACTAACAAATAAGCGGCTCCGGAAGCAAGCAGTGAAGCAAGTAAAATTTTACCTGAGTTGCCGAAATCAGCTTTGACATGATAGTTTCTCCAGCACCAAACAATGCCCCAAATTGTTCCCGGTAAGCTTGCGATGAGTGCACCGAGTATGCCACCGACTACCGCAAATGAATCACCGCCAATTTGCTCAAAATAGGCAACCATGAAGAAGGCAAGCGGTATTCCGGCAAATAACGAAAGAAGACTCTGATACATGATCTGACGGGTTTTTCCTATACCTGCCTGGAAGGTTCCAAGACTAATGTTGCCAACCAAAACTAGCAGGTTGACGGCGACGGAGAGCGTTAAAAATATTGGTGCAAACGGAAACTTGGGAACAGGATCCACTACGAAAAGAGATTTCATGATGCCTTCTGCAGGGAATAATGTATTGACCAATGGAGTTGCCAAGGTAATAATCATAAATGTAGCCGGAACAAGCAGCAACGATGTGTACTTTACGGAGGAGGCAAAAACAGTCTTAACCAGTTCAGGCTCTTTTTCAGGGTTCATTTTGGCAAAAACCGGAAACAATGCAGTCGTCACCGGAACCGAAACGAACGTTAAAAGGACTGCAAAGTTGATGGCTGAAAAATAGTTACCCATCATCCAGGTGCCAGCATAAATCGACATCGTAAAAGCGAAAGCCTGAGGCATAACACCAATCACGATGGTTGAAAACGTCAGGGGCAAACCGAACTTTAGCATAGGCTTCAGCGTTGCTTTGATGTCACATTTGCCAGTCTTACATTTACGAAGCGGCTTGAACAGCGCATAATAAACTATGACACCACCTATGAGTGCACCCGCAACAACAGAAACCACAGTTGCAGTAATCGCACCTAAAACACCAAAACCCAAAATAACCAAAAGCGGACCAAGAGCAGTTTTAACAATAGCTTGTAACACTGTGGTGAAGCTGTTGAGTTTCATACGTTCAAAGCCCACAAAGATGCCTTGTCCTGCAGAAGCGAGAGCACCGGCGAAGATGGACAGCGACATTATGGATATGTAAACATGTAAGTTGGGAAGCATTTTCTGGACTAATAATTAGCGCCAGCGGCGAAGCGATGGCAAAACAAACCAGAGCTAGTATGGCTCCGCTGATGAGTTCAAAAATCACTCCTGAGTAGATAGCATCATGTATCTGTGCTTCTTTACCTTCCCCTCGCAGGTTAGCTATAGTTTTAGTTAAGGCAGAATTGACGCCCCAATCCCTGAAATAGTTGATTATGGTTGCAGGAATCAAAGCCATGCCAAAGAGGCCAACTTCATCAACTGTTAATAAGCCCTGGAGAACCAAAGTGCCAAGAGCCATAATAACGGTTGATCCAACTACGCCTAGAAGTAGATGGAAACTTCCAGTAGCGGATGATTTACCCATCTCCAAAGCTTTACTCATTTAGCCACCAGTAAATGCTTGGTTTATAGAACCATACTGTTTTTATAAGCTTTGGAAATCGCCTCCAAATCACGCAGCCCATCCAACCCAGTTGGTGAAGGAGCAACATCGTTTAGTAAGCAATTTGTAAAGTACTGTAACTCGTCAAAGTGCGGTTGAGTAAAAGAAGTCATCCCTTTTCTGAGCATCTGATAGAGGTTCTTCATCGTCGGCGGGGGCATATGCTGAACCGAGGCACTACGCACAGTTCCCAACAGATCCAACTTGAGAAGATACTCCTGAGAATACCAACCCACATTTATAGCTGCTAAGGTGCCTGAACTGAAGCGGGCAAGGCACATGGCTGAATCCTCAAAATCCATGTTGCAGCGGTGACCAAACTGCCCCTTAATATCAGTGATCTTCGCCGAAGAGCATGCGCATGAGATTGATGATGTGGCAGCCTAAATCGACGAAGACTCCGCCGCCGGTTAATTGCGTGTTAAACCACCAGTCAGGAACAGGAGCAGGCGAGTGCCCATCGGCACGGTGAACAAAGGGACCTGCGCAGATGTAGGTTGCATGAGCATTTTCTACGTCGCCCAGTAATCCATCGGCCATGTCCTGTTTGAGCTTGAGGAAATGTGGGTTGAACCGCATCGGATACCCCATCATCAACTTAACCGAGTTCCGCTCTGCGGAGGAGATTACTTCTTTTGCGTCTTCAACGGTGACGGCGATGGGTTTCTCCAAAAAAATGTGCTTCCCAGCTTCAGCGGCGTCCCTTGCGCATTTGAGGTGCAGATGAGTCGGCAACGCAACCAACACTGCATCCACTTCCGGATTCTTGAGCAGTTCCATGTAGTCAGTGTAAGTGTTCTTTACTCCAGCCTCTTTGGCATGTTCCAACGCTGGCTTCGCAGTATCCGCAACAGCCACCACTTGCGCGTCTGAGAGCATAAGCGCATGTTTAAGGTGCAACTGGCCGATGCCGCCTATACCGATTAAACCTAACTTTACAGTTTTCATTGCAGACACCTCTATTCCAGCCCCAACCGCTTACCCAACCCAACAACACGTAAAATCCGCTTCAACTGAGCCTTAACCTTCATTTTAGAGGTAACCTTCGGATACAGCGCTCGGAAATCTTCAAGCCGCTCGCCCCGGGCAACATAAGCTCTGCTGCCGACGCCTTCCCGCTCAGCCACCCCAAAATACGGAATTTTATCGGGGTTTAACCAAGCAATTTTGGCTGCGGCAACATCGATAGCGACGGGGTCAACACTTGCCATCACCAAACCCAGCTTCCGCGGCTGAACACCTGCGGCGATGTTGCTGTCGATTAAGCAGAGGTCAAAAGGCATAACTTTGTTCAATGCAACGATAACGTTGCCTAGGTCAGGGTGGTACTTGAATTTCTTCTGGTATGGGTTGCAGCCGAAGATGTTTTTGAGTGCACAGGTGAGTTTGATGGGGTCTACGGTGTATTTTATGTGCGCTATGTTAATTCTGTAGGTCTGCGTCTGATGATGATTTTGGGAACAAGGAAGTTGTAGGTGCCGCCGTTGCAGGAGACTTCTGTGTTGCTGCTTTGGTCCTCCGAGAGGTTAACGAGGCGCACATTTTTTTCTTGGGCGAGTTTTTCGTAGCCAAGCATGCGGAATGAGTATTTGCAGCGCATGGCCGAAGCGTCGGATTCAACGATGGCTATGTCTATGTCGGGGCTGGTTTGTTGGCGAATTAAATCGATTAATTCCCCGACAAACTGGGGCGTGGTAGTTTGGCCTGTGGTGCAATCCCAGTAATAGCACAGATTGGGTTTAATGACTACTTTTTTGATGTTTGGGTTAAATTTGTAATCGATTAAATTCAGCGATTGGGTTATCGCTTGTTTATACTGGAAATCGGTGTCTTGTGGTATCTTGACAAAACTGACTAAACTCATCTGGTAAAACTCCTAAAAACCGCTATCTGCTACGAATTGGCGGCGCAAAACAACTGGTTGCTTACTCTACTGTTTGGTTAACGCTATATTAAAATGTCTAGATGCCACACCAGGCGAGTACCCAAAATGAGAAACCCTAAACCCAGCTTCATCAAGCACGCCCAGCAACTCTTTTTTGGTATAAACGTAGACATGATCGTTTACTATGGGCAAATCTTTGGATGGCAGGGGCAAATCGTTTAGGTTCTGATAGTACTTTGTCATCCGTCCCCATTGTGCCGCATCAGGTGTACTCAAATAGAATGTTCCATCGTCGGAGAGCAATCCACGGATTTTTCTAAGAGTGGGTAGCGGATGGAAATTGAAGTGCTCCAAAACTTCAGTCAAGAGGATGACATCAAATTTTTTGTTCCAAGGAATATTTTCTAATTCGATATTATTTATTGCGAAATTAAAAGCGTTTTTCTTGGATAGCGTGAGTGGGCTTGCGTAGTCGGCGATGAAATCAGTGGCGTATACATCGCAATTGAGCAAGCGTTTGGTGTATAATCCGAGTGTGCCAAAGCCGCAGCCAATATCAAGACACGCCTCAACACTTGCGCCCTTGGTGTATCTTTTATTATCCAACTTGGAATATTTGACCAAAACAGAACCTCCATAGCCCGATATTCTTCCGCATAGTGGGGGTGGGGATTCATTTTGGCGATTTCGTCTTGACACTCTTTTACTCGGCGCATCCAAGAACTGCGCGAACGCCGTGACATGGTTATGCCACGCATTACTCGCCTGTACTTGAAGCGGCCGCCTTCCAGTGTTCTTCTAAACAATAGAAAACCTCCGTTTTCTCCCAAAAAACTCGATTTTTTTAGGGGTAAACTGCAAAAGCCATAAGCGCTTACCCGAGTCTCTATTTATTAGGTAACGCTTTCTCACTTAAAAAATTAACTCTCGATACCCCTTCTTGGTTCAACTCAGGCATGGACGGAAAAATTCGATAGAAACAGAAGCATCCGTTTGTAGTAACTCTCCATTGTCCGACCAGCAAATCCTTCCCCATTCGTCAAAGCAAGAATAAAATAGAGCAGACTATGCGCACGAAACGGTTCAACACGAAGCGCCTTAAAATAGAAATGTTTCGCTAAATCTTTCTCGCCAAGACCAGCATAAGCATGCCCCATCTTGTAGTAGATGTCAGCCATAGAGGCAGTGGAAATCTCGTTCTTGTAAGTTTGAAGAAGGGTATTGCGCAATGCTATGCGTTCCTTATACCATAATTCAGGGTTTTTTGAGGTAGTATTCTGTCCATGTACCCGATACTTCGCTAATGATTCGGGCATAAAGAGGAAATCATGTTTTCTTGCTAAGTCAATAAAGAACAGGTGATCGTTAACGTATCGGAATTCTTCGTTAAAGGCTATTTCTTGTGCATATTCAGTTTTAAGCAGGGTGCTTTGTCCAAAAATGAAGTCCTCGGCCAATAACTCTTGGAAGAGGTTGCCGCTCTTTTTGGGGGGAGACCCCATTACTTGAGTCACTACCTGACCAGTTAAAGCTCCGTAGCTATCGATTATTTGTCCATCAGACCAGAGGATTTTGTCTTCATTGCATCTCATCAAATCGAGTTGGCGTTCCAGTTTATGCGGATACCAAACATCATCCGAGCCAATGAAGCTAAGGTATCGGCCTTTTGCTTCTTTTAAGCAGTCATTTGCGGTTCTGGCAATACCCATGTTTTTCTCATGGAAAAACGCCCGCACTCTTGGGTCCTTGGTTTGGTATTGCTCGATTATTTTTCTTGAATTATCAGTTGAGCCATCATCAACAATTACAAGTTCAAGATCCCGAAAAGTCTGGCCAAGTACACTTTCGATGGCTTCTGAAACATACCTCTCATGGTTATATGAACCCATGATAACAGTCACTAAAACCATTGTTATACCGCCAAAAACTTCCCGAAAAATCCGATTACCTATGGCTATTACGCCATATTACATATTTGTTTAGAGTTTAAAGAACTATTTGGTAAGAGTCATACACGACGGCGCTTGCGCTAAAGTCTTCTTTGCGCTTAATTAATCCCAAGTTTAGGATTTGCCCACGATTTTCGGTGGAGATTCCAAAATCAAAGTATCGTTTGCCCTTATAGTATTCGTTGATCAGGTAGTCTTCGATTATGTCTTGTGCACCCAGCGTCCAGCCTTCCTTCGAATTGGCGGCATACTGCATATGAGCAACATTTTTGCTCTCATACATTATAATGCCAGCAAGCATCAAGTCATCTTTGAACGACCCAAACAATTTAATGTTAGCTGGAAACCTTCCCGCCAAGAGCTTCATTTCTTCGGCAGTATGCACAGGTTTTACTGCATGACGTTCGACTAGGGTTTCTTCTTCAATTCTCATGAAGGTCTCGAAATCCAAGCTTTCTTTTACCTGCAGATTATTTCGTTTTGCTTTTCGGATGTTATCGTTTCGGCTACGGTCAAACTTTTTTGCCTCAGAAAGGGAGATACATGAGGAAACATTTCGGGCTACCAATTTAGCGTTATAGACGAACAATGCATAGAGGTCTTCGTCTGCGGGAACTGTCTGGTAAATGTATGGTATGGGTTTGTACACAATTTCCTTTATGCCCTGTGCTCGACAGTGTTCGATGAGCATTTGGAACATGTTTAGCATTAGGGGAGTTTTCATTGTGTAATCTGAGATAAATGCGCCAAATGTTAAGCCGCCGTGACTGTACAAGTTGCCGCTTGAAATGTTAGCGGGCAACAAAGCGACCAACCGTCCCTTATTGAAGAATAGCAGGGAGTGGTCTGTGAAGCGGTCTGAATGGTATTCCATGTAGTCGCGGTAGAATAGAAATACGCCGTTCTTGGCGGTGGAAACAAAATTGTCCCATGTTGACTTGTATTCAGGCTTGTAAAGGCAAAAACTCATGGTATCATGGTTTTGGCGCTGAATAGGGCACTCTTGTGAAATCATATTTTTTCTACACCTAAAATAAAGTTTTCAACGCCTTTGTTTGGCAACGGTTTTGCGGGGTTACCAACGTAAACGTGACCTTCAGCGGTGTCTCGGACTACAACCGCACCTGCCCCAACAATACAGTCCCGTGCAATTTTGATGCAATCCACAGTGCAACTGTTGACGCCCAAAAAACAGTTCTCGCCGACTTCGCAGAAACCAGAAACCGCAACATGAGAAGCCACAAAAACATTGTCCTTAACAGTGGATTGATGGGCGATTGAGCTTCCGCTCCAAATGATCACGTTGTCGCCGATTTTGGCGCTGCGTTGGATAGTTACGTTTTCTAGGATGAAGCAGTTTTCGCCGATTTCCACGTCTGGGACTAATGGTTGCTTGTGGGCTGATGTATGAGCAGAAATGGTATCCTTTGGCTTTGGCTAGATTGAAGAGGCGGGTTCTTAATCGGTTAAATTGGGTATAAGATACTGCTACAAAAGCTGTAACTTTTTGTGGGTCAAAGATGTGCTCGAGTTCTTCAAAGGCAACTACAGGCAACCCCAGAAGCGTTCTATGCCGCATAAAGGCTTGCTCGGCGCTAAAACCAACTACCGTATACTTGTTGTCGCGTACGAAGTAGTCATGTGCCAATTCAGCTGTTTCGCCGTCACCGATGATTACCAGTTCCGGCTTATCGGAAGCCATTTCCAACCCACGTTTTGAAGGAATCGTAGTTTCTAATGTAATCTGACTCGTCATATACTTCGGAGACAAGTGAAAGCGCTACGGAGTTTGAGGAAAAGTTTTCGAGTTCCCTCCAAACTTTTGGGGGGATGTATAAGCCATAGTGGGGTCTGTTGAGGAAAAACTTGCGTCTTTGGACACCGTCGTCTAGGATTATGTCGAAGCTGCCGCTTAGGGCGATGACGAGTTGCTGCAGATTTTTGTGTGCATGTCCGCCGCGTGTGGCGCCGCTGGGTACATCATAGAGGTAATAGACACGTTTGATTTTGAAGGGTATTTGGCGGTTCTCTTCTATGAAGGAGAGGTTTCCTCTGTAATCGGTTACTTTTGGAAAATTGACTATTTTGCATTCGTCTAAAACACTACATTCTTGAGCTAACAAAAAAATCCTTCCAATTATTTAGCAAAAAAAGTACGAGTATTACTACTCGAAATTTAGAGGGAGTTATCACTTAAAAAAGGGGAAAATGATAAAAAATTAAACTAAAATAGAAATCAAAATTAAGCATTGCTGTAAAGGTTGCTGTCCAAGCTGGAATAACTCCAGCAGCGGCAGTGCTTGATACAGTTAGGACTACGTTAACAGTTGCATCAGAATTAGGCAGCTATAGGCGGTATTGTTGATAGAGTTATTGTGCCATAAGTCGATGATAGAGTAGAGGTTATGCCAGGTGTAATTTGAGCATTCACGTCATTGTGTATTGTGACTGATTTGGTGTATGTTTGCCCTGGAGCCACATTGCCCCAATCAATTGTGATAGATTCGCCACTCATGTAAGTAGTTGCCATCATAGGTTACTGTAACTGCTCCCTGCTGGTGCAACGTTTCCTATGCCATGGAAAAGATAGACGTATATGATACTGCGGCAGAAATAACCATTATAGTCGAAAACGCTATAATGGTTGCTAATGATTAAGAGACTTTTCTTTCTCGTTTTTTCACCTCCATATAAAAATAATTTACTTTAAATTATTGCTACCTGTGAAAGGTAACTTGGATTTCTGAGGATATTCATGGTCAGGTTTGCTTTTCTCAGGCAAATTACCCGCCAAACCTCATATCAGCGCTCGAAACATCTGAAGCATTGGAACCAATGCCTCCGTCAACCTGACCCGAAACGGGATCGGGCAGAACTGGAGCAACCGAATCATTGGCATCTGAGGAGACATCAACGGTTGAATTCTCAAAATTCAACTGAATAGGAAGCTTTTTCGTGAAGTACTCCATGGCCATGCTGCCAGCGCTGTATTCTGGGTATATTTTGGCGCCGTTTTGGTCGCCGCTATCTGTTTTTACGCTGTAGTACATTATGCCAGAGACGAAGTTACTGGCAGAAGATGAACCCAAGTAGCCAGAGTAAACATTGAAACTTCGATAGAGGCTCCAGCTTTGTCCATTGTTAGTGCTTGTGTATATGCCTGCATTTCTGTTGCTTGCTTCGCCTGAGACGAAGCTCGCATAGATTTTTCCGTCGAGGCTATTTTGTCTAATCCAGAAACCGTAAGAATGGGAACCGGTATCTAAAACGAGGTCATAGCTTGAGTCGTCGGTTGAGCGGTATATTTCCCGTTTATGTTTTGAGGAGTATCAGTGCCGAAGAGTCGTGCCCCAGGAACAGCTTCAATGGCCACTACTTGGGGCATATCGGAAAGTATTTCATTCCAACTGTTTAGGTTTCCACCATCAGTAGATCGGATAATATATGCAGTTTGCCAATCACCATAGAGTGTCCCCTACTGATGCATAGATGTAACCGGTGGTTTTATCGACCGCTATATCATGGATATGCTTCCATATGGGTCATAGTAAACTTGATCCCAACTGGATCCATTGTTTATACTTCTGTAGATTCTTGCGTTGCCCGTTGTGGGACCTGTTGTGTAGACTCCTGCAAACAGGTTGCCGCTGGAATCTTCATCTATTGCCCAAATCGTGCAATCCTCAGGCAACGGCAAAACCTTTTCCCATGTTTGGCCCTCATTGAGGCTGCGCCAAAGTCCCAAATCGGTGGTTGCTGCGTCGGTGTAGGGAGAAGCAAAGACCTGGTCATACTTGTTAACGTAGATAGATGCGAGTTCAGATGCACCGTTGAAAGTTTTCAGTGACTGCCAATTTACGCCTTGATTTAGGCTTTTATAGAGTACTGAGCCGCTTCCGGCGTAGAGTGTACCGTCGCTTGCTATCCAACCAGCTTGGATTGCTTTGGATTGTTGTTTCTTGGTAGGTTGGTTCGCCGATTGTTGCTGTCATTGCCATATTTAGTGTGTAGATTACTGATCCGCTTGGGGTTGGCGTGGGGGTTGGGCTTGGTGTCGGCGTGGGAGAGGCTGTTGGTGTAGGGGTGGGTGTTGGTTCAACTTGGGTGTTATCAGTTACTGTCACGTCATCCACGTAAGCGATTAAGCCTGTGCTGACGCCCATGTATGCGGCGTTAATGCCGACGTTAAAGTTATAATCAGATTTTGTCCAGGTTACGGATATGGATACTTTCGCTATGCCGTTAACGAAGAGATGTGCTTGAGAGTTTTCCTTGTCTAAAACCACTGTTATTCTGTAATCGGTTCCTATGGAGGGATTGCTGGGTATTGATTCAAAATGGTAGCTTCCGCTCGTCTGGTCCGACCAGTCCCCAGTAAAGGGCACCGTTTATATTTTTTATAACTCGGCATAAAGCACTTCTTGCGTATCTGCAGAGTAGAAACCGCCTAAAATGTACCCGTTCAGGGTCCCATGCAGGCAACATATTGACGTTCATGGTATAAGCTAAGACAAGTTTCTGTGAAATCGCCATATTCTGATAGACATATGAGGCTCCGTCTTGATTATTGACGGTGAATTTGGCGCTGTATGAACCGGTCACTGGATGCTCAGAATTGACTATCTTCGTTATGGTTCAAGTATCCGCCTTTTGCAGCCCAGAGGCTGAAATCTCCTGACTCGAATCCATCGCTAAAAAGAGTTGAGAGCTGGCGGCTGCTCTTCTGAAGGATAACTCAACTTGAAAGTTTGGGCTATACCATCAGAATAGAACGCTGCACCCAAAGGATTTGACGTTAACATGTTAGTGTGATGCTGCGATTTGAGAATAGGGGTGGATTTTATTACATACCAGTTTATTCCGTCTTGGCTGGCTACTATCCTTGAGGTGCCATCAGAGAATTCTGCGGTGCTGCTAAAAACCATGGTATCGTTAACCCATACTCCAGATAATACGGGGAAGTTGCCGTCGGCTGGGAAAATCGTAAACGCGGTGGGGAGTAAAAAGCGAGTCTGAACCGTCATCGTATATGCGATCTATCCAGTTGCTGCGAGACGCCTGGTCTGTTCCCAAATATACGTAGTTGCCTTGGAATAATATTGGTAGATAGATTGTATCGCCATAATAGTCAATTGGGGGGGTTTTATCAATTATTACAGTCCAGGTTTCGCCAAGGTCTTTACTTCTAAACACGCGTTCGCATTCATCATTGTTAGCGTTTTGAGTCCATTCGCCGGTGGCTACGTAAAGGTAACCGTTTGCTGGGTTGAATTTGACATTGTGAAGATGAATAACGGCGAAGGTACGCAAAACAGTCCAGGAGGCGCCTCCGTCTGTGCTCTTAAGCACCGGCGGATTCGGTAGGCTACCACTGTATGTGGCTGCATAGAGGTTTCCAGCTGAATCTTCGGTTAAGCCGATGTAGAAACCATCATTTTGTGCGGCTCCACTATCTGATACTTCGGTGAAGGTAGCGCCAAAGTCGGTGCTGCGGTAGAGCCTGTTTGTACCGGGGATAGAAACAAAGATGCGGTCGTGTGAATCGATAAAGACTGTCCAAACGTAGCCTGCTACAGTAGTGGCAGTGCTAGGTTGTGATGGAAAATTCTAAACCAATCTGAAACTTACGCCTCTATCATCACTGCGATAAAGGTTATAGCTCGTGTCTCCTGCAAAGAGTGTCCCGTTACCGGTAAATGCGGAACCGCACATTTGGCCCGGAAAACTCGGCAGAGGGGTTATTTGAATCTGGTCAGGGGTATAGGCAGTGACTGATGAATTGAAGAAGAGCGTAGCGGATAAAAGAAAAATGATTGCGAACGTATAAAATGATTTTCGACCACGCAAAGAAGCAGAAAAAGTATTGGCAAACTTAAAACACATGAAAAACAACTCTTATGCAAGCGCTTGACCGCCTAAAAAGACAGCTCTTGCCTAAAGTTGCTTTCCTAAATCAGGTATATTTAGCTTACTGTTCTATAACATATCCCATATTTGTTATATATAAGCGCCAATTTTTTCCAGACATTAGTGCTTTAGAAACGTTTTTTCGTATTGTTCTACAGCAGAGGCGAACGATTCTGTATTTTGTTTAGAAGGAACTA
The DNA here is from genome assembly GCA_963782915.1 of uncultured archaeon. Taxonomy (GTDB): domain Archaea; phylum Thermoproteota; class Bathyarchaeia; order Bathyarchaeales; family Bathycorpusculaceae; genus Bathycorpusculum. The sequence goes on from CAWALK010000018.1 coordinate 74,144, forward strand.
GATAGTATGCTGTGGGCAGTTTGACTTTAACAAAATTTTCCTTCAACGCTTCAGGGGTAATCTTTGTTTTAGTCCAGTGACTGAGTCTATTCCGCCAAAGAAAGCGTAAGTTTCGAAGACTCCAAGCCAACGCAGCCAAGTTTCCCTGGACAACGGCAAAGTTTTTGCTTCCTAAACAAAAAATTGAGGTAGTTAAAATGTGGGTGATGTGAACCAGCGTAGCTTTTGCCAATTCAGTTTTGCTGCGGTAAATGTCGAATAGCAAAATAAATTTTGATTTTGTTAGGTGAAAAGTTGTGGATTTAATTGTCCAGCTGTTTGTGGCTCCGCCGAAATGTCGAATTCTTGAAGCTGAAACCGTTACTACCCTTTTTTGTTGAAGCCTTGTTTTGAGTGAGAGCAACGTGTCATCGTAGAAGAACGGAATTTTAGCGTCAAACAGACCCAGCTCTTGGGCTATTTCTCGCCTGACTATCATGGATGCTCCAGAAGCAAACGATATTTCAAAAACAGGCTGGAGTGGAGTATTGTAGGGTTTGTTTGCGCACAGGGGGAACTTGTGTATCAAAAAGTTGCTGAAGAGCCAGCCTGCTGTTTGGATTGTTTTGCCGTCTATGTTTAGGATTAGGCTTTGTGCTAAACCGATGGTTGAGTCATTCTCCAAGGCATCGACTAAGATTGGTTAGCCAGTCGGGGGCAACGGTTGTGTCGTTGTTTAAAAAAACTATGTATTCGCCTTTGGAGTGTTGGAAGCCGATGTTGTTGCCGCCGCTAAACCCCAAGTTTTCTTGGTTTTGTATGATCCGAAGCCTTGGATCAGAGCCATAATTCACTTTGGCGTTTTCGATGCTGCGGTCTGTTGAGGCATTATCAACCAATACAACTTCAAAGTTGGGATAATAATTCTCGAGGACTGTGTTGAGACAGTTTGAGAGGTAACCTTGGCCGTTAAAGTTCAATATTATGACTGAAACAAGCGGGTTAGCCTTTGACAAAAAGAGTTTAGCACTCCAAATACACCAAAACTTAACCATTAATTAACATGAGTGAAGGTTAGATTCATTTCCTTTTGAACTTCCCCAAATCAGACAGAGGCGAATACTTTGAACCAATCATTTTATAGAGTACCCATTTTGCGCCAATTACATTTCCCAAAAAAATACCTTCCACCTTACGCAGATTATACTGATGACTCCAACGCATATACTTTAAACTATGAGCTACACGGAGCAAATCGGATTCAAATTTGCTAAGTAATGAAAGCTGGGGTTCATCATGGTATAAGCGGTAAAATAGCAACTCGGCTTCAACAGCCCACAACAGATCGGTGCGGGGTGCCATGAAGTCTCGGCTTGACGTTCTGCCATGAACGATATGATAAACTTTGACGTTTGGACTAAAAATCATGTTGAGCCCTCGTTTCCAGAGTTGCCAACCTAGAACCATTTCCCAAGCGCAACCCAAAATCCACTCACTACCCAAATCGATGCTTCTCAGGACATCACCCAAAACCGCCATCGATGGTCCTCTGAGTAGAGCTTTTGTTGCGCCGCGTTTTCGCCAGTAAGCATTGTTTCCTCGTTCATAGACTAAACCTGAGTTGGCAATGCAGTTCTTGTAGTCTTCAAGCCCTTTTAAAGGGTGACCGAAAAGGGCAAAATCGTAATGGGTAAAACCAGTTGGAGCTTCGTTTTCTTCGATGATTTGCATTCCGTGGCTGTTCATCAGAACTGGGAATGAGTCGCCTGTGACTCCTGCTACCTGTTGGGTTTGGAAGATTTTTACTGTTTCTTCTAGCCAGTCGTCGGCTGGGATGGCGTCGTCGTCAAGGAATGCTACTATGTCGCCTGTGGTGTGTTTTACTCCTAAAAAGTAGGCATCAACTATGTGGCCAGTGGTTTGCTGTACGGTTTTTATTTTCATTTTCGTTGATGCTTGTTTGAGCAGCTCTTCTGTGCCGTCGCCTGAAGGTTTCACTACAACCACTAAGTCGAAGTTGCGGTAGGTTTGGCGTTCAAACGCAGAAAGCAGATGAGGAAGTATGTCAGCCCGTTTATACGTTGGAATAACAACGGTAACCGAATAATCAGGCAGCTTCGCGTTGTTCTGTTCTTGATGCAATTTGTTGGTCCTCTGGTTTTTTATGTAATGGTCTTCGCCGTTTAGCCACTTGACTAAATCAAGGTATTTTTCGTATCTTCGGTTACGGGTTGAATCAAAAACATGCAGTTGTTTCTCGTAGTCTTGTATGAAAACGGTGCAGTTAGAATTCGGTTTAGGCTTCGAGGATAAAAACACCTTATGGGAATAGGGCAATTTTTCGAATCTTTCAAGGTGCTCTTCGCGGTATTCTTCGCCATCCGAGAACAATACAAAGAGGTTGTCACGGTTGAGGCGTTTAATTCTTCTAACCCATTTTTCTGTAGCTTCTGCTTCTGTCTTGTAATGCATGAAATGGATTTCTATATCGCCCAGAACACCGATGGGGTATCTGCGTTTGGTCAATTCATAGTGTTTATGTGCCATTTCATGGGTGGTTTCTTTTTTGAACGTCAAGGGCTGTTTTAGGTACCAATCCATGTTTTCTAGGAATTTGAGGTAGTCGTCTGGGTAAATGTAGGTCCAAATTGTGGGTGTGTTGTATGGTAGTCCAAATTTGTGGTATATTCCGCCGGCGAAGCAGTTGTTGCCTATTATGGAGAAAGTTTGGTTTTTGAGTTTTCTGCGGGGTATTTTTGAGAAGTATTTGTCGATGAAATTCCATTTGATCGAGGATTCAATTTTGTCTTTGTTTAGTAAGTTGAAGAACGCTTGAATGGGCACTGATGATTCACCTACTAAAGGAATCTGCTGTGTTATGACGCAATCATGGAACGTATCGGACTTCGCTGCCGCCGTTTGAATAAACAACACTAGTTTGGTTAACTAACAACGGGATTGAGCCATTGGACGACAAATTATCATATTCAATAGTGATATAACTCAAGAACACAAATTCTCCCGAATGAAGGGGGTTCTCGGTTGAAAGTCCCGTTACATAACCACGATAAATTAGGCCATACGCAGGTACTGCCGAGTAGAGAGCATTGTCTGCTGCAAGATTATATTCATAAGGTACATATTTCGCGACCCACTGCACTCCAGAAACGCTAAACGGCTCCATAGCCCCATAGTAACCATACAATTGTACTGGGCTCATTCGGTAGCCGCTAAGCGGTACAGACCAACTCTCCGTCCCAGCAACTTCATATACAAAGTTTGTTTGGAACAAAAAGTACGGAACCAGCACAGCAACCGCGAGTACAATAAACATCAATTCTTTTTTGCGTTTGAAGAGAAATCCCGAAATCATCCATATACCGATTGCGCAGAAGGGTGCCAGAATCATTAGCAGTATGTGATAGAACCGCGTCATGGATAGGGCGTTGGCGAGGCCGGGAACAAGTGTTAGCATTATGAGGAGAATGACAGTTAAGATGCTAAAGACTATGTAGTCGCGTTCGAATTTGAAGGGAAGCTTTTTTCTAAATAAAGCGATGACTCCGATGACGATGAATATCTCGGTTAGATAGGCAAAGCCTCGGCTTATGGTGTTTAAGAATGATGGTGACTCGGTGAGTCCTAAACCTGCAAGGACAGTTGTTCCTCTTGAGGCAGGGTTGAAGAATTCGCCTAATTGAGCCGATATGTAGCCAGTGAACGACATGAAGCTTTCAAAGACAACAGCCCCTGAAGTGAAGATGTACCAAACAAACATTGCCACAAAGAAGAAGATAATCAGGCTTAACTGCAAATTGAAGCTGGGCCGTTTCAAATAAAATGTGGATGCTGCCCAAGCGGCGAAAATCAGGAATAGAAAGATTTCTGCTAGGGCGTAATGGCTGAATACTAAGCCGAAGCTTAAGACGGCGAATGTTACGAATTTGCCTTCTCGTTTGATGTTTTTGTTGAGAAGCGTCAGCAAGAGCAGAACAAAGAATAATTCGCCTATCATTTGGCGGTTTAAGGCGAGCATTTCTGTGAAGAAGGTGGATTGTGCCATGAAGACGAAGGCTGCGATGAAGCTTAGTTTTTTGCCGATGTAGGGCTGCCAAAGCAGATACAACCCCACAGGAACCAACGCGAAAATCAGTGGATAAATAATTTTGAATACCCAAGTTGGATCGATGCCAAGCATGTTTGAGTAGACAGTGGGTAGGATGGTGATGCTTAGCATTGCGTTGTATCTGCCGTATCCCTCATCTGTGGGAAAAGCAAAAACTGGATTCCAATGTGCGCTCTGTTGGGCATTCTGGAACACGAACATTTCAACTGGGGAATCGCCGCCAAAAGGCAAAATATAGTTGGATACCAGTGAAACATGCATGAGCAGTGCAATGGCTATCATGAGGATAGCGAACGCGTAGCTTTTTGTTGATCGCTCTTTGGCGATGCCTACGGTGAATAAACCTGCAATCCCCAGAATCATAACTAAAAGGATGATGTTGTTGCCGGTGGCATCGACGAAGAATGCGCCGATGATGCTTAAAACTGGAATAAGCGCAAATAGTAGCATGGAGCGGCTGAAATTGATGTTTTTAGCTGGTAGAGAGGTTTTTCGGCGGCCTTGTCTTAGGTACGCTGCGGCGGCACCGACGATGATAAGGGTGTTTATGAACAATGAGAGCGGCAGAGTTGCGAGTGGGAAAGTTATCCCAGCTAAGTAGCCGAATTGGTTTATGACTAATCCTGCAAGCATCAAAAAGGCTACGCTAAACCCAGCTGAGTAGATGATTGATTCGACTAGGCTGAGGTTGTCGAGTTTTAAAATTTTAATCAGTATAAAGCCTGGAACAAAAGTTAGGTATGCGATGCCTATGGCTGCTCGGGCGAGTGGAAAATCCAGAAAAAGCGTCACGTACATTATGATTTGCAGAGCTACCACTATGGGTAAGAAATTTTGGGAGATGTATTGCTGATTAATATTCATCGATTCTTCGCCAACAAAACTACTGTTTTATTACTGAACGGTAAATCTGCGACATTTTCGGTGCGACCGCACGTATATCATAGCCCTGCACGGTTTGAACGCCGTTAAATGCAATGTTTTCTCTTAGTGATCGGTCTTCTATGGCGCGTATTAGTTTGGCTGCTAAGTCATCGACGTTGTTGGGTTCAAAAAGCAACCCGCTGAATTCGTCGCTCACGGTTTCTTTTAGTACGCCAAATTTCGGGGCCACAACCGCGAGTCCAGAAGCCCAAGCCTCGAGGGTGGCGATGTAGCCGAAGTTTGTGGCGACAAACACGTCGCTTTGCCAGAGATATTTTCTGACATCGGTTTGTTTGCCCGTCATGGTTACGGCGTCGTCAAGTTTGAGTTCGGATATCATCTGTTTTAGGGTTTCGAACATTCGTCCGTAGCCAACGATGGTTAATTTAGCGTTGGGTAATTGGTCATGGACTTTTTTGAACGCTTTAACGACTAAATCGGGGGTCTGTACGGGTTCGAGTCGGCCTACATAGATAACAGTTACATCGTGGGGGATGTGCTGCGGTGGGGTTTTTGAAGTGGGGCGTATCGACAAAGTTGGTTACGAGATGGCTTTTTTCGCCTAACCCCAATTTCTGCAGTGTGCCCAAAACTTCTTTGGAGTAAGTGGTGATTGCAGCGACGTCATCTTCAAGGATGCTTCGCACTACGGGTGATTCGAGTGGCATGCCGCCATGCATTGGGTCCCCAACGTAGCCGCCATGCAAGGTAACAACCAGCGGCTTATGGAAATGTCGGCTTAGATAGATTCCTAAGTTGATGTATTCTAGGTCTCTCCATATGCCATGGATGTGGAAGGCGTCGGCGGTTTTGGCGACTTTCCAGTTTGCAGCTTCAGCGTATAGGGTTGCAAACTTCATTTTGTCTACGAGTTTAGGTGTTGAGCCAAGCGTGTACATGCAGAAGCCGTTGATTAAGTCAACTGCGTTTGGTCCTAGGCGATAGACTTTGAGGAAACCTGCGTCTTCATATTTTTTTATGTTTTTTGTTAAGAGTAAGATTTTGGTTCGTCCTGTGATCAGTGAGAAGTCGATGTCTTCTTTTTTTGCTAGGTAATTGGTTAACCATAGGATGTAGCGTTCTAAGCCGCCGATTTCGATGGGCCAGAATCGTTCCCAGACGTGACAGACATGCAAAAATGGATACCTCAAAAAATGCTGTTATGCGACCCAAGCGATGTTTTCTTTAATGATTTTCGCTGGCACACCACCCACTAAACAGTGTGGCGGCACATCTTTTGTGACAATGGCGCCTGCAGCAACTACTGCACCGTCACCGATTTTTACGCCCTTCATAATTATTGCTCGGTTGCCGATGAATACGTGGCTGCCGATTTCGATGGGTGAAGCCATGACTGCGCCTTCCCGTGAGATTTGGTGGAAGTCGGTGTCGACGATTTCTACGTCCCATGCGATGCCAGTGTTGTCGCCTATCTTAAGGCTGGTTGTAGCTATGAGGGTCGTGTTGGAGTTGATGCAAACGTTTTTTCCAAGTTCCACGTTGGCGTTTTTGAAGATTTCCAGTATTACGCCGCCGCCTATGCGGACGTTGCCGTTGATTTTGAGTTTGCTGTTCTCTCCCATGGCAAAGCGGGCTGGTTTAGTGGCTGGAAAAAAATCTTTAGCTACCAAACCCAGTGTTAGGTAGCCGTTGTTTGTTATCTGCGCTGTTTTATGGATATGCAAAATTGTTTTGCCATCTATGAGTAGTGCGCGTGGTGAGGATTTGCAGACGTATACTCTGCCTCTTCGGTATACTGAATAACTCTTGTACAAAGTTCTTGGTCCGATTTTATAGATTTTTATCAAATTCAAATTCAACTTTATGATCTCCCAAAATACCCATTGAAGTAATCCATGAAATGTTCAGAGAAACTCTGAAGTGAAAACTTGGATGCAACCACTGTGCTTTCGTCACATTTCTTGGGTGACCAATCAGCGATTTCAGAGGTGATTTTTTGTGCTGCCTGCTCTATTGGGGTATAGCGGTTTTGTGCTGGAACGAATTCTCTCATGCCGCCTGAGTCATGAACTATGGGGATGCAGCCAAACGCCATAGCTTCAACGATGGAGATGCCGAAGTGTTCCCCTTCCATAGTGTGCAGATAAATTTTTGCTCTTTTCAGCAACTCAACTTTTTGTTGAGCAGAAGCATTAGGATAAAACTTGACCCTGTCTTCTAAATGGGATTTCTTAACTAACCCTTCTAGATAGGTGAGGGTAGGTTGGCTGCATAGGCGGCCGATTACTGCAAACTTTATGTCGCTGCTTGTTTGGGCAGCGATTTTTGGGATGCGTTCTAAAAGTTTGTTTGAGTCTAAACGTGAAACCGTAACTACCAAGTTCTCGTCAGGATTTTTAGTTGCGTCTTTGCCCAATTCAGCTATGGTGGATGGGAACGGTGGATAGAGCACTTCGGCGGTTTTGTGTGAGTACCGTTGGATTTCTTTGGCTGTGTAGTGGCTGTTGGCTAAGACAAGGTGCTTATCGTAGTCGATGAGGTTTTTTTCTAGGATGACGTGTGGGAGGGTGCCTGCTTGGTTGATGCGTGGGCGGTTTAGGTATGGAAAGGTTGAGTTGAAGGCGAAACGGTTTAGGTATGGGAAGTGGATGTAGCTGATTTGTGTCCAGGGGTAGACGCAGTTTGAGAAGGCGTCGATGAAGGTGCTGCATTTGTTTTTGGCGATGTAGGAGTGGATTATGGTTTGGTAGAAGTCGCCTAGGCCGCGCGGGGTGAAGTTGGTGGGTTGCTGGAGGGTTTGGATTTTGGGGTGGAGGGTTTCTCCGAAGTAGTTTTTGATGGCTGTGGGGTTGATTTTGTCGCTTGAGAAGAGTACAACGTCATGGTTGTTCTGCGCGAGGGTGTTGGCGATGGCGATTGCGACGAATTCTCCGCCGCCATAAACGTTTAAGGTGGGGCAGAATACGCCGATTTTACCTGGCATTGATTAGTCGCCTGTGGGGATACAAAATAACCGTATTTTTGCTATTTCAACAAAATTGAGTTTTCCGCTTGGTTTTTGCCTGAATTTGTAGGCATATTCCTTGCAAATTCACCTTCGCAAAGCGCATAACTCGCGTTTTCAAGAGCGTATAAGTATGATCCAGACTAAGTAGGTTTTCAAATTCAGGAAGAGAGAGAAAAAATGAATATACAAACAATAGCAAACACATTGCACTCCCTAAATGCCAGGAAGCTTGCAAAGCCAATTGCTATAGCCATCACTGCATTGTTTTTAATCAGTATGGTTTCAGCGCTTTCAGCAGGCACTGTAAAAGCAGCAACGACAACTTCTGCGTTGCACACTTCTGGATCCTACATCTTAGACGCTAACGGAAACAGCGTCTACCTCCGCGGCATGGGAATGGCCGGATTCGCGCCAGACCTATTGATGTTTGGTCAAGGAGGAAGCGATAACTGGGGCAATCAATGGAACCCAGATACCAATGTTATGGACCAGACATTTGCAGCGATGCAATCTCAATGGCACATTAACATGATCCGCGTCTTCATTTACCCAAGCTGGTACTACCGAGACAACATTGTTCCAGCACAAGAAGACCCAACAAACTACGGATCATACACTACTCCAATCAGCGTAAAAACTTACTTGAAAACTCTTAGCACAAGAAGCAGACAAATACGGAATCTACGTTGACATCGTACCATACATGCTAACACCATCAGCAAGCTCCTTTGGAAACGACAAATACGCAACCCCCAGCTTCGGTTGGCAAGGAATGCCAATGATGGGTTGGGATGAAGCAGGCACAAGATTCCTCAGCGAAGCAGGCTACGGAAGCAACGAACAAGGCTTCTGGAGCATGTTCTGGACTGACATGGCAAACAACCTCAAAGGCTATCCAAACGTAATCTTTGACGCATGGAATGAACCAAACGTGGGCAGCGACGTAGACATGATCCCAGCAGGATACATGACTTATCTACAAACAATGTACACAGCCGTCCGATCAACAGGCGCAACCAACTTAATCATGATGCAATGGCACATGGGCTGGTTCCCAAACGGCTACGGTAACAGTCTAAGCTGGGTAAAACAAATCGACGACACAATCCACCCAACCAACATGGTATACACAACGCACCTCTACTACTATGCACCAACCGACCTAAGCTCATACTGGGCAACAGACTACGCAGGACTCAAAACTCAATTACAAACAGGCATTGACAGCATGGGCATAGCCGCTCCATTGGTCATCAATGAAGAAGGCTCATGTCTATCGTACTCACAAAACAGACAAAGAGACGTAACATGGTGGACAAACCTACTACAAGCTCAACGTGACTTAAACATCGGCGCAGGCGCATACTACTGGCTTAGCGACGCAGGTTTAGGCCCAGTCTACGCGGGAGAGTCAATGCTTAGCAGTGGATACTCACCAAACGATATGGGACAAGCCTACATCAACGCATACAAAGCAGGTTCAACTCAGGTCGAAACACCAGCAGCAACCGCAACTCCAACACCGACTGCAACTCCATCACCAACACCAGTCGCTACACCATCACCGACACCAGCACCAACCGTTGCACCAACACCCGAACCAACAGCAACACCAGCACCAACACCGGTCGCAACCCCAACACCTACACCAGAACCAACAACAACTCCAACACAGACCCCTGCACCAACAAGCACATCAACACCAACAAACGCTACAGCACCAACAACGCCAACCCAACCATCAACACCAGAACCAACACCAGCACAGAGCGTCGATACAGTTCAAGGATTCTTCTACCGACACTGGTTTGTCTTCTACTGGCCACGATACAGCTCGTGGTTCGCTTTCAACCTCTGGTAAATAGCAGTGTAAAAAACAATCAACCTTTCCTTTTTTATTTTTTTTATCGTTAATTTTGTTTTAGTTGTCCCTTCATGAAACCGAAGGTCCAAGCGGTAAGCTTCAATCCATAATGAAGCGGCAGAAGAAACATCTGTTTTTGTCCCAGAAACTTGTACGCCGGAAAAGAATACAATAGACCCGTTACTAAACCCGCGATGGGTGACATTCTGGGGACTGAAAAGGCGCCTCGGGTTTTTTGGAAGCTTCTCTGGCAACCATAACCATACCAATAATATTTTTTCATTAATGCATGAGGGGTAGATAAGCCGCCGTGTAATTCGTAGAGTTCGGCGTTGTTAGCTTCAATGAGCCAACCAGCTTTTTTGATTCTTAAAACTAAATCGATATCTTCGCCTGCACCTTTGATGGTCTCGTCAAAACCGTGGACCTGCCTTATTGCTGTTATCCTGAAGGTTGTTCCGCCTGTGCCGATGAGTTTGTCCGTTTTTAAAAGATAACGTTTGGGTTTGCCGTAGCTTTTTTGGTTAACGATGTTTGGGGCGACTTCGAGGTTGAGAATTAAGTTACCTTGGACTGTTTTGAATACGCCTGCGGTGATGCCTACTTGTGGGTTGTTTTCCATAACTTCAACTTGGGTTTTAACGTAGTCACGTGTCAGTATTTCGTCGGCATCCACAAAGAGGAGGTATTTGCCGTCTGATTTGCTGACGATAAAGTTTCGGGCGCATCCCAGACCCTGCCAAGAGGATTTGAAAGCTCTTGCGCGGCCTGCCAAGCTCTTCAACATATTTTTTTAGTATTTGCGGGGTTTTGTCGGTGCTGCCATCGTCGACTATGATTAGTTGGATTTGGTTTTGGGGGTAGCTTTGGTTGAGTATGCTGTCGAGGGCGTTTGGGAGCATTTTTTCGCCGTTTTTAACGCAGATACCAACGGTGACGAGTGCACTCATATCATATCCTCAAAAGTCAAAGTTTGGTTTACTGGGTTTCTAGGGGTTTTAGGAATTTGATGGGTTTTGCTGGAATACCCACGGCTAAACAGTTATCAGGAATGTCTTGTGTGACGACGGCGCCGGCGCCGATAACAGAGTTTTCTCCGATGGTTACGCCTGGTAGGATCGTTACGTTGATGGATATTCGGGCGCCATTTTTGATGACGACTGGTTTTATTCCGCCTTCGCCTGCCTTAAAACCCCACATCACATTCGAGTGGGATAGCACATAATCGTAGCCTGCGAGGATAACGTTGTCGCCGATGGTTATGTCTGGAAACATGACATCCATAAAGACGTGGCTACCGAAAACAAATGGAGTGCCGATTTTGATGCCTGCCCACTGGTACATTTTTACTCTCATGCCTTGTGAGGGGGCGTTCATGCCCATGTAGCGGAGGAACATTTTAAGGAATGTTCGCATAGGATTTTTGTCTCGGTATTGTTTTGTTTTCAAATGATTACCTACATGTTAGTGGGTTTTATGTCCGTAACCGTTGAGGTGGGCATTACAGAAACCGACAAACCAAGCAAGTCGCTTGTATGTGTAATGTACTGGCAGTAGGAAGAACGATTTGTTATGTGTGAGTAAGTAGGCGCCTGGTGAACGTAGGATTCCAGCTATGAAGCCTCCTATGGGTGACATTTTTATTAGATTAAGCGAGTCGGGGTCTTTGTGGAAGATGTAGTGTGCGCCTTTGCCGTACCAGACATATTGTTTCCAAAGTGACTGCCAAGACGCCCGTGTGGATTCAGTGAACATTTCTTTGGTTACTGCTAATTCCCAGCCTTTTTGTCGGACTCGGTAAGCCATCTCTGTGTCTTCGGCTGCGCCGTTGATTTGGGTGTCAAAGCCTCCGACGCCTCTGACTGCTTCAACTCGGTAGATTGCGCCTTCAGCGCCGGGCAGATACCCAAATTTGAGGCGTTTGCGCGGTTGCCAAATACTGAGTCAACGGCGTAAACGATGTTTTCGAGGTCAGCTGCTAAGCCGTGGCCGATGTGGACGTTGTATTTGCCGCCTGCGATGCCAACGTTGGGGTGTTGTTCCATGTAGGCAACTTGGTTTTCGAGGTAATCGGGGGCGAGGGTCATGTCGGCGTCTAGCCAGATGATGTATTTGCCGCTGGCTTGCTGCACGACCATTTGGCGTGCGATGCCCAATCCACTGGTTTTCGTTGAGGATTTTTACTTGGCCGAATTCTGCTTTGAGGTTATCTTGGATTACTTGGACGGTGCCGTCTTGGCTGTTGCCGTCAACAACTAATAGCTCTGTGTTTTGGGCTGGAAAAGTTTGGTTACACAGACTATCGATTGCGGTTTTGACCAGATCAGCGCCGTTTTTGACGCAGAAGCCAACGGTTACTGTGATAGGGTTAACTGTCAAGGGATTCAACCTAAATCTTTCTATATATAGGGGAGGGGGGTAGCTGGCAGAGCAACAAACCCGTGCGCTATAAACGCAAAACCTGATGAGTTCTCGGCACAACTGCCTAGACACCAGCAGGTTCTCACCAGCAGCCGCATAGAACATGAAGCCGCCAACAACCAACAAACGCCCACCATACGCCTATAATTTTCGTCAGCATTCATTGAGCCTATATAAGAGGGGGATAGAGAAAAAATCGCACACAAGAGCCAAAGCATGTTAAATCAGGTTTTTTTCCCGCAGAACACTCTCGCTTAGCATCGCACGGGATTCCGCCGCAGGCTTCCAAAACGTAAAGTTGCGCTTAGTCAAAAACGATGACAACGCCAAGAGCAAAATCAAGTTATTCTGCACTAATTCAAAAGCCATCACACGCGTCCGCCCAACCAGCAACGCACCGCCAATCAGAACCGCCAAAACCACAGCAAGCAATGGATAAACAACCATAACTGCCACCGATAGCACAGCCAACGCAACCATCAAAACAGGATTAAAAATATGCAAAATTATCTCTGGAACCGCAATCCGCTTGGGCATAGACAACTTTCCATGTGCCAAAAGGTTGAGGCATCTTGCCCAGAGATGCTGCAGGTGGCCTGCACGGCGGATTTTGATGTTGACTTTGCTTTTCCAAGTTGTTGGGCTACTTGTGAAGAACCCGATTTCGGGGATTAATAGTGCTCGTCGGTTGGTTTGGACGATGTCAAGGGCTGTTCCTGAATCGTCGGTTGCATGATTAAACTCGGATATGACGCTGCGTTTGTATGCTGCGAAGCCGCCTTGGAAAAAGATGGTTGAATGCAGCTTCGATTCGCCGATGCGGACTGATTGGATGTTGCTGTCGTAGAATTGTTCGCCCAATGTAACCCAACTGTCTGCTGGGTTGAGGAGCAGTTCCCGTGCGGTTATCGCGCCAACCGTGGGATCCGACAGATACGACAATGCTTTGGTGAGTATGTCGTTTGGCCAGAAGCAATCCACATCAGAAATTATGACAACGTCGGCTTGGAGGGTTTTTAGGACGTTGTTTAAGCAACCGGTTTTGCCCAGATGCACTTTACTGTCGAATACACTGATTTTTTGCTCTGGATGAGCGGCAATGTAGTTGCTTACTTCGTTTAAGGTGTTGTCTGTTGAGCAGTCGTTGGCGATGATTATTTCCATTTTGTCGGATGGATAGGTGACTTTGGCGATGTTTTCAAGTTTTAGTCGGACTAATTTTTCTTCGTTATGGACTGGTATTAGGATTGCTGTTGAAGGTGAATAGTCGCTGTCTAAATTGAGGTTCCAGACATTGGAGGAGCGCTTTTTCATGTATAGGAAGTAGATGGCGGGAACACCGAAAAATAGGGCTCCGACACTAAGCCAAGCAGCTAAAAGCCAAATCAAACAATTCCTCGCCTAACAAACAAACCAAAAATAATTCTAACTGTTACTTGCCGTTGGCAAAAACTTTGAAGGTTTCAGTTGCCTGATGCTCCTTAGAAACACCAATAACCAACCCGCTGATACCATCTAAATTCGCCAAATAACCAAAGGCTTCTGCAGGCTTCAAGTACCCAGCCGCCAAAACACTCATAGCGATAACTTCCGCATCTTTAGCTCGTTCCAGAGCCTCTTCACATTCCTGCTGAGAAGGGCACATTTGGAAACCAACCTTGTTAAAAGAAGAAGTCAAAGTTAATTTGCTAAAGTCAATACCCCATTCGCTAAACTTGTTAACGAGGTAGGGGAAATTGCGGGTTTCAAAGCCAGCTCGGACCTTCTTGTTTTCTAAGAAGCGGATGTATGATTTACAGAGGTCCTCCATGTTTAGCGCTAAAGCCATGTCAGTGACTATTTCATGAAGCATAAACGATTCAAGATGCATGTTGCTGCCTGCAGCGGATTTTATGCGTGAGAGCTCGTAAGCGACATACGCTTTCACAAGCGCTGACAAATTAAACCGTGCAAGACCACCCAGATTGGCAGCGATGACTTTTATGTTTGAAGAAAAGATCATTTCTTTAGCCAAATTCGTCGCTAAACCCGAGACGCCGCCAGTTTGCGTGGATTTGCGCACATACTCATAAGCGTAAGGTGCAATCGCATACAACCGCACTTTTTCGCCCTTGTTGTTTTCGCTTAGGCTTTTGACGATTGATAGCATTGCTTCATCGACTGAAAACATGAAGCCGTCCGCACCATTCTCTAAGCTAAGCTGCACAAGATTCGCTGCTCGCAGAGTGCAACTTTGAGCTTGTCCCTCAGTTCGGGCACGTGCTCGTTCCTGAGAAAGATGGCTAATGCCGTGGAAGGGGTTGTCGCCGACTAGTAGGTTTAGTTGTTTGCTCATTTGCATAGTCGCCTCACTTGGTCAAGTAAGAAGTCAACTTTGAGTGCGCTTTTGAAGTCTGATTTTGTAGGTGTTCCAGCGGTTATGGAGTCTAAGAAGTGTTTGTCTTCGCGGTAATATTCTGGATCCGCCAAGCAGGTAACCGACGTTGTCATCCAGGTTGGGTCGGTACCATCTTTTGGGTTGGGCATCTTTGAGTTCCAATTTGACTTCATCATCGTTAATGCTCAAGCTGCCCTTTGTACCATGAATAGAGATTCCGAATTCTGGCATGCGGTACTCCTTTTTACGCCAGGAAACTTCAAATTTGCCCACAAGACCGCCTGAACCCTCAACTCCAAAGCTAACATCATCCTCGGAGGTTGGGGCAATCCTTGAATTAACGGTCGCAGCTGTCGGCTTCAAGTCGCCCAAGAGCCAAACCGACAAATCCACCACATGCGAACCCAAATCTTCCAAAACACCGCCTCGAGCCATAGAAATCGTTGAGCCTTCTGGAACTTCAGCGAAATCAGAAGAAAACGCATAAGCATCAAAAGACGTTAAATCGCCCAAGACTTGTTGGTTTAGCAGTGTTTTGGCTTGGTTGAAGGTGACTGCGAAGCGTTTCATGTAGCCAACCATGTTGACGCCGCCCTGCTGTTCTGATAGTGTGTGGAGTTCTTCGGATCGGCTGTAGCTTGAGGTTAAGGTTTTTTCTACGAAGACGTTTTTGGCTAATTTTTGGGTATAGATTTGTTTGATTATTGGGTAATGGCTGGGTATTGGTGTTAATACGTATATTGCGTCGAGGTTTTGGTCGGCGAATTTTTCGAGGTTGTCGGTTACTAAGGCGTTTTTGAAGGGTTGCTTTGCGATTGTTCGGATCAGGCGGCTTTTGTCACATAAAGCTGTGACATCTACGTTTGGGAAGGTGCTTAGGAGGCATGCATGCATGATGCCCATTTTGCCTAGGCCGACGACGCCGACTTTCAGTTTAGGATTGGTTGCCATTTAGTCTGGTCGCTCCAAAAAAATAATTCAGAGAATAATCTGGATACAAAAAATAATTTATTATGCAAAGATGAAAAAAGGAAAAATTAGAAACTAAAGCTCTCAGCGAAAATCCGCTTCATAATCCCCAAGCCATGACGAAGCTTAAGCTTCTTCTCACCCATCCGCGATGCGATAATCGATCGGAATCTCAACGATGCGGTAGCCCCTACGTTCGACAATCGCATTCATTTCCGCTTCAACATCGAAGCCTTTGCTTTTTGGTTTCCAACCCTCTAAAGCTTCGCTTCGCACAACACGCAAACCAGACAATGGATCCTCAAGTTTAACTCCATTCATGACTAACTGTGCAATCGCTAACAATCTGTTCCCCAAATAGAATGGATTTGTTATGGATTTTGAGGTGTTATATTGGCCTTTGAAGCGGTTACCGATAACCATGCCTACTTTGGGGTTCTGTTCTAAAACATCAACCATCTTTGGGATGTACTCGGCGGGATAAGTGTAATCGGCGTCTGTGAAGACGATATAGGGGACTTTGGAAGTGAGTCCTCTCATGCCTTGGAACATGGCGTCTCCTTTGCCTTTGCCCTCTTGGAGCATAACGTCTGCACCCATGTTTTTTGCTATCTCAATTGTTCGATCAACGCTATTGCCGTCGACAACGACCATGTAGGGGTTGTTTAGAACCTTCTGCATTTCACCTAAGGTGGGCCCTATCCCTTCCTCCTCATTGAGAGTTGCAATAATCACTGATATACTGGAGTTTAACTGTTCGATCATAAAAAAATCCTCGAAAAAACTTGAAGACGGCTCAAGAGTAATTGCGGGGAAACAAACTCTTAAAGCCGTAGGGATGAAACATCCCTAACAAAACAGAATTGTTCTATATTATTCCTAAAAAGTTCTAACACAAAAAAAGCGTAACTGGTTAAACAAGAGATTTAACGCTGTCAAGCACAAAATCAACGTCTTCATCAGATAGACCAACATGCATGGGCAAAGTTATCGTTCTAGCCAAAACCTGCTCCGCAACTTTCAAGTCAGCATATGTGAATGCACCGAGTTTCTTGTAGACCCCTTGCATATGGCAGGGTGGATAGAAAATGTTGCCTGTTTCGACACCAAAGTCTTCGAAGAGGTGCTTTGTGAATGCGGCTTTATCGATTTTGGCATCCAAAATTAAGGGGTACTTGTAGTAGCTGCTTCTGAATCCCGCTGGGAGATTTAATTGTGGAAAACGCATCGGACTCAGCTAATGCGGAATCGTACTTTTGGGCGATTGCATTACGTCTATCAATGAACTCGTCAAGCCTCTGCAACTGATAAATGCCCAAAACCGCCGAAACTTCTGGAAGCACCATATGCCGACCTAAATCGACAAAATTGGTTTTGCCACCACCTGAACCATAGAAACTAAACCTTTTGGCAAACTCGCATAACTCGGCATTGTTGGAAACGAGCATTCCGCCTTCGCCAGTAGTCATAACCTTCGTCGGAGTGAAAGCAAAAACCGCTGCGTCACCGAAGCTTCCAGCTTTTTGCCCGTTAACGGTGGCTCCGATGGCGTGTGTTGCGTCTTCAAGTAAAAACAAGCCATGTTCTTTGCAGATTGACTTGATTTCTTCGATGTTTGGGTTTGGAAAACCAGAGATATGAGTTACTATTACGCCGCTTGTTTTAGGGGAAAGATTCCTGCCTTAAACTCTCAGGGTCCATAGAGAGGGTATCTGCATGTATGTCGGCGAAAACAACTTTTCCGCCTACTGCGACGACGCTGTTGGGAACAGAGACGAAACTGTTAGTGCAGACTACAACTTCTCCGCCTGCAACACCGAAATAGTGCAGCGCAGTCTCATACGCGCTTGAATCAGAATCAAACGCCACCGCGCCAGCGACGCCAACGTATTTGGCGACCATTTCCTCGAATAGTTTTACTTTTTTGCCGTTGCGGAATTGGCCTTCTTCTAGGACTTTGGCGATGTCTTGTAGGATAGGGTTTATGTCTTCTTTTGGGAAGACTGGTTTGGATGATCGAATAAGAGTTGGCATGTTTAGTCACTATTTAAAAGTCGTATTGTACGGTGAATAGATGGAACTTTTCATCTAAGATTGCATGGATGATTCGCCATGATTCAAGCCGGTAGAGCCGATGGAAGATGAAGCCGAATCGGAAGGGTGGTAAGGCGCCGTTTTTGAGGGGTTTAACAAAGAGTTTATCGTCACTTTTGGAAACAACCCAACTATGCACATCTTCGCCATATAGGAACTCGTTAAACCATGATGGACTTTGAACGTAACCATGTTTGGAGACACGTTTTAGTTCCCTAATCAAATTTCCAGGGTCGTCTAGATGCTCAATCAAATAGTAGCTTGTGACAAAATCGAACGCTTTTTCTTTGAAGGGCAAAGCATAGCAGCTGCATAGAACAAAGGGTTTGCCGCTGGTTACGAGTTTTTTCATGCTTCGGTCTGGAACAGGCTCAACATGCAAATCGCATAGAACATTAGCTTTTGGGAAGGGTTTTGCTCCACATGCAATGTCCAAACAGAGCAGATCGCCGTCAGTTTTTTGGCGTTCAACTTCATGGTACTTCTTTTTGCCGATATTTGAAGCGATCAAGTTCAGATTTACGGATTGGAAAACGCTCAGCTAACACAGAACATTCTGGGCTGCCAACTTTTGGTTGCATAAAAAACGCTCTTAAAATGCGGATTTAACTGCATTTATGGACAACTCAAGAGACTCACCGATATATTTTATATTTTCGTTAGTTAGCCCAACGTGCATCGGCAGGCATAGCACTTGTTTGAGTACACGTTCAGAGTTGGGTAAATCGCCTTCTTTTGTTCCAAACGTTTCTTTGTAGTAGGGTTGCATGTGGCAGGGTGGATAGTAAACGTGGCCAGTTTCGATGGCATATTTCTCTTTCATTAATGCAGCGATTTTTGGTCTGTCGATTCCATCAGCGAGTTTTAGTGGATACTTGTAGTAGCTATGCCGCGAGTTTGATGCAACCTTGAAAAGTTCAATGCCTTTGATTCCTGAGAGGGTTTCTTCATACCATTGGGCGACTCTGATTGCGTTTAGCAAGAAATTCCTCTAGATGCTCAAGCTGGTTTATCCCAACTATAGCGTTCAACTCGTTTAGTCGCCAGTTATGACCCAACATAACCACATCGCGGTGAGCATTCTGTCCGCAAGTGCGCAGGACTCGGGCTTCATCCGCGAGTGCTTCATTGTTAGTGATTATCATTCCGCCTTCGCCGCTTGTCATAACTTTGGTTGGATAGAAAGAGAAGCATCCGACATCGCCGAAGGTTCCAGCTTTTTGCCCATCAAGCATTGCTCCATGGGCATGCGCACTGTCTTCCATTAAGAAAAGTCCTTTTTGTTCGCAGAATTCTTTGAGTTCATTGATTTGTGGACAAAGCAAACCAGCAATATGCACCACAATCACACCGGCGGTTTTCTCAGTAACCTTACTTTTAACATCGTCCACATCGATGCCTAAAGTGTCAGGGTTCATATCAGCGAAAACAGGTTTG
Organism: uncultured archaeon; assembly: GCA_963782915.1. Lineage (GTDB taxonomy): Archaea > Thermoproteota > Bathyarchaeia > Bathyarchaeales > Bathycorpusculaceae > Bathycorpusculum. The sequence goes on from CAWALK010000018.1 coordinate 93,303, forward strand.
CCGCCAGCAAAGATAACAGAGTTGGGTGTCGAAACAAACGTGTTCGTGGGTACAATGACTTCTTTGCCCCCAAGCTTATAGTACCGTAGTGCAACATCGAGGGCTGCGGTGCCAGAATTTACTGCAACAGCATACTTGACGTTGTTGTATTCAGCGAATTTTTTCTCAAACTCTTGAGCGTAAGGTCCATCGGTTAATCTTCCGCTTTTTAGCATCAAACGTATTTGGTTTGTTATTGCGTTTAGGCTATCTTCGGAAAAATAGGGGAAAGAACCAGAAATATTACTCATTTTAAATTACTCCATTTTTTATTGGTTACCATGATTTTGCGCCTGTACAGAAAAGATAATCCACCACTGAGAGGTTGGGAACAAACTCGCCGCTGCTTTGCGGGTAGATTGGATGAGAAAAATCTTGAAACTTAAGCGCTATGCCTTGTTGCTCAAAAAGTTCTTTTTCGATGTAGCCTTTGCAGCCGTTGCCTGCAAGCTGTACATCAGCGCCGACTTCTTTGCATTGAGCCACGATTAACTCGGTTTTTTTGCCCTGTGCATGCAACGAAGAACTCAGAACCAATGGTTTATCGATTTTGAGAAAACCCATGATTCCCTTAATGAGATGCATGTTTAGGTCCATCAGCAGGTCCCATTCGCGTTCATAGGTTTCTTCAAAGAAATCTGAGAACTCATTCCAGTAAGGCGCTTTGCAGTAGCCATGCTTTAGGGTTAGCCAGTGTTTGCGTCCCCAGTTGGGTTCGCCTTTATTGGCAATCTTGACTTCGTTGATAAGTAAGGGTTTATTCGCATGCTCTATGGGAACACTTAACCATCTTACGCCATCAGAGGTGAGGATTCGGTTTCTGTTAGTGAATCCTTGCCGTTCAAATTGCACGTTGTCTTCTATTATGAAGATGTCTACTCGGCGCATCTTATCGAAGAAACCCAGCTATGGCAGATAGTTGGGTTGATGGCCAGCTACAATCATTTCTATATCGCCAGGTTATGGGATGCTTGTTTTTTCAACGTATCGAACGACTTCGAAAGCTTCTGCTGCTGGGAGACTGACTTGGCTGCCTCTAAAAGAGGCTAAATTAACCATTGACTCGTAGGTGATGTAACGTTTTGTTTTCTGTGAAAAATGGCATTTTAATGCGGTCCATTTATCGTTTACACAGTTAGTTATATCAACAAAGTAAGTGGGAGAAAAATCAGCTGTAACCCGAGGAGTTTCAAAAGCTAAAACTTGGGGTGCATTTCTGAATGCAGACATTGAAATCCAGCCTACTTGGCGATGATCCTGATGGATATCGTTCACTGTATGGGTGAGTACGGTTTCGGGTTTGTTTGCGACGTAGAAGGCTTCTAGGAAATCTATAGCTTGCCGTGAACAGGGAATCTCTGTGTCTGGGAAATCGCCGAAGTAAACCTCTTTTACGCCAAGGTAAGAGAGGGCTTCGATGCTTTCTTTGGGTCGTACTTCGGGGTTGCCGCTGTGTTCACCTTTAGACATGAAGACAGCTATGACTTTTTTTCCGAGTTTGGATGCTGCACGGATGGTTCCACCGCAGCCTAATTCGATGTCGTCTGGGTGTGCACCCACTGCTAAAATAGTGTTGGATTTTAGAACCAAATTTTTGTCCTCCAAAATAAAAAAAGCAGTTACTGTTACTACGGTCATGTTGAGCCACAAATCGAGGTAACGTTCATGGTACTGGAAACTGTTGGTTGAATCGTTATAAAGCCAAAGTTCAAAGATTAAGTCGCCATAGAAGCCTGCTTTGGCTGTATCCCAGTTTATGCTTGTATAACTAATGTCTGTGGCTTTGCCGTTTATGGTTATGCTTTCCATGTTTAACTGGGTAGAAACATCCGCATTGACGTTATACTTGAAAGAAATATCCACGGGTAATTCTTCTGTGGCGTTTTGGGCAACTAATACCGTTAAGCTACCCAAAGAAGGCAAAGTGCTACTTGTGTGATTGAAACTGTTAGGTGTATATTGGGTTTGGTTGGCGAATTTTACGTCAATCCTATAGTTTGCCGTGGACCCTAAATGGTTAGCTAAATTGAGGTATAGGCGGATGTTTTCGTCTGCGGTGACGTTTGAGGGGTAAGCAGCGTCGTGGTTTGGCCCAAAAAGCCAAAATTCAGTTAAAGGGTTGGTTTGTGGATAAACAAGCAGTTGCTGAAGTGTTGGGGAAGCAACCAAAAGCGAAACCGCTATGCACAGAACAATTATGAGTGTCTTATACTGTTTCAGACCCAAAGTTGCTTCTCCTTTCGCATTTATTGAGAACAAACTAAGCAGCGATTCCTGCCTCATTTTGCGTAACCATTAAGGATTCAACGTTTGCCCCTTGGGTTCCGCTTACTAAACAGACTGATAAGCGTCTTTAAGCGTATTTTTTGCTAAATTAATAGCTGATCCTGCATCTTGGCATACCGCTAAGGGTAAAGCAAACAGAGAGATGCATAGAAAAACAGTAACTAATGCGCTGATACGTATTTGCGCTTTAGTCAAAAGTTAAGCCTCAAACCAATTTTTCAAATTGGTCAGGAAAAGTCAGTGGCCGTGAAGGGCAGAGATTTTCGAGTACTTTACGTTTGGTGGAGAAATCGTTTAGGCGCTTCTCCATGCTTTTGCTGCATCTTGCGTATTCTTTGTAGGCATCTAGGTATTCGTGGCCTTTGCCAGTCAATAGGTAGAGTTGGTTGGCGTTTTCGAATGTTACGAGTGATGCCTCGACGATTTCGCCCAGGTAGCGTTGGAGTACTTTGTAGCTTAGGTTGGCTTGGTACATGATTTGTGTTTTTTTGGCTTCTCGACTTACGACGCTTAGGATGTCTGCTATTATGTCTAGTCTATCTCTATAATTCACCAAGCAAATTCTTCCGTCTAGGTTAAAATTTCGTTTTTTATTTATGCAGCCAACCGCGACCGTTCTTTTTCTGTTGCGGTTTGTTTTTTTGATCTTTAACTAATAATTCATCGCTGGTTTTTCTTTTGGATGGCTGCGTTTTGATGTTATCTTTAACGAATTTGTTCCATCCGCCAACAGTTGGATTTGGAGGGATGTATCTTTCTGCGTTTGTCACTTCGTGTTGTTCGAGAATATCTTTGAAGTTTAAAACTTTGAAGTCTCTTGTCGCATGAATGACGGTACCTTTATCGATGAAAAGTGAGCTGTAATCGTTGACTGCGATGCCTTCAGCGCGTACTCTGTCATCTAATCGTTCAGTCCATAGTCTTTTCCATTCGACTTTTAATTCGTCTACGAATTCTTTCTGTTTTAGCGTCATAACTAACAATTCCCTTCATGGTAGAAGCGGATGAGAAAAATCGGTTTTACTAAAAAATTTTCTACTAAAACTCGCTTGAGGATTAAGCCTCAATAAGTATCTGTCCTTTCGCGGTTATTTAAACTGTAAGGATAAATTGTTCTAGTTTTATCTACAATAAAACTTTGTTTTCTGTATTTTTTACGTCTTTCTGTTAGATGGAATTATTGTTTGACATAGAACAAGATTGGTTTAGTATAGAAGATATTTTCTTTGAACACCAATCTTTTGATAGTTTTCTATAAAATTCTTTAATGTTTTGTGGTTTAATAAGCATTTACTCGACTGAGCTGTTGGGGTTTGGGCGTTTAACATTTAAATTCTACTTGATACTATTGATTTTGCAGTGATTCTTTATGTCAATGTCATCTACTGCAAAGGAAGTATATTCTCAACAATTTAATACCGTTTTAGAAAATGACAGTGCTTCCAGATGCTTGGAGGGTTTCAAGAAGGGAATGCCGCCGGTTTTAGCTGTCCTAGATGAAAAGGGACTTATATGTGGGGATGGTTAGTCGGCGATCGATCCTGCGAACTCGACTAGATTTAAGTCGAATTAAAGTTAAGAGCGTGATGACTACTGCTCCAGAAGTCAGTTTGGTAGATTCGCTTACTCGTATTGCCAAGTTGATGATTGGAAGCGGCGTGCGTCAACTGCCAGTTATTGATAAGGGCAAACTTGTCGGTTTCGTCACTGATGAAGCCGTGATTCATGCGGTTGTTGGTGCGGAATGGGGTAGCAGCCCTGTTGAATCAGTTATGACTCGTGCACCCCATACGTTGGAGGCTAATCGCAGTGTCGGCGCAGTTTTGGGTGTTATGCGTGAATTCGGCATTTCACATGTGCCAATTATGGAGAAGGGTCGTCTTGCGGGTTTAGTTAGTGTGCAGGATATTTTGGAGAACCTGTATTTTCCGCCCAAGCGTATGGGAAACATGGATGTTGCCGGCGACCGCATAGATACCTTGGGTGTAGCTGCCAAGGGGATCATGAGTGCGCCTGTGATTACGGTTGAGCCTAAAAAGAGTCTTCGTGAATGTGAGCAAATGATGCATGATCGTGATGTTTCATGCCTTTGTGTTGTTGATGGCGAACGATTGATCGGAGTAGTTACCAAGTTAGACTTTTTGGAACCAATTAGCCAAATGGAAACTGCGGAACGTCGTTTAACGATTCAGTTTGGCGTAAAAGACGTGGATATTAGCTCTGAGCAACAGGATTTCATGATGACAGAGTTCGATTCATTCACACATCGCTTCCAAGAAGCCTTCCAGTTGGGCTCACTATTCGTTTACATGAAGAGCCATCGTGGCACAAACATGCGTGGAACCCCAATGGTACATTGCCGACTGCAATTCCGAACTACCCGAGGAAACTTCTTTGCCGCCAGTGAAGGCTGGGGAATCGAACCCACATTCAAGGTTGCACTCGACCGATTAGAACGCCGTTTGCTGAGAAGTAAAGAGTTGCTGGCGTATAATCCGCGGTTTGCTAGGGATTATTTGCGTAAGATGGGTATGCCGCAGGAAGAAGAATAATTTAGCTTCAACTTTTTCTTTTTTTGTCCTAATTTTTTTTACTTGCGTTTGCTTGTTGTTGCGTGCGATTTTTTCTCTATCCCCCTATTATATAGGCTCAACTAATAGCCAAGGCACATTTGTAAGAGTAAGCGTTCATTGGAGAGCAACTTGTCTTTGGCTGCATCCATTGATTGATCATTGTGTTTGTACGCGTTTGTTTTCAGGCGCTTTCTTGTTTTTAACGTGTGAGAGAATTGTTGCTCTGCCGACCTACCCCCTCCCCTATATATAGACTCGACAGGTGTGAAAACCTTCATGCGGTGTCTGTGTGGTTTTGTTTTAGAAATATTGACCAATCAACGTTTGTTGGGAGAATTAACGGTAATACTAGTCAATTTTGCAGAACAAAATTTTAGGAAAAAACCAAGAAAGGGGTTATATGGGAATTCGGGAGCCGTCAAAACCTATCTTTGAAATTCCCAATTCATCCTTCATTTCCCGCAATTTCGCAGCATTGAATACCGGACCATCCCTGCAAACTCGATACTTGCCGATCAAACAGCTTCCGCATAAGCCGATTCCGCAGCGCATCAGCCGCTCTAAACTGGCTTCAATGGGCAACTTGCGGGCTTCAGTCATTTCAAAGATTTTTTTAACCATGACTTCTGGTCCGCAAACATAGATCATGTCGAAATGTTCCTTATCGAGCAAGGTTGCTAGTGGCTGTGTTACGAGGCACTGTAGCCCTGCGGTGCCGTCTTCGGTTGTGGTGATTATGTTTTTTTCTTGGCAGACTCCGCCGATTTCGCGGACAAATAAGAGTTCGTCTTTAGTTTTTGCGCCTTCAACAAATGAGAGCCGCTCGGTTTTGGCTGCTAACTGTTTTGCTAGGAAGAGCAGTGGTGCGGTTCCTGTTCCGCCGCCTACTAAGAGGACTTTGCCGCGGCTTTCGGTGAAGCTGTTGCCGAATGGTCCGCGTATGCCGATGGTTGCGCCTGCCTCCATTGTATGCAGGTGGCGGGTTGCGTCGCCGACGGCTTTTACGGATACTGAGACTAAATCGTTGGACGCATCCATAATGCTTAACGGTATCTCGTCTATGCCTGGAATCCAAAGCATCAAAAACTGCCCCGGCTTAGCCTTACTGCACAGTTTATCGGTAAACACAAACGTTTTCACTGATGGACTCTCATTGCGGACCTGCACAATCTGAGTCGTTCGCATCGAATTATTTGCGGTGGGCAAGTCCGACAATCTCCTTCACACTCCGAACGTTTTTCTTTCTCAAGTAATTCTCTACTCCTTTAGTTACTGACTGGAAAACTTCCATGTCTTCGGCGACTGCTGTGCCGATTTGTACCGCGCTGGCTCCGGCTAAGAAGAATTCGACTGCATCTTTCCAGTTTGTGACGCCGCCGCATCCGATGATTGGGATTTCGAATTGGTCAGCGATGTCATAAACACAGCGCAATGCAACTGGCTTCATGCAAGCACCGGATAAACCGCCTTTTACGTTTGCGAGGATGGGCAGTTGGGTTTCTGTGTCGATTGCGATGGCTTTGAGGGTGTTTACGGCTGTTAGGGCGTCTGCGCCTGCTTCAACAGCTGCCTGCGCAAGAATCGTTATGTCTGCAACGTTAGGTGATAACTTGACAATCAAGGGTTTGTTCATTGCTGCTTTGACTTGTTGCACGACTTCTGAGAGAAACTTGGGGCTTTGCCCAATCTCTGCACCCGTCTGCTTAACGTGCGGACAGGAAACATTGAGTTCGATTGCATCTGCACCAGCTTCAGCCGCTTTTTTGGCAACTGACGCATACTCTTCTGCGGAGTAGCCGAAGACGCTTACAATCACTGGTACATGCAAGAGGGTTTTTGAGAATTTGATTTCTTCACTAAAAACATCAATGCCTGGGTTTGGAAGCCCCATTGCATTAATCAAACCAGCCTCAGCCTGCACAACTGTGGGGTTTGGGTAGCCGCCCCGTGGCTGTAAACCGACGGATTTGGTGACGATTGCGCCTGCGCCGCTTTTGGCGATGCGTTCGAAGGACTCTGCTGTGTAACCCATGATGCCTGACGCGAGCATCGTGGGGTTTTGTAATTGTAATCCAGCAAAGCTTATGCTTAATGCGTTGCTTTCCAAACTAAATTTCACCCTTCAATCTAGGTTTATTGAGTTTAGTAAGATAAATGTTCGTTTGGAGTTGTAATGCCTGCTATGGGGGCCAGCGACTAAGCGATTTTGTGTCAATTTAAAACAAGTTTGGAAAGAGAGCGGCTGCTGGGAAAGAAAAAAGAAAAATAGGGACATAGCCGTCGGCTATATCGTCTTATTTCTTCTTTTTAGCTTTTTTATCGTCTTTTTTTGGAGCTTTCGCCACGCTACTAACCTCAAAAGTATGTTAGAACCCGATTTGTATTTAAAATTTGCCAAACGCTAAGTGAACTGCCCCGACCAACGAATAAGCTGAAAAACAGCCGCTAACTCCAAAATAACCCTAAAATCAACCGATAAAAAAAGCAAGTCGCCCATATAAAATGGGCTATGCAAATTATACATTTACATGTAAAAAATCGAGTTACTGATATTTCCCGAACAAAGCCTCATCCTGAACATAGTCCCGCCCAACCCTCAACGCCGCCTCAGCCTTCGCCAATTCACCCCCCAAATACCCAGCATGATCCAACCGAGAAACCAAACCTAACCGCAAAACCTCAGCCAAAACCGCTTGGGCATCCACGCCGCGAATGGCACAAGAAGGCTCCTTTGCATCTTCAGTGGCATAATGCATAGCTACTATTTCACCAGCCTCGCGGTCAACCATAACACGGAAGACACCGCATGGATCCATCATCACAGGCGTGACCTCCTGCTTTTTAGCCTCAACCACTTTGGCGGCGCCAACATTGAAGGGCAATTCACGCTCCACCTTACCCTTTAAGACCAGCAAATCCAAACCTAAATCCCTTGGAACCGAATCCCGCTTCTTAGCCAAAAACATCATCTTCGCCGCCACAGAAACCTCAGCCACGCTACCTCTTGCTTTAGGCGTCTTTTCGGTAGTCAACAAAATATCCACATTAACCTCAGAGGATAATCGGGCAAGCAGTGCATTGAGACCCACTGAATCAGCATCAAAGAGTTCCACGACGTTGGCGATGCCAATCAAAAGAGGCACATCTGGGTTTTTGCGGTTGAATTCTCGGAAAGCAACATAAGAATCCATAATATGCGAGGGCTCGAGGATTAGGTCGCCGATGACTTTTTTGAACCCCAACTGCTTCGCCTGTGCAATTAAACGCTCCAGCATTCGCACGCGGGCTTGGGGTTTTTGTGGGAAGATGCCTCGGCGCTGATTAGTCGGAATAACTACAACTGCAATGTCTTTTGCGAAGGGTGCGATGGCTTCGAGGTTGCCTGCGTCGGCACTGAGGATTAAATCTACTCCGGCAGCAACTGCCGCTCCGATTTCAACTGGGTTAAGCGTGTCTATGCTGACTGGCACATTTACGACGGCTTTTACTGCGGCAACGGCGCGTTTAACTTCCTCTGGGCTGGTTTGTCCTGCAACCATGCCTATGTCGATGATGTTTGCGCCGGATTTCACGTATTGTTTGGCTAAGCGCTGGATTTCAGCGGTTTCAAGAAGTGGTGCATCGACTATTTCGGCTAAAACACGCATTGGGAAACTCTTTGCCAACAGCCAAATCGGCAATCACCAAGTTGCCCTGCTTTTTAAGCAGTATTTCGCGGTTCTGCTCCACCTTTTCCAACTCCGCTAAAGCCTTTTCTTGGAGTTCCTCGCGGAGCAAATCGCATGCAGGCACGGTTGTTGAAAGCGTCACTTCGCCAAGGCAATCCAAAACAACGGGCAAGTCGGCGGCATAGCGCGGCCCCTTAAAGGCGGGAATCTTGAGGGCGCCGTAATGGTTTTTGTGTCGCCTAACATTTGACCCGGCGTTAAAATAATATCCACATCTTTCAGCGGCACTTTTTTGAGTGCTTCACTGATAATCTTGGGTGTTAGGAATGCGGCGACAGGAACGTTTAGAGCAATTACTTCGGTGGGGGTACTGGATTGTTTTGCGTATTGTTTTACGGTGTTTTCTGCGAGGGTTCCGGTGATTAGGAGTGCTTTCATGGTTGTGGCCTTCTGTTTCGAATGGTTTGTTGTGGATGGGTATTTGTTATTGCGTTGTGTTATTTAGCGGTTGCTTGTGTAAAAATTGGTGGGCGAAATCTTTTATAGGCTGATGGTATGTAAAAAGTTACACAACGATGAAAAATAATACACGGGAGCCTTAAGAAATGATGAAACAAATAACAAGTAGACAAGTCGCCCTCGCCGCAATATTCGCAGCCCTATACGTCGCCGTAAATGTTGCCATACCAATCGCCATTCCTGTTGGAGTGACAGGATTAACAATCACCATATCAGCTCTGATCGCTACATTATTTGGCATAATACTAGGACCCTACTTAGGAACCGCAGCAGCCCTGATAGGAGCAGTAGTTTCATTTGCCCTCCTCGGCATGGTACCATACAACCTGCCCTTCCTACTATCACCACCCTTAAACGCGTTAGTTTCAGGTGCGCTATTCTACAAAAAATGGATACTGGCTGTTGTACCGTTCATTGTGATAATGATAGCCTTCGTCTTCACCCCCCCAGTAATCGCCTTTGGAAATCCCCAAGTAGCCATATGGGTTCTATGGGACAAAATAATCGCAGTAGCACTCATTGCACCACTCATGCTGTTTAGAAAACAGTTATCCGCAGGTTACGCAGCAGGCATATTCTTCCTAATAGCATTCATCGGCAACCAAGCAGACAATATATGGGGTTCATTCGCCTTCGCACTGCCACAAGTCTATGAAGGAATATATGGCATGCCCATGGAAGCCGTCCAAGTCGCTTTCCTCGCAGCACCATTCATCTATCCAGCTATACGACTGCTACAGGCATTCATTATTATGCTGATTGCTGTACCGTTGATTCGAGTGCTATCTCAAACAAACTGGATGTGGAGCAAAGATAACATATTATCTCAAACGCCCACCGTCACTCAGCCAGTAAAAGCATAAGCGCCGTAACTTCTTTTCTTCTTTATTTTTCCAGTTGTAATTTTATGCAATGTTTTTAAGGAATCAAACGACTAGTTCCTTAGCGAAATTTCTGAGGCTTCCTTTTAAATGGCAGTTAAGGTTGCGTTAGTTTATCCGTTTTTTCATCCAGCCAACGATAATTCCATCTTCCGTTTTCCACCATTAGGGTTAGGCTACATAGCCGCCGCTTTGGAACGCCAAGGCGCGGAGGTGGAGTTGGTTGACTGCACATTTCTCAAACCCCAACAAGCCATAGAACGCGTAGTCAAGGCCAGACCGCAAGTTGTGGGCTTCTACTGCATGTTCTCCATGAAAAAAACCACCCTCGAACTCGCCCAAACCATCCGAAACCAAGTCGGCGGTGACTGTACGTTTGTGGTTGGGGGTCCGTTGCCGTCGTGGGCTCCTGAAGCGTTTTTGGGTGTTTTCGATGCTGTTGCCGTGGGGGAGGGTGAGCAGACCATGGTTGAACTTACCCAATGCATAGCTGAGGGAAAGGGGCTGTCAAGTGTGAAGGGTTTGGTGTACCGAGAAGGAAACCGCACAGTCACAACTCCTGCGCGCCCATTTATCGAAGACCTAAACAGCTTAGCTTTCCCCACACGCCAACAATTCGACAACGAAGCCTACAAGGGCTACTACAAAAAAAGCTTCGGCTACACAATCACATCAATGATTACCAGTCGAGGCTGCCCCTTTAGGTGCGATTTCTGTAGCCGCCCCATCTTTGGCGCTGACATGCGAACCCGCTCAGTCGGCAACATCGTAGACGAAGTAGAAGCCATCGCCGATTTGGGTTATGACCGGGTATGGTTTGCGGATGACTGCTTCACGCTTAACAACCGCCATTTAACCGCTGTCTGCGAGGAGTTGACGAGGCGGCGGTTGGATGTGGGTTGGGAGTGCCTCTCACGCGTCGACACTATGGATGCCCAAGTGGCTTCGGCGATGAAGCGTTCGGGTTGCATACAAGTCTTCTTCGGCATCGAATCTGGGAACGATTCGGTTTTGGGGTTGATGAATAAACGAATCACAACCGAGCAGGCAAAGCGTGCGGTGCATGTGGCTAAGGCTGCGGGATTAAAGGTTGGCGCATTCTTCATCGTCGGGTACCCAGGCGAATCCGATAAAACGGTTCTTGATACCGTGCGGTTTGCTTCTGGGCTGCCGTTGGATTATGTATCCTTCACATTGCCATACCCCATACCTGGAACGCCACTTTATGAACGGGTCAAGGGTGATGGTGTGTCGATTGAGGATTGGGAGGAACCCAAAAATTACCGCTTAATCCGCCATAAGTTGCTCTATGCATCGGGTTTTAGTGAGTCAAAACTAAAGTTTGCTATCATAAAAGCGCAGGGGCAGTTCTATGGCAGAAAAATCCTCAAAAACAGCGCTTACCATGTGCTGGGTGAACCTTTTGAGCGCTTAACTGATTACGCGTTTAAATGCATGCGGTAAAGTAATCCTGCAGCTTGTAGTTTGCTTCTCAACCAGCCGCCGACCCAAGCAGGCACAGACACCAAAACAGGAAAGCTTTACCAAAGGGGCTAGGCCAGCTGCCGACTGTATTGTACTATCTTTAAAATTAACTGAGCTCTGCTAATTGCAGCATTGAATCCCTTATTTTGCCTTTTTATAAGGGGAGGGGGGTCTTGGCAGAGCAACAAAGATACCGTATTTATTCTTTATATAAGGGAGGGGGTAGGTGCTCCGAGGTAGGTAGGTCTCATAAACTCAAAAGGTGTAGCCGAACCGATCTGCTTGCGGAAACCTCCATAACCAGCCGGCAATCCAACCCAACTTGGACACAAAAAAGTAGCCGCCAACAAAGCCCACAGGAAGAAGAGTAAGGGAGCTCTTGCCGTCATCTTCTACTAAAAAACAGATAAACAAACAGGGTACCCTTAACCTTTTAAACGCAAAAGCGCACATTTGCTTAACCAGCAGGCAAATGGGCAGCAGACATGGCGGATAAACGCAAAGGTTCAGTACAGATACGATTCGAAATCCTAGAGTACCTCTTCTTCGCAGGCAAAAACCAGCTTCGTACCCATGTTTGGCGAAAAGCCACCGACGCCTCATACGACGACTTCCTAAAACACCTCACCTACCTAAAAGAGAAAGGCTTGGTGAACGAAACCACAGAAGGCCACATATTACTGACGATTGAGGGACGGAAAATCTACACCAGCCTCCGAGACAGCTTGCCTTCACTGCTATAACTTTCACCACTGGTGAATTAGCTATATAATAGAACAAAAAAATCAGGTAATAACATAATGACCCAAAAAGACACAGACGAAGTATACCCCGTGCGCACAATGCACGAGTTCCTCTACCAAGTGGAACGAGAAACCAACCGATTCAAACGCGGCGCAGTCATAAGTATCCTAATTTCCGCGTTAATGCTAGCTCTATTGGCTTTAGTTGCAATTGAAACCATCGGGCGGGGGTTCGTCGCCAGCGGTATCATCTTAGAAGTCGTCTTAGCGGGCTTTCTTGTTTACAGCATTTACCTTATGAGCTTCCAGTACCGCTTCTTCCGAAGGTGGGAAAAACGTCTGGATCGCTTAGATGCATTGGAAGCTAAACTTATGCCAGACGAGCAATAACTCTTTTTGTTATGCACCTTTGGTGTATAGCTCGAGTGCGTCACCGTTTATACCCAGATTGGGCTCATTTTGAATTGTGAACTAAAATGCACAAAATCACGATTAAACAACCAAACACCAAAAAACCAACCCACAAACCTCACCACAGCCAACTGGAGGTTGCTGCCTTGAAGTTTTGGCCCCAGAAAAGGTGGAAAAAAATCGTGCTAACAACGCTTCTCATCGCGTTAGCAGTTCTTGGCAGCATCGGAGCATACCTCGAATATAGCGTTTATCGGGAAGTTTCAACAGAAACAGAAGTGTTGAATGCACAGGGCGCAAAAACAGCGTTGGTAATTTATCACCCTGGATTAAGCGACTACGCCAAAAACACAACCTACACTTACGCCGAGGCATTGGCTTCCGCTGGTTGGCGCGTTGAAATCGCAACTGCAAACCCACAAGCCCCAACTGAGCTCTCGAAGTATTCGCTGCTGGTATTGGGCTGGGCAATCTATGACTTCAACCCCGCACCAACAATCACCAACCAAATCCACCGCTTCACAAACCTAAACGGCATCAACACAACAATCATAATAATGGGCGGAGGCATAGACCCCTTCAACGTCAAAGACGCAATGACCAAAACAGTTCAAGACGCCAACGGAACAGTCATCCAAACCATCACATCGTTTAGGAGCCAACGCAACTTCGATTTGCTCCAAGAACAAGCAGCCAAATTAACCCTGTAAGGTTTAAGCAATGAATAAGAAAGCATTGGATTCCCTCGGGCATAAGCGCACTGCGACTTGCAGCCCTGCCCCTCTTCGTTTACCTCTACAGCCTCAGCAACATAGCGGCTTGTTTGGTTGTGCTTGTGTTTTGTGCAGCCACCGACTACTTCGACGGCTACTATGCACGCAAACTAAATGTAGCCTCCAAGTTCGGCGCCTACTTCGACGCCACAACCGACTTCACCTTAATGATTGGCATATTCGCATTCTTCACCCTCGAAGGATATTACTCCATCGGATTGGTGCTCGTCATAGCAGCCGCTTTCATCCAGTTTATAATCACAAGCGTCTACGCCAAAAAACTCTACGACCCAGTGGGCAGATACCTTGGCAGCGCCCTCTACATCGGCGTCGTCCTAACCCTGCTATTCCCAATGGAGGCGATCTTTAGTTTTGTGCAATACGCATTTGCTGGGTTCTTTTTGGTTTCGCTTGGGAGCCGAATCTGGAGTTTAACAAAAAAGAATCCGTAGAGCGCTTCTACTTTTTTCGCCAAAACACAAACGTTCCAGCAATAGCGGCAGCCAACACCAATTCAGAAACACCTATCGCCATAAACTCAACCGAGCCCGTTTTGGGGTAATCGAGTTTTGCTAGCCAAACCGACTGGTTTTCTGATGCAACCATTATGTAGCCGCCGTCTTTGGCGTTTATGATTGTGTTAAAGTTTGCTTCTAACCCAACTGGCAAAGTGACATCGGAGAGTGTGGTATTCCAGAATGGCTGCCCCATGTTATCGGTCAAGATGATACCCGTGCGGTTTTGGCTCTGATATTCTACGAGTAAGTACCCCTTTGATGTTTGGAGGGCACTAACGATGGCGCACCAGTCCGTACCATAGGTTTGGTTCCACTGCATTGCGCCGTCACCATCAACTTTAACGACCCATGCGGGCTTCTGCCACAGATAACCGCCCATCAAATACCCGCCGTCACTGGTTGTTATGGCGAAGTTGCACTCAGGCTGGTAATAATACCCATATCCACCATAAGTCGAGTTGGCAAGTACACGTCCGTCTGCATCCAATTTTATGAGTCGGTAGAATGCTTGGTTGGGAACAAACGAGTAGCTAGTACCCGCCAATACGTATCCGCCGTCGGAGGTTTGAATGATCCTTGAAGGACAATCAGCGATAGGCCCCGAAATATTTCTGCTCCACTGCATGCTACCCGCTGAATCGGTTTTAACAAACCAAATCCAACCCAAACTGTCTTCGGCTGGCTCCCCAAACCCTGCAAAAGCAAACCCGCCGTCGCTGGTCTCTATGATGGACATGAAATAGTTTACTGGGGCGCCTGAATTGTATGTTTTAGTCCATTGGATGTTTCCCTGCGAATCCGTCTTCACCAAGGTATACTGGTTATCGACGATTCCAGCTAAGAGAAAACCGCCGTCACGCAGCGCCAGCAGTCGCGGGAGAGCGGTGCTGTTTTGGCCGATTTGAATCGACTGAGTCCACAACAAACGGTAATTCGGGTCGAGTTTTGTTAGAAAAGTACATGTTTGATTAACGCTGTTTAATACCAAACTTCCGTCCCCCAATTGGTATACATTGTAACCGACAACTCCAGGCAGATTAGCCCTGTAATTCAACAGGAGCCGACAACATGCTATAATTCGGGGTTTGGGCGTCAATAAGCATCAGAGATAAGGATGAAACTAATAGCACTGCAATCAACGCTACCCAGAAAGCTTTTTTTGTTTTAGATTTCGATTTTTGTTGCGTCCGCTAAATCCCTCAGTCACCATACTACAGCATCCGATAAAATATTACTCTAATGTTGGAACATACCGTTCCAGACTTGGAACACAGTGAAACTCAAAACTTTATGTATTGAATCATCTATTGCCTCATCTTGTACGGTCGATACGTCAATTGGGGCAAAATAGCTTTAGCAAAATTCGAGTTTCCGTAGGCACCGCAATTGTTCTGGGGCTTTTAGATGGCAAATTGGATGCGGCACCAACAACCGCCTACCTAATGACTTATCGGGAAGGCAAATGCACATGCTAACTGTGGCTTCTGTCCCCAAGCGCGAGAGAGCAAAAGCAGCAGCCAACTCCTTTCCCGAGTTACATGGCCAACTTTTCCAACCCTCGAAGTGTTAAATGCACTTACTGTTGCGGTTGAACAGAAAAAAATCGGGCGCGTCTGCATACAAGCGCTAAACTACCCAGAAGTATTCACTGAACTTGAAGCGCTCGTGGTAGAAATCAAAAAGCGTTGTTCAGTTGCAGTTTCGGTTTCTTGTCAACCACAAACCAAACAAAACATAGAACGCTTGAAGGCAAGCGGGCGTTGACAGGTTGGGTATTGCTTTGGATGCAGCAACAGAATCTGTATTCAATCGAGTCAAAGGTGCAGGTGTCGGGGGCTGTTATAGCTGGGAAACCCAGTTTTCTTTGTTCTCTGAAGCTTTATCGGTTTTTGGCAAAGGCAATGTTAGTACGCATGTGATTGTGGGGTTAGGCGAAACCGAGAAGGAAGCTGTGGAAATTGTTCAGAGGTGTGTTGATTTGGGGGTTTTGCCTGCACTGTTCGCTTTTACACCAGTGCGAGGGACGGCATTGGAGGGATATTTGCCGCCGAAATTGGAATCGTATAGGCGAATTCAGCTTGCCCGATACCTAATAGTCAACGGCAAAACAGAGGCAAGCAAGATCGGTTTTGATGTTAACGGCAAAATCGTAAGCTATGGAGTACCCCAAGAAGCCATAGAACCCATAATCGAAGACGGCGCACCCTTCCGCACATCAGGCTGTCCCGACTGCAACCGACCCTACTACAACGAAAAACCAAGCGGACCCATCTACAACTACCCCAAAAAACAAAACAAAGAAGAAATAAAGAAAATAAAAACACGAATTAGGGTACTAATTGATCAGCGGTTTGCGAAGGCGACTTCTTAGCTGATTTTGGCAGCTTGGGGCGCTGGCGTGTCACTTGCTCAACTAGATGCCAGAACTCATCCATCGTGTAACCCTTGAGTAGGTCCTTCATGAGTTTCTTGACTTGGTAGTACGTCATTTGTGCTTCGCCCTTGTCGAGGCTTTCCTGTGGACCCTTTATGCGTCGGAACAATTCGTCCATTTGGCGTGGTGAAGCTCTGATGCCTGCTTTCTCGAGTAGTTTCTGAATCAGCGTTTGACCTGTGTTTCTGCCGATGAATATCATGGTTTCTCTGCCCACGATTTCAGGTGGGAACGGTTCAAAGACCAGTGGCTGCTGCATCATTTCTTCGACTTCTTCTTCGACTTCGTGGGTGAAGATGTTTTCGCCGATGATGGGTTTGTGGAATTGGATTGGCATGGCAAAGGCTTTTTCGGCTGATTGTGCGATGCGGTAGATTTTGCCCATGTCTATGCCTGTGTCGATGTTGTAGAGTAGTTCAGCGGTTGTTACTACTTCTTCGAAGGGTGCGATGCCTGCGCGTTCGCCAAATCCAGCGATGCAGGTGTGCAGGATTGAGACGCCTTCTTCCATGGCGGCTAAGGTGTTTGCGGAAGCTAAGCCGAAGTCGTTGTGGCAGTGGATTGAGAGGTTTGCTTTCTTCTTCACTGCTTCAGGTAAGCCGTCGCGGATGTGAGATACCAAGTAACGCATGGAGAGTGGCCGTATGAAGCCGACGCTGTCTGCGATGGCTAATCGGATTGCTCCAGCGTTTGCGGCTGCTTCGAAAACTTGAAGTATATCTTCCAGCGGTGTTCTGGTGGCATCCATGAGTGTAAAGTTCACGGTTGTACCATGCTTCTTACAGTAGTCGATGGAGTCAACGATACGCTGTACTGCCTGCTCCTTAGTCATCTTTAACTTATACTGTAAGTTTAAGCCGTTGACGGGTGATTCCAAAGTGATTTCTTTTATACCGCATTCTATGCAGGCGTTCAAACTGTTTTTGGTAGGTTCAGCTGAAGCAGTAAGTTTAGCGTGAACGAAGCTTTCGTTTACTATACGCTTGACTGTGCGGCGTTCATCTTCTGATAGTGCGGGGAACCCGACGTTAATTACAGTGACGCCGGCTTCATCCATCAACTTTGCGAGCCTAACCTGCTCAACATAAGTTAAGTAAACCGTCGGTGCCTTGATGCCTTCACGGAAGGTTTCATCCCAGATGAATACGCGGTCTGGTAGTTTAGGCGGCAGGTTCTTTCGTAGACGGTTATAATTAGCTATTAATCCCTGCGCTTCTAGTTTTTTGAATATGGTCTTCCTCATTTAGACACATTCCAATAATGTGAGCAAATTAGTTATGTTTAATTTGCAAATGCCTATATAAAACTGCATCTATATTTTTCGAACGCATATTCAGTTTTTGACTAAAAAAACGTTTTTTTCTCAATAAAACCTATAGTGCAAAAGTCTTAAGTGCAAAAACAACCAATCTACTTACCTCTGGGAAGGAAGCACAATGAGCAGTCTCAAAACAACTGTTGACAAAATCAAGAGTTTAGAAGAGGAAAAAAGAAATCTTTTACTTGAAATTGAATCACTCAGAAAACAGGCAGAGTCAAGAGCCAACACGTTGGAGAATGAAGTGGGCGCTTTGCGGGAAGAAGTAAAATCGCTTAAAATCATAGTGAATGGACCAGCCCCTGAATCGCCTGTGCCAAATAAAATACAAGTATAGCCAGTTAAGCTCTCAAAAATTGGATAAAGAAAAGAGTGCACGACTTAAAGCCATTTTTAGGGTCTAATTAACAGCCACTTTATCCATACTTGGTCTATCGTAACCAGATAGGTCAACCCTCAATTTTACAGCTTTAACCACTGAAACCCAAGCAACCACAAAAAGCCCCACAAACAACGCTACAAACAAACCCAAAAAAATGAGATCGCCAGTCCAAAACAGTTGGATAAGAAGCAAAGTACCTAATCCGCCGCCTACTCCCCCAATCGCACCGCCAATAGCGCTGTTGGTATCTTTGTTTTCTACTCTAAGCTTTGAGTGGCAGGTGGAACATGTGATTGCATTGTAGTTGGTGAGCACCAAGAGTTTTCTGGCTTGAATGCTGCTGCCACAGTTCGGACAAACAACCATTCTTTTTTACTCCAAATTTCATAGTTCAAGTTTACGGTTATTTCTATTACTTGTTTTTTCTTGCCATTCTCATTTCTTGTTTTTTTGCGCAGCCACATACCCTCAGTTAAAAAAGTAGCATTGCAATAGCCGTCGGTGCAATTAAATAAAACAGGTACAAATTGGGGTTTCTCCATTTGTAAAAAGGGCAATGCAATCACTAATGTTTCAACGACGAGGATGCCAACGAAGAAAAATGCGTAGCAAATAAGCCGTGGCACCAGGGTTTTTCCGACCCAGAGGTGCCCGCTTATGTTGATTTTTTCTTTGATTGCATATTCGCCATATTCATTTTTGGTGATTAAGCCAAGTGTTTCAAGTTTTTGGAGGTGCCAATGTGCAACGCTTGGGCTGCTTAGACCAGCGAGGCGCATGGTTTCGCGTGGGCCCAATGGTTTGTCTTCTTTAACCATGCAGGAGTAAACGTTCAGGGTTGTGCCTTCGAGTTCTTCAACGTTTGTCATGGCTGGTCATCCTGTTTGATGTATAATTCGACGCCGTCAGCTCGAACTTGGAAATATTGATTCTGAGATAATGCCGCGTTGTATAGGTACCCGTCGGAGGTTTTTTGGAGAGCAACGGTTTTTATGCAAAACGCTGAGTAAACAGTGTCGGTGTAGGTTCCGTTGACGGGCATGTTTGTGATATAGCTTGTAACAGACCCATAGAGGTCCAATTGGCCAGTATCCATGAGGGTAACTGTCTGGTTGACGCCGGCTAAGTCGCTGTTTAGGGTTGTGTTGCCTGTAAACATGATAAGCCTTGATTGGTGGGGCAGCCAAGCTCTGTCAAAACCTTTGCCGCCTATCCAACGGAGGGCTTGACCCATACCTCCGCCCATATACCATCCGCTGAACTTTGTCATCGGAAGCCCGGCACTGGCATTTCCGGAACCGCCATAGAGAGGAACACTGGGGGTTAATACCAGATTTGCTAATGTGTTTGTGGATATGACCATGGGTTTTGGATTGTACGGTTGAACTCTTCCAGTAACATCTACCCATGCGCCGTTGATGTAAATGTGAGTAGCCACTAAATCTGTACTGGAATAGTACTCGGCGATTGGAACCCCTTCCATCCATATGCCGTTTTCTGAAGCGTTTTCTGGCAAAGAGGGAATATTTGACTGAGTGGTATGCTGGGAGTTCAGTATGTGCATGACATTGTAAGGGTAGTCGGTGCCGGGAATCCATGTAGTATTTAGCAATTCACCATCGAGATAAATTGCTTCAACTACGCCGCCATAGTTGGGGCCTCTATCGGGTATAGAACCTAAACTAAATGATGTACCGCCTAGGACTGAATCAATGGTTCTTATGCTGTGGGCTGCATCAAAACCTGCCTCATACATGTAACCGATGTTATCTGAGATGTTAGTTATGTTAGCTACAACGGTGTAGGATACGTTTGTATCCTGTAGGATTCTGGTTCTAGCCTCATATGTTACGTTGCCAACAAACCCATAACTTGGAACAGATTCTGTAAGGTTTCTTTGACCCTGGATTATAGTAAAGTTAGCGTATACAATATCTATGCTAAAGGTTGCTTTGGGGCCCTCAGGAACCCGCGGATAAGGCTGAACATCAAGCGGCGCAACAAGCATCGGTGCAGCAAACGCCGTACCACTAAGCAAAGCCAAAACTGCGACTGCAATTAGTTTGTACTTGAACTCCATACGCTACCACTGAAAGCAATGTTGGAATAGTGCTTATTAGCTCTGGCTATAGAACGCCTTGTTCTACTGGCAGAACGCGGAAAGCGGAGTTAAGTGGGGGAAGAGGGAGTTCTCTGCATTAGAGAGTTTACTGCTTGAGCAAGCGTATTGCACGCGGTTTGTCTGGCTTCTGTGGATGTATCGGTTTCGAGTTTCTCCAGTTCCTTATGTAAGCGATCCGAGGTTTCATTTAGTTCCTGCTTGCGTTTCTCATAGTTGTCATGCAGTTTTTCCTGTTCAACCTTAAAAGTCTCCACTGAAATCTCTAACTCGTTCTTGGTGGCTTTGAGTTTCTGGGTGGTTTGCGTTAATCTTTCTGCGGCTTGACGTTTTTCTTTGAATTTGAAGAAACCGACTTTTACGTCTTGCTGGCTAGCTAAGTCGTCCTCTAATTCGTGAACAGTGGCGCTTAAGCGTTGGAGTTCAGTATTGCGTCTGTTGCTAAGCTCACGTGTTTTCTCCGCATATTCCTTGTCGGCATCTGAGATTTTATGGTTGTTTTCTTCGAGGGCTTTAGCTTCCTCTGTTAGGTTGGATTCTGCGAGTCTATCCTCGGCTAAGGCGGCTTCAACGTCTGAGAAAACCTGCGCCCGCGTCTTTTGGAATTGTTCATCTACAGATATCGTTGGGTTGGATTCAAATTCTGAAACAACTTGGCTTAGATTAACTAACCAATCATCAAAGTATTGACTAAAGGGTGATAGAGCGAAAATTTGGTTACCAAGCCTGTTAATGCCTCCTAATGTTCGCTCGGCAACTTGTTTTGCGGAGACTTCAGGGGTTTCTTCTTGGAGATATTTAGCGGTTTGTTTTTGCTTTTTCTCTTTTGATTTCTTTTCACGCGTGGTTTTGGATGGTTGTCTGCCTGTGCCCTTGCGGCCTGTTTGTGATCTGAAAGTCATAATCAAACCAGTTGGCGAAGGAAATATTTAAAGAATCGCACAGTCCGCGGTTAAGCGGTTGTGTGGTACCCATGCGGGTCAGGTTTGTTTTCTTTAGCGTTTTGCGTTTTTTGGGTGTTTTTTGGGTTCAGGGGTTCTGCTTTGCGCTGTTTTGGATTTGCGTTTTTGGATAAGAAGCAGAGCAGCTATTACAGCAACTATTGCCACTGCGATGACTACCCCGTAGATTATGTTTTGATCATTCCCCGTGCTGTTTCCTGATTCCACGCTTGATGGGTTAACATTTGATGGTTCCACGGTTCCGCCTGGAATAGGTGTTGAGGTTTCATTGATTACTGGGGCAGCGCCTGTAAGTTTGGGTGATTTTACCTGGACCAGTAAGCTGTAGGATTTTATGATTTTGTCGGAGGATACAATTGTCTGGTTTAAGTCGTAGGCTGGAACGTCAAAGGTTGCGCTTGCCCCAGCAGCTATTGAGGTGTTAAAGCTTTTGACGCCTACTGCGATGGGAATGCCCGCTGAATTGTAGAAAGTTCCAATTACAGCCACATTTGTTGCTGTTTGGGTGCCAACGTTTTTGAGTTCTCCATGTGCCCAGTATTCACCGTTAGCTTTTGGTGCGCCCTGTTGGCTAGTAATCGTTACGTTTTGGTATAGGTATTGGTTGGTAGCTACTGCATGGTAAACTTTGAGGGTTATATCGCTGGTATCTATATCGCTAAATGTGGCGCTCTGTGAGTAGAATTCTAAGTAGAAGGGTGCTTTTTGTCCTGGTAGAAGGTTATTTCCCCAGAGGCTGTTGCCTGTTTCTGTTTGGGTGCCATCCGAGGAGGTTGCTAATCCTGCGATGGTAACATTATCGATGACGTTTAAACCTGTATTTTGAACTTCGCCGACTACACATAAGTTGCCAAGGGAGTCCACATAGGAGCTGTAGTTTAGAATTTTTATGTCTGCTTCAGTTTGGCTTTTAGCACTTGGAATTAAAGTTAATGTTAAAGAAGATATTACAAGCAAAACTAGTAAACAGCTTATTGCTTTTTTCATTAAACGGTACCCTTCATGTCCTTTTATACGGTTTAAAGCAAGAAATCAGGGGTGTGGTATAAAATGGTTTTTCCAAATTAGTTCCAAAGTAAGAAATAAAAGATTAAGCAGGATGGGTTTGATTTTTGCATCGTAATTTTTAAAAGCAAAGACGCCTCCTAGCTGCTTAGGAACGCTTGCAATGTCTGTAAAATTACGTCCCTATGTAGTTTTCCTTCCAGTAGAGAAGAAAGATAAAATTCTATCCGCCATATTCGGCTCCAAAGCAGGCGTCGATATCCTACGTTACTCACTAAAACAGGGCATATCCAAAAACATTTACCAAAAGGACCTCGTAACCAAACTTAACTACTCCAATAAAACCATCATCGAAAACCTCAAATCCCTCACATCTCTTGGCGTTTTAAACGAGAGTATGGAGAAAAATGATAAAGAGGGTCGAATCATCTGGATAAAAGTCTACCAACTCACAAACTTAGGCAGATGGTTTGCGCTTCTTTTAGCTGAAGAACAAGAAATTACGGCAGAAGAAAAAACCGAGATCCTACAGAGCCTATTTCCGCACCTACGTCAAACAAGTCAAGCGTTTAGCAGAGGAAATCGGTATCAACAAGAAGATGCTGGAAGAAACGTTTAGAGAAGAAATGAAAAGCAACCCCTAAACTATGGGGCAACTTTTTTCTTGTGTTTTCTGTGCCACCAGCGAATATTAGATTCAGCTAGCGTATGCAGCGGCGATAGTATTGGTACATTAGCAAACAGGGTAGCGGCTCTTTCTTGGATTATCTTTTTTGTGGGAACCGACGCTCCTGATTGGCTGATGATTTCGTCAAGTTGGCATTTGATGTCGGCTATGGTGAAATCGTAGTCTTCGGGGCTGATTTTTCCTTCAGCTTTTAGTTTGTTTGTTTCTGCGATGGCGGTTTGGATTGATTCGAAACTTTGGTTTAGCTCGGTTGCCAAGGTGATGTCTGGTTCCGCCATATGCTTTTTCACGTAACGTAGCAGCATTGGCACCTGAATCATAATGGAGATGAAGGCTACACCGAACACCATAGTATTAATCAATGCCACATCACTGTCTGAAATGACAACTGTTGCGGTGATTGTTGCCGCTAACACGATGGATACTGCGCCTCTGACTCCGCCTAACATGGCAACGTGGCTCCACACTTTAGAGGATTTCACGCCCAACGTCTTTTTGAAGAATGCCAGAATGGGGTATACAGTTGCGGCTCTGCCTATGGTGACTGCGATGAAAGCGGCTGTTATGAGCACGATTGATTGCGGCAACATAAACAGGTTAGCTTGGAAACCAATCACTAGGAACGCCACTGTGTTGCCTATGAATGCGATTACCTGCCAGAACCGTTTTACGGATTCACGTTCGGATTCATCCATCGCGGTACGCATGGTGTAGCTGCCATAGTATAGACCTGCAACCGAAACTGCGACTAATCCAGATGCACCGACGCCTTCTGCTAAGGCGAAAGACCCGTAAACTACCACTATTGCCAGAACGGTTTCGACGACGGCATCTGTGACCATGCTTGAGAGGACTTCGCCGACAAAAGCTACAATTAATCCGATTAGGGCTCCGACGCCCAGTATGTAGCCGAAGCTTAATGTGGCTTCCATGGGGGAGACTGCTTGTAGGCTTGCGGCTGAGAGTACTAAAGTGAAGATGACGATTGCGGGTGCATCGTTAAATGCTGATTCGGTTTGCAGTAGCGTTGCAAGTCTTGAGGGCACTTTTACTCTGCGAAAAACCTCAAGCACAGTTACGACGTCTGTGGGTGCGATTAATGCTGCAAAAAGGAATGAAACGTATGGTGAGAGGCCTAATCCGAGCCATAAAACTAAGCCGCAGACGACGGTTGCTATGACTACTCCGACGGTTGCAAGCGCCAATGCGGGTCGAAGGACTCTTTTGAGGTCGTCTGAGCGGATATGTATCATGGCTTCAAAGAGCAACGGTGGAAGTATCAAGCCGACGAATAAGCCTCCGCTTCCTCCAGTAACTAATCCGTCGTAGGCGGATTGTATCTGCGAAATAAACGCTAAAGCAGGTTCCTGCATTGGGCCGCCATTTAGGGAGAGCACTGTTAGGGTTACTGTGGTTCCGACGCCAAGTAAAACCAGGATGACGGTGTAGGGGATTTTTAGGCGTAGAGAAATAAGCGCTGTTATGAATACTAGCAGTAGGAACCCTGAAATCATTAGTTCTATGCTTAGCGCCACTTAGTCTGCACCGTCTTAGCGCTTAGATGCAGCTTTCATCTTTTATCTTTTCCCCAAATCCCAAGACAGTTTAGGCTAGTGCTGATTGTATAGCGATAAAAAGAGCATAAACTAAAACCAGTACCAAACCGTCTCGTCTATCTAGTACGCCATCCCGTGAGAGAATATAGACAATTACCGCTGAAGCCACCATCAAAATCCCAGTGGAGAGCGGAGGCAACACTAAATCGGGTTTAATCGGCATAATAAGAGCAATCACCCCAATAGTCAACAGGGAATCAGCCAGCACATTGCCCAATATGTTGCCTAAGCCTAGTCCGCAATGCATTTTGTTGCAGCTGCGTATGGCAAACGCCATTTCGGGCAGGCAAGTTCCAATGGCAACTATCAAGCCTACAACGAACAGGGGCAACCCAAGCGTTAAACTCAGTGCCTGCGAGTTCTCGGTGATTAAGCTGCCGCCTATGAATAGAAGCACCAAACTGGCAACAAGCACCGACGCTTCAAACGTAATCCGTTTTTTGGGTCGTTTACCCGTAAATGCGCCGCCTTCATGCTTGCTTCTAAGCAACAGAAATATGTAAACCAAAAAAGCCACAATCAACACTACGCCATCTACCCGAGAGATTTCGCCGTCCAAAAAAAGCAGCACAGGCAAAACCACCGCTAAAAAAGACAACCGAACATTCTTCAAAATAGAAGCATCCAACGTAACTTTTCCAGCAAACAAAGTCACCACGCCAATAACCAACGTTAAATCAGCAACGTTAGCGCCCAAAATGACGCCGAATCCCAATGCTGATGTGCCCTGTGCAGCCGCCAAAACCCCAATGGATAATTCAGGCAAAATAGCGATTATACCCGCCAACACAAAACTAACGACAAACTCCGATACATGCAGAAACCTTGCCAGATTTAGCAGCCGTTTTATGGCTTCATCTGCACTAACGATAACCAGAGCTAAACCTACGATTAAAAGAGCCACAGAAAGAAAAATATCCACATATCAAACTAACAAATTCTTAAACTTTAACCTTCTTGCGCTCTTAGAGGAGGCTTTTCTGCTGCTGCCCCTTCACCGCATCATACACCTTCTCGGTGGTGTAGCCAGCGAAGCTCAGCAGATTAGCAGTGGATGAGTAGAGGAGCATGAGGTATTTTTTTGTGTCGGGGTTTACGCCTTTCTCGATTAGTTGTGCCGCTTTGACTCTGTGGCTGAAGCGTTTGTGGTCAGCGTCGGTGAAGAGGAACTTTACGCTGCTGCCCGCAGGCATATCTAAGCCATGTTTACCTAATTGCTCTGCGGCGATGACTTGGCTAACCTGCTGCCGATAATGTTTGGGTTGCTTGGACATGTGTTTGGTAACTATCAAATCAGACAAAGGCACTTCACCATCCAGC
The DNA here is from genome assembly GCA_963782915.1 of uncultured archaeon. Lineage (GTDB taxonomy): Archaea > Thermoproteota > Bathyarchaeia > Bathyarchaeales > Bathycorpusculaceae > Bathycorpusculum. The sequence goes on from CAWALK010000018.1 coordinate 119,043, forward strand.
AAACGTTGCCGATAGGAGCGGAGCACTTTTAGGGCTTCGGGAATTTGCTTGTAGAGTTCAGGGGTGTTGTCTGCTTTGGCGAGGGTGTTTATCATTTCTGTTTGGGCGTCAAAAATGTAGTGGGGGGTGTCTCTGCGTCGGACTTCTAAGCCGCGGACCTTAATTTTGCCGCTGTCCATAACGCCCAAATACCGATTCAACACGCTCACGTGCGGATGCAATCGTGAGGGCAGGAAAGCTATCCATTTGTAGTAGCCTTCAAAATTTATGGGCACCCCAATCTCGCGGGTAATCAAATCGCAGAGTCGCCCGTAATCCTCCTTGGATGCACCCTGCTTTTTGAGCCACAGCGAATCCACGATGCCATGCACCACTTCGAAGCCTTCGTCTTCAGCCAGATGCGCCGCTTTAAGAAAAGTCTCGCGTGCAAAAGCGCAGACGCCAATGTGACCGTCGACAGTGCCGAATTTGGAGTTGCTAAAACCCAAATAGCCAAAACACGTGACCAGAATCCACTTCAACGCTGTTTGGCGCTTATCATAAATTTGCTTTTGATGCTTGTCGGTGGCTTCGTCTCTTAGGCGCTTGTAGGTTAAGCGTTTGGTTAGGGCTAAATCGACGGTTTTGGGGACCATGCCGATGCGTTTGTTGCAGATGTGATAGTTTAAGTCTGGAATGCGGTTTGGCGAGTCGGGGCAGCATTTGCACAGTACCGTTTCAACGGAGATGTTGTATTTGCGCATGAGCGAGGGGTACATGGAGGAGAAGTCGAGTTCGCCTATGCCGTCGTGGACGCCTAAGCGGGGTTCAAAGATGAAGCCGCCGCGGTCGCCGACGAGCAGGTCCAAGGCGGATTTGAAGGTTTCAGGAATTTTTTTGTTGCGCGGCAGCAGGATGTCGTCTTTTAGGGCTTGATAGAATTGGATGGAGGACATGCTCGAGCCAATAGAGAACCGTGCCGCTGTGTGGAGTGGGACTCGGCATGTGCGGGCTATTTCTATGAAGCCATCCAACCCTGACTCTTTTATGATAAACGTGTTGTTTTCGTCAACGTGTATCCTGCCGTACAGCCGCACTGTGCTGGCTCGATAGAAGGTGTGTCCATATGAAAAGTAGGTTTTACCCGTGACTGCTAATTTGCGGCTAAACGGTTTGGGGTCGCGGCTTAGGATGAATTCGTCTGCGACTTCGTTTAGGGTGGCGCGTTGGATTAGGTAGGGGAAAAGATAGGAGTCGCCTGCGCTGGTGACGATTATGTCGGGGTCCAACTCTTTTACGGCATAAACCAACTGTAATAGTTTGGTGGCTTCATCCCCATAATCAATAACGATTTCGGGTTGGTCATCTTGTTTGAGGCGGATTTTCGCTGATTGGGTCCTCGAAGCTGGGAATAAAATCCTTCTTAGCCACATCCACATCTAAACGCAGCACCCGCAACTGGGGCACCACATAATCGGTACTCGCCACCGTATCCATCAGTTTATAGTTTAAGCCAGCTTTGCCAACCGACACTTCCACATACGCCAACGGAAACAGGTCACGGCTAAAAAAGTAGGAACGATCACTCTGCACATCACAGTTATGTATTTCATAACGCAGATAATCCCCCATACGCAGAATCTCCTGCGTTAACGGGTGGATTTGGCGGCAATCTTTCACGGTTAACTCCAGAACCCTCGATTTCTCGCTGTCAATGGGCTGCGCATACTTTTGGGTGAACCGTGCGGACTCAATCTTTGGGTTATTGCAGAGGCTGCTAAGTAAACGTTCCAAGTCATCTTGGTTAGCGGAGGAAACGTAGATGCAGGGCTGAAACTTATCCGTAAACCGTATGCGTTCGCCCGATTGGGAGATTACCCAAACCGCAACTTTACCGAGTTCAGTTGGGTAAACATCCAGTATCCAACCTTTAATGCTGCTCGGCGGCTGCTGGCTGCTGGGCTTTAAGGTCGTCTACTTCCTTGCGTAGTTTCTGCAGGCTGATTTGCTGGGAAACCACAATCGACATCATCATAGGCTCGAAAAGGATGGGTTTGGTAGCGTTACTTCCTGCTGAGGCATAGCTTCTGCATGCATCCATTATGGCGTCGAAGGCTTCACGGTCCTCTTTACGCAGGGCTTTGGCGAATCCGTTCCAGCGGCGAATCTCGTCCTCGATTGCCATGCGGTAGGATTCAACTGTTTTACCCAGAACTAACACCCATGAAATCGGTTAAGGGGCGGTTTTCGGAGGGTAATTCAGTGACGCGCAGCATGTAGGATGGATGCTTCTCCAATGCGACTTCGCGGGTATATTTTGTTTTTGTGAAGCGTAACACGGTGCTGGCTTTTGTCTGCGTCATTTCTTGCAGGGTGAGGTTGCGTTTGCTGTTTTCATAGGGCATGTAGGTGGCTATGAGGACGATTTGGTGTTTGCGTGCGAAGTTTGAGAGGTAAGTGACGATTTGGCTGTAGATTCGCTGGGCTTCGTCTGCTTGGACGTTGTTGTCTAGGAAGAATCCGGCTATGTCTGAGATGACGGCGACTTTTGCATTGTAGGTTTTCACGGTTTCTTCGAGTTTTTCCATGATGAGTGAGGTGAGTTGGTAGGCGGTAAACGCTCTTGAAATATAGATGTTGCCGAGCACCTTATTTGGGTCCAACTGATGAAGCTGCGCCAACCTGGCGATATTGTAGAGCCGTAAACGTGTTTCCGCCGTCGATGAAGACAACACGTGCTTCCTAAACCGCCCAGCTGCGGCGGCAGTTGCGCACGTACACACAGCAGCGAAGTTAGCGAGATAACTGATGAGGAACCATACAGGATAGCGAAGTCTCCGGGCATAAAGCCTGGAAAGAGCTCATCGACGCCGGGCATGTTTAACGAAAAATATGGTTTAGTCGCCTGAGCCATTGATGGTTTAACAATTAGGTTTTGCATGTTTCTGTTCTCCCTTTCTATGCGAAGGAAACGGTTACGCAGGTTTTGCCTATTTAAAGCATCGACGAAGCGACGCTCCCATGGAGGGGAGAGGACAGTGAAAGTTAAAACGCATTTACTATTTTTTAAGAATACAAGTTACTCATAGACATGCTTGCGGTGCCCAACAAGTAACAAATGAACTTCGATACCCTTAATCAAATACAGGACACGGTACGTGCCTACCCTTAGTGAGTAAACGCCTTTCCAGTCTCCTCTCAGTGGCTTCCCTATGAAGTGATCATTTTTCAAGACACCGATTTCATTTAGAATTTTGATTTACCAATCTCTTTCTATACGTTTCGATCCCTTGGAAAAAGTAGCGGTAAATCTAATTGCGTACGTCTTTTTCAAGGTTTAACTCTCGAATAAGCTCATCTAACGGGCGTGACTTTTCGTCTTCGGCTTCCTGCAACGCTTTTTTTAGGTCTTTAGCGATTTTTTTGTTTTTTGAAACCTCGATTGTTTCCAGTAGTTCCTCCATCAAGTTAGCGGCTCGGGTCAAAAGTTCTTTCTCTTCGGTAGTTAGCATAGTCAAGGTGGGTTCACCTAAGCGAATATTGGATGTGAGTATTTCTTAACTTTTACTATAACAGTAGATCAAAAATTGGAAGCCAAGTTTTTAAAACCGCCCCAAAATGGCTTCTTCAAATAACCATAGCGGGTTATTTCGACCTAAACTTTTCCCCTTAAAAACCCAAAACAACAACCAACTCATAAACCCCCCAAACCAACCTAACATCCCAAAAAAAATTGCCAGACAGCAAAATTAAAACTAACCAACTGCACTCAAACAAACCTAAAACCAAAACACTATCTCTTTAACCCCCAGACTCCAAATCAGGCAACAAAGACAAAACCAAACACAACCTAACAGCATGCTTAAAACTATACGTTGGAACATGCCGTCTACGCCTAAAATTCCACACAACCCACAAATTATACAGACCAACCGCCAAAAAGAAGTACAGAAGCCTCAAACGATATAACCTCGAGGTTGTCTTAGCCAAAAACAACCCAATCATACGATAAGACGTCTCAATCCCCCACCTACGCCTAAACGTCTTTCTTACCCAACGGCGCCTAAACGAAGTATTGGTGGCAAATATCAGCAGTTTACCCTTCTGCCGAACCGTTACCAGCCGAAAAGTCACCTGCTCACTTTTCCTCTTCTTACATGTCGTAGTCGTATGCAGACGATCAACACCAGCCTCAAGAGGCTTGCCATGCCAGGGAATATGAATAATATACTTCACTCCGCAGTTGTCTAAGTGCCTAATTAGGTCGATTGAATAGTATCCTCTGTCAAAGAGCAGTAGCTTAATTTTGAGACCTAACTCGGCAATGGAGTTTAATAGATGCCTGACATGCCAAAGTGCCGACCTGTCTAGCATCGGCGCAACCGCTAACGTCATCCTCTGTCCGTTGAACAGAACGCTGGCTGTTGCAAATCTGTAGGCGTGGCATGAACCGTTCTTTGGCATGGCGCCAACTATACCCTCCGCAGCTGGGTTGCCGTAGTACATTATGTCATGCCAATCGATGGCTAAAATAAGCGGTTTAGATAAGGCGCCTTTGTTTTTCATTTCTTTGATTGTTTGCTGGTTGATTTGGAGTAGGTGCTGGGGGTTTAGTTGTTTTAGGTGGTTGCGTACTGTTTGGCCGCAGATGTGGAGGTTCTGTGCGCATCCTTCAACATAGCCCTTGTCGAGGGCTGCTAGAAGCAGCACTCGTGTGGTATCCTGGGTTTTTCTGGCGCATTTTGGTTGTATGAAGGTACCGATTTTTTCTTTAAAATATAAGTAAGCCTTCAGCTTATCGTATCGTCTAGGGATTGAGCTGTAGCTAGTCATTTCCTATTTACCAAAACTAGTTACAGCTCTATTCCCCTAAGAATTTTTGATCTACTGATAAATAAGGGAGGGGTAGGTCGGCAAAGCAGTAACAGTTCGCCTAAAAGCCGTTATTTATAGGGGATAGGGGATCTTCGGAGAGCAACAAAACCTTCAGCATCTAAAACGGGCAGTCTTTAAAAACAGACGACTAATAATCCAGCTTATTTCCTAACAAGCCCGCATTAGCCGTATCGGCTATTCAACGATCGCTGAAAATTTTCTCACCGAAGCCAACAATTGTTGCGCCTATAAATAAGGGGGATAGAGAAAAAAACGCACACACCCCCAAAAATAACGATAACAGAAAAAAACTAAAACACAGAAGCTTAAGCCGGGTTGTCCTTTTTGGGGTTTGTGGGGTCTGGAGATAGTTTGAGGGGGAGAAGGGAGAGCGTGCTAAAATAAATTGGTCTCCAAACCTTTCCACCCAACCCAGCTTTGCTTTTCTTGTGTGTCCTCCGAGTTTCCTACAGTGCCTTGAACGCGTCGAACCAGCGGTTATAGCTAGTCAGCATATCCAGCGACACTGACGGTTTACGCTCTTCAAGTATCTGGCGGAAGTCAGCCATGTTGAGTGCGCGTGGTTTTGCTTCTTTATTGAGTGCTTGTCCTGTTTCGAAGAATTCGCCGATGAGCTTAAGCTGTGCTGATTGGCAAACATCGCGAATGTCGCTTCCACTGAAGCCCTCAGATAACCGTGCCAACTCATGCAAATCAACATCCACTCCGACAGTTAATGTTCCGGTGTAGTGCTTTAGCATGTTTAGGCGTGTTGCGTGGTCTGCCAATGGAACCAAGATACGTTTCTGGAACCGTCTGATGAATGCCCAGTCGAGATCCCAGGGTTTGTTGGTTGCGCCGATGACGTAAACGTGAAGTGCTTTGCCCTTATCCATGATGCCATCCATTTCTTTGAGGAACTGGTTTCGCACACGGATTTCGCCGCCGACCTCGTTGGTATGTGCACCCATCAAGGAGTCTAATTCGTCGACGAATACGATAGCGGGTTTGCCTTCGTTAGCGGATTTTCGTGCGGAATTGAATAGTTTAGCAACGTTTTGTTCTGCTTCACCGAGCCACTTCGACATAATTGAGGCTGCATCAATCGAGTAGAAGTTCGCTTCGATTTCAGTTGCAACCGCCGCCGCCAACAAGGTTTTTCCGCAGCCAGGAGGACCAAACAGCAGAATGCCACGTGGCCAACCAAGCGGGAACAGGTCGGGGCGTTGTACTGGGTAAACGATGGCTTCTTTGACTGCTTTTTTGGCGACGTCTAAGCCGACTACTTCGTCCCAGTTAACTTTAGGTTTCTCTGTAATTACGAGTTCTTCAGTGTTGGATTTTGCGTTTGGATTCGGGGTTCCATCCATAGTTGCTGATCCTCCGCCTTCACTGTCATCGTTGGCTGCTTCATTCATTTCAGCCGATGAGACTGTTCCCTGGAGGGCTTTAATTCGTTCTTGATAGGCGATTGCTCGCTGAACGTAAACTTTGTTTAATCCGTATTCGGGGTAAAGTTGAACCAGCTGCAGTAGGCTTTCAATTGCTTTCTGGTAGAGTGTTATAGCTCTGCCTTTTTGCCCCTGCTTATCCAGTCGTACAGCATCCAACGCATAGGCTGTTGCCGCTTTTTCTAACTCATTTGATGCACTCATGTCGGTTTTTTCTCTCCTCTTCTCTTCTCGCTTATTCAGGCGAACGTAACTCTATCTTGATTTTGCCCTGAGTTCCCAAATTCTCCAAGGCACGCTCTATTGCTTCGTTAGAAGTTTTAAGCTCACTGGAGCATCGAGTTAAATCGATTTCTCCATTAGTTTTACGCACATACTCCAGAAGAACCTCTTCCAGATTCGGCGCTGGCTTCTCAACTTTAACCGAGAACTCTTTAATCTCTGATTTCTTGTAGGAAAACAGGGTCTTTTCAGGATCAAACCCTGACTCCTCAATACTCTTGGAACCAAACACCTGCGAAGAACTCGCTGTCAATGCAACAAGCTCACGGATTGGTGTTGCAGGGGCTTTAGCTTTCTCCTTCACCGGAGCAGCAACGGGCGGCTCAGGAAGGGTTTCGGATAATTTTTGCTCCATAAAGCAGGAGACCTCTTTGAGAACCTCGTCGCCGGCTTCAGTTTTTCTGCCGACTGGAACCAAATTCTCGTCTGAAGTAATTTTTGTCTGCTGGAGCGTATCTTGTATAGCTGAATTAACATTACATAACTCAGTGCTCACGTCTGGTAGCACTTGGAATAGTTCCTGTGAAACGCCTTGAAGCAAACTCAACGCGGGTTTAAGGTCAGCGACTATATCGCCAAGTTCCTTTATGGTTTCAAGGCGCATAACAACTCTTTCAATGGCTAACTGCACATTGTAGAGAAATTTGATTAATTTACGGACTTCCGCAATCTCTGTGGCGCACATGGCTGCTTTTTCTTTGTTATTCTTTTTTAATGCGCCCATGCATGTTTCAAAAAGAATGCGGTCCCGCTCTTTTAAGCGATAACTAGCCTGTTCCAGCTTATTCTGCTGGACTTTTAGGGTACAAATAGATTTGGTAGCGACTTCACGAATAGGAGGAGGGGTTTGGTTTGTGAAACTTTTCATTTTTTGTCCCTCCGCAATCCTACCGTTTTAGTCTCTGGTCCTCTTAGATACCTGTTTTACCGATTTCTTTAACGTAGACAACTACGGGTGGTTCTGGAAGCTTGGTGGGGTTGTTGGTCACTGTTTCAGCGTAGATTTTGTTGGTTTTCGGAGCCATTTGTGATTGGTCGCCTAGTAGCACGCCTGAGAGTCTGCTTTTTGTGAGTTCAAAGTCTGTTTTCTCAGATGTTGCTCGGCGCAGAGTTTCTTGTAGTAATGCGAATGCTGCTTTGTAGTTTTCATCGTCGACTTTTCCTATTTCATGCTCGATTTCTAAGTTAGCGATTGCGTAGCTTAGTGAGGTGATTTCTTCTTGGCAGCGTTCTATTTCTATGGCTGATTCGTCGATGATGACTTGTGCTTCTTTTTTGAGTTGGGTTAGGACGTTTTCGAAGCTGCTGTGGAGGTCTTGGTAGACGTCTGGGGTTATCTTTTTCTTGTCCACCAAGTCTTTGAGGGCTTCGTCTTTACGCCAAATGAGGGGTATGTGGTCGCAAAGTACGCCTGCTTGGGATTTAATTTTTGAGATAAATGTGATTTCAGCGCCATTAAATCGTAAGCTTTCCATGGGCTGTTTGGAGAATACGCCGTCGCCAAATTCTACGTATACTGCGTCGAATTTGCCGTTGGGTGATAATGCGAAAGAGGCAACTTTACCGATTATTCGTCCGTATTCGTTCTTTATGGGTTTACCAATAGAAAGAAAGAGATTGGAGGACATTTTTGTTTTCTCCTTATCTCAGTAGGTTTGTTTCTCTGCTTGGGATGCAGGGTTTGCGGGCATTCCTGGGGGTAGGTCTGGGAATTTGTCTTTGATTTTTTGCTCTGCGACTGTTGCTGCTTCAGTTAGGATCTTTGATGCGTCCTCGTTTACTGAGTCGAAGTTTAGTGTCATTCCGCTGCCTTGGCCTGCTTCAATCATGATTCCGCTGAGCATGTTTCCGATTTCGCCGAGTTCACTTTCTGCTTCTGGGAATACACTGACTAAGCCTGATCGGACTGAGCGTAGTACACCGACGGCTGGGCCGAGTGTTGAGACTACGTCGCCTAGTTCTGATACTGTTCGTAAGCGTAATGTGATTTGTTCGAGTGCGAGTTTTGCGTTCATGATGAGTTTGCTCATCTTTCTGACTTCGGCTAGTTCGTTTGCGAATACGTTTGCGCGTGCGCTGTCGTGTTTTGTGTATGCATCGACGATTCTTGCGAAGATTGCTTTATCGCGTTGGCTGAATCTGTCGGTTGCTTGGTCTAGTTTTTGAACTTGGAGTTCTATACGTCTGACTGCAAAGTCAAGTCGTGGTTTGAGTGGTCCTGGGGGGTTAACTGCGTCTTTTATGCGGTCCCCAAATGCCTGTTCGTCCCGTTTTGCTTCCCACTTTTTAGCGAATCTTTCTGACATTATTATTACCTCTGTTACTCCACAGAATGCCGAAAAGTGAGTTATACATTGTTAATATGATGAAAATATGCAGGTATATATGTACAGATATATGTTAAGGGTTTTTGCGCTTTATGCATTTAACAGATATGTTAAAGATGCTTGGCTGGGTTGCTGGTTTATACATGATTGTGTAAGTTAGACTAAAATGAAGCGCTATCTAAGTGGGTATTAACTGGTGAATTAAATGACTAGTAGATTGAAAATATTCGGACTAATTGCCCTTCTGGGTTTCGTTGCCGGCATCATCGCACAGGTCTTTGCAACACAGGTTATCCCATGGATCCAAATCAATTGGCCAGACCTGGGAAGTGTTGTTCCCTACTTGGTCGCAGGGATTGTTGGCGCAATCCTAACAGTAGCGCTTGTCGGCGTCTGGGCATTCATGACCGGCAAAAAAGACCCATACTAAAAAGAGACAAACCATTCTCTACCTCTTTCTTTGTTAAAAACTAGTTTTATCTTTTCTTTGATTTTTGTTTATAGTAGTTGTTGCCGAAAACCCCATATACAACAACAACCAACAGATTGCAAAAAACATCGCTTTTCTGTTTCAGGAGATGTTTTGTTTTGCAAATCGATTGTGCATTATGCCGTAAGCAGCAAGTTTTCAACAAAAACCCCACCCTTTAGCAGCAAACTTATGCACTTCCCATAGTTATCCCTCAATAGAATGCAGATGTTAGCCATCAGTGCCATTGAATGGGCAATATTTTGTAGGCACCTCAAATTTTGTGATGACTTTTTTATTGTGAGTTGTTGCTGTAGACCCCCCTCTTATTTCAACACAACAACCAACAGGCTTGGCTGCTGTGTCTGTTTTGGCCTCGGCTGGTTTTAACGGTTGCAGGTTGGTTGTAGTGTTATACGCAAGCAGAACAGTTTTAGACTTAGCAGGACCTACCTACCTCAGAGCACCTACCCCCTCCCTTGTATAAAGAAAAACACTTGCAGCATAACCCATTGAAGCACCATGCATTCATTGAATATTTGCCGGGCATAAGCAATGCATGTTGAGATTATCTTGCTCTAAATATACGCCTGCAGGGGCTAGTCTGCAACTTCCCAACAAAACATTATCGAAAACCACGCACCGCCAATAAAACGCCAAACAAGCACCCGCACAATGCCTTAGCTTCTCTTACGCAAATAAACACACCAAATCCAACAAGCCGCAGCTAATCGAGCGTTTTTTAAAATTCACCCCACCGAAGGGCCCACGGGTGGGCCATCACGTGGACCCACAGAGGGTACAATTCAACCCTTCAATTCCAACCGCTATATTGGCTAATGTGATTAAAAAATGAGCCAAGAAACCCCAAAACAATACGAACCCACACCCCCAATACAGCAACAGATCAGCCTGCTAAACTTACGCATCAACGACATGATGACCCAACTTAACGCTGTCATGAAGGCAATGATGGAAGAGAATGCTACTCTCAAAAAAGAAAATGTTGATTTGAAAGCTAAAGCGGAAAATTAGGCAAGTCTAAAAAACTTGCTTAAACCTTTTTGCTTAAACCTTTTTATTTTTTTTTATTCTTGTTTTAATGTCGCCGTTTTCTGGTGGAACAAGCACTGCTGCTGAACGGTGGTGGTCCAGAGTCCGTTTTTGTCGCCTGCTGCGGATTGGGTGGTGTTGTCGGTTTTGATGATTAAGCCAGTGGTTTTGAAGATTTTTTTGCGTTCATCCCATGCTGTTTCGGGGTCGAATTGTATGCCCATGGTGGTTGCTAGCATGGTGGCGGCGAGGTCTTCTGCGTAGTCGCCTGCGGTTTCGTCTGTTTGGCCGTAGCTGTGGTGTTCAGAGAGGTAGCCGTACTGGTTTTTCTCTGAAGGAATAGCTACGCCAACTGAGGATGCTACTAGGCGGTGAGGTTCGTTGGTTGCGTTTCGGGCGATAACTACAAAGGTGATTTCGCCCGGGTGAATCATTTTTAAGCCTTTTTCTCGGGTGACAAGTTGACAGCCCGGTGGAACGATGGATGATACGCTGACTAGGTTGCACATTTGGATGCCTGCATCTCTTAGTGCTAATTCGAATGATTGGAGTTGTTCTTTGTGTTTGCCAACTCCTTTTGTGAAAAAGAAGTATTTTGGTATCATGATGTGTCGGAAAATATGGATTGCGGAATGTGTTTATTAGTGTTTTGTTTTGAAAGTACAGTTGTTGTATTCATTAGCTGAATCCAACGGATGTAGGACAAAGAAGGAAAAGAGAAAAAGGTTAGGCCAAAAAATGGCGGATTATTTGTGTTCTTCTTTGCCGACCTTATTCATTACCAGCGAAAGCAACTCGGGGAAACCGATGAGCAGCAACACCACAAGCGCTTCAATGTTTTCGCCCATTACGAACAGCACTGTACCCGTAACAGCCAACGCCCAAATAGGGAAATACATGAAGATGAACTTTGACTTCGACACAACCTTCTGCTTAAACCCAATAACAAGCGCCCCAAATGTTATCATGTACACAGTGAATAAGCTGGCTATCACCGATTTTTCAAAATCAAACAGTTCCGTAAAGTATGAGATTCCGATTAAACCTAAACCTATCGCCGGAATAAGCATAATCAAAAATCTGGTGCTAACATACACACTGCTTGTTCGCTTAAACGGCATAACTATAGGCATAGACTTTAGCATACCGGCTTTCTCGATGATCGCGACTTTTTTGCCCATGACTGCAACATAGTCGTCGAGGTGGTCCTGTAAATACGATTCAGCCTCCAATAACCCGCGGAGGTACTGAACAGATGCCCAAGGCCGAATGTCAAGGTTACCGCCCACGGAGATATCCGTGACTTCACGATTCATGTAGAGTGTGTCAAATTTTTTGAGAGACTCGGCACCGTCGATTATCGGTTTGATTTGCACACTGCCTGGGACGCATCGAGCATATGTCACAAGCATCAGAAGCATAAATGGCGCGTTAAACCATGAAAGCCGCTGGTCTAGGCCTTCGCCGAAGTACTTGAGCGTGTAGGTTTCGTTGACTGTGCGCCATCGACCTTCCGCCTCAAACTCAGCTATAAACGATTTCAACGCTGGCAGGTACTCTTCTAAGTCTTCGCCGAGTTTATACAGTGTATAGACAGCCATTCTGGTGCTGGCGTTATTGGGTTCTACAGTGCAATCTGCAGCATTGGGTGTGAAGCCCCATAGGCCCGTATTAGAGTCCTGAGCTGATTTTAGCCAAGCTGCAGCGTTAAGAATCGCGATTTTGATTTTTTCTTCCTCTGGGAACAAGTCCACCAGTCTTCTGAGCGCCAATAATGTGAGAGCTGTAGCTGATACTAGGCTGTCTTCGTATTTCCAAATGCTCCAGCCGCCGTCTTCATTTTGGTTTTCCAAAAGCCAATCCTTAGCCCGCTTTATTGACGCCATAACCTCGGCGTCTTCTTTAAAGTAGGACAATGCAAGGATCGCGCGAGATGTAGTGTCCACGAAGCTGTTTCCGCGGTTAATTAGAGGCCAGCCGTCTCCATAGTCGCCGCCTAGGTTCTGGTGGCGAACCAACCAAGCTTTGGCACGTTGCACTCGACTATCTGTGAGAGGACGAAGTTTGTATTTTAGTAAAACAAATAATGTCTCGGCAGTCGACCAAACTCCGCCTACATCATTTGGTTTTTCAGCACGAAATCCACCGTCATCGTCGTCGCCTGGCTTATCTATTTGCCATGTAAGTACTTCTGTTTCTTTGCGTTTAACCCATTCTGAATATACCAAACGTATCCACGGCTCTCTATCAAGCAAGTCTTTAGCCAAGAAATCAGTGGAAGTAGTTATAAAGCTTATAGATTCCAAAACAATACAGCATACCTGAAGGAAATAAAAACTGTGGAGCCGCATCAGAGCATATTCAAAGACGAATCTAAACTGGACATAAACTATGTGCCCCAGCAGCTGCAGCATAGGGAAGCCCAGCAGCGCCTCCTTCTGGAGTTTTTCGGGTTTATTTTGCGGTGTCCTGAGCGGATGTCGCAGCGGGTAATTTTAACGGGTGACGTGGGCACTGGGAAGACGGCGTTAGCTCAGCATTTCGGCGCAACTCTCACGTCTGAAGCTAACAAGAAAGGCCTCAAATTCCGCTATGTTCATGTTAACTGCCGTGAATTCCGTGGTGCGCTTCAACCGATTCTGCATCGGGCAGTTACGGTTTTTCGCCCCAACTTCCCAGCCAGAGGATATGGAGCAGAAGAAATCCTCGCTACGCTCATGCAGGTGCTAGATGAGGAAGAAGCCACCATAATTCTAACCCTTGACGAGTTCGACAGTTTAATCGAAAAGGAAGGTTCCGATGCGGTTTACAAACTCACACGACTGCAGGAGATGCGGCAAGGGAAACCTCAGCGGCTTTCATTCATTTTTATCATGCGTGACCTGAAACCAACTGAGGGACTGGATGAGAGCGCACGGAGTACGCTTCAAAGAAGCATCATTCGTTTGGAACGCTACGGCAAAACCCAGTTGATTGACATCCTAAGTAACCGTGTCAAGTTGGCGTTTGAGTTGGGTGCCGTGCCAGAAGATGTCGTTGAGTTGGTTGCAGAGTTAGCGTTTTCGGAGACGGGCAACGCAAGATTTGGCATAGAGTTGCTTTGGAGAGCAGGCAAATATGCCGATGCAAACGACGCAGGCATGCTTGAACCCGAATGCGTACGGTTCGCAGTGTCAAGCATTGTTCCGAGTTTGCGCCGAAGTGAACTTGAATCTTTGGGGTTGCATGAACGCCTCTTTTTGCTTGCGGTGGCACGTTACTTTAAAGAAAACGAGGAAGTCTATGCTGCCCTCTCAGAACTCGAAAACTCCTACGCAGTCATTTGCGAAGAATTTGAGGAGAAACCCAACAGTCACACCCAAATCTGGAATTACGCACAGTACCTCACCAAATTGGGCGTACTGAAAACGGAGGTTGCATCAGCTGAGACACGAGGCAGAGTTACGCGGGTTTCGTTGCCCAGTATCCCTGCCGAGGAACTTGAGCGCCAGTTAAGCGAAGGGTTGGAGCATGAGCGGAGGCAAAAATAAACTGGAACTCGAAGAAGTCTTCTCGTCCAAGCCCCGCATGAAAATTCTAAAGCTGATTTACCAACTCGGGCAACTCAACATTTCGGATGTTGCTAGAAGAATAAAGATGAATTATTCAGCTACCGCTGAGCACCTAAAGATTCTGGAAGCTGAGGGTATAGTTGAAGTGCGGGTTTATGGTCGGATTCACATGTACCGCTTCACCGATTCGGAAAAAGCGAAGGCTGTGGCGGCGCTGATTGAGGTATGGGAAAAGCAGTGACTTTTAAAAGTGCTTTGGGTTTTTAATTGTCGTTTAGCTTGCAGTAGTTTTGTTTTAGTTGTTGCTGTGACCCCTGCTTTTTTCAACAACATGTTTGCTTGTTAGCAGTAGATAATTGAGGGACCCGCTATACTCATCTTCTTCCAGCGGGCTTGACTGTGGTGTCTGTTTGATGGTCTGCGTTTGGGTTGGATTGCAAGTTGGTTGAGGAGATTACCCTAAGCATTGCCAAAACCAACTTAGAATAAACGTTTGTTGCTCTGCCGAGGTACCCCCTCCCTTATTTATAGGCAGGCGTTTGCAAGTTTTAGAGATAAATAACTATGCTTGTGTTAGGGTAATGTTGTTTCTATAGACGATTGTTTGGTGCGGGCTTATTTTTGGGGTGCATATGCAACTGATGGTTTACGATTTGTTTACGACTCTACACTGGCTCAGAGAACGCTGATCTAAAACCTGAATAAGAAATTAGCAAGTCCTAAAAAAAGGGCTAAATTTTTCTTTATTCCTCTTCGTGTTCTTTTCCTTCAGCAACGAGTTTCTTGACTTTTTGTCCACCCATCTTTCCTGCTTCTTCAACGGTCATGTCTTTGCTTTTTTTATGTGAACGGTTTTCACTCAAAAAAATTCACCTCCGCTAGAACATTGAATGGGTATTCAACCATGTTGGGCACATAAAGCTATGTGACTGCCATACATCAAGAACAGAAAAGCTTGAAAATTGGCGTTTAATTCAAAAAGCTAAACCAAAAGTACCCTAAACCCGCTAAAATTCAACTATTCTGAGCCTCAGCTTTAACGGTATCCAACATCGCAAACGAGGCTTTTCCAGTCAAATAACCGCAGAGTTCCCCTGGATTAATAACCAGTGTTTTGCCTTTTTGCTGGATGCTTTTGTTGTGGCTGTGCCCATGAACTACGGCGTTGAAGTAACCGCTATCTACCAGTGCATTTAGCAGTTCCGCTTCGTCACCGTGCAGCAAGCCGATTCTGTAGCCCTCAACAGTTACCTGTGTGAAGCGGTCATGTATTGTGCAGTTGGTGGTTTCGTTAAATCGTTTTGTGAGGAGTTGGTGGTCGCCGTCGTTGTTGCCGAAAACGCCGATGAGGGGGCAATTGAGTTTTTTGAAGTGTGCGATTGTGAAGGGTGAAACGTAGTCGCCTGCATGGAGCACTAAGCTTACTTTGTGGTCGTTTAGCATTTGCACGGCTTTTTCTATCTGCACCAGATTGTCGTGTGAATCTGAAATTGCGCCAATCAGCATACGTTTTCACTACTGTTTTTTCTCGCTGGAGCAGATAAAGGCTTTCTATGTAATATGATGCATAATATTCAGATTTTGAGTATTAAAGCAGCTAAATCAGAATTAATATTATTAATAATAAAAATTTATAAGCAGAATCAAGACATAAGAGTCGCCTACCGAGGTAAAATGGTTGCTGGATGCAAATCAAAAAAGACGCGACCAACTAAGTATAATCGCTAATATACTTGAAAGCGCAAAAGAAGGCGTTCGAAAAACAAAAATCATGCATACGGTTAACTTGAGTTTTGTGCAACTAAACGATTACCTCACGTTTCTGGTAGATAATGGTTTAATACGTCTATCAAGCGATGGGAAAAAAGAAGTTTACATAGCAACCATCAAAGGGGTTCTTTTTGCCCAAATGTACCGTGAACTAACAAGCATGATAACCACTCAAAACGAAGAAAAAGCGCCTCTCCTAAGTGAACTTTTTTAGAACCGCTCAAGCACAGAGGGCAATTCATTTAGGCGCTTTATGGTTTGGTCTGGGCTAAACTTTTCGGACGCTTTCTGTACCCGCCGCTCGATATAAACTGCCCTCATGCCCACAGCTTTGGCGCCTTCGATGTCTGCGTCGATTGTGTCGCCGACAAAAACTGCCTCCTCAGGGCATAGGTTCATCAATTTTAGGGTGCTTTTGAAGATTTCTTGGCTGGGTTTGCGCTTGTTAATTGCCCCCGAAACCACAACCACTTCAAACAAGTCGTTGATGCCGCTGGTTTTAAGGAGTTTAACTACGCATTCGGGGATGGCGAAATTTGAGATGACCCCTAACTTGTACTTTTTATGCAACACTTTGAGGGTTTCCTCTGTGTCGGCGTCTATGTGGACGTACTTCATGAATTCCTCACAAAACTCACCCGTTGCTGCACAGACGATGGGGCTTGAAACATCATAGTTGTATCCTAAACTGTTCAGCGTAGCAGCGATGCGTACGTTGAAGTGGGGTTCATCGAAGTTCGAGTCGGCTTTCGCAAAAATCTTGTTGCGTTCACTGATGTAGGTCTGCTCAAACTTTTCAAAGGGAACATCGACGCCATGCATGTTTAGGTACCTATACATTCGCCTGATTGAAGGTGGATAAAATTCGTGGTCTTTTTCGATGAGCATAATGGTATCGAACATGTCGAATAAGACGGCTTTAATGGGCATCGGTTAAACCTACGTTGGGTTTCGTTGATGGTTTATTGTTGTTGTCGTGGGCTAAAACTCTTTTCTGCCACCGCTTCTTAGCCACATAGTAGGTTGAGCCTGCGATTACGAATGCAACGCCGATGAGCCAAGCTTCGGTAGAGGCGAATAGAATGAAACCCAAAAGCATGATACAGGTGCCTAAACCCAAGATGGGCAGGAACCGCAGTTTTCTGTTCCCATTTTTGAGTTTGTAGGCTGATATGTTTGTGATAGAATAATTGAGAACCAAAGCAAAAGTGCTGATTGCCACAACTCTTGTCAGGTCCACAAATAGCACCAACACCGCCATCAAAACACCCGTTCCAACAATCGCATAATAAGGCGTCGAGAACCTGCCGTTTAGCCGCGCCAACGCCGAGGGCAAATCGTTGCGGCGTGCCATCGAATAAGCCATCCTAGAAACCCCCAAAATCGCGGTCAACAGTACGCTGGCTGTTGCCACTAAACCGCCGATGGCGACTAACTGCACAGCTAAAGAGTTGCCTGTGACGCCGATGGCTGAACTGAGCGGGGAAGCTGAAGCTGCAAGCCCATCCGCACCAATCAACCCAACAGCCACCAACCCCACAAGCACATAAATCAGCATCGAAATCCCCAGCGACAACAAAAGCGCCCGTGGCACGTTGCGTTTGGCATCCTTAATTTCCTCAGCAATTACGGTGACTCTTGCGAAGCCGCCGTAAGCAAAAAAGATGAAAAAAGTCGCATATAAGACTCCGCTTGAAAGAGGCACAAACGGGGCAAAGTTGGCTGTGTTAACGTTGAAGGCTCCGAAGGCTACAAAGAACGCTAAAACTGCAAGTTTGATGGCGACAAACACGTTGTTAACATTTGCTGATTCTCTTGCACCCAGCAGATTTAAGCCTGTGAAAACCAGACACATGACGGCGGCAACGATGTTGGCGGGCAAACCAGGTATAGCAGAGCCCTAAATAAAACGCGAAACCAAGCGAAACAGCGGCACCTGTGAAAGTGTTGGCGACAAGCCACATCCACCCAGCCAAAAACCCAGCGTATGGCGAAACCAGTTGCCGACCATACTCGTACACGCCTCCTTCTACGGGTTGCCAAGCGGTTAATTTGGCGAAGCTAAATGCTGTGATGAATGCGATGATGCCTGCGATTATCATGGAGAGGATGAGTGCTGAGCCCGCGTAGCCTGCGGCGATGCCTGTGACGACGAATATTCCGCCGCCTATGATTGCGCCGACGTTGATGGCGACGGCGCTCCAGAGTCCGATTGAACGCTTTAGGGCGGGGGCTTCTTGTTTTGCCACTGAAATCACGGCTAAGCAACTGGAATCAAACGTATCTATAAACCTTCCAAGCGGCTTGAGTGAGCGTTCATTTTTTTCTCTTTATGTAGGTGTGGCGGTTTTTAATTTTCCACAAGACTGCTTGAGGAGTGCGGCTCTGTTTTGGTGGTTGCAACGTTTTTCAGCGTCTGTTGCGGTGTCGGAATAAGCGTTTTCCGCCACACGCCCAACATGGTTTCATGCAGGGGCGGATTGGATGTGGATGTGGCGCTATGTATAAATTGAATTTTTCTCCAAAACTTCCTGCAAGAAAATCCACTCAAAAGGCAACAATACATGGACCCTGCATCGAGTTGTTCATGTTGCGTGGGTGTTCTTTTTGGGGAACAGGCTGTTCCCTGGGGAGAGCTAAATCGTGGCCCAAACCTATGCATAAGCGGTGATTTAATGAGAAGAAAACTCGCAGCCGCAACAGTCATCGCCATAGCCGCAATAGCCCTATTCAGTTACCATTACTGGTTGCTCTCGGACTTTGAAGCAAAAAGCCTGTCCCCCACTCCTACGGCTACTCCTTGCCCAACACCCACAATTCCACCCTCAACCCCCACTGTAGGGGAACCTAAAGTCACAGTTTCCTTCATTGAGTGGGACCCACACAACAGCTCCTACCCAACACAGATAGTCATACTCTATCCACACAACCAAACATACACGGCTGGGTGGTGGCCCGAGTTGCAGGTTGGTGTAAGCTCAAACAATTGGCTTATAAACGGTGTCTTCTACACTGCGGACTGGCAGGAGGGCTATCAACCAATCTGGTATTATAACTTGGGAGCACGCCAGAATGCACTGTTTGCCAGAGTAACCTTAACTGGGGTACCTGACGGAACCCACACTATAGTTGTACATGCAAACCTTCACGACGGCTCACATATACAATCATCAGTCACTTTTAGCGTAAACTCTTCTGCTAAGCCGTAATTGAGCCGCCTATTTGTCCCAGAATTCTCTTGTCCGCAGAAACTGAATCTTCGCTTTAAGCAGGTCCATGTAGAACTTGTCTTCTTCAGGATGCATCTTACCCAAGATTCGCGATGCCGTTTCGGGTCCGACGCCTTTGACCTGTAGGGCGCGGACTGCTTCTTTGCCGTAGCTCAAGATCAGGTCTGCTTTGCGTCTTGCTTGGCTGACTTCTTTGAGTTCTTCTGGCGTGAGTTCTTTGCCTTCTTTTCGGCGTTTTAGTGCATCTTGCAGTTTCGCTTGGTCCTGTGAGCGATACAGCGGAGCCAGCAACCCTGACCCGCATTTGCCGCATTTGGGCTCTTCTGGTAGCTCCTTAATTTTCTGGTGAGTCGTCCATTCGCCGCATTTCATGCACAGCAGTGTCGTCTCTCGGGCTTCGATTGCCATTTTGAGTTTGTCTACGTTGTTTACGAGGATTTTTTCAGGCGCCATTAACTCGGTTACGTCGCCGAATTTCGATAAAATGTAATAGGCTAGCGGTGAGGGTTTTTCGTAGCTGATGTAGGTGGTGACTTTAATTTTGCCCTCTCGCACTTGCTGCATGATTTGTTTGGCTTTGTCTAAATCGACTTTTTCCATCATGGCTTCTCGGATGGTTTCGCGGTAGACGGGTGTGTTGTCGAAGCGGTTTTTGAGGTCGGCTTGGCGTTGGTAACTCATCGTTTTGCCCCTTGGGAGTACGCCGAAGCGTTCTGCGACGAATTTCATTTTGTAGCCGAAGGGGAATTTAGCGTCTAAATACTTTTTGAAGGCGTTATCTACCGCTTCATCGCTGAGTCCAAATAGCGTTTGGGGTAATTCGGCGAGTTCCATTTTGTTTAACTTACGCGGTGCTTCGATTAGGATTCTGTAGCCGTCGGTCCACCAGCCGCTGATGACTTCGCGCTCCGAGAGGACGCTGTCAAAGATGCCGCCGAGTGTTTTGTTGACGAGTTCACCGAAGCAGGCATGCACAATGATGTAGCGGTCATACACTTCCAGCACAATATGGTTCTGTGTCGGCAACGGTGCACCCAACTTTATGTGCTCGTAGACTTCGCTGATGGCTTGCGTCATGCTGGCTTTGTCTGAACCTAATTCTTTGGCTAAAACCTCAGCCGCAACAGCGGGATCGCCCGTCTCCTTGAGCACCTGCGCAATTCTTTGGCGGTTCTGCCCTGTCTGCTGCGCCAACTCAAAGGGCACAGGCAAAATCTCCCCATCCCAACCAGGCACAGACGCCATCGGATCCTCAGACGGCACCACATGCACCGTCCCCGCCTCATCCTCAATCTGAACAATCCGCCAAACCTTACCCTTCATAATAAAATTCAAGCCCACACGCGCATGCAACGCCATGAATTCATCGCCTAACGTTCCGATTTTGCGGTCGCTTATGACGTTGATGACTGGGTAGCGGCGTTCGTCGGGTATCATGGATAGGTTTTCGTAGTAGTAGATGCGGGTTTTTTTGGTTTTAGTCAAAACGGTTTCGTCTTCGTTTAGTCTTATTTGGTTGAGGCTGTCTAAAAAGCGTAGCAGGTCCGCGAGTTCGGTTTTCTGGGTTTTGTGGTAGAGGTAGCTTCGGTGGATTATGCGTGTTAAGTCCTCTACTGCAAGCGGCTGCGCATCCATGAGTAAGCCTGCGATTTGATGCGCTAAAACGTCGAGGGCGCCTGTATGCATCGGCACTGGCTCAATCAGCCCCGCCTTTGCATTCTTAATCGACGCCAAAGCCTCCAGCGTGTCGTCGGGATAAACGGTAACTATGACGCCGTGGGATTCCCTGCCTAATCGGTGCCCGCTTCTGCCAACCCTCTGGATTAAGCTGTTAACTTGCCGAGGCGACATGTACTGAACAACTAAATCCACCTGCCCCACATCGATGCCTAATTCAAGGGTGCTCGTGCAGATGATGGCTTTTAGCTGCCCAGCTTTAAATTCATCCTCAATCGCGATACGCTCTTCTTTAGAGATGGAGCCATGATGGACGGCTATGTCTTCTCTGCCCAACTGCGCCAGCTTATACCCTAAAACCTCAGCGATAGTGCGGCTATTAACGAAAATAAGCGTAGACTGATGGCTATCCACCAGTTCGAGTATGCGCCTGATTCTCGCCGCTGCTTCAGGCGAAGTATCCAGTTTGCCTGCCAATTCATAGTCTTTCTCGGTGGGTGAGGGGTTTTCGACGCTGTAACGGTAACTCTTCTCCGCCGAAGCCTCCAATTATGGCGATTTTGCGGCGGCTTCCAGCGAGGTACTTGGCGATTTCTTGGGGGTTGCCGATGGTGGCTGATAAGCCGATGCGTTGGAATTCCCTGCCAGTAACCAACCGTAAACGCTCCAATGCCACCGATAATTGTGCTCCGCGTTTGCTCCCTGCTAAATCATGCACTTCATCCACAACCACAAACTCCACCGCTTTGAGGTGCCGACGCATCTGCGACCCAGGCAGAATCGCTTGCAGAGTCTCAGGGGTGGTGACGAGCATTTGGGGCGGTTGTTTGGCTTGTTTGCGGCGTATCTTCATTTCTGTGTCGCCATGGCGTACATCGACGGTTATGTCGAGTTTTTGGCTCCAGTATTGCAGGCGTTTGAGCATATCGCGGTTGAGTGCTCGAAGGGGCGTTATGTAGATAACTTGTATGCCGTGTTCTTCTGCGCTTTTCTGTTCAACCAGCTTCGAGAAAATCGGCAGTAAAACGGCTTCGGTTTTGCCAGTGCCAGTCGGCGCAATCAAAAGCACGTTTTCGCCTGCCAGAATCGGCGGGAACGCTTTGGTTTGGGGCAGCGTAGGCGCTGTGAATCCAAACTCATAGAGGGCTGTTTGGACGGGTTTGGCTAGTAATTCGAAGACAGAAGGGGCTGTTGCTGGCTGCATAGTCTTGGTTATTCTATGCGTTTGGGGAATGTTTTAACTCTTTAGCAAAAACTTGGTTAATCCGCCCTGAAAAAATTCGATCAGCACAAGACGGCTGAAAAAAGTATGGGAGTTATCGCTTTTTCTCTATAGTCTGATTAATTCCGACTTTGAAATCCTTGCCCTTAGCACTTTATTGTGATGTCGTTCATTGTGGAGTGCTATGTGGTCTGTTAGGTCTTCTTTGCCAAACGGCGTCGTTATTGCCCATTCGCATTGTGGGCATTTAAAACTGGCTGATTCAACTCTGCTCATAGGTGTACCCCGTGTGTGATGTTAGCGGTTGATGGATTATAGATTTTTTGGTGCATTAATAGCTTGAAATCTGAAGTCTCTGTAACAATCCAGAGTAACTCATAATGATCAGGCTTAATTTTTTTTATTGGTTGTTGCCGCAGACCGCTCTTTTTTCAACAACAACCAGCAGGCTTGGCTAAAGCGGCTGTTTTGGTGTTGGCGGGTTCTGGCGATTGCGGGCTGGTTGCGGCGATTTCTGCAAGCAGATACAAAGGCGAACATTGCAAGTAGGGGCTTGTTTGATCCTGTTTTTGTGGGGTTGTGTTGTACGGTTTGAGGGTGTTTTTGGGAAAGTTTAATATGGTTTAGAGGCGAAGGGAGTTATAACAATCAGTGCAACTTGTAGTAAGTAAAAACTTGATAAGTGTACAAGGGAGTTGGGGATAACATAAATTTAAAAATATACGCAGTCAAAAACGGCAACGGCAACCACCCGCAAGAACGCGTCCAACTGGTCGTAGTTGACCTAGACCGCGGCAAACGCTACCCACTCAACTTCGTCTGCGTCCTACCACGCTACTTCCGCATCCTAGAAAAACGCAGCAGCAAATTCGCGAAAATGTTCGGCACAAAAAGCTTACCCACAGCAAGAAAACTCTTAGTCGACGCCGACCATCAAGAAGAAGACCCCGAAATTAAAACCGTCATAAAACGCCGCATAAAAGACATCGACGCCAAACAAGAGTGCCCGCCACAACAGTCAACCACTTAATTTTCTTCTCTTATTTCTTAAACTAAAAGCACCCAATCCGCAATTAGCAGACTATTCGAACGCTAACATACTCAATACTAAAAAGAATTTTAACGGGTGGAAAGAAGAAGGGAAATTAAATAATCCTTCTCAACCAAGCCGTATCCGCCCTGTTTTGCAGAGAACTCATCGAACACTTTAACCCCGTCTGGTGCCAGTGACGGCGCGGCTATGGCGAATGGCACTGGATCACGCGAGTGGGTTCGGGTTTTAACTGGTGTGGGATGGTCTGGCAAAATCGCTATGGCATAGGGTTCAGTGATGCCATCCATGATTCTACCCAGGCAGCGTTTGTCTAAGTCTTCGATGGTTTTTAGTTTCAACTTATAGTCGCCGACGTGCCCCGCTTCATCGGGCGCTTCCACATGCACGAAGACTAAATCGTTAGTTTTTAGTGCTTCCAAGGCGGCGTCTGCTTTGCCTTCATAGTTAGTATCGTAGAGTCCAGTTGCGCCTTCAACCTTTATGATTTGCATGCCCGCGTAGGTGCCGATCCCTTTCACCAGGTCAACTGCTGAGATTACGGCGGATTTTATGCCATATTTCTCTTTGAGGGTGGGCATGGATGGTTTTTTGCCGCCGCCCCAAGGCCAAATCAAATTGCCAGGGCGTTGATCACACATTTCTCTGGCAACGTTAACTGGATGGTCACGCAGGATGTCTCTGGATTTCGCTATCATATCCCTAAGTAACTGTGCGTTTTTTTCTGCTTCAGGGACCAACGCTTTTGGCAACACGTCCGCTACTGGCACGCCCCGTGCATCATGCGGTGGAACGCATTTGATTTGCTCTGGGTTGGGGAAGTTGCGCAGGATTAAAAAGTGCCTGTAGTCTAAGCCGGCGTAGAATTCGATTTCGTTGGGTTTATCAAACGCCTTCTTAACTGCGGCTATTAGTTCGGTTGCTTCTTCGGTGGTTATGTGCCCCGCAGAGTAGTCGGCTATGGCGTTGTTTTCTTCAGTGATTATGTTACAGCGGTATGCGGTGTCGTTTGGGCCGAGTTGTATGCCCCGTGCGGGTGCTTCGAGTGGTCCTCTGCCGGTATTATAGATGCGTGGGTCGTAACCGAGGACTGAGCATATCGCTGTGTCTGAGCCGGGAGTCATCTCGTCAGGAACGTTTTTAATAAGGCCACTTCTGCCCTTTGCAGCAATAGAATCCATGTAGGGTTTAACTGCTGCTTGAAGCAGAGTCTTATCGCCCAATTCCGGAATCGGATAATCCGACATGCCATCTCCGACAACGAGTATATACTTCATTAGTTATTCACCAGTTACCTTGAAGCTTTCTTGAGGGATAATGCAATCACGTATTTATCTTCTTACTGCCAAAAAACCATTGAAATAGGCAAGAAAGTGCTAATTCGCCATGAACTGTGATTACCTGTGTACACCAACAAACGTTTATGATTTTAGCCAGCCTAGAGTTAACTTAGACCATGAATTTTAGGGGTATTTTTGAATGCTTGAAGGATGGGAATGGATTATCATCGGTGTAGTCGCTATAGTCATTATTCTTTGGGGTCCATCGAAGATTCCGGAGTTCGCAAAATCCCTTGGCCGCGCTAAAGGAGAATTCAGCAAGGCACAAAAAGAATTCACCGCAGCTGCAACCGCAGAACCACAAACCCCCACAGTACAAGCCCAAACAGTATCTGCTACAGCTCCACGCGTAACAATCAAGAGCAGCGACGAAATGCTGCTAGACACCGCACAACGCCTTGGAATACAAACCGAAGGCAAAACACGCGACCAACTCAGCGAAGAAATCTCTGTCAAAGCCAAATTACTAGGCGCAGCGTGATTACACCGCACCCACATTTTTCTTCTAAGTAATTAGTTTTTAGGCTAAAAACTTTCATGCTGGAGACTATATGCAAAAAGAACTCAACTCTTTTTGGGGACACATTGCGGAATTAACTAAACGCATGAAAGTTGTCCTAGCAGTGTTCCTTACTTCACTGTTTATTATGCTGGTTTTACCGGCTAACACAGATTTTTTTGCCTTAACAAGCAATTATAAACCGTTAATGTCGGTTCTGTTAACTTATATTTCTGATAGTTTTCTACCGTCCAATGCTCAATTATTCGCAGGCTCCATGTCAGACCCAATCACACTCTACGCCTACGCGGCATTGGTCTTCGCAGTAGGGATTACGTTACCGGTATTTGCTTACGAAGCCATACAATTCATTAGCCCAGCACTCTACGACAACGAAAAAAAGATGCTATTCCCATACGTAACTTCAGTAACAGCCCTCTTCATAGTAGGAGCATTATTCGGCTTCTTCTTTTTAGCACCCTCATTCATACAGGGATTCTTCCCCTTCTACTACGCAGTAGGCGCATTACCCTACATTCCAATCATGGATTTCTACAACATCGTATTCTTCACAGTACTCATAAGCGGAGGCCTATTCACCGTACCAGTCTTCTTTGTCATCCTAGTAAAATTCAACATAATCAAAACCAACTTAATTACGGGAAAACGCAAATGGATCTATCTGGGCATGGTTATCGCTGCTATGCTGATTTCGCCGGGGGCCACTCCAATGGGCGATTTAATTTTGGAGTCCAATTACTAGGGCTCTTGGAAGCAAGCATCTTTATAGCCAGATTAGTTGAGAAACCAAGAAGGAGAAATCGAAAATTCAATCTTGGCTATCAACAGAAACTTGCGGGTACTGCAAAGCACGGTTGATTCCAAGATGTAACTGAGTTCTGCCCACAATGCAAACGCTCCATAAAGTAACACTTAGCCACCAAATGTAGGGCAAACAAGCTGTGAATGTAATGCGTAACAACAAACGCTCAAAAATACCAGACGGCATAGTTAAGCAAGGGTTTTTCTAAGTGCTAAACGAAAACATTATTTAGTATAAGTAAGCTATTATTACTATCAAACTGGGAAGTAATTTGTGCAGGTTACGACGCAGCGATGTGAACAATGTGGTATGAGTGTGGATTTAATTGGTGAATGCGTTTTAAAATTGTTGATAGCTCAGGCGATGAACATATTGCTTGTTGTTGGTTTGTGCACTCAAATTAATCAAAACTTATGGAGAACTAAACATCACATCTTTCTATAATACAATAGCGATCTCACGAAATAACGATAAGCGCGAAACAGAAGGGCAGTGGGCTTACGGTTAATAGACAGACTGCGCTAGTTACTACTGGCGGTGGATGCACTAAGAATAGACTTGTTTACGATTCTTCTGTGGCGGATGCTTTGCTTGCATCACGAAACATGGGAACATCAAGTTGGCTTTGCGCTAACAAATGCTACAGTTACAAATTCAACGAGAATTGGGATTGCTCAAGCGGCACTACAATATGGGGGAGGCTCACCTCTGTCTGTGAACAATGTGGAATGGATGTGGATATTACTGGTTAAGCAAGGTTCAAAATCTATGATTCAACGGAACCTCACGTTGCCTGCTGCGTAATCTGTGCGTTTAGATTACAAAGAACCTATCGAGACCTCAATATTACGACGTTCTGTGACTACTATGGACGAAATTATGTAATAACCTAAACTTGAAAAACAACGGCACTGACGTTACTGTTAACCTCTTGACGCGCTAATTATCGTTGCAGGAAGCTGTAGCAAAAACAGAATAGTCTACAATTCCACGCTGCAGATGCGCTGCTTGCACGCCTAACAATGGGCAATCAAAATGGCTTTCAGCGTTAACGAACGATACGGTTGCTGTAAACGCAATATGGACTAACTATAACTCAAGCTGCGCTTATCAATGGAGTCGGTACACGATTTCGAGCGTAACCCTTCACGCTCAACCCTTCAGCCACTCGCACATCAACGGCAAACGTACGACGAGCGAATCACTATCTCTAAAACCTTGGAGCTTTGAAACTCCTCAGGCTACAATAAGCACAATTTTAGAGTGCGAAGCTTGCGGCATGGATGTAACTGCTGACTCTCAAGCACGTTACAGGGTAACAGATGAAAATGGAAAGGTGCACTATGTCGAATGCTTCATGTGCGCTATGCAACTTGTAAACGACTATGAAAACTTCATATTGAAACCTACTGCGACTGGTATGGACGAAACTATGCAATCACTGTCGACACATCGAATTATGGGGCAGAAGTCACTGTTAATCTATCAACAGCTATTTTTCTCGGGGCGGAAGTTGTGTAACGCTCGAGTAGCGTACAACCAGACAGCAGCGGACGACCTAGCAAACGGATTCTCTCAATATATCTCGCCTGAACGACAATACAAGTTGCGGGCTACAACCGAAGTCAAACAGATAATTGAGGCAATAAACACATGGTATGCGTAAGCAGACGTAACTGCAACACTAAGAGTGTTGATGCTTGCTCTGTTAGTAGTTATGGCGTTATAATCATAGGAAGTCTAATAGTCGCCTACAAAAAACTAAGTGTTCACAAAAACGACGATACTAAAAAATAGGGGAAGAAAACGAGAATGATGTAAACTTGTATGTAGTCAGTTTAGCTATAGCTTTTTTCGGCTTAGTTCTAGGCTGCTTCGCGCACTGAAGGCATACAGAGTAAGAGAGGGCATCAAAACGCTTCCGATGATCAACGTTATGAATTGGAGAAAAATTTTTCCTTAGTATCGGTAGTGGGCTGCATACCTACCTTAGCCGCACGAATATGGACAACTTCTTTTTTGGATAACGGTTGTTTCGCTGATTTTCGGTTTCTGGAGCAATGTGCGAGTTCGGCGTTTTCTAAGCAGGCGCACGCTGGTCTTGGGCTAACTTAGTGTTGAAGCTTTTTCACGATGTTTGCATTTGGCGGTTGGCTATTCTTTGACTCATGAACAGAAAACTAGAAGAGGTCTCCACTGTATGAGTTCGATTTCTCGAGGCTTCGTTTTACTTCTGCCTCTTCTATTCATCGATGCCCTCCTAGATCATTTCATTCTTTGGAGGGCTACGCAGCCAATGGTTGTTCTCTGCTGCATCGTCATGTGCTTCCAACACAACACCTGGACTGTTCAACGTAGGTTGCCTCTTCTGCTTTATAACATACCAGTATCCTCTCCTTTGGGGAGTTATCCCCGCCTACTCTGTTTCCATCGCCTTAGTAGTATGGAATTTTCTGTTTCGGCGATCTTCCAAGAATAACCCGGAGATTAGAGACGAAATTCTGGGTGTGAATCGAAAGGTTGTTTTGGCATGCATAATTTTAGCGGTTACCGGTACAGTACTGCTGGTGCTGCAAATGGCGCTGGTAGCATTGAGCAATACTTAAAATCAATGCATCGAATTCAAGCTGTTTTCTTTTTTAGCATGTGCTAAAGGAAAAGATTGGGGTGCATCCTTTGAATCTTAAAAAAATCTTTATAGCCGAAATCTCTCTCGGCGGTCATAATAATCTTGTTCGCCGCGTTTTTTGTTAGAGTTTACGCCATTCTTGTCAAACGGAGGGCAAACAGAGCCAATATTGTTGTCTTCAACCAAAGAGAATTAAGCTCGTAAAAGAATTCTGCTATCCGCGGGTCAAAGAGATAGCTCACAAAGCAATCTTTACAACCTACGACTCGGCTATAATGGTCGTGGATATAGAGTTCCACGATCTGGCAGAGATCAGGGTATCTCTCGTTGTACTGCAACGGCATATTAATAGTGACGTTTGAGGCGACACCAAACAATCCTTATGTTGAATTAACCACTATAACTTTTAGGGCTTTGATATAGTAAAGCCACCGCCTCCTAAACTGCCAATCTCTTTTGCGTTTGCCTACGGAAACGAAGTTTCCTTTTTGTCTCCTGAATCAAACGGGTACGAGGGGTCTTTTAGCTATCAAATCAACATTAGAGGAAGCCGATAAATTTGGGTTCAAAATTAATACTATCGATTTTGGTTGTTCTAACACTTTTCATTCTGTGTTCTTGCGCTTTATCGCAAATTTCTTGGTCAATGAAAGAGAATACCTCGGATTCCCTACGCCAATTAGTTGGGTTACCAAGTATAGCTGTTGGGAACCTTAGCCCCTCAACTAGAAACCCTGGAGTTGAGTTATTTTGCACTGGACTTTACGATGTTCCTGGTGGTTACTGCAGCTATTTTTCTTTGGGATCGTCATACATCGACTTCCAGATGCCGTCAAACTTTACAGTGACCAACAACTCGATAATTGAAGTTGGAGGAAAATAGTTGCAAAGATTTAAAAATCTAATGAATTATGCATTAAATTGCATACAAAGATACAAAATGAGAACCGCCGTCATCTTAATTTGCCTCGCCGTTGCATCATCGGCTTTTTCAGCAGTTGCATTCATGTCAGATGGACTAGTGGGCAAGAGGGCGCTTTGAGTTTAAAGTATGCTCCTGACTTAACTATTCAAGGCATTCAAGCAGGTAGACAAACGCTCATTTCAACCTACTACATAAATCCCATTTTGGCTGCTGCTCCCCGGAGTGAGTGGAATCTCTGAGAGAATTTGGGGCTATGGAAATGTCGGAAACACCCTAATCGTTATTGTAGGTCTTGATATTGGAAACTCAGCATCAAATGATAACTCATCTCAAACCAACGCCTTTATCGCCGATCAGTCTTCTGCTTATCCTTTAGAGGCAGGTCAGTTTCTTGATCCACAGTCAAACCAAACTGTGGTTATTGGAAAAGGCGTAGCAGAATTACTTGGCGCCAGCGTCGGCACTGAATTGTCGATACTAACAGAGGCCAATGTAATCAAGCGGTATAACGTTGTGGGAATATTCAACAGCGAATCAAGTATTTACAGTGCCGACATGATATTGATGAACTTGAACACAGCACGAGATTTCTTTAACATACCTGACGGGAAAGTAACAGATCTATTGGTGTATGTGAATGATGAAGAACGCTAGTTCAAAAGATTCCGCCATCAACTTGGTAGCGCGACAAATAACAGAGCTACCCAATTGCCGGGTTGTAACAAAAGATGTTCTTCTCGATGCCCAGCAGAAAACATATGGCGATAGATCAGGATTCTTCTCAATCGTATGGTACGTTATTTTAATTGCCATTGCAATAATTGCGTTTAATCAAACTGTCGTTGTAGGGCATGAATCGAAGTTTGAAGTGGGCTTACTTAAATCACTTGGATTTTCCACCTCAGACATCATCCAGGTGCGGTTTGTGGAAAGCCTTGTGCTTGGAGCGCTTGCTGGAGCAATTGGATTATCAATCGGCATTTTATATGACAGTGTATTGGGTGCGCCAGTCCTTAGAGATTTCATGTTGGGTTGGGCTAACCTTTATCCCAGCTTTCCAGTTCCTTTTTTGATCAATCCACAAACAGTTTTATTCACTTTCGCTGTAACCATCGTGCCTCTACTTTTTGCTACAGTAATTCCTTCTTGGCTTAACGCTACAGTTGACCCTGACATAGCCATGAGAGGTGCCCGAGCATGATTGAAGCATTAAACTTGACTAAAATTTATAATCAAGGCAAAAAAAACCAGGTTGAAGCCTTAAAAGATGCAAGCATAACCGCAGAGAATGGAGCAATAACCGCATTGGTGGGACCCAGCGGCTGCGGAAAAACCACTTTGATGAGTATAATTGGACAACTGCTAACACCTACCAAAGGAAAAGTAATAATCGACGGGGAAAACATCACCGCATACTCAGACGGTTGGAAAGCTTCTTTTAGAAGAAAAAACATGGGGTTTGTCTTCCAACACATTAACTTGCTTCCTAACTTTAACGCTTTAGAAAATGTGATGACTCCGCTTATATGCCAAGATATTGATCCTGCTAAATACAAGGGGTTAGCTCTTGAATTGCTGGGTCAATTGGGATTGTCGGAGAGGGCGTATTTTAACGTAGAACAGCTCTCAGGTGGTCAGCAGCAGAGAGTGGCTGTGGCAAGAGCGTTAATAACCGAGCCGAAAATAATCGTTGCTGATGAACCGCTAACTTTCGTTGATGAAGCATCCGCGAAGAGAATAACTGATTTCTTCGTTAAACTCAAAGATGAAGGAAAAACAATTCTGATTTCGACACATGCCGCTAGCTTAGCGAAACTTGCAAGTAAAACATATTTGATTACTGATGGAAAAATTTTTGATTCTTACTAGTTCCAGTAAAATATGCGGCAATTTAAAAATTGTTTTTTTAACCGTTTTGATGATTCTAGTTTATCCAGCATATTTTTTTTGACATTCAGGATAGTTAAGCTGTAGTTAAAAAACTCTTAAATTCTGCTTGCGAATTACGGCTCAACCAATCTACAATCCAAGACATAAATAAAGCATTGTGATCAAACCAAATAGAAGATGAGTAATGGATAGTACCATTATCTAATACTGAGAAATCAAACAAACTACAACTTTTCCAGAGGGGTATTGTTAAAAATAAGAGCTAAAGTCAAAAGCCATTTATGAAAAAATCCCGGCCATTTTTTTGATTAACGTTAAGGGTATATAACAAATTAGCATTAGAAAGTATTAAATTATCGTATAAAAAAGAAAAAGGGGAATCGCTTTTTTGCAACGTATTTAACTTTTCTTTAGATTAGCGGTGTGGTGGTGGAAAGGGTTTTTTTTGCTTTACTGGGGTATAGGGTCTCATCATTTCATTATCTTCATGATCAACGATGTGGCAGTGCCAGACGTAACCTGGTCCAGTCGTTGCGTCGAATTGAAACTTGTCTTGCCCTGGTTTAGCCTCATTTATGTTGAGGTCTTGTGGTGCGAAGCGAACAACAATGCGTGATACTTGTCCGGGCATCATTTTCAACATGTCTTTCCAGCCGGATTCCCATGGGGCAGAGGCTGGGTTGGTCCTTGCAGGAACGGTGTAACATCGGGGTTTCCTCCGATGGCGCCTGCTTGGTTTGGGGTGAAGTAGGCTTTTGGTGGCCCATAGAAGGGTACGAATGTTCCTGAGGGGAACAAGCTATCGTAGAGTGCTCGGTAGCCGTTTGGGTCCACTTCGTCTGTGTCAAAGTTGACTCCGAAATTGTAGTCTTGGCGGTTTAAAAGTTGGTACTGGACAAGATGTAAATGGATTGGGTGTGCGTCCACTGTTAAGTTGATAATGTCCCATTGTTCAGTTGAGCCTACGGTGGTGATTCAGAAAGGTATCTTCCATCAACCAATAGGTAGTCTTTGTTAGGTCTGTTGCTTGCATTTGTTCCGTCCCATCTTGTATTATTTAGTATTGGCGCTATTGGTCCTCCTTGGCCTGGCATTTCGATTAAAGTAATCATTCGGTATTTGTTGATTTTGACTTGTTTAGCATCCGCCTTTTGCGTTGATAGTCTAACTATTGGTTCGGGTGAGTTACATTTTCCGCCTCGTAAGTGTTGCATACTTGGTTGCTGGGTTAAAGCTTGTATCTTTGCGTCCTGTAATGGTGGTTCCGACTTTGAATTTCATTATCTGTCCGACTGTGTTGAGGAAAGCTGCGCTTGTTGCTGGGCCTGGTCCAGAATCAGAGCCGGGTCCTCCGCCCCATTGGGTATGGCGTGGCTGCATCGTTGGTCATGATGATCTCTTTTCCTGCGACACCGCGAAGTCAACGATGATGTCTGCACTTTCGCCCGGTGCAATGAACAGTTATCGACAGGACGGGTTTGTCTAGTAAGCCTCCGTCGCCGCCAATGACCCAAATTTGACCCCTGGAATTTTGAGGTTGAGGAAGCGAGCGTTACCTCCATCCACGATTCTGAAGCGGTATCTGCGTGGTTCGACGTTTAGATATGGCCATGATTTGCCGTTTACAAGAATTATGTCTCCGAAAAATTCTGGAATCCAGAATGGATGCACATTGGGGTTTGGTGGTCCACCATTAAATCCTGCTCCGTCTGTTGGTTGATTGGATGTCACTGCCGTTCTGATTCTCCGGTGCCATCAGGGAAAAGCAATTGCCCGTTGGTGTCAAACATTTTATCTTGGATGGCTAATTCGATTTCTTATGGTCCTGCTGGAAGTTTAAGTCCTTTTACTGGTATCCCAGTGTCGTATTGGTCGCGGATGAAATAGAATCCTACTAAGCCAGAGTACAGGTTGGTGCTCGTTGCTCCTAAAACGTGGTCATGGTAGAAGAGTGTGGTTGCTTCTTGGCCATTAGGGTAATAGTATTTTTGGGTTGTTCCCGCTGTCCAAGCTGGTCCTCTTAATGTGTAGCTTTGGTAAACCATGCGTCTGGTCCTCCGTCTGATGATCATGGTACTTCTCCGCCATGAAGGTGGGTAACGACTGGAATTGGTCCTCTATAGGGTTCAGAGGTCCCTCCGGTTGCTGTCCAGGTATTGCGTTGGGGTTCAACTGGTTCTGTGGGTCAGCCCAATGTATAGTTTGGTCAACGGTCATGTATTGTTGTAGTTTTGAGGTAGTGTTGTCGAGCTGTTGACGTAGGTGACGCTGAGTGGATCGTTCCGTTTTGCTTCAATGGTAAAAGCTGGATAGAGAGGACCAGAGGTAGATAAACCGTTATTTACGGCATAACCCCAAACATATGTGCCATTTTTATAGGGTCACTTAAAGCGTTGTAGAAGCTGGGCAAGATTTTCTCTTGTAACTCAAGGTTGTCGATTGTTAAATGCTTATGTGCCATTGCATTGACTCTTGCGCCAACAAAAGTCGGAATGGATCAATCCATTTGGGAATTGTTAAGCCGTCGACTGCTGTTTGTGGCACTAACGCTGATACTGTACTCACTAACGGTATGGAGAAAGCCAAGTTGTGCCCTAATTAATTTAGACTTATCTAAGGCTCCGATTGTCGGAATTCCTACAGTTAAGCCTATTACCGCTGCTCCGCCTGCTATTGCACCGTTTGATGAATTTACGCCTAGAAATTTTTTTGCATTCTTCTTCTTTTGACATAAAAAGCCCTATAAGTTTTAACTCAATTTTGTATTTACGGGCTTGTTTCAATCAAAGCGAACAAACAATCCCCTGTCAGGGCTCTTTTCTTAGGTGCGCCATTTGCACAAGCTCCTGTAGCATTGTTTTGCCATCTTTCGAGTTAGTCCATGCGAGGTTGAAGAAACCATTTAGCATCCGTACAAGCTCAGGATGATTGGTCCATATAGCGTTTTCTGGCACGCCATGCTCGTTGCCGTTTAAGCAAATTAGCACTTCTCTACCATCAATAATCCCCAAAGGCACAATGTCAATGGGTGAAATATGACGTAAATCGCAAAACTCCAAAAACCGCTGTGCCGCCACTGTGTTATGCGCATCGAATTCTGTTATCGCCCGAATATTCACGTGTACAGCTGTTTTTTTGGCTAACGAATCGTCTGCACCCTCAAGGATCCAACGCATTATATCGTTGCCTTTGACGATTATGTCTATGTTTTTTTGGGCGGAGTCATAGAGCATTATGGCAAATTTGTAAACGTTTTTTGTGCCCTGAATAATCCTAAAAGTATAACCTTTAGGGGATAGTGGAAAATCTGATATTTCAGCCCATTTCTCCAGCAACAGCGGCCGTTTACTTTCCAGCTGCACGATGCGGTTTGCGGCTTCCTGCTCCAGCAGACTTATGGCATGCTCAATCTTGAGCGGTGTATAGCGGCGGGGGCGTTCAAGGGAAATCTCTACAAGCCCACGGTCAAGCAGGCTTTTTATTGCTCGATATGTCTGGAGCCGATTGTATTGTGCGGCACTTGTTATTTCGTTGGCGTTTGCTGAGCCTAGTCGGGATAGGGTGTAGTAGATTTTTGCTTCTCTGACTGTTAAGCCGAAGTCTTGAAGGTAACTAATGATCGATGTAGAGGCTGCGCCTTTCTGGAGGCTGCTTATCTCTTTGGCGTTTTTGCTGACGCTCAAACGGCTCTGTTGCATAAATGTTTTCTGCCCTCAACTGCCAACGTAAAAAACTTGTTAAAACGGCAAGCCTAAGCTTGCGAGTCCACATCAAATGGTCGTTGAAAATTATTTTAAGGTATGTGGTTGGGCGGTTACAGCCACAAGCGGTTTGGGGGCTGTTGTTTTGTTGGTCGAGTGGTGATCTGTATTGGTGATTAGTAAGGCTTAATTGGTTAAGCAAGTCGTAAGTAGCTATAAACAAGTAACAATACATAATATGATTTGTGGGGGAAAACAAGCAAGCTATGACTATACAACAAGAAAACACCTTCGAAGGCGTAGTCATAGATGCAACCACAAAAGAACCCATAGACAAAGACTACCTGATAAAAATCCTAAAAACCCACCGAGTAAACACAACCACCATCGAAAACTCCAACACCCGACTCAAAGACGCAATTCCCGCCCTACGCAAAGCCAAAATCAATTTACCCGAAACCTTCTACAAAGATTTATCAAAAAAACTTTGCATGCCGTTTATAGAGAACTCAAAAATCAAAAAAATCTATGAAGAAGAACAAAGAAGCAAACTCATCTCAATCCTGCCATACCCCATCATAAGCAAATACAAAGTCATACCACTTGAAATCAAGGGATCAATTATCGATTTAGCCGTCGATAACCCCTTAGACCGCAAAGTGCTAGTGGCGGTTCAGTACCTATTTGCCACTTACAAGATTAATCTGTGTGTGGTTTCTTCGCAATCGATTGATTGGGCAATAGATAACATCTATCGAGAAATCCACAAGAAAAACGCGATGCTTGACCTCTATAACCGCACACCCAACCAATCCGCATACCGCGTGCTCTATCCAAAACAGAAGTACTTCATAATCGCCGCAATTACCGTCTTCGCTATAGCCGTTATAGTAAATTCGGCGCTCACTTTTATGGTGCTGTTTGCAGCCATAAGCATCGGCTACTTCATAGTTAACCCCATCAAAATCTACATTTCTATTCGCGGCTTCAAAGGCGGCAGAGCCCCAACCCGAATCACCCGCGGCGAAATGGAATGGACATGCGACGAAGACTTCCCCATGTACACCGTATTAATCCCAGTTTTTCGTGAAGCAGGCATACTAGCCCAAAACATGCGCAACATGTACCACCTAAACTATCCAAAAAACAAGTTAGACATAAAAATCCTCATGGAAGAACGCGACCAAGAAACAATCAACGAAGCCAAAGCATTGGGGCTGTTTGGGTCACCCACAAAAATGGCAGAGGGAATCCCCAAAGAAGAATACGCTGAATTCCTCAAACTATTTGACCCCATAGTTATTCCAGGAGCTAAAGTCACGACTAAGCCGCGGGCATGCAACTATGGCTTGCTGCGGGCGAAGGGCGAATTATGCGTTATCTACGATGCCGAAGATAACCCTGACCCAGACCAACTTAAAAAAGCAGCCATCGTATTTCTGCGCTTACCAGAAGACGTAGTCTGCCTACAATCAAAACTAAACTTCTACAACGCCGACGAAAACATAATTACAAAATGGTTCAGCATTGAGTATGCTAACTGGTACGAATTCTACCTTCAAGGATTAGACTGGATAGAAGCACCAATCCCATTGGGTGGCACAAGTAATCATTTCCGCAAGAAGGGGCTTGACGAATTGGGCAGATGGGACCCCTACAACGTAACTGAGGACGCAGATTTAGGAATAAGGCTAGCAAGGAAGAAGCTAAAGACGGAAATGATTGACTCCTACACATACGAAGAAGCCACGTTGACTGCGAAGAGTTGGGTAGTTCAAAGGTCGCGATGGTACAAAGGACACCTACAAACGTACCTCGTCCATATGCGTGAACCTAAAAAGCTCTTCAAGGATTTAGGAGCTGAAAAATTCCTCAAACTACAGTTAACGTTTGGAACAGGGGTCTTCATACCGCTCATAAACCCAGTACTCTGGGTATTGCTTGCATTGACATTGGTAGCGCCCATGTGGTTTGGCTGGCTTATCCCCAGTTATCTGCAGCCGCTTTGCCTCTTCAACCTAATCGTAGGCAACCTCTCATACATAGCAATCTATGTCGTCGCATGCGTCAAACTCAAGAAAAACCGCTACATTCCCTATGCATTGGCGATGCCTGCGTATTGGGCGCTTTTGAGTTTTGCAAGCTGGAGAGGCTTCATCCAACTCATCAAAAACCCGTTCTACTGGGATAAAACCAGCCACGGCGTCTCTAAGGCTGCATCGGCAAATAAGCCTGCAACTTAGTGATGCCCATTTTCAGTGGTGGGTGGGATATGTTTCCATATTCTTTTTCTTACAAACACAAATGAGGTAATGCTTGTGACAAGCACCGTGACTAGGAGTATAAAGTTGGCTAATGTAACCCATTCGGAGACATTCATCATTGCGTATAGGATGGCTGCGAAGAGGTAGAATGAAACTGCCCCTGTAACTGCCTGTGCAACAATGAGGAGTCTTGGACCTTTTAGTGCTTTAGCTTTAAGTTTATTCAGCCCCGATTCAATTCTTCTCGACACATCAGGCAAATCATCTAAAACTAAAGTGAGACCTCCAAGCAAAAAGAACCTGCCAGTATTCACTTCCATAGATGTGTTGTTAACCAAAAAAATCGTGCCCAAAGGCACAGGCGTGAATGTTATAACGTAGAGGGAAGCGCAGACTAGGACTAGGAAGCCGTAGAAGTAGTGGTGAAACAGGAACCGTCCGGTGTGCAGTTTGCGGCCGACCAATGCGCTTGGGAAGACGTTTATGGCGGCTGCGGCGATGACTACCCAGAATACGATGCCGCTGTATAAGTAGGGGTAGAATGGTTGCCAATCTGGGAAGAACCAGTAGAATCCCGCGATGATGCCGGCAGCGCAAGCTATGGTTAATAGCGCATTGAAGACTAGGGCTAAACTGAACATTTTTTTGCAGAGTATCCATGCGCGACCCATGCAACATCCCTTCTAAATCAATGAAAACCCAGAAGAACGCTCCTATGGGATTTGAATGTTATGTATTAACATATGTGGCTACAACAAGAAATCACTGAGAATCCAAATACAACCGTTTGATTCGCGCAATTAGAGTTACTGTTTATTTGCGCCAACATACCCTTAAAAGAAGAAAAAAGCAAACAAATCTTGTGTTGCTTCTTGACTAACAATTTAGAAAGAAACGTCCTTGTTGCCGTATTAGTTGTTATTCTTGCAGGAGGAGTTATCGCTGCCGGAGTCTACTTTATCATATCAAACTTGATAACTTACACCCAAACTTCCCCGCCTACCACGGTTATGCCGGCACTGAATTGGGGAGGATACGTTGTTGCTTCGGATTTGCAGAATCCCCAAGCCGTAGTCGCGGGAGTTAATGGTTCATGGATTGTGCCTTCATTAACGGATATTGGAGCCGACGCGTTTTCGGCAGTTTGGGTTGGCATCGGCGGACAATACAGCAAGTCTTTAGTTCAGATCGGAACGGAACAGGACTTTATCGGTGGCGTAGCGCAATATTCCGCTTGGTACGAAACTTTACCTAATGAATCCGTGACCATCGATTCTATGCAGATATCACCCGGCGATCACATGCAAGCAACCGTCGTTTTAACCGACCCAACCAGCAACCTATGGGCGTTAAATATTGCGGATTTGTCCACGGGTCAGACTTTTCAAATCAATGTAGCCTATACTTCGGATCAATTGACTGCTGAGTGGATTGTTGAGAGACCGGACGTTAATGGTGCGGTGAGTGTGTTGGCGGATTTTGGAAGCGTAACTTTTACGAATTGTACAGCAAACCTTGGAAGCTATGGGGCTTTAACTGATTTTCAGAATGTTAAAATTGTGATGGATGCTCAAGCGGGGAATAATCGGTCTGTACGGTTAGTTGATGTTTCAGACCTCGTTAACCAGGGAACGGGGTTTACGGTTAACTACTTAACAGGATAAACAAACCAGTTTAAAGAATTTCATAAAAAAGGGGTATTAGGATTGAATGCTTTGAGGTTGCTATGTATTTGGAGGCATGTAGGTTGCTGTCCCATCAAGTGTCAGCGTTCCAACGACTTCTACTGGGGTATTGGGTATCCACATTGGAATCTGAACACGCACCCAAGCAGGGACATCGGTATGCGACATCTGTATAGTCCAACCTGAATATTGCGGCTTGGGCAACACAGTGGTTTCATTATGAGCAAAAGGTGCACCTATGGGGCTAAACATCAAAGTCATCGGTGGAATAGTAAAATTGCCGCCCAAAGCTGCTGGAAGGGTAACGTTGAATGAAGCAGTCAAATTAGCCCAAAGTACATCGCCGTCCATGTATACCTGAAGTTGGTCAGCTGTTGGTACGAAATAGTTCATCAATACCGGTGGCGTCCAGATTGGTGTGCCATTTACTACACCTTTTATCCAAGCAATTGCAGCGGGGTCAGTGTTAGTTGATAAGATCGCGACTCCAACGTACTGGTTCAATGATGGTACCCAAATAAAGATCTGCATTACATCGGGACCGCCAAAATCAGATTTTGGATCCACCGCTGTAACGGCAATCCTAAGGTTAACTGGGTGACTAGAGTTTGCAGTGGGGGGTAACTGGAGGTTGACGTTTCCGCCGTTGGTATAGGTTACGATTTTCGATGTGGTTGTTGGTGTGGGGGTTGGTGTCTGCGCGAATACCGCTGCTGAAATTGAAGTTGCCAAAAGTACTGCAAGGAACGCTGCTAGAGTTATACGTTTTCTCAAAAATATCACCTCCCACGTTTATCTTTCAGTTTCTAGCTGAATCGAATAAGGATTTGAGGAGAAGAACTCGCCTGCATTTTTTTGTGGCGCTAGAACCATGCATTTTTTGCAAGATTCAGTAAGGTATTGGAATATTAAAGAATATTTTCAACCGTTAAAAATGGTGTTTGATAACCGTATCTTTGTTTTTTACCGCAAATATGAGGATATAGGAAGGTCTTTTTACAGGGAAGGAGTCGGGCAATGCCCGTTCCTCCATTTTGTGTTACCATTGATTGCTTGTCTGCTTAGAATTTTTAAGTATCTTTACCTTCGCCCGTTTTTTAGTTTTAGCTAATCTAAGCAACTTTTCTCAATTGCAACAAAAAACCCGATTTTTGATTGCAGTAGATAGCCGCCACCAACCAACACTAAAAAAGCAGCAGACCATTACAAAACTGTTTACTTCTGTTCTCGCGACTGTTTGCAGCATTTATCCTTCTCACAGAATTTTTGTGGCGATTTCTAGAAAAGGAGGCGATATATAATAACAAAAAAATGGCCATTCATTTTAGCAACAACATTTCTCTTACTATTATGTTTCTACATTCCTACAAACACAAAAGCTCAAACTCAATCATATACCAAAACAATCTTTAGCACAGCGGATTCATACGTGGATTCCTCTAATCCCGATACAAACTTTGGTACCCTAAACAGAGTCAACGTCAGCGCTAATAACATACAAGCGTATTCTTACGTAAAATTTGACTTAAGCAGCTTACCTGCCGATGCCGCCATTACAAATGCGACGCTTCAATTTTACTGGATTGAAAAAGGCGGATTTGTGTATTATTCTCCTCCCGACGCAATCGGTGCCTACTACTGTGCGGACAATTCTTGGGGAGAACAGTCAATTACTTGGAATAATAAACCCGCTTTTGGTTCCAGTCCAACTAGTGTGTGGTCGACTGTTAGTATGCGTATATACGAGGGGTATCGGTCATGGGATATCACACAGGACGCTAAAACCGCATTGCAGTCAAGGGGTTTAACTGAAGTTTTAAAGTTCTCTGTTAAAAATGGTGAGGACGGCTATATGGTGTTTCGATCCAGAGAGAGTGGATATGGCGCAAAAATAGATATCGAATATACTTCGGCTTCGCCACCGCCAACACCTACACCAACGTTGACTCCGTCAACACCTACTACAACTCCGATTCCGCCTACACCAACAACTCCCACTACAGACCCATCTATCAGTCCAACTCCAAGTCCATCAACACCCACCCCATCCACAGCAACCCCAACCGTCCACCCCCCAACTCCAACGCCAACACCCATTCCAGAGTACTCCATAATCGCTTTGATACCGCTACTGATTTCGGCACTTCTGATGGCTCTCTATATACGATCAAAAAAGCAGTCGAAACGGGCTGAAGCTTGAAAATCTCTGCGCTGAAGTCTGCTGTTTTCCCATTTTTCTTTCTATAATTAAGACAATCAGAAATCAAAAAATAGTTTGCTATGTTTTAACAAGAAAAAAGAAAAGAAAGGAAATTATTTTTTTGTTGTTTTTATGGCTTTTTTCTAACCATCAACGCTATCATTAAACCGACAACGATGATTGCTATGAATAGACCAGCGATTGCGGGTATGAAGTACAGATCAGCCATTGATGGAGCGGGTGTTGGTAGTGGTGTAGCGGTTGCTGGTGCGTCGAGTACTGTGAAGGATGTTTCTTGGTTTGATGGCCAATATCCGTTGTTGCCTGCGAATGTTGCGATTACTGTGTATTTGCCTGTAATGTCTGGGGACCATGCAATAGCTGTAGTAGCCGGTTGCGTCAGTGGTTGTTGTTCCGATTGTGCGGTAGTTTCCGTTTGCGTCGACGACGTTTATGGTTACTTCAACGCCGGTGAAGTTGGTTGGGCATGGCTGCTGTTGGTAGATGTATCCCATCCAGTCTTTCATGCTTGCGTCAGATGAGACTGGGACTCCGTTGGGGAAGCGTGCTGCTTGCTCGTTTTGTTTTGTGCCTGCTGATATGTCGGTGACTGAGCCTTCAATGATGACTGCTTCGCCGAATGTGGATGATTTTGGTCCTGCTTGTACGGTGGTTTGGCTTGGTCCTCTTCCTAGGCTGTAGATTTGTTGGTCATAGCTGTTGAAGAGTACTGAGTAGCCGTCTGCGATTGCGTAGCTTTCGCCTGCTGAATTCGCCGGTGGCTGCTGAGAGTGTCCATAGTTCGGTTCCGTCGGTTGCGTTGACTGCTCGTGCGAGTGCGCCTTTGTAGATTGGTGTTTCGAAGGTGTGTTCTGTTGTGACTAGGTAGACTATGCCGTTGCCGATGGCGTTGATGAATGTTGGGTATGGTCCAGGGACTTGGAAGCCACTGTTTGTGGTGTTGCCTGCTCCGCCGTTGCCATATGTCCATAGGACTTTGCCTGTTGCCATGTCATAGCAGTGGAGTATGCCTGAGTATGCGCTGCTGTATATGCGGCCGTATGCTACAACGTTTGATAGTGTACCGGGTCCTGTGCTGCCATAGTAGTCAAGTGCTGGTTGTGGGTCACTTATCCATAGTCTTGCGCCTGTTCTTAGGTTGAAGCCTACGAATTGCTGTGTTTGTCTGTATGATTCACAGAAGTAGCCTGCTTGTGCGTCTGCCTCCTGCATATGAGATGGTGGTGATGTTGCCTGCTGGGGGTGTTACGGTATTCCACCATAGGACTTGACCGATTGCGCCTTTGGATGCGTTGAGGTTGACTCCGAAGTATGTGTATGGGGCGCCTGTGTCGCCTAATGCTGGGTATGAACCGTTTCTGCAGAGTAAGATGTCGTTGTAGAATGCTGCACGATGGTTGGTGATCCGGGTTGGTTATTGCGCCAAGATATTGAGGCGTTCTGTGTGTTTGCGTTGAGGGTAGTCGTAGAATTGGCTTTGGCTTGCGTTAAGGAAGGTTACGCCGTTGACAGTGGTGGTTTGTGGAGCCCATGCAGTGCTGTATCCGTTCCACATTTTGCTTGCGTTCCATGAGGACAAGTACCAGTCAGGTTTTGCGGTTGTGCCGTTGTTGTAGAACATGTATCGGATTTGTTCGCCTAATGGGCCGATTACTGTTGTTCCTGAGGGTACGTTGGTGACGTTGAAGAGTGCTTTTCCTGTGTCTGCATCGTATACTTGTGCAAAGTTGGCTGTACATAGAAGTGCTGGGTAGACACCGTGGAAGTTAGGTGTTTCAAGGTCGTAAATCATTGCGAATGATAGTGCGGGTACGTCGCTTCGTCTCCAGACTTCTTGTCCGGTGCGTAAGTCAACGCAGACTGTGTCTCCGCCGTTAGCGCTAAACGACAATGGTTCTTTGTAGTAGATTCTTCCGTAGACAATTATTGGGTTAACGAATCTTTGAGCGTAAGCTGTTCCTTCGAAGTATGTGTTTGCTTGGATTGCAAAGTTGTCGTCTCCGACTACTCCGCCTGGTTGGACTTCTTTTGTCCACATTACGTGGCTTGTTTGGGAGCCAACTGCGCTGTCTGTGAATTGGCGTTGGTTTGGTCCTAACGATCCACCGTATCCTGGTGAACCACTGCCTAACCAGTTAGAAGCGATTGAGTACCATGCTGTGTTTTCGCCGTATACTGGACGTGCCCAGTATTCGGTTGGAAGTGGTGCTATGGAGTACGTATGCGATTGGTTCTTCTTGTACAGTTAGAGTTGTTGAGGCTGAGCTTGGCAGGTAAGTGTCGTTTTTGAATATGTGAAGTTGAGAGGTATGGATAGTCGTTTACTTTCTGTCCGGGGTAATCGAAGGTTAAGTTGTATGTGCCAACTTGTGTTGGTGTGAATGAGTAGCCTTGGTTTGAGGTGGTGTCTTCTACTGTTTCAAAGGTTTTGGTTGTTACTTCGCCGTCTGGTGCTGTGATGGTGAGTTTGTAGTTGTGGAATCGGTAGTTGTTGGTCATTAATGTGTCAGCGTATGTTGGTGTTAGGAATAGGTAGATGTGGGTTGTTTGGCCGACGCCGATTGGGTTAATTGAGACGAATATGTGGGCAAAGGTTGGGATGTCCCATGCCGGTGTATGTGCGGTTGCGTTTGGTGTGAATGCTATTGATGCTCCGATTGTTACGATTAAGAGAAGGGCTAAGATTGCTATCTTTTGGTTTCTTAATATGTGCATTCAATTTTTCTCCTTTATTTATAAGGTAGTTGTAACAATCGGTAGCCTTTTAAAACTTGCTATATGTCCACAGGTTACCAAGCGCAGACAGAAACAGCAATAACCGCTTGGTTACAACTCAATAGCCCAATACA
Source organism: uncultured archaeon (assembly GCA_963782915.1). Lineage (GTDB taxonomy): Archaea > Thermoproteota > Bathyarchaeia > Bathyarchaeales > Bathycorpusculaceae > Bathycorpusculum. The sequence continues at coordinate 162,806 of CAWALK010000018.1, forward strand.
AAGAAGACCTCAATGCGACATAAGCAGAAAACATCAAGCAAGACCAACTTAATTCATCCGCAAACGTAAATAGCTAGGATGATACGCTGTAAGCTTGGACGATGAGGTTATCGAGGTACGATGAAGCTTAAGGTGGGGATTAAACGCCGGCGGCTTGTGAATACTTTTTCCGCTACTGAGTCCATCTCTAGCCAGATATTCTGTGCTCTTGCCAACATAATTTCGCTGTACGTGGTTCCATGCAGTTGCGGCTATTTGAAGCCTGCCTTTTATGGAGGGACTAAAAGCTCATTAGTACTGAACATTTTCAATTATGCATGCTCTGATAGGTCGACTTCTTTAGGTTCTATATATATAGGGGAGGGGGAGGTCGCTCGAGAGGTAGACAAGTCTGCACAAGCTTTCAGGAGTTATTCGGGTCTATGTTTTGGGGAGTTTTTGGTAGCTTCTCATGGCTTCTTCAACCACTCTGATTGCTTCTGCACGATTTTGCCAGCCCTTAATCTTCACCCAACTGCATGGTTGGAGCCGCTTGTAAGTGGAGAAAAATTCTTGGATTTCTGTTAGTTGATGCTTCTGCACGTCGGCGATGTCGTTGTATCCTTCAAAGCGTCTGTCGTTTGCGAGTACGGAGAGGATTTTGCTGTCTTGGCCTTCTTCGTCTTCCATTTCTAAAACGCCGATTACCCGCACTTTCGCCACTGAACCCACCACCAAAGGCGCAAACGAGAGCGCCATAATATCCAAGGGGTCGCCGTCAGCCCATATTGTCTGGGGCACAAAACCGTATTCAACCGGAAACACCACCGACGATGGAATGATGCGGTCGAGCACAAACGCTTCCCAGTCGGGGTTATACTCGAATTTGCTGCTTGAGCCGCCGGTGACTTCGATAACCATGTTGAGTTCGGCTGGTGGATTGGTGCCTGCCGGTATTTGCCGCCAAAAATTCATTCTGCCACACCAAAAGGGTGTGAGGGAAAGTGTGATTTAAGCGTAGTTGCAGGGGCTAATTCGAGAAATACTTTTCCAGTTTGGAGGTTCCGGATTTTTTGAGTACGGCAGCGCAGTCTTTGGGGTCAAGCGCCTTAAACTCCAAACCCATAGAAGCCAACAGCCCCTGTACATCCTTAGCTAAACTTGGCGCAACCAAGACGGCGCGGACTTCACGGTTTACTTTGGCTTTGATGGGTTCAATGTATTTGGAGAGTTGCAGCACGTTTTCTTTAGAAGCTGTTTTACGTTTGACTTCGATGATGACGAGTTTGCCGTCTTTGTCTTCGCCGTAAATATCCACAAAACCTGGCTCAACATGTTTTTCCCAGCTGATCGGTTTAAATCCTGCTTCAAAGAGTTCAGGTTTGAGCAGTATGGCTCGGTGCATGTCGTCTTCGCTTGCATGCAATATAAATTCGCCTGAATCCAAGAGGTTAAGGGCGGATACCATGAAGACTGAGGCGAAAGTTACTTTGACGCTTTCATGTGGTTTTCGGCGAACCCCATGCACTTCTAATTTGTCGTCTTTGACTTCAACATGGAAAACGGATCCGGAGGGTTGCCAATTTACGGGTTCATATCCGGTTGGGCGATGCACAAGCAAGGAGCCATCGGATTTGATGATTAAGAGGCGTTCGCCGTTTTCGAGTGTGGAGTTGGCTCTGCCGGCATAGTGCACATGGCAGTCTCCTGCAACGATGAGTGTTTTGCGTTGTGTGAAGGCTTTCTCGATTAGCACCGCTGCTTCCGCTAATGTGGGTTCTTTTAGGATTGAGAGTTTCTCAGACGCCAAATTTTTCAGCCAACGTATTTTAGGTGGAGCTTGGGTACATAAGAATTCTCGAAGGAAACCAGAAGATGGCTTGGAGAAGCAAGCGTAAAGTAATGCATGCTTACGATGTCACAGCAGAAATGTATGATGAACGCTACTCAGGATGAGCAGCACCGCAAATACCAGAGGGCGCTGGAGAATGTGGATGTTTTGGGTGCGGCTGTGTTGGATGTGGGTTGCGGTTCAGGCTTATTCTTTGCTGAAATTGCCGAGAAAGCCAAATTCGTTGTCGGGCGTTGATGTTTCCAAGAAGCTTCTGCTAAAAGCCAAAGACCAATGCAGGCGGCAACGTTTTTGTTGTGCAGGCAGATGCAGATCATTTGCCCTTCCGCGATGGCTTCTTCGATGCAGTTTTCTCGTTTACTGTACTGCAGAACATGCCCAAACCAGCTGTTACGTTACTGGAGCTGAAACGGGTTGCAGTTCAAGGCGGCAAAATTGCGGTTACCGGTTTAAAGAAAGCTTTTCCGCTCGAAAAATTCATGGATCTTGCGGAGGGCAGCGGCATGCAACTCGCAGCTTTCGTGGATGAAGAAGCCATAAACTGCTACATCGCGGTTTTAGCTGCTTAACAGTTGCACATCAGCTACTTCGCCGGTATCCGCATAGATGCCGACAGCGGCTTCGTTTATGCCGCCGGAATAGGTTTTGTCCAGTTGCATAACGATGTACCAGTATGGGACAAGCGCGACAGAGTTGCTTCGTGGGTGAGGCAGCATTTGGGCGGATATGGTTTGTTGGCGTTGAAGTTGCTGGTTTGTGTTCCGTTGATGGTCCATGTGAGGGTTTTTAGGTGGTTTTGGGCGATTGTGGTTGCTTGGTTTTGGTTGATGTTTAGGTCTGCGTTGCCCACGGTGAAGAGGAAGTAGCCGTCTGTTAAGGCTGTTAAGACGTGGTTGTCAAAGGTCATGCGTAGGCTTTTGGCGCTGAAGTCGATGCCTTTTTCGGTGTACATCCAGAGGAACTCGGTGCTGCTGCCGTGTTTGGGTGATTTGGAGTTTCATGTTGCCGGATACCGCTGTGGTAACTGCGCCATCGGTTTGGTTGACGGTTGCGAGCAGTGTTGCTCATTTCTTGGAGGTAAGCATCACCCGAATAAGCTCTGTAGCGCTCGAGTGCGGCTTTGGCAGTTTCCAATATGCTGCTCGGCGGATTCTCGGTGAGAATGGGTGCGCTTTCGGTGGAGGTGAGTTGGTAGCGGCTAAGATGATTTTCCCTGAAACGGTAACTTGCATCCAAATTGCTCGATGCACTGGTTAAGCTGTATTTGAGGACTTCTTCCGCCACGCTAAAATCATCTCGGTACTCCAAAGTGTTGCTTAGCAGAGTGATTTTGTAGCGGTTAGTGTCGATTTGGACTACGTTGCGGGTGAGGTTGGCGACTTTGGTTGCGCCGATTCCCCATGAGAGCAACTGCTGATTTTCCGCTGTGAGGCTGCTTTGGTCTGCCGCAAGCTGATTTAGAACCGTGTACTGGTAGATGCCAAAGCTCGAGAGAAACAGCACCGCAACCATCAAAACGGCGAAGGCTGCTTTCCATTTGCGCGCCAGCTTTTTTGGGACGCCGTCTGGTTTCAAGTTCAGGAGCTTCCTCCACACCTTTCATGGCGGATACGGTGGCTTTGCCGAAGCTCGAGAGCCTGGTATTGCCCATCATCCATTTTGGCAATCAGTTCGCCGAGGCTTTCGAGATGATAAGTTAAATGTGAGCTGGATACGCCAAGTGAGTTCGACCATCTCCATAAACGAGCATGGGTTTATCGTTTAGCATGCGCAGGATTTTGCGGCGTGCAGGATGCTTAAGCGATCGGAACATGATTGAGTAGATTTCTTCTTCGTTGCCGGACATGCCAAACCCACGGTTAGATGCTAATTGGCGGTGTTGGCGTATAAGAGTTGCCGAAAACCGCAGTTTCAAGCGGAAAGCAGTATGAGAGATGATTTGCGGTCTCTTTGTGCGATTTTTTCTCTATCCCCCCTTATTTATAGGCTCAACAAGTGCAGACCCAGAATCAAATCGGCAAGGCATCCATTGAGAAAGCCATTGCGCCAAGTAGGCGTTTGTTGGTTAACCATCGGGTTAGTCTATGCATTTGCAATTCAAGCCTACCCAGCTTGCGTGCCCGAGCTTTTGTTGCTCTGCCAAGACCTCCCTATCCCCTATAAAAAGCACAAAAAGACTAGACACCTACCTCAGAGGTACCTACCCCTCCCTTATTTAAAGGATAAAAATTAACAGCGTTTCCGTCGCGCTGCTTTTGGAAGCGCTCGGTTCCGCCGGCAGGAACCCTCCCTCTACAGGTTTCTGCACTATGGATTCTTCAGTAGCGTCTGAGCCAGAAGCAGCCGCCAAGTCGTCAACTCGGAGAGGTTCGCCAGCCCCTCAGCGTTGAGGTAATTATTTGCGGTTTCGTCAAAGAGCACATTAGCAGACGGCGGCAAATCCTCATCCACCCACAGGATGTAAGTAATCGGGACCAAGTTGAATGCGGGAACCTCAACCGATGCCTGCCCAAACTCCAGCTTTTTGCCGCCCAACAAAACCGCAGCCTCAACAAGCAAATCAGGACAACCGCCAAAACCCTTAGCAATCGGATCAACCGCTTTGCGAACAAAAGCGTTCTCGTAAGCAACCCCACCAGAAAAATCCCTAAACTTCACCAACCTACCACCCAGGGACTTTTTGGCAGCGGTGGAGTATTCGATGAGCAACTCGGTGATCTGGTGATGCATGGTCGGGTTACTAACCTCAACGGTACAATGCCTTTTTGCAGATCATCTTGGAATTCGCCTGTCACTAAATCAAGCGAAAAACCGAGAAACCAAAAAACGTTACTATCTCCAGCGTCAGTCAATTGCCGAAGCCGTAGCTGCTGCTCTAACGTAAGGTTTAAGGTGACCACTATTGAGCACTCCTTAATTATGAAAATGCAATCTTTGTTCTTCTACATTTTGGCAACAGCTAATCAGTAGCACTTACGCAGCTTTTTTTCTACGAACCACTAACACGAATACTGCGATAGCGACTAATCCCATTACAGACATACCAATGGGTGGCCCTTCCGGCAATACCTCGGCATTATTCACCACTTGAACTGTTACGACTGTGTATGCGCCGTCAACTCCTCCGCCGGTGCATAGCCAGCGGAACTGGTAGTATCCAACTTGGTTAATGGCTGACTAAAGGTTACGTGGTACTCCGCTTGTCAGTGAATTCCATGTGTGAATTTGGTTCCAGCTTGTAAATGGACCGCTCGATGCAGGGTAGGTCCACTCATCTCCAAGGTTCCTTGACCTTTGATGTTTCCTTGGGTGCTGGTGTAGGTGCATGTCAAAGTCACAGCTTGATTGACAATAATTATGGTTTTGTCTGTGGAAGGCTACCGGTTACTTCGTTATTGTTTTTACCGCTAACAGAGCCAAAAGCGAATAGAAAAACAAAAGCAAAAGCGTTACCGCTAAAATACTTCTCCTCAAAAAACGCTAAACTCCTAAAACTCCTACCAAGCTAGCAGTTGCAGCATGCACTTAAGTATTGTGTAAAAACAAACAATAAGACACAATAAAGGGCTAACTTAACCGAGCGAAGCAAAAATTGTATCAATTAAATCATAAATAGAGATAAAGAGAAAAACTACCTTTCTTCTTTTTTTCCGCTTATTACTCTACGGTTTGCTCTTTGCAGATTCTGATTTTTTCTTCCTAATATTTTTTAAATTAAGTCTGCGACCATTTCTCAGGCTATCGACTGAGGGCACCTTAGACATTACCCGTTCGTAATTCAGCGCTTGATTAAAAGCAGTAAATTCTATAAATAACCAAATCTAGGCTAGGAGTATGGGCGACGTTTTAGACAGAGAAAAAGTGCGTGAGCTATTCAAGGTTATTTTCGGCAGGTGCAAGCACATAGAGGGAAAATCGCTAAAGTTGATGCCTCCAAACGCGGACAGCGTACACTCAAACGGTTACCAGATTCATATTTCGCCCAACAACGATGAAATGCTGGAAGGCTGCATTGAAAGAATCGCAAGGGAACATGAGTTGGCAGTGGCTAACGAGGGAAATACGTTAGTTATTTTCAAGCCCGCAAACTAAAAGATGGCAGTAAGAGTTTTGGCGGTTAGTCTTCCGCTTCAGGCTCTTCCCCAGCTTGTTCTGGCTGCTCTTGGGCTTCGGATTTCTGCTTCTCTGCGCTTAGCAGCATCTCGATGAGTTTTTTCTCGTCCACTTCTGCCCTTGTGCGCCAATCCAGATACAGTTGCCCTTTGTCGTCTTGCGTAAGGTAGCCGTAGCGTATGTAGCGGTCGAGGTTTAAGCCGATTTTCCAGTTAGGCATCTTCTCGCCTAGCAGTTTTTCGACGTCTTTGCGTGTTGCCTGCCCTTTTTTGCTGACGATGTAGCTGATTGTTATGGCTAAGCCTGCGAGGTCGTCAACTCTCCAACCCATCAACTTGTCCTTTGATGCAACGTCGCGCAATGCTACGAAGAAGCGGGCTTTATCCAGCTCCTCAATGGTTGGTTTCTCAGGGGTCTTCTCTTCCTCAAAAACCGTTTTAACCTGCATATCAAGCGGTTTTAAGTAATCGTCCAAGACATCGAGCACTTTGGGGTACTCGCTGCCCAAGGCTTTGTGGAGTTCCCAGCCCTTCACGCCTGGTTTAGCGTGGCGTTTGTAGAATAGCATCTGGGTGGCTTTCTTGACTTTGCCTGCGTAGAGGCCTTTTCGTTTTTGACTCATGGCTGTTTACCTGTTTTCCATTTTTGCCAGTCTTCTACGGATACGGCGATTGGAATCGACTGGGACTGCACCGTCAACGCCTCAACCCGCGGCTTATCGAAGGGCAGTATAAACATGGTTTCTTCTAACCTGTCGATTTCCAAGGTGGCGTATCCGTATGTTATTAGGAAGCTTGTTAGGAATGCGCGTTGGACGGTTTCTTCGTAGGTGTCTGCGCCGATGAAGTCCCAGTAGGTGATTTTGCCGTTTGCGGCTTTTTGGCGACTTTAAGTTTAGCTTGCCAGTAGCATTCGAGTTCTTCCCCGAACTCTTTGTCGCTCAAAACGCGGGCTTTGACCATTTCTTCTCGGCTAACCGAACCCATCGCAACAGCGGAGACATCGATGTCTTTCCATCGGTCACCCAACGGAGCCAATGCATCCCAATACAGCAATCCCTGGGCTAAACTGTGCAGGCTGAGCTGCTCAGACTCCACAAGGGGCGTCCAAGCTGACACAAACACGTCGACCATGCCCTGTTTGCTGGTCTGGCGAATCTTCTCTTCGAGCAGAAAGGGGTCTGTGTAGAGTGAGGTTGAGCGCTGTTTCACCCATTCACTCTGAATCTTGATGACGGATGCAAGGTGGTGGAGGGCTTCAGCATCTAATCTTAGCTCTTCGGGCTGGTCCCAATGCGGAAAATACTGCCTCACAATCGCGATTATATCGTCCACGTTTAGTGTAAATGGGTCAACTTGGCGGCTTTCAATGGCAACACACATTTCAACAATGCGTTCCAATCGCTCTTTGCCCAGTTTCTTCTCATGCTTCTCTGTTTGGATGGTTGGCATTAGGCGACCTCACGGACTAAGCTTTTGCCTTCGAGGTTCTGGACGGTGATGACGTTGGCGTCTTGTGCTGCAAACGTGATTTGGCTGGGTGTGATGACGACGTATTGGGCTGAGGCGTCTTTTATGAGGGCGACCAGGACTTTGGCGATCATTTCTCGGTTTTTGGGGTCCATGTGGATGTCGTATTCGTCGACTGCTCGGAATGGGCTGCGGACATGCTGCTGCAGTGCCAATAGGAAGCCCATGGTTGCGGTGGTTCTTTCTCCGCCGCTCTGCGTATAAGCATCCAATGCTACGGGTCTGCTGCCTTTGAAGCCCAACATAAATGTCCAATCCAGCAGATTCGATGTCTACGGCGTTTGAAAGCTTCACTTCACCCGTCGCTAAAGTCTGACCCATGATACGCTGGTATTCAACGTTGACGCGGGTAAGGAGTTCCTCCATGACGGTGCGCCAAGCGGACATGCGGGTTTTGACTTCTTCGAGGGTTTTCTCTCGGTTCTCAGCGACTAGTTGCGCTTTTTCTTTGAGTTCTAAGTAGAGTTTTGAGTAGGATTCGTATTGGCGCTCGATTTCTTCTGAGACGGAGGTTAATGCGGCTAGGTGTCCGTCGGTTAAGCCCATTTCTTCTTGGATTTCGCCTGCAGCTTTTGAGGACTGCGATGCGTTCGCCTGATTCTTGGGCTTTTGCGAGGGCGGCGTTGAGTGTGTCTTGGGCTTCTTTGAGGGTTTTCTCGATTGTTTTTCCCTCGTTAACTGAGCGTTCACGCTTAAAATCCAAGAGTGCGAGGCTGACGCGTTTATCCAATGCGCCCGCAGAGGTTTTGTCTGTGGATTCTTCGAGTTTGCCGAGTTTTGTTTGGTTAGCTTTGATTTGGACGGAGGCTTTTTGGATTTGCTGCTGGGAGGTTTTGAGCAGTTCTTTGAGGTTGTCGGCGCGGAGAAGTTTGAATTGGTTCTTGTTAGCGGCTGTTTCTAACAGTTGCGCTTCGCCGAGTAACTGCTCAATCAGCGATTGGGTGGATTCATTCTGGGCAATTTGCCGTTCAAGGCTTATGCGTTCGTCATAAGCGCCTTTGATTTCGCCCCGAAGCGTCCTCTGCTGAATTTCTTGCCCATCCAATTCGCCGATGATAGATTGGCGTTCGTCCTCGATTTTGCCCAGCGCCTGCTGGTTCTTGTTAAAATTAGCCTGCAAACTCTTCACTATGGCTTCTTTGCGTTCAACTTCTGCCCAAACTAATTCGCGGTCCAAAAAACGCCTTTTAAGCTGCAATTGCTTTTTCTCTTGGAATTTCTCGTACTGTTCCCGCCAGTAATTGAGTGTCTGTTGGGCTTGTTCGAGGAGTTTGCCGACGGATTCTTCTTGGCTTAAAATGCGGGTTAGCTTGGTTTTGGCGCTCAGTACGTTTTCTCGGAAAGGCTCCAATCCCACGGCATCTTCGACCATTCGCAGCTTGTCGACGTTGCTCAAGACGCTGAATTGTTCCACCATGTTCTGGTGCATGATGATTAGCATGTTGTCTGGGTCTACGCCGAATTTGCCCAGCAATCGTTCTACGTCTTGTTTGGTGGCGTTGCGGTTTTCGAGTTCAAAGAAGTATTTGCCGTCCCGTCGCAACACGCGGGTTAGGAAGAGCTGGTCTTTGTTGTATTTTGGTTCGGGACGCCTGTTGCCTTGTTTGCTGTTATCTAAGATGAGGGTGACGCGTGCTTGGTCTTGTCCCCAGCGAATTAAATCGCTAAGTTTACGGGACCGTTCCGTAGATGTCTGACCCAAACCCACACTAATGGCGAGCAGTAGCGAAGATTTTCCTGCGCCGTTGGGTCCCCCAATTACGTTAACGCCCTTCTTGAAAGGTACACGGGCGTACTCGTAACTCATGAAGTTTTCAACGATAAGTTCTTGAATTAACACTAAATTTTTGCCTCTAACTAAGCGTCCAAACTATGGGAAGGGGGTCTTATTAAAACGATTTGACAGCTTTATGCAAAAACCACCAGTACCGAAGAGAGATTGAATCATAAACGCAGAAGCTGTTTTGCTAAAACAAAAATATAGGGGTAACTTTATGTTACCAACTTATTTTTCGCGTTTAAAAGAGCCGTGCCCGCCCTCTTTGGTGACGTTGGCAACGACGGTTTCGCTTACTTTATCAAGCACTTCTTCAGCGCGTTTCCAAGTATCCGCAGAAACCTCAACACTGTACTTTGGTGCAGCGATAACGGCGAATTCGACTTTGGCATCTTTTGCTTTCGTCGCAGCTTTGGCAGCACTAAAGGCTTCTTTGATGCAGCGCACACCGTTTGGAGTCATGCAACGGACTTCAATGATGCCGCGGACCTGTACCAGCTTAATTTTTATGCGTTCCTCTGCAACCTGCACAATGACTTTGGTGATGTCTTCGGGGATACCCATCTTGGTGAGAAACTCGGGGCCCTCTTTAACGGTCTTCTCGAAACCCTCGTATAAGCCGATTTTTTCTTCAAGAGGAGCACCAACGGTCTGGTACATTTGCTGTAGGGGCACACCCATCTTGTCAGCTACTGCTTTGAGTAAGGCGTCTCCTTTGCGGTCTTTCTTCCAAGACTTAATCTTCTCAATACGTTCACGTTTGGTGACACGGCGGAGGGATAGGTCGATGTGTCCTTTCTCGACATCCACACGCAGAACCTTTAGAACCATCTTTTGGTTTTCACGAACAAAATCTCGCACGTTCCGTATGCGGGCGCTGGAGATTTCTGAAATATGCAAAAAGCCTCTTCGGTGATATTCATCGAGGTTTGCGTAGGCACCGTAATCCATCACGGTTTCAATCGAAGCGATTACTAGATCGCCTGGTTCTGGCCATTGAGGTTTGTTTTCGGACATTATTTCACTCTTGTTACTCTGATTTCGTGAATTAGAACTAACAGGAAAAGACTTGTTCCGTTCAAGATAAGGATTTCCACTTGCAAAACCCCAAAAACCCAGAAGCGCATGAAAAATAAACAAGTTTATACTACAACATTTTTATTTAGATACACACTTGGTACCATTATGAAATTCGCTGAAGCAGCCATCCTACTAAGAGAAATCGTTGACAGATGCCCCGGCTTAGACGGAGCCACGATTACTTTGGTTCCACAGAAAGCCATGTTCCCACTCTATCAGGGATACCATATTAACATTAAAGCTAACCTCAGCAGGGAAAGCACAGGCGGCCTGCGCAAGATTGTTGAGGGACACGACTTGATGATGCAGATCAAAGCTGACGCCGTCATCGTGTACGAATCTAGACCAACCTAGATCACCAACTATTTGGCATCTATTAGAAACTCTACCTACCCATAGAAGGGTAAGTGACTTACTTTTAATAATGTAACTGCAAATGGGCACCCACAAACCCTTAAGAAAACCCCAAAAACCCCAATATATCTGGTGCAACAAAAATTGAGTGAACCAGACTATCCATACCCCAAAAAACCTCTTGAACCGGCCCAAGGCACAACAGCTCCACCCCCCATGCCGCCACCGGAACCGCCTGTCCCGCCCAATCCGCCGCCGCTAAGCAACCCAACTCCTAACAAGTTCCGATGTCAAACATGCGGCAAAGTCTTCACCACAAAAGAAGAATTAACCATGCACATAGAAACAGTGCATATGAGCCCAAAAAAGAAAGTCTAAAAAAAGACTTTCAAATCTGAACATTGCCTTTTTTATAACCCACAAGCAATGATACCAACGCTATGGCAGCTACGGCTATAATCCCAGCGAGTATTAACCAGTTTATAGACAAATCTTGATCTACCGCCATGGGTTCGGGTGTTGATGTTTGGGTTTGAGCGTTTTGGTTTATGGCTTGGTTTTGGTTAGCTGGGGGAGTTGGCGGTGCTGTTGGCTTTGCTGTGGGAATTGGGGTTGATGTGGCTGCGGGTTGTGAGGTTGGGTTTGCAGTGGGTGAGGGCGTTGGCATTGCGGTTGGCTGAGGAGTCTGGGTTGGCACTGGAGTAACCTCATTCGGGTTTCCTAGTGCATAGATTTTGCCGTCATAAGAGCCTATGTAGACGACGCCGTTTGCGATGGCCGGTGAAGAAAACAGAAAACCACCCGTACGATAAGCCCAAACTGCCGAACCAGAGGTGGCGTCTAATGCGAACAGGTAGCTATCGAATGAGCCGAAGTATACTGTGTTGCCAGCGACTGCTGGAGAAGAGTACACGTAGCCGGTCAGTTGGCGTTGTGAATAGGGTGAGGTGAAATACCAGATTTGTGAGCCATCGGATGCGTTGAAGGCGTAGTAGCCGTTGCGTGAACCAACGAAGACTGCGCCATTAGCGACTGCGGGTGAATCGTCAGCGTGGTCGGTTTTGCCAAAGGCCGCTTGCCAAATTCGGGAGCCATCAAGCGCTTTTAGAGCGTAGATAGTGCCATTATCAGAGTTAACGTACACTACGTTGTTAACGACTGCTGGGGAAGCATAGACTTCACTACCAGTACGAAACGCCCAAATTATTGCTCCATTAGCGGCGTTTAAGGAATAAACGTAGCCGTTGCATGACCCAACATACACTACGCCGTCGACGACTGCTGGCGAAGAAAACACTGACCCTCCGATAAGCTTAGACCAAACCAAACTGCCACTGCCGGCATTTAATGCATAGACATAGCCCGAGTAGGAGCCAACGTAGACGACGCCATCAACCACTGTTGGTGATGATTCGATGCCGCTGTTGGTTGTAAAACGCCAGATTAAGGAGCCTGTGGTAGCGTTCAAGGCATCCACATAGCCGTTATGACCATCCCACAAGATGCCAACGTAGACTATGCCGTTTGCTATTGCAGCAGAGGATTCTATTTGGCTGCCACTGTTGTATTGCCAGATTAGTTGTCCGGATGTGGCATTTAGGGCGTAGAGGTAACCGTTGTTTGAGCCTTCATAGACGACGCCGTTGGCTATTGTGGGTGATGAGCGTATTTTGTCGCCGGTGCTAAATTGCCAAAGTGGGGTTGCATCAGGAGCGTTGGAAGTTGATGTTCCAGTGTTCTGTGGGTCATGACGATACATTGACCAATCATCATTAGAGAAAGGACTTGGATTAGCGATACTATAGGTAACGCCGTTAAGAACCAGTTGATCAGCAAATAGGGGCTGGTTAAGTCCGCCTGCATCTTTAACAGCCCAATACTCCAAAGCTACACCAACCGAGCGGATTGTCGCGTTCCCATAAATCCCCTGCCAGTAACCCAGATTCTCCCAGGGATTACTGTAAGCCTCCAAAGTGTTACTTGTGTTAGTCCATCCCCACCGTTGCCCACCCTGACCAAGTTGCCAACTACTATTGCTACAAGTGAGGTAGTCACTCATCAAGGTAACTTCCGTTTGACCATCCCCATTGCTGTCTAGTAAAATAACAAATCGTGGAAGGGCATCAGTATAGGATGTATAAACCTGAAAAGACTGCAAAGAACTCAACGGTTGATTGACAGGATACAGAACCATGCTGCATGAACCTTGTGACGCATTTGATGGAAGAATCAACTCAGCGGCATAAGAGCTACCATGCGTTGAATTACCACTCAAGTATGCTTTTCCTTCACCATGCGTAAAGAATTGAACGGTTAACGTGTTCGGGGAATTTTGATTTGAGGCTAAAGTACCTGAAACTAACAGGGATAATAATAACAGCGATAAAACAACAATCACAGGACCAGTATATTTCATGCTTTGTTGCACCAATAATGCCGTTCACTGGATTTCAAATAAAAGCGTTCTTGTCAAGATTTATAGACAAAGCTAAGTCAAGGTTTATGAACTAAAACGTAAGCCAACAAAAAATGACTTAGCCCACTAATTCAAGCGAGTTGCCGTTCAGGTTTAACAGTACCCATTATTCAGCGACGTTTCATCGCCTAGTCAGCCGATTTCGCGGACTGAACTTAGGTGATGCTTACGTTCTGAATGTCAAAGTATCGTTTAGCCAAAAAGCGCAAACGTTCAGCGTTCTTGCCGTTCTTACCTATTGCGACGCCCTTGTCTTTAGGGTTAACAGTGATGACTGCCATCTTTTTGCCGTCAGTACGTTCGCTTACGCGGATTTCGCGTACTGCTGCAGGTTTCAGAGCGTTCTTCATGAAAGTGACTGGGTCTTCGCTGTATTCGATGATTTCGTGTTTCTTGCCTGTCATACGTTCAAGGGTGTGGATGTTTCTGCCGCCTTTACCGATGGCAACGCCCACTTGACCTTGGTTGACTATGAAGATTGCGCGTTCTTGTTCTTCGTCGATTATGCAGTCTTTCACGCTAGCGCCGCTGATACTTTCAAAGAGAGCAATGTATCGCATTTCGTCGCAGGTGATCTTTATGCCAGTTGTCAGTTTTTTTCCTCCATTTTTTATTTTATTATTGGTCAACTACTTTGAGAATTTCTGAATCCCCTGTTTCCCGAATGCTCATTGCTGAAATAATGAAGAGTTTGTTGCAGACTTCAGCGAGATCCATTGAGCCACCTTTGTATGTTATCACGGGGACCTTCGAGATTTCTCCATAGTATTCGATTTGTTCTTTTATGTCTTGTGGACAGTTTGAGGCTAAAACTATCATTTTAGCCTTGCCGGTTTTGGCGTTCTGCAATGCAGTATTGGATCCAAAGGAAACCTTACCTGTTTTCACTGCTGACGCTAATGCTTTATCAATGTCTATCATTCTGTTTTTCCTCCATCTTTACTTTGACGTTCGAAAGTTGACATGTAGAGTTCAACTAAGCCAGTGCCGATTGGTATATTCTGCCCAACTATAACGTTTTCTGTTACTCCAGCCAGAGGATCACTTTCACCCTTCACGGCTGCTTCAACAATGTTGGGAACTGTGATTTCGAATGCGGCGCGCGCAAGTACACTGGCTTTCTTGCCGCTGATTCCGTGTCTGCCGATCTGCTGAACATCGCCTGTGGTAGTCATCATGTCTGCTACGAGCATTACGTGTCTTACGTCAACGTCTAAGCCTTGGTCTTCTAGTACACCTTTTGCTTCGTGTACGAGTGCATTGCGGGATGCTTCAACACCGAGTGTCTTTGCGATTTCGTGGATGTTGTTGGTGGTTGTGCGTGATGTGTCAACTCCTTCGACTTCCAGAACCTTTGAAAGGTTTGAGCCATCAGTGCGGATAACCCATTCACCGCTTTCCTCAGTGACGAGGACACGTTTGATGTCTGGGACACCTTTGACTTGGAAGCCGGGGATCTTGAGCAGCATACGTTTGATTTGTTCTGCTTTCTTAGGTTTGATTTCAACTGTTGTGTCGGTGACTGTTACGGTTGCATTTTGGAGTTCGAGGCGTTCTCTCAATTCATCCATGGTAATGTTGCGGTCATCCATCATCTGCTTGTTGAGTTCGATGATGATTTCTTCGCGAACTGGATCCTCATAGATTGCTGAGGCCAAGTTTTCAACTGAAGTGTAGATGATGTTTCTTGCAACTTCAACGGCTGCCTCTTTGCTCTTAGCGTGGTCGCCCATCAAATAGATTGTTTGAATTGGGGTTGATGGGATTCTGCGTGCGTCCACGATTTCGATGAGACGTGGTAAGCCTAAGGTGACGTTTTGTTCTTTGACACCTGCATAGTGGAAGGTTCTAAGAGTCATCTGTGTACCTGGTTCACCGATTGATTGAGCAGCGACGATTCCTACTGCTTCTCCTGGTTCCATGAGTGCACGTTTGTATTGTTCAGCGGTTGCAGTTACAGCTTTTTCTACGCCTTTAGATGAGAGTTTAGTCTTGGCTAAGCTTGTTTTAAGCTGGTTTAGCAAGATTGGGGTAATCTGTTCTTCAACAGCCTTTAGCTGTTTCTTGATGAAATCAGCTGATGCTGCTTCGACGCCTTTCTCTTCGCCAAGCCTGACCTGGTCGATTAATCGAACGACGTTGACTGCTTTGCCGTGGTCGCTTTTTGCCGGGTCAACACCGTCTTCTCCATAACGGAACTGGATGATGTCGCCGGATGAATCTCGAACAGTGCTGTCGTATTCTAATCTAACGTGCTCTAAAGCGTTGATTAAACGTCTTTGCATGTAACCGCTTTGTTGTGTACGGACGGCTGTGTCGACTAGACCTTCTCTGCCACCCATAGCGTGGAAGAAGAATTCAATCGCATCTAACCCTGTTTGGTAAGAGTTGTATACGAAGCCTCTTGCTCTTGGACGAGGATCGTTGGGTATAAAGTGCGGAAGTGCACGGCCTGCATAACCTCTTAAGGATACGTTTGCCTCGGACTGACTGTTGACCAACGCAAGCTGCCATCTGACCAATGTTTAAACTTGAGCCTCTTGCACCTGCTCGAGTCATGACGATACCTGCGTTTTCCAATGTAAAGTCCTCGTCTGCTATTTTACCTGATTCGTCTCGGGCTACGGCAAGTTCATGCATGACGTAGATTTCGAATGATTCCTCGAGGGTTTGGCCTGGTAGTCGTGGTAGGGTGCCGTTTTGGAAGTTTTCGATGTGTTCGTCGATTTTCTTCTGTATGCGATCCATGGTTTTTGCCATTCTGCTGCGTGCTTTTGGTGAGAGGACGAGTTGGTCGTAGGTGTAGCTGAAGCCTCTTAGAGAGATGAATAGTTTGAGTACATGGGTGACGTTGTTGAGGAATTGTCTTCCTGCTTGTGTGCCGTAGTCTTTGATGATTCTGTGAAGTAAGCTTTCTGATTGTTCTGAACCGATGCTGCGTCTGTCGATGATGCCTGAGACTAATTGGCCGTTTCTAACAACGACATATGCGTCGTGTTTGCATGCGTCTTCTTCGCATTTTGTGCAGCCTTGGCAAATGTTAGCTTTCAGGGTGTAGTTGAGTGTTTTTGGCAGGAATATGCTGAAGATTTGTTTGCCAGACCACATGGGTTGTGGTTCTTTGATTTCAGGTTCTGGCAAGTCGCCGGTGTAGTTTGTAGATGTTATTAGGCGGTCTACTTGTCCACGGTTGAGGTAGGTTCCTTTCTTTGTAAAGTAGTAAGCGGATGTGACGAAGTCTCTGATGGCGCCGATGATGGGTCCGCCGAATCTTGGCGAAAGGATTTGGTCTTGAACTTGCATGAGCAGTAGTGATTCGGTGCGGGCTTCTTCGCTTTGTGGAACGTGTAAGTTCATTTCGTCGCCGTCAAAGTCTGCGTTGTATGGTGGGCAGACACAGAGGTGCATCCTGAAAGTTTTGTAGGGCAATACGCGGACGAAGTGGGCCATGATGGACATGCGGTGAAGTGATGGCTGTCTGTTAAAGATGGCTATGTCACCGTTTTTGAGGTGGCGTTCAACGACGAAGCCTAATTCGACTGCTTCCGCAATTTTTGTGCGGTCAACAACGAATTCAAGTCTGATGCGTTTGCCGTCTGGGCGGATGATGTAGAGTGCGCCTGGATAGTTTTCAGGTCCGTTAATTACAAGTTTCTTCATTTCTTCTAGGTTCCAGGCTGTAACTTTCTCTGGAACGGACAGTCTCATGGCTACGTCTCTTGGGACACCGACCTCGTTTATGTCGAGGTTAGGGTCTGGTGAGATGACGGTACGTGCGCTGAAGTCGACACGTTTGCCTGAGAGGTTGCTGCGGAATCGGCCTTCTTTACCCTTCAAGCGTTGGCTGAGAGTTTTTAGTGCTCTGCCACTGCGGTGTCTTGCGGGTGGAATACCTGAAGCTTCATTGTTGAAGTAGGTTGTAACGTGGTACTGTAAGAGTTCGGAGAGGTCTTGGATGATGAGTGTTGGTGCGCCTGCTTCCATGTTTTCTTTTAGACGCTGGTTAATGCGGATGATGTCGACGAGTTTGTGAGTTAAGTCGTCTTCAGAGCGGATACCTGATTCAAGTGTGATTGAGGGGCGTACATAGACTGGTGGAACTGGCAGTACTTGGAGAACCATCCATTCTGGGCGTGCAACTTTGGGGTTGAAACCCAAAACTTCGAGGTCCTCGTCAGATATGCGTTCTAAACGTTCGCGTATCATGCTGGGTGTTAATGGTTCTGAGCCTGCTTCGGTTTGTTCGATAAACTTTGTTGGTTTTTCGAACGTGATTTTGAATTGTGCTGCGGCGCAGTATGGGCATTGTTTGGCTTTGATGTCAGTCATGATTTCTTTGTAAACTTCATCTGGGATGACGCCTAAGAGTTCGTTGAATCTTTCGATTCTTTGGCGTGCTTTTTTGGCTCCGTCTTCTGAGAGGAGAATGCGTCCGCATGTGCGGCAGGTTGATTTGAGGAGGTCGAAGATGATTTTGGTGAATTCGATGTGTACGATTGGTACGGCTAATTCGATGTGTCCGAAGTGTCCTGGGCAGCGGATTGCGGTGTTGCCGCAGGTTTTGCAGCGTTGACGTGGTTCAAGAGTGCCTAATCTGCCATCCATTAAGCCTGCAGTGATTGGTGCGCCGTCTTCATCGTATGTGTCTGGTGTTTGGACTTCTACGACGGATTGTTTTCTGAGGTCTTTGGGTGAGATGAGTCCGAATGAGACTTCATCTACTATTTTATGGATTAATTCGTCCTGTTGTGACATGTTAAGCCTTCTCCTTTAGTCTTAGTTTGGGGGTGATGCATAGGCTTTGAAGCTCTTGGAGCAGTAGCTTGAAAGCGTAAGATACGATTACTGGTGCAATCTTTGCTTTTTCGTCGCAGATTTTGCAGACATAACGCCTTTGCTTCATGTCGAAGTAAGCGATTTGACCGCAGTTCTCGCAGATGTAGAGTGTGTACTTGTCGGATTCTTCTAGTAATCTGTCGCGTAGTAGCAGTGCTGCGCCGTGTCCGATGAGGCAGTCTCGTTCCATTTCTCCGAATCTGAGACCACCACCGCGGGCGCGACCTTCAGTTGGTTGGCGAGTGAGCATTTGTACTTGACCGCGAGCACGAGCGTGAATCTTGTCAGCGACCATGTGGTGCAGTTTCTGGTAGTATACTAATCCGATGAAGACGTCGGCTACGAATTTTTCGCCGGAGGTGCCGTTGTAGAAGACTTCGCTTCCAGTGTGGCTGTATCCGAGTTTTATGAGGCTTTTGCGTATTTCATCTGGGCCTTCGTTTGCGAAAGGTGTACCGTCTGCTGGTCTGCCTCTTGCTGCGGCTGCTTTGCCTGCGAGTGATTCAATGAACTGGCCGATGGTCATTCTTGAGGGGATTGCGTGTGGGTTGATGATTAGGTCTGGAACCATGCCTTCTTCTGTGAAGGGCAGGTCTTCTTGTGGTACGATTAAGCCGATGACTCCTTTCTGTCCGTGGCGGCTTGCGAATTTGTCGCCGAGTTCTGGGACGCGTTGGTCGCGTACGCGGACTTTGACGAGTTGGCTTCCTTCGCCTGACATTGTTACGAATATGCCGTCTACGATGCCTGTTTCGCTTGGGCGCATGTCAACGGATGTGTCGCGCATGCTGGGTCCTTTGACTTCGAATTCTTTGTATTCTTCAAGGAACCTTGGAGGGCTGATTCTGCCGATTAAGACATCTCCGCCGACAACTTGTGATTCTAAGCCGATTATTCCGTCGGGTTCTAGGAGTCGGTAGTATTGTTCTCCGCGGTAGCCTCTTGTGCCTGCTTCTGGAACAGTGAATTTGTCTTTTAAGCCACCGAGGTATTGGCGACATTCTGCCTCATAGATACGGTAGAATGTGCTGCGTGCTAAGCCTCGCTCGATTGAGGCTTTGTTGAATATGATGGCGTCTTCCATGTTGTAGCCTTCGAAGCTCAAGACTGCTACGACGCAGTTTTGGCCTGTGGGGCGTTGTTTGTATCCCATGACGTCCATGTTTTCTGTTTGGACAAGTGGGACTTGTGGGTAGTGTAGTATGTGGCTGCGGCTGTCGACGCGGTGATGGAAGTTTGTGCCATAGACACCTAGTGCCTGTTTGGCCATGGCTGCTTGGTATGAGTTACGTGGTGACTGGTTGTGTTCTGGATATGGAATGGTTGATGCGCATATGCCAAGGATTGTGAATGTTGCGATTTCTGAGTGGGTTGTTTGTGGTACGATGGAGTCGTATGCTAGGGCGATGTAGGCGTTTTCTTCTTCTTCAGCGTCTAAGTATTCGATTAAGCCGTTTTTGATGACGTCTTCCCATGTCCATTCGCCGAGTCCGATTTTTTCGAAGTGTTTGCTTTGTAGTTTGGGTATGCCGTTTTCGACGATGATGAGTGGGCGTCTTACGCGTCCTTCGTCGCAGTTAGCGTGGACTTCTTCGGTTTCGGTTTGGGCTTTTGAGAAGTATGTTACGTTGACTTCTGTTGAGATTTCGCCTGCTCGTCTTTTTTGGCGGAAACTCTGGACCATTTCCTGTGGGTTGTTGCAGTAGCCGATTATGTTTCCGTCTACGAAGACTTTGGCGCCGTCAATTCTTAGTTCGCGTGATGCTTCGTATGCTGGGACTGTTCCCATTTCGAAGAGTAACTGGCGGATGCGATCGGGGTTTACGCCCACAGCGATGGAGGCAGATAACGCGAGGTTCTTAACAAGACCGCAGTTTGAGCCTTCAGGTGTTTCGTTGGGGCATAATCTTCCCCAGTGAGTGGGGTGTAAGTCTCTGGCTTCGAAGTTAGGTTGACTTCTGGATAGTGGAGACTGAAGTCTGCGTAGGTGGCTCAGTGTTGAGATGTAGTTGGTTCGGTCGAGGAGTTGTGTGATGCCGACTCTGCCTCTTCCCCAGTTGCCTGTTGCCAGAGCGTGTTGGAATCGCTCAGTGATGATGCCCGGGCGGACTGCGGCTGAGACAGTTATGATTGGGCCTTTAACGCCGATGCGTTCAAGTTGGTATTTGATGTCGCGTGTTAGGTTGCGGAAGGATACTCGGAAGAGGTCTGCTAGTAGTGGGCCACCGAGTCGTAGACGTTTGTTTTTGAAGTGGTCTTTGTCGTCTGGTTGGCGTCTTCCGGTTTTTAGTTGGATGACGCGGTATGCCATTTCGCCTAGGAAAATGGCTTTTTCTTTGCGGTTTTTGTCGCTTCTGCCCAAGTGCGGTAGGAAGTTTTTGTCAAGGGCTGTTTCTGCTTTTTGAAGTCGGTATTCTTCGACTTGTCCGTGGGCAACGCGGTTGCCGATGAAAAGGATTGCGTCTTGGGGTGTGTCTACGCCGATTGCTTTTTCGAATGATGCTGCGAGTTGTGTTTGTGTGTCGCTGTCTAGTGAGACTGCTTCGGCGATGTCTTTGTCTTTTTCCATGGTGAGTGCACGCATGATGACGACGAAGGGGATTTCTGTTGGCACTCCCGGCATGGTGACGTAGATTGCGTCGTCTGATTTGAGTTTAAGTTCGATTCTGGCTCTGAAGCCTACTGTTGTTGAGAAAATTTTTGCTTGATAAACTGGTGCGGTTCCTTTTTCGTCGATGTCGACGATTACGCGGTTAGGTGCCAAGTCTTCCATGGCGACGATGACGCGTTCGGAGCCGTTAACGACGAAGTATCCGCCTTGATCGTCTGGGTCTTCGCCGGCTGCGATTAATTCTTCTTTGCTGAGTTGGCTGAGGAAGCAAAGTTTGCTCTTCAGCATAACTGGGATATTCCCGATGTAAACAAGTTCTGTATCTTGTTCTCTGCCATCGATAACTGGAGTCATTTCCAGCGCGATTGGCGCGGAATACGCCAAGTTTCTTAGGCGTGCTTCCATTGGGTAAATTTCATGTTTTGTTCCATCTACTTCGGTTGCGTATGGACCGGTGATGCGGCTTTGTGGGTCAATGACCCATATTTGGCCGAGTTTTACTTTGTATGGGCTTTCTGGCACTTCGATGGGGATTTCAGCTACTTCGTCGACTACTTCTTGGAGTCCGTGGTCGATGAATTCGTTGTAGCTGTCGAGGTGCTGTCGGACTAAGCCTTTATCGTTGTAGAATGTTTTTAGGAGGTTATGGATGTCGTCTTTCTGGATTTTTTGTGTGGTGGTCAAGTTTTTTTAGTTCTCCCATAAGTTATTTCTAAAATTAATGTGAATGCTGTGATTTGTGAGTGATTGGGTTTTTTTCAAGTTTACATTTCCTCCGATGCTGGGTTGTCCAACTTCGAAAAAGGATTCTCTAAACTTTTCTAAGAGCACAAACAGATGCTGCATAGCTAACTAATAAACCTTGTTATTGATTATGGTTGATAAGGTAAGTACTGGTAAAGTTTGAGGAGGGGTTTGGATGGAGCAATCGATAGCCTGTGCGTTGCATCCACGTTTTTCTGTGTCTAATTATAGAGTGGGTCAGCCTCATAAACTTTGCAATTTAGATGCTTTGCTGCTTTTGTTTTTTGGTTTTTCTAGTAACAGAAGAAGGAATAGAGCCCCTATACCCTTCTTCTTCCTGCGGGCTTGGCTGTAGCATCTGTTTTGGTATGTACGTTTGGTTTGGGTTGCAGGCTGATTGTGGAGAGATTTCTACAAGCAGAATAGGTTTTTTGATCTATTAGTAACAAGTTAGTCAAATAAGCCCATGTAAAGGTGCTAATTACCCATCATAAACAAAGCCATTTCCACATCAGCCACGCTAAACGGGAAACCTTCCTCGTTGAGTTCATTACGAATAATCTCTAGAATCCACAGTAGTTTCTGGTAGTTCTCTGCCCAACCCATGGGAGACACATCCGCGTCTCCAAGGCGATTCACGCCGGGCGGGGACTTTATGATCCGCTCACCATTATAAATTAGGGTTTTTAAGGCTGAACCAACACGGCTGTCCAGCGTTGCCAAGTAATTTTGGTCGAATAATCCAATTATTTTTGAGGCGCGGGAGATGCCGACCCCTTCAATAGTCATGAGTTTGAGTATAGCGTCTGAAGGTTTACCTTGATCAAGCAAACCAAAAGCGTCACGGGTTACATGCAGACATTTCTGTTCATCCCGTTCAGGAAACAACGGGTTAGGAAAACTCCAAGTCATAACCGCGTCTAATGTGGCTAAATCTACTCCACCGACATTACGTATGCGTGAGAGAACAAGCTGCTTTTGAAGTCCATTACGTTTATCTAATGATTCGGGGAGGTTTTTGTCTTTCCAACGGTAGTTTCTTCTACCTATAACCAGTGCGTTTCGGTTCTCTTTGGTCCAGATGATTATCGTTGCAGCGTATTTTTGGTTGAATTCAGCCTTAGTTTTTGGTCCAATAGGAGCTTCAAGTGGTTTTGGAGGCTTCGGTTTTGGCACTTCCACCACTGCACTTGACACTGGAGTGGCTGGCACGACTAGTACTGGAGCTAATTGTGGTGCTGGCTGTGGTTCGATTAGTTGTATTTGCGGAGGGGTTTGTACTGGTTCTGGAACTGGCACTGGAGAAGCTATCGGTGGTGCAGACACCTGAGGTGGAGGCGTTGGAACCTCGGCGGTTTTACTGATTAACCGGTAACTTTCATTCCCCAAGAAATCGAAGTAGGGATGTACTGAATCTCGCATAGAGGACATTGCCAACACGTATGTGCGTATGGTTGTTGCTGGCATGTTTGGCAGGCTTTCGTGGACTTTGTAGATTACATCGTTGGCTGTGAAGATATCTTTTTCTAAGCTTTTGGCAGACTCTAAAACAACCTGCATAATCCTGTAGTTGAGGTTCTGGGAACTATGGCCTGCCATGCACACCATTCAGGGGTTTGGGGATTTAAAACTTGCTTCGTGGCTGGAAGGCTTGCTTGGGGCTTTGGTTGACAGGTAGGTTGTGTTTGTTGCTCTGCACTGACCCCCCTCCCCTTATTTAAAGAAGGGTTGTTTTGAATGCTCACTATTCTGCATCCTTGTTTTGATGTCTTTTGTGGCAGGTGGCAATCCTTTACCTGTTTAGGAAGTGTTTAAAAGTATGCCACGTGTCATATATTAGTTAGGAGACAAACTCCAAATGAAAAACAAATTCATCTTACTAATCGCAATCACCGCAACATTACTAATAGCCATCACACCCACAACAACCGCCGCTGGAACGCTAGAAATAACCAACCCATCACAAGACACCCAAAACTTCACCTATCAACAACTCACAGAAATGCCCCAAACCACCGTATACGCCGAACTCTACTGCTACGGCAGCCTAGTAACCATGGGCAACTGGAACGGAATACAACTTAGTTATCTACTAACACAAGCAAACGCCACCACTGAAGCCAAATCAATCCAATTTAGAGCCTCAGACGGCTACGTAGTGACCATACCAATCGAGGTAGCTATGGCACCAGAAACAATTATTGCCTATCAACTAGATGGGGCACCACTATCGGAAGGGCTTCGATTAGTTCTGCCGGGAACTAACGGTGCATCATGGATTGCAAAAATCGTTTCCATAACTGCTAGCAATATGGGCGCTGAAACGCCTGCCCCAGCGGGAGCCAGTTTACCAAACGACGGTTTAATAAAAGGCACAAACGATAATACACAATCACTACCAACCCCAACCTTAACCCCCACCCCAACACAACCAACAACCAAACCCACCCCTAACAATTCCACCCCAAATCCCAGTCCTTCTCCAGCAAACATAACTGAAGTTGAGCCAACAATCAAGCCACAGGATACCATAGACTCTCAATGGGGAACAATAGCTGCAATAATCGCTGTTTTAACGGTCAGTTTGGCAACAGTCACAACTTTTACTATCAAACGAAGAACAAAACCGAAGGATAGCCCGCTTACTTCTTATCCGTAAGCATTGGCTTTTTTATCTTTTTTTTATAACATTACTAGAATCAAATCAAGGAAAAGTGAGCATTAGTATCTAGCTATCTTGTAGCGTCCCCGAAACTGACGCTTACGCTGCTCCTGAGCCTCAGTCAACTTGGAATTGGCGGTTTTAACCTCAAAAACAGTGGGCTCCCCAACTGTTCCGCCAAAAAAGTCTCTCTTCTGCACCACGAAGTCGCCGCCTTTGTGGATTTTTGTGCAGTCATGCCCTTCCATGGCTTGGTCGAAGGCGAAGCGGTCTTTGGCGATGCTGCCTTTTTGGCGTTTTGCATGGGGAAAACGGCGTGCAGTGTTGCCGAACCCGTAGGGTCTTTTGGGGTCTTGTTTAGCCATGTTGCAGCTTCGCTGTTAAATGCCGAAATGTTATTATTAAATTAATTGTAAAATGGCTCAGTATTTTATACTATGTCTTTCTTTGTTTTTCTTGCAGTTCTTGTTTCAGATTTATTTTGGCACCGCATTGACTGGTATTTTAATGCATCTTGACGCCATAGTTCGTGAGTTAATCGGAATTGTTCACTTCAACACTCAAAATATTTGTCAAGTGTTGCTGCTGTCGGCTACTTCTTCAGCTAAAGACCGCTTCTTTTGGGTGCCCGTCGGAGGCAGAGCCATCGTTCTAAAGGCATCCAATGCAGCATGTGAATTCTTCAGAAGCTGCTGCGCTTGTCGGATGGCTTCTTGACGCCCCATATCATACGTCCAGCCACTATCTTTAACGGCATCAACTCGTGCACCAATGTTTTCTGCCATACAATCCTCAAACCCTGCCAGTTTTAAATCATCAACTAAAGCTGCTCTATCATAATCACTTGTAGGTTGTCTTGGCAACAAAAATCACTCCAGAAGTAAAAATTAGCTCAACCAATCCGAAAGGGCATTATGAATTGGCTAATAAAGCTGCGTTGTTGCCCATCTGAAGCATCGAACTAATAAGTGCTGGAGTGTACTGGTTACGTTTGGAAGCGTTTATTTTGCAAAATAGATCATCGACATTAACCGGAAATGAACCTGTAAAGCCGGAAGGAAACCAAACAACTGAAATGCCGAAGCCAAAAATGGCAAACGGAAAATTTATGTGTCCACTGTGCAGTGCTGTATTTTCTTCGATGTATGCCTACAAGCGACACGCACACGACATCCATAAGTTTGGCTCTTCAACACCGACCGCAAATAGACTAAGAAGCAGTTGATTACCATGGGAAAATCGGCGATTGGCTAAAGTTGTAGCAAAAAACCTACCCTAAAAGCCATAAATTGTTGCAGCGATAGGTATTGTATGGACTTTAGGGGTTACTTTACTGTTCAGCAGCCCATTTGCGTGCCGCAGCTAAATCACCCGCGTTTGGCCTGCCGCGTCGTGTAAAACCAAAGGTTTGTCCTAAACAGATGAAATAGTTCTCGCCCAACCGCTGACCTTTGGCTTCAAGCGTCTGTTTGACTCTTTCATAGGCGAGTGTGTTGCTTGCGCCTCCGCCAGCCCACGTCATAAATAGTACAAACCGCTTGCCAATCCCCAAGTCAGCTGTGTTGAGGTAGTTTAGCAGCTCCACATAGGGTTCGCCGCCGCGGATGCCAGTGCCAAGGAAAACCAAGTCATAACCCTCAAGCGACAAAGTTGAGGCGTCAAAGGCTTCGGTTAATTTCACCGCTTTGCAGTTTACTTGGGCTGCGATTTCTTGGGCTACTTTTTCGGTGTTGCCGCGATGGGTTGAGTAAATAACAATAGCGTTCATGAGACCACTCAGGTTGGGCGTTCGGTTACGTTTACGTTGGCTGATGTTTCTATTTTTGCTTTCTCAATTTTTTGCATTATCGTTTGCAAAAGTTTAGCATCAGCCTCATAACCGATGCTGTTACGTTCATTGGTTATCGCTACTTTTGCGGTTGTTCCCGAACCCAAAAATGGATCCAACACCGTTTCACCCCTAACACTAAACATCCGAATCAGCCGTTCCGCCACCTCATCGGGGTAAGCTGCAGTACGCCTCTCAAGTTCACTCGCGGTCTGCCTCGTACCCTTGAAATCCCAAATTTGGCTAAACCACACATCCCGCTGCACCTTCGTAAACTTGCTCTCATAACGGTCTTGCTGGTGGGGCTCGAATTTGCGCAGTTTCCCCTTCCTAAACAGTAAGATAAACTCGCAGTCCAATGTTACATAGGCGTTGGGGGGTAGGAAGCCTGAGCCTAAAAATGCGCCTTTACCCTTGTATTTTGGACGGTTCGTCGGTTTTTTCCATAGGATATAGGGCAGGGTAGTGAAGCCGATTGTTTCGCAAACCTCAGTGATTCGGGAATGGTTGGGGAAGAGTTGGAATTTGCCGTTTATATTGCGTGTGGCGTCGCCGATGTTTATGGCTGCTATGCCGCCGTCTGCTAGGACGCGGTAGGTTTCTGCCCAGACTTTGGCGAGGTTTTCATGCATTAATTTGTATAGTTGCCGCACGGTGACGTCGCTGGCTGTTCGTTCAAGTTTGCGCCATAACGCCGCAATTTTGGGGTCAGCTTTACAGAAGAGTTCATCCCACATTGCTATCATGGGGTAAGGTGGTGAGGTTACCATTAGCTGGATAGAGCCGTCGGCGAGTTCGCTCATTTGTTGGCTGTTGCCGATTATGATTTGGTGCTGGGTGGGCATGCGCTGGTATGTATAGTTGAATGGGGCTTTTACTTTTGCGGTAAAAAATTTTGCAGATACTGACTGCTGTAAAGGGCAATATTGTCTTGTCTGCTATGTATGCATAAAGTTTCTTTTAGTAAACAATTTTCCCCACTTGCTTTAAGAAATCCGCCCCCATAATCAAAAAGAGGCTCGTTATGGTCATATTTAGGAAATATTTTAGGCTCTCACCCATGCATATTGACTTGTTGCTGACAAAACCCTACATCACAAGCTACGACGATAAACCTTTAAATTTGATCTTTCCCTTCAAGTCAGAGGCGACTGGCTGATGGTATTAGCGTTCCAAGAAGAAGGTATCCGCCTTTTAATTAACATGGGATTCACTGAAACACAGGCCAAACTCTATCTGGCGCTGTTAAACATCGGAAAAACCGATGTGAAGACCCTGTCTAAGCAAGCAAATGTACCCCGACAGGCCGCTTACAGAACGCTGGGTGAATTGCAGGAAAAGGGCATTGTGGAAAAAATAATTTCTCTGCCCCAAGAGTACCAAGCCATTCCACTGCAAGACGGATTAACCGTAATGATCAGCTCAAAAGCCAACGAATACGCCAAAATCATCGAGAAAGCCAAAGAGTTCCTGCTAAAGTTTGAAGCTCAGAATCAAGCACAGGTTTCAGATAAACAATACAACATTAGCATCATCGAAGGAAAAGAAACCATCATCAACAAAATCGGAACGCTAACAGATGGGCTTGAAGGCAACATTTGCGTTTGTCAAACTGTACAGCGTTGGATGCATGTTAACCATGAAATTATCGATAACGTGAAAGAAGCCTTGGCAAGAGGGGTAAAGTACCGTGTGGTTTTGGAGAGACCCGATGGTGAGTTTAGTTTTCCGAAAGAATTCAAGTATTTGCTTTCGCATCCAAACTATGAGTTGCGGCTAATTAATGATCACCTGAAAATTAACGCGGCGATTTATGATGAGAAAGTTGCTTGTTTTAGTTTTTATCCCGCAAAGGCAGTAGCTGATACACCGGTTATTGTTACTAATCATCCGAGTTTGTTGGTGGGGTTTGTGGATCATTTTGAGAATCTGTGGCGTGAAAGCGAAAAACTCGAGGTTAAAGAGGAAAGCGTCATGGCTCAGTGATTAACCGTTTTATCTCTTGGTAAAAACTGCTCTGTGCTGTGGGAAATGATTAATAAGACAGAAACCAACCCTTCTGTACTGCATCACATGCTACGGTAACCAAGCCAGGTCAAAGGTGAAGGACTCAAGATCAACGTTTGGCCGGCAGGTCTGGCCCCACGGATGGGAAATCCTTTCCCGCAGGGGTTCGCAGGTTCAAATCCTGCCCGTAGCACCAGTCTTACTTTATAAAAATGGCTTCCCCAATGTTTCTAAAGTGTTCGTCTCCAGTTACCACTTTTCCTTTTAGGCTCCTTGCTGTGCATAAAACTATTGAGTCGGCTAAGCCCCAGTCTTTCTCTTGTTTTTTCATGGCACAATCTATTTTTCCAGCATCAATCGCAAGTTCAAAATATAAATCGACCACTTGAGTTGATGCGTTAATGAATTCTAGGCGTTTTAATCGGCCTTCAGGGGTTTCGTTTCCAAGCTCTATTTCTTTCTGGAGTTTTCTGCTTATTTCTGCAACGACTATGCTAGGAGTTACTGAATCAGCACTTTCTATATATTTTTTGGCAACTTCACCGTATTTTGAGGCCCTAAAATATTCTATCCAAGCGTAAGAATCAATCACGAACTTAGAGTTCATGCGATTCAGCCTCATCTTCTCGTGTGAAAGGCTTCAGTTTACGGTTTGACCCAAACATGGAGCAGGAGATATTTTTGCGTTCGAGGATAAGGGATTTTATGACTTGATCGTGGCTACTAGCGTTCATTTCTTTTTTGATTTTATTTAGCATTTGGAGAGTTTTTTCATCGACTTGAACGGTTGTTGGCACTTTTATCATCGCTATAGCTATAGTTATAGCACCATAAGAAATTTGTGTTTTTAGGACCTTGACAGCGTTTCCATAATGTATACAGTGAAATTTTAATACAGCCTAACCCATCTAAAAGGGTATCTTCGCTTGGTGGCTTGATTGGCAAAGACAGTTTTGGCAGAGGAAGAAAGAAGAAGCCTCAAAGTCTTAGCTTTGGAACTCTATGAAATCCGCAAGCTTATCGATAAACTTGCTGAAACCCTATCAAACCTCAGCGATAAGGAACTGTTGAAGGTTTTAGATGCGAGTCCAGCGGATTATAAAGAAAGTCAAGTGGATCGCTACAGGGAAAAACTGGAAAAGCAGTTGGATTTTGCCGAAAGGGAATTTCGATAGTAATGCGAGGGTTTCGCCAGATAAGCGCTAAATATTTTGATCGGCAATTGACATAACCCTATCATAGTGTTGTATCCTTCTTAGTTTCAGTGTACAGCCGTTGGATAGTACAAACATTTGGAACATAGAAAGCATTAACAACTGCATTTTATCGCTGAAAACAATAGCAAAGTTAATTACCAAAGAAAACAATTGTATAGAAGTTACAAGTAAGCTGTTTCTATATAGTCCTCAAAAACTAATGCCAACTGCTTAATTGCCTACTAAAACCAAAACTGATAGGAGGAAAAACAATGAAAAATCCAATCGTAGCATCGATACTGTTCACTTGCCCCCAATGCAACGCGAACTTTGAATTCGACGCAGTCGGAGCAAACGAGTTTGTTCCCTGCCCACTCTGCGGATCGCACTTCGTGACCGCTAAACATGGCAGCAGAATAATGCTTGAAGCCCTCGAAGAAGCCTTAATGTGCTAAAACATGCAATTCGGAATTAAAAGCCGAATTCTTTTGGCTCTTCCATATTTTTTGTTTTTAATAACTCTTAATTTTAGCTAGATTTATAAAAAATAGCGGTTAGGCTACATACCAGCCGATATACAGCCCATAGTAGCTGATGGAGTATACAGTTGCACTTCCGAAGTACACACATCCTCGCAGTCACGGCGAATCTGCGCCAACTCCTCTGCACTCACCCCGCCTAAACCATTCGAACCCAAAGGCACAATATCCAACACATATGCCCCAAGACTCCGCACGATTCTAGCCACCTCAACCAGATGCTCTGAGTTCACACCTGGAATATAGGCAGCGTTGACTTTCACCATCAACCCAGCGTCAGCCGCGTTGCGTAAACCTTCCAACTGGTTTATGCTCAATACTTCAAAGGCTTCTCTGCCACGCAAAGTTTTGCCGTTTAAGCGGACGTAGCTGTAAATTTGCGAGCCAACTTCGGCGTCAACAGCGTTTACGTTGATGCTAACTGCGCTCACCCCAGTCTCTTCTAAGAGGGGCAGTGTTTTGGGAAGCAGCAAACCGTCGGTGGTTATGCATCGGGTGAAATGCGGAAATTCGTCTTGCACCATGCGGAGTGTTTCGAATGTTACTTCGCTGCCTAATGGGTCGCCTTCCCCAGAGATGCTAACGACGCGCAGTCGGGGGTCGCTTTTTGCTGCTAACCGAACAAGTTCAATGGCGTCTTGGGCGGTTTCGATTTTTGCTGTGTCTTTGGAGTTCTGTGTTTTTGTATCGCAATAGTTGCAGCCGACGTTGCTGCGTGATGCAACGGATAATTCTATCCTGTTGAATCGTAAGCGGGCGCCGCTGCTGGAGGCTGGGTGGTTTTGTAGCATGCGGGCGCAGCTTTTTTTGCGTGCTTCAGTCTTTGTTAGGCTGAGCGTTGAGCCGCTTTTTTCTATTGATTCTTTTTCTGCTACTGCGATTTGTTCCATGTTCTTTTTCTCCTGTTAGTTTAGGGATGGGTGTTGATTGTTAAAAGGGTAGTTGTGAACTTTTCACAAGTGTGCATAATTATGCATAATCAACAGACAACAGCATAGAGAACATCCATAATAACCAGTTAGTAGTCCAAAATATAGACAGTTAAACTAGCATCTGCCTCATGCAACAAACGTAATTGTATCCAACAAAACCCAAAATAACCCAGCCACCAATACCCTAGAAGAGGCAACAACCTTGACAACTCAACAAATCACATGGAACCTAACAGAACTCTTCCCAAGCATAACTTCCCCAAAAATAGAGCAAGCCATCACCCAAGCCACAGCGACCGCCGACGAATTTGAACAAAAATACCGCGGCAAAATCGGCACCCTAACCCCACAGGAACTGCTCGGGTGTTTCCATGAAGTTGAGGCGTTTGAAACAAAATTCAGCGACGTAACCCTCTACTCCAGCTTAACCTTCGCAGCAGACATGACTCAACCCCAAGCGCAGGCACTAAACGACCGCATAGACAAACTAAACGCCAAAATCAGCAAACAACTCGCTTTCTACTCACTTGAACTGGGCAAACTCATCAAAACTAAACCCCAATTGATAGACGACCCAACCTTAGCTAACTATAGGCATATGCTGCAGCGCGTCTACCGCCGAGTTGAACATCAACTAAGCGAAGTCGAAGAACAACTAATCATCGAGAAAGACCAGTTTGGCGTGAACGCGTGGGAGGAGCTGCAGAGTAAATGGCTCAACACCCGCATGTTCGACGTCACCGTTTTGGGAGAAAAGAAGACGCTTAGCTATGGCGAAGCAAACGGACTGCTGCCAAACCCCGACCGTGCAACAAGAGAATCGGCGAACCGCTCAATCTATGGCTTACTCGGTAAGGACGGCGAAATTTTCTCCGCTGCTCTGCGAAGCATATGCAATGACTGGGTAAGTGTCGCCAAGCGCAGAAAATATGGCTCCCCAATGGAATCGAGCCTAATCAGCAACGATACCGAACAAACTATAATCGAAAGTTTACTTAAAACAGTCGAGGAAGGCGCAGCAGCTTACAGGCGCTACCTTAAACTTAAGGCTAAACTGATGGATTTGCCTGTGCTGGGAAACCATGACATAATCGCGCCCCTGCCTAACATGCCCGAACTCAAATACACTTACAAACAAGCCGAAGAATTCATCACTCAAGCATACGGACACTTCAGCCCATCCTACGCCGACCCAGTGAGGGAAATGTTCCAGAAACAACACATCGATGCCTCACCTCGGTTTGGGAAACGCAACGGAGCCTTCTGTGCAAGCCACTACAACGGCAAAACCGCCTACATCCTGCAGAGCTTCAACGGCACCCTAAGCGACGTCTTCACGTTGGCTCATGAATTGGGACATGCTACACATGACTATTACATGTCAAGGAACCAAACACTGCTAAACACCAATGTTCCATCTGCCGTAGCAGAGACCGCTTCGATTTTCGGCGAACTCTTACTCACCGATATGATGCTTGGGGGAACCAAATCAGATGCGGAACAAAAAGCGTTGCTCTGCTTGATTCTAGATGAAGCAGGCATGACTACATTCCAGGTTACTGCACGGGTATGGTTTGAGCAAGCACTCTACCGCTCCATCGAGCAAGGGGAATTCCTCGATTACAGGACCATCTGCAGCCACTGGACCAAAGCACGCGACCGCATCTACGGCGACGCCGTCAGTTGGTTTCCCGAAATGGAAGCAGAATGGACCATGAAACCCCACTACTTTATGGCAAACTACCGCTTCTACAATTACCCCTACGTTTACGCTCAAATGTTCGTCTACAGCCTATACGAGAGGTATCTTGAAGAGGGCAAAGCGTTTGTGCCTAAACTAGTCGGTTTACTTTCTGCAGGCAGCAGCAAATCACCGCTAGAACTTGGCAGAACAGTAGGCTTGGATGTGGCAGACCCGAGCTTCTGGAGAGGCGGCATAAAGGTTTTTGAACGTTTCATCGCTGACTTAGAAAAAGTAGTTTAATCAACCCCTCTATTCTTGTTCGAAATGCTAGGTAGTCTAGCTTCATAACCTTTTATTCTCGCCCAAACGGTAACAAATAAGCCCAAATCCGAAGGCAAAAAAAGCTATCGAGGAACAACAGCAATGGACACAAGGATTGGAGAAAAGAAAACTTTCGACGAAAGTCTAATTGAATCCATCGACGAAGTCTTAACAGCCATAGGCAACTCAATCAAACACAAGATTTACCTTCATTTGAAAAACGACTGCGGAATCAGCAAAAACCAGATTCCCAATCGAATTCAGGATTTTATGAATGTTTTGCAGGTCATCTTGGGGGTTGGCGCCAGACACATCGAGCTCCAATTGATCAAACAAATCCAAGTAAAAACAGGAATTTCCTGTCCGTTTTCCCCTCAAACAGGTACACTGCAGGAATGTGCAGTTTTCATAAGGCAAAAGCAAGAGAGAGTGTAGTTGAAAGTATCTGTAATGCCTTAAACAGCCGAATTATTTTATGCTTTTAATAATCGTGTGAAACCCAGGTTCAAGGGGGTTTTTGGCTCAATTATTCAGGTTCGTAATCCGTAACTCAACGGCTAGTAATAGTGTTTCTCAATCGTACACTGTACTGCAGAATACTTTTATCACCGCCTCAAGCTAGACGATAACATAACTAAGCAACCAAGCAAGCAACACTCAGGGGAAAACGCAGATGAGAGCAAACCGCAACGATGATTTGATGGCAAGGACAATCAAAACTTTTTCAGACGTCCTAATTCTGAAGTACCTAAAAACCAATCCGTTGAGCAGCGGCTACGAGATACTTGTGAGGTTTCATGAAAAATTCGAAATTAATTTTAGCCCAGGAACAATCTACCATGCACTCTATTTGCTTGAAAGAAAAAAAGCAATTACAAGTCAAGGCGATGAAAGGAGCAGAATGTATAGCTTAACGGATGAAGGAGAAAAAATACTAGCCGCCATACTGCTATCTCGCGAACAAATCCGTCAATTGGTAGACAGTATATTCTCAGAAAACTAAGATACTTGCTTCTCAAGCCAGCCCTGTGGGGCTCAGCGTTTGAATGCCTCAATTATAGTTGGTTTATTGCAGTCACATACGTTTATGAACCGTGATCAGGCTAGTACGTTGGCTTTCTTTTTTCCGTAATTTAGGAGGTGACCAATTTTGGAGGAATCTAAAAAGAAAATTCCAGCACCAGAAATGACCTCAGACGGCAAATTCAGATGCAAAGCAGACAGGCAAGAATACGACAACAGAGAAGACTACGAATCCCACTGCATGGAAGAACACCCAGGCGGAATGTAGAGGTACTAAAAAATTTTTGTTTGGGCTAAAAAAAGCCCAGTTACTGTTTCTCTTCTTTTTCTTGGAAGAGCTTCTTAATCGCGCTTATTCTTGCTTTCTGAGCCAGTACATCGCTTGTGACGACTGTTAAGGCTTCTTCGGGGCACCATTTGACACATTGGGGGCCTTCAGCTTTGTCCTTGCATAAGTCGCAGACGTAGACAACTTTGGTTTCTGGATGCAGCATCATAGCGCCGTAGTCGCATGCTTCGATGCACCAGCCGCAGCCGTTGCATTTGTCTTTGTCTAAGACGATGTTGCCTGTATCTTCGGCTTGGCTTAGTGCATTACGTGGGCATGCTGCAACACAGGCTGGGTCTTCGCAGAGTCTGCAGGTAACAGCCATGTTGGCAAGTTGGTTAACGCGGACTAAGCGTATGCGTGATTTTAGTGGGTTGAATGCTTTTTCTTTGTTGTATGAGCAGGCATATTCGCAGATTTGGCAGCCGACGCATTTCTCTGGGTCAGCGGAAATGAATTTTCTTTGGTGAATCTTTACCATTATTTTATGCCTCCTTTCCTTCAACTATATTTTTGAATTCAGCTAAACCTAACTCTTGGAGTTTAGAGGCGGATGGTATACCTTCAACAGTCCAACCACGCGCTTGATAGTAATCATCCAAAAGAAGGTCAAGCTCGTCTTGTGTTACTACGGCGCCTTTTGCAGGTCCATCGTCAGTGATGGGTTGATTCATAACTTTCCATGGAAGCGTATCATCGTTTCGGCCTAAGCCTTCGCGTACGTTGATTAGTTTTGCAAGTGTGCTTATGCGTTCAGCTGCAACTTCGAGTTCTTGAGGTGTCATTTCGAGGCCAGTGACTGCGCTATAGAGTTTTGCCATCTCAGCGAATTCCTTGTAGAAAGTGCCTTTTGCGTTCTTGCATACGATGAGTGAATCGATTACTGCGAGGATGTTTTCGTTGTCTTTAACGAGTGGGCCTCTGCCTCTTTCTGCTTTCATGCGGTCTACTTTGCCTTTGATGTCTAAAGCGTATACTCCGCTTCGGCTGTGATCTGCGCCTCTGAAAGAGACTGCTGCGCCGAGTGCTGCTGTTTTTAGGCAACGTAAATCGTAGCCTGTTACTTCTAAGCCTTTGATTTGCTGGGCGAGTTGGGCTGAGTTTTTGCCGATTTTTTCTGCAGCAACTTTAACGCCGTCTGCTAAAAGTTCGCCGATACCTTCGCGTTTGCCGATTTTCTCTACAAGCTGAACTACTGCGTCTCCGTTGCCAAAGTGGGCATCGATTCCGCCAAGTTCTTCATGAGATAAGATGCCTTTTTCGTGGCAATCCATCAAGAAGCTAATGGCAACGCCAGTGCTCTGTGCATCTAAACCATAGTAGGTGCAGAGTTCAGCGGCTTTGATTATTGCGTCTAGTTTGTCTACGCCGCAGTTGGGACCAAGCGCCCAGAGGTTGTCGTATTCCATGCGTGCTAATGCGCCTTTGTATGGTCCTTCGCGTACGATTGCTTCGTGTTCACATCGCATAGCGCAGCTGTTGCAGGCTATGATTTTGGCGATGTAGCGTTCGTTTAGTTCTTCAGCGTTAATGTTTTCTGCTTTGTCAAAGTGGCTGCTGGCGTAGTTGCGTGTGGGCATGCAGTAGAGGTCATTTGTAATTTTGAGGTTCTCGGTTGTGCCAAGGGTGCGGTACCTTTGTGCTGCTGGGCCTTTCATGCGTTCATGGAATTCTTTAACCATATCCATGAATTCTTCATTTTTGGCTACGGTTATGTCGCGTGTTCCTCGGACTGCGATGGCTTTGAGGTTTTTGCTGCCCATAACTGCGCCTAAGCCTGTTCTGCCTGCAGCGCGGGTTTTCTCGTTAATAATGTTGGCGATTTTGGATTGTTTTTCGCCTGCTAAACCGATTGCTGCTACGCGTACGTAGTAGTCGCCGATTTCGTCTTTTATGGCGTCTTCGGTTTCGCCAGGTGATTTGCCCCATAGGTTTGAGGCGTCCATAACTTGGATTGCTTCATCATCTATCCAGATGTAGACTGGTTTTTCTGCTTTGCCAGTGAAGACTATTGCGTCGTAGCCTGCACGTTTTAGTTCTGCTCCGAATGTGCCGTGGCTTACTGCTTCACCGACGCCGCCAGTAGCAGGGGATTTAGTAATAAAGGCGTGTCCGTTGCCGCCGGTTGGGAACATCGTTCCTGAAACTGGCCCAAGGGATAGTACAAGTGGGTTTTCTGGGCTAAGCGGGTTTACACCTGCTTTTGAGTTAGATAACCAGAGTTTCATGCCTAAACCGATTCCGCCGACGTATTTCTTGGCGGTTTCTTCGGTGAGTTTTTCTGTGCGGGTTTTGCCGTTGGTCAGATCAACATATAATATTGTTCCTGCGTAACCGAGCAACCTTGTCCCTCCAAGAGGTTAGGAGTACCTATTTCCTTTGAAAACTATATTAATCTAGTGGGTTCTCTGCATAAAAATTCACGGATTACCCATGTTTTCGGTTTGGCTAAGGCACTAGTTCGTCAATAAAAATGGCGCTAAACGGAAAATCGTTTGATTCATTTGCAAAAAGAAACATTATGAAATAGAGCAGGAAAGTCTTGGCGGCTTAGCCAAGATTTGATTGCTTATTTCTCGTTGTCTTCGTGGGTTTGGAAGAGTTTCCTGATTGCGTTAAGCCTTGCCTTCTGCGCCAACACATCGCTTGTAACAACTGTTAGGGCTTCTTCGGGGCACCATTTGACGCATTCGGGGCCTTCCGGTTTGAATTGGCACAGGTCACAGACGTAAACGGTTTTGGTTTCGGGATGCATCATTATGGCGCCGTAGTCGCAGGCTTCTATGCACCAGCCGCAGCCGTTGCATTGGTCTTTATCGATGATGATGTTGCCTGATTCTTGTGACTGTGAAAGTGCGTCTCTTGGGCATGCAGCGACACATGCGGGGTCTTGGCATTTTCTGCAAGTGACCGCTATGTTTCTGACTTGGCCGCTTCTGACAACGCGGATGCGTGATTTGACTGCGTTGAAGACTTTTTCGTGACTAAAGGAGCATGCGTATTCGCAAACTTGGCAGCCGACACATTTGTCTGCATCAGCGGAAATGAATTTTCGGTCGTGAAGTGAAACCAATTTTTAGTCCTCCTTCAAATCAAGAGCATATTTTTCTAAGCCTAACTCTTTGAGTTTAGCTTTGGTAGGAACCCCTTTGTTAGTCCAGCCGCGTGCTTGATAGTAATCATCCAGCATCAGGTCGAGTTCTTCTTTGGTTACAACTGCACCTTTTGCTGCGCCATCGTCGGGGATGGGGTGATTCATTATTTTCCAGGGTAGGCTGTCGTCTTTGCGAGTTAAACCTTCGCGGGCGTTGATTAATTTGGCGATTGTTTGGATTCTTTCGCCTGCTTCACGCATTTCTTGAGGTGTAACTTCAAAGCCGGTGACAACGCTGTAGATTTTTGCGAGGTCAACGAATTCTTCGTCAAATGTGCCTTTAGCGTTCTTGCAGACAATAAGTGAATCGATGACGTTGTACATGTCCTCGTGGTCTTTGACGAGTTTACCGCGGCCTTTTTCAGCTTTTAGGCGGTCAACAGTGCCTTTGATGTCTAATGCGTATACTCCGCTTCGGCTGTGATCTGCGCCTCTGAAGGAAACTGCCGCGCCTAAAGCGGTGGTTTTGAGGCATCTTAGGTCGTAGCCTGTGAGTTCTAAGCCTTTAATTTGGTTGGCGAGTTGAGAGGAGTTTTTGCCGATTTTTTCTGATGCTGCTTTAACGCCG
Organism: uncultured archaeon; assembly: GCA_963782915.1. Lineage (GTDB taxonomy): Archaea > Thermoproteota > Bathyarchaeia > Bathyarchaeales > Bathycorpusculaceae > Bathycorpusculum. The sequence continues at coordinate 200,399 of CAWALK010000018.1, forward strand.
TCTGCTAAAAGTTCGCCTATGCCTTCGCGTTTGCCCATCTTTTCGATGAGGTTGACGACGGCGTTTGCGTTGCCGAAGTGGGCGTCTACTCCGCCGAGTTCTTCGTGAGTTAGAATGCCTTTTTCGTGGCAGTCCATGAGAAAGCTGATGGTTACGCCTGCACTTGTTGCGTCGAGGCCATAGTAGTTGCAGCGTTCAGAAGCTTTTATGATAAAGTTGAGTTGGTCAACGCCGCAGTTGGGGCCCAATGCCCAGAGGTTGTCGTATTCCATGCGTGCCATGGTTCCTGTGTAGGAGCCTTCTTTGATTATGGCTTCGTGTTCACAGCGCATGGCGCAGCTGTTGCATGCGATGATTTTTGAGATGAAATGTTCGTTTAGGACTTCGGCGCTGATTTTTTCTGCGTTGAGGTAATGTGAGGCGTCAAAGTTGTTGGTTGGCAAGCAGGATAATTCGTTGTTTATCATTAAATTCTGTACTGTGCCAAGGGTGCGGTGTTTCTGTGCAGCGGGACCCTTCATGCGTTCATGGAAGTCTTCCACTAACTCCATAAATTCTGCGGGTTTTGCGACTGCAACATCGCATGTTCCTCGGACTGCGATTGCTTTGAGGTTTTTACTGCCCATAACAGCGCCAAGTCCGGTTCTTCCGGCTGCGCGGGTTTTATCGTTAACTATACTTGCGATTTTGGATTGTTTCTCGCCAGCTAAACCGATAGAGGCAACGCGGATGTAGTAGTCGCCGATTTCGTCTCTGATGGCGTCTTCGGTTTCGCCCGGAGATTTACCCCAAACGTGACTGGCATCTTTGAGTTGGACAGTGTCATCGTCTATCCAGAGGTAAACCGGTTTTTTAGATTTACCAGTAATAATAACTGCGTCGTATCCGGCGCGTTTTAGTTCAGTGCCAAAGGTGCCGTGGCTAACTGCTTCGCCGACGCCGCCTGTGGCAGGTGATTTAGAAATGAAGGCATGACCGTTACCGCCTGATGGAAACATCGTTCCCGCGAGAGGTCCCAATGCGAGAACAAGCGGATTTTCTGGGCTAAATGGAGCTACATTTGCTTTAGAGTTAGTCAGCCAGAAATGCATACCTAAACCTATGCCGCCGAGGGTTTTCTTTGCGGTTTCCTGCGTTAGTTTCTCGGTGCGTGTTTTGCCGGTGGTTAAATCGATATACAAGACTCTTCCTGCGTAGCCGAACAAACGTTCAATCTCCAAGAGTTTAGAAGTATGGAACCAATTGGAAAGTATAAAAAGCTAATGGGTTCTATCGATAAAATTTCATGACCTTACATGCATTTGCTATGAATAGCTGAAACTTTTTATGGTTGCTTATACGGTTCAGTTTGTGTGTTTGGTCACCAATTTTTTAAGGGAAGAAAAGCAAAGACTTTAACCAACCTTATAACTCTTCCCATCTGCAGGCGAACGCTATGTTGATACGAACCGAAAAACTCAGAGAAGCCGCAGCTAAAGACAATAAACCAGGAACCTTTGCAGTCTTTAACCAAGCAAACATAACCTACTTCACCAATTTCTCAGGAGCAACAGCGCTACTAATCCCCGAGCAGGGAGAGGGCATACTTTTTGTGTCAGGCACTAACTATCAGCAAGCAAAAACAGAAGTTCAAGGTTTCGATGTGCAGCTTCTAAAACGGGGCGAGAGCATGATGGAGAAAATCGCATCACATGCCCAAAAGGGAAAACTCTCCGTTGACAGCTTACCCATTGAGAGTTGGCGAGTACTTGCTAGAGCAGTTAGGCGGCGAAGAAAAACTGGAGCCAGCAAACTATTTGATTCGTCAACTGCGTGAAGTAAAGGATGAGGGGGAAATCAAGCTTATTCGTGAAGCCTGCAGAATGGCTGACGAGGGCATGAAAGCCGCAGCCCAAACCATAGCGGTGGGCGTAAAGGAGAAGGAAGTTGCGGCGGAAGCAGAGTATGCCATGCGTAAAGCAGGCTCAGATGGGGTTGCTTTTGAAACCATCGTGTCCTCGGGTGTTTGCTGTGCTTTTCCTCATGGAACCCTCATGGAAAAAACAATCCAAGACGGCGATTTTATAACTGTGGATTTAGGTGCAACCTATCGATTCTACAAGTCAGATATAACAAGGACTTTCATCGCTGGCAAATCCACTGAGAAACAGAAAGTCATCTATGAAGCGGTGCGGTTGGCGCATCAGAGGGCATTTGAAAAAATAGCGCCCAATGTTTTAGCGAGTAAGGTGGATTTTGCGGGATGGCGTGTTATCGATAAAGCTGGGTTTGGCGACTATTTTGTGCATAACTTGGGTCATGGTGTTGGTGTAGAGATTCATGAAGCACCCGTTTTGGGTCCTGAAAGCAGAGACATACTCCAAGCCGGCAATGTGGTAACCGATGAACCAGGAATCTACATCCCCGAATACGGCGGCGTTCGCATCGAAGACACAGTTTTAGTTACAGGGAAAGGCGCAGAAAAACTAACCACCTCACCAATCATGGTACCATAACGCAGAAAAGGCTCCCGCCACTAATTTTATGGTGGAGCAGATTCTTTTGATTAGTAATCCAGCAGTCATCCTCATCGATGTACAGAACGATTTTTTCTCAGGGGTCCTAAAAATTAAGAGAGCCACAAACATAATTGAGCCCCTGCAGCGGCTTGTTGTTGCGGCACGGAAGAATCAAGTGCCAGTGATCTATAGCATCGACGCCCACTACCCGCAAGATGTTGAGATTACTCGGAAATGGGGCAGCCACGCCATCAAAGGCACAGAAGGAGCAGAAGTTATCCCCGAATTAGCCCCAGACAAAACCCTCGACTACATTGTGGAGAAGCGTACTTACAGTGGCTTCTACGAGACAGGCTTGGAGCCCCTGTTGCGTAGCCTCTACAAGGGCGACGGCGTAAAAACCGTGATTTTAGGGGGCTTACATACCAACATGTGCATACGCCACACTTCAGCGGACGCGTTTTTCCGCGGTTACCACATTGTAATCCCCGAGGATGGCGTTGAAGCCTTCAATGAAGAGGATCACAGGCAGGGTTTGAAGTATCTTGATTATGTTTATAATGCTAAGGTTATGTTGACGAATGATATTATTCGGGAAATCGTAAAATAATAAAAAGATGCTCACGAGTTCAAAACTTTTTGTTGCATTTAGTAATCGCTGACCCTATCAGCACCCCCAACGCTACCGCTACCGAAGCTATGGCGAAGGTTTCATGATGCAAATCGCCTATTTGGAACCATAACCCAAACGTAACTTTCTGTTGGAACAAAATCAGAAACGCAATAACAACAAAAACCGCGGCAATTAGCACCGCTACCCAACGATTACTCAAAAAAGCACCACTAAATAGGTATCCAATGGAGGGTTTAAATTTACTTACAACTTGGCGCTACCTGTTCTCTGCGAGAACGGTTTTGTTCCGTAGGGAGCATTATATCAAGCCTTCACTGCATAGTTGAGCGGTGAAAAACCGAAATGCAAATCGAAAAAAAACTAATCCTATGCAGCATCCTAGCCATATCAATCGGAATCGCAACAATAGCACCCTTAACATACCTAATGAACACGGAGGGAGCGTCGGCTTTGCCAGATGTTGAGCCCTGGTTCAACGTGAACGTACCATACGCCTACTGTGACCCCTACCAAAGCGGCGGAAACGGAACAACCGCCTGGGACGGAGCCGCAATTAATGCAGTCGCAAACTTTAGCTTAACACCTGGCGCTATGGAGTCAGATGTAGATGCACAGATTGAATACTACAAGTTCGCTGTTTCTTCTGAGCAGGGACCAATTGTTGACATGGGCTATTATATCGCTGAAAGCAACAAAATTGTCGATGTAATGATGTCAAGCGGCGGGTTAAACGACACAATCACCTTCGCAAACGGCTTAACCTACAGCCCACCAGCAATTAGCGGCTCCCAAGCCGCAAGTTGGTCGGGCCAAGTCATAGGTTGGACGGGAGATAAACCCATCAGCAGCGTATATGGAGCACCATACTATATCATGTCGACATACAACGGTGAATTACCCCAAGCAGCCACTCAACTCAGAAACGCACAGACACTAAGCATCGATGTTAGCAAAGTCAGCACTGTCACAGTCAAAGGAAACGTCGTCGTCACCACACCAGCAGAACCCACAATCCTACAGCACATAGAGCTAACAAAAACCGACAACGGATTCGTCTACGGAACAAATACTGAGTGCCCATCACCTTATAACTTCACTAAACCGCAGCCATAACAACCGTAGGAACCGTGAACGCTTTGACTAATGAGGAACTCGAAGGCAACACATTAACAGTCTACGCATACATTGTCCACGAAGCCAAACCAGTGGGAACAAGAGACGTCACCAGAGGCGCAGAACTTAGCAGCACCAGCGTCGCACACCGCCATCTGCAAAAACTGGAAGCATTAGGGTTAATTGAGAAAAACAGCTACGGCGATTTTATCCTAAAGGAAAAAGCAAGCATCAACGGGCACGTGTGGGTCGGCAAAAACCTTGTGCCGCGGTTGATGTTTTACTCCTTCTTTTTTTTGGGCGCATTCGCCGCAGAAGTAAGTATAGTATTGCTCAGTTTGGTAATTAAGGATTTAGTGATTCAAGTTAGCTTTTTGTTCTTGACGGGGATGACTGCGGTTACTATGGTATTGTTTTTAGTCGAGGGCATATTGTTGTACCGAAAAGTCAGCCCAAAACATATGTCTAAAGGTGAGGTTGTTGGGGAATAGGGAGGTTCTTGCAGCCTTAGAGTTGATCCTCAGCGCAGAGACTGATTACGGGTTCTCTGTTGACTATGACGCGGAAGCTAACCCGATTATTGTGGTTGCGCCGAAAATAAAAGTTAACCAGGCAACCAGCAATCCATTGATAGGCACTTAGGCTGTGGTCAGCGCTAAATCGTTTTTTTAAAGATTGCGCTTACCAAGAGAAGCAAAAAGAATAGCTGTTTACGGAGTTTTCTATATTTAGGGGAGGGGGTAGGTCGGCAGAGCAACAAAAGCTGAACCTATGTTACTTTATAAAAGGGAGGGGGAGGTCACTTTGAGCTATCGACAGGGCTTCCAACATAACGTTAATAGCAAATTTTTTAGGCATAAAACACCTTAGTGGGATTAGGCGATAAATTTGACCGCTGATTTATTGCAGCAACTCAGCAACAAAGAAATCAGCAAAGCACAGCTTTTTGGGTTAGTTGCAGCTGATTTTGGTTTGCTGCCCATATTATTCGAGGGCACTCAATCAGTCAAAGCCACCATACGTTATGGTTGCGGCAGTGTCCTGATGGATCTAAGCGCCAAACATCCAGACAAGTTGTATCCCTACATGGACAATTTTGTTGCGCTGCTCGACAGCAAGCATAGGATTTTGACTTGGAATGCATTGGGAGCCATCGCCAACCTCACCGCAGCCGATGCGGACTGCAAATTTGATGCCTTATTCGAGCGGTATTATGGTTTTTTAGGCAGCGAATACATGGTTACAATAGCGAATGTAGTTGGGTTTTCAGCATCGATTATTCCCAACAAACCCTACTTAGCCAACAGAATACAGGCGGAACTGCTAAAAGTGCAGAATCTCCAGACAACACCGCACTTAACAGAAGAATGCAAACTCGTCATAGCACAACAAGCCATCGAAACCTTCAACACCCTAATCCAATACACCCAAAACAAAGCCCCGCTAATCGAATTTGCGCAGAAACACCAAAATAGCCCAAGAAATGCACTAAGAAAGGAAGCATTAAAATTTATTAAAAAATGGCAATAAACGTGGGGTAGCCACGTTTTTTATTGCGCTAATTCAGCATCTGCGGAACCGCTGACTAACGCGGTTATCCTTATTTTCACGTGCTCGTTAAGTTTGGCGCCTTTAATGAATACAGGGAAACCCTTGATTTTTGCGACGCCTTCTCCGTTTGGAGCAACATCAAAAATATCCACTTCGAATTCTTCTCCAACATCCATTGGATAAGCTACGCCTCTGCCTCTGTTTTTGGCGTTTCTAGGAGCTCTTTTTTTGGGACTTAAAGCATATCATCCTCGGTTGATTAATAATGATTAATTGTGTGGAATAAGGGTTTTGCTTTTTTGGATAGAAGTTGTTGGCTTGAGGTGATTTGAAATCCTGACCAACAGATTATAAGCTTGGCTAAAGGTCGTTCCTATAGCATTAGGATTCTATTTTGCCCGTGTGACTTTAATGCGGTCTTCTCTAACAGTTACAACCATATTATCCATAACTACTTTTGTTGATAACACTGTTGAATTCGTTTAGCTATCTGTTGGGGTGACTTAGGAACAAACATCAGCAGTATGATACCTTTAGTCTGGCGTTTCTCTTTAAAGACAAGTTGTGCAAAATCATGGTCAAAAGTCACGAGAAATCTGCTCGCTGCATTAGCTTCTTCTAAAACAGCCCTATCCTTTAATCCCTGTAGCGTCTCAGAAATGGAGATAATATCTACGCCTCGGCTTTTTAATAAATCAATAGCTTCTAAGGGGATGTTCTCGTCAGCGATTAGTTTAGTCAAGGAAGCGCATAGACCTTCTCTTCCTTCATAACCTCTGTAGCGTATTTGAGAACCGCTGTGATGTCCTGCTGCTTTAGCTGTGGATAATTCTTCAAAATTTTTGCGCAAGTCCAACCGTTTGCCAGCAACTCCATGATAAATTCAACCGCTAATCTAGTTCCCTTAATGACTGGTTTGCCAGCTAAAATTTCTGGGTCGACGCTTATTCGGTTTCTCCACGCTTCAGCCATACGGGCACCATGCAAATATTGAATTAAAGATAATATAAATTCGCTGGATAAGTCGGTTGAAATTGAATGGTGGGCCCGAGGTGATTTGAACACCTGACCAACAGATTATGAGTCTGGCGCTCTACCTAACTGAGCTACGGGCCCAAACCGCTGTACTCTTAATATTGCTGTTCCAAACAAGATTTAAACATTTTCTGCCTAAGAGCGAAGTAACCAAGCGATTCATATATTTGCCATCCAAACCGTCTCAAAAAAGATTCAGCCAGCATATCCAATTACGAGTTAGACATTCGCAGGTCATGCACTCGAACCAAACTGTAGGAACCTAAAAACGGGTTGTTGATGTGCATAAGGACTTTTCTGCAACAACAACTATACTGGAAAACAGACATTAAACCAACAAAACAAAAAGAAAGCTATGGTTTGCCAAACCATTTCTCGTACCAAGCAACATACATGCTCAGGCACTCTTTCTGGTAGGACTCATCACTTTCTTCTTTTAGGCAACTGGCGAGTTCTAGGTTATGTGTGAGTTCATCTTTTGCTTCCTGCATCAACGTTTCAACGTCGTCGAGCATGTCGTTGCCTCCTGAGGCATAATCCTTTTTTGTTTGCTTCAAGAATATGCGTTTGTCGTTGATTAATTGGTTAATTTTGCCCTCACTCATAGGATGCACCAGTAAGCAAATGCTTGGCGACGGCATTTTAACGTTGTGTTCGCTCGTAATGGTAGAGGTATTCTTGTGCGTAGCCGGCGTAGCATCCAAAGTAGGTTCGGGCGAAGTCACCGATTTTTATGTACTCGCCATTAGTTAAGGAGTCATGGCTTTGCATCTTCTTCACCAGAGCCTCGGGAAATTGGCTGCTGTAATGGTTCAATATAACACGTTTAACCCAGACATCCACTGGAAAAGCCTCGGATTTCTCCAGCGAAAACAGCATTACACAATCAGCCACTTTTAAACCGACCCCGGAAAACTCCAGGAGCTTTTTTCTTGCTTCCAAATAAGGCATTGTTTTCAAAGCTTCAAGGTCAATTTGTTCCTCATGAATCTTTTTTGCTGTTGCCAGTAAATACTTTGCGCGGTAACCCAATCCGCATTCACGCAAACCATTCTCACTTGCACAAGCCAACCGCTCAACAGACGGTAAAGTATAGAAGTCTATACCGTCAACAACTTTCTTTTCGCCGTATTTTGCGGAGATTTTGCGCAGCATGACTTCGATGGCGGCGATGCTCTTGTAGGTGGCGCAGATGAAGCTGATTAGGCATTCCCATGGAACTTGGCGTACAATGCGTAAGCCTTCGAACCTTTGAAGTGCTATTCGGATGTAATCGTCTTTGGCGATGCAGTTGCTGATTTGGGCTAAATCGTCGTTTAAGCCGAAATATTGCCGCACAAAAGCTTCGCTCTCACCCCAAAACTCAAGTTCAGATCGCAGTCTGACGGATTTTGATGATGTTTTCGCCGACAACCCCATACCACCAACCATCCACCTTTTTCCAGCGAAACACCTGCCCACAACAGAGCGAAAAATCCAAGTCAAACGCAACATCAAGCCGCATACACTCTACTCCATGAACTTTTCAGCCTTCGGCACTTCCAAGGCAAGGCCTTTGCGTTTGCGCATACCACCAATAACTTCCATAGCAAGTTTCTGGGGCATCTTTTCCCAATGATCAAAGAATGACTGCCAAACTGCCCTGCCTGAAGTCGTCGAACGCAGCTCCATCGAGAACCCAAAAGTTTCAGCGACCGGAATATAACCGGTAATTTGGGCTAAGAGCCCCTTCTGTTCAAACAGTATAACTTTGCCACGTTTAGTGGTGAGAATGCGTGAGCATTCGCCGGAGAGTTCTGAGGCTACGGTTATTATGATTTTGTAGATGGGTTCTTGGAGTGTTGGGTTTGCGGTTAAGAAACTGGCGAATATTGCTTTACCGACTGCACGCATGATTTCGGAATCAGCTGTTGCGGTTGCACCGAGCTCCAAATCGATGAGGTTCACTTGAAGATGGCGCATTGGTTCACCGCATAATGGTCCGGCTTTGCAAGCGTATTCGAACCCAGCGATTATCGCCGCCAACACCTCTTCGGGTAACTGCCCTGTTTTGTCGTTGTAATCCAATAGTACGTTGCGGTGTTCATCGATTGATAGAACGGTGCCTCGGTTTTCATCAGTTTGTGCGCCATGTTCCTGTTCGGGTTCAACCTGCATCCAAAAGCTACTCTGCTTATCGGGACTCTTCGCTAATGTAACCGCGCCGTCTTTTTGTGCGCTTTCCATATAAACAACCCGCGGCTCCGAAACCCCAAGTTTGGCTCCGCCCGCTTTTAATTCGTTGAGTGCGACTTCCAGATGCAATTCACCCATGCCGCTGAGCAGGTACTCGCCTGTTTCTTTATCGATGGTTGCTTTGAGGTTGGGGTCTTCTGAAGCAAGCTTCTGCAGTCCTTGCATAAGCGTTTCTATGTCTTGGGGATTTTTGGGTTCCACAGCCAACGTTACCACAGGTTCAGACACATAATTGATGCATTCGAAAGGCACCATACCGTCCTTATGGGAAAAATCAACAAGGGTTTCCCCAGCAGCAACAGTACCACTCAAAGTTAACGTTGCCAAGTTGCCTGCTAAAGTTTCAGGCACCTCTTCACGCAGTGCCCCCATATCAACATAAACGGCTTTAACTTCGCATTCACCCAAAGTATCGACTAAATGCAGTTTATCGCCTTTCTTGATTTTGCCGGAAAAAAGCCGTCCAGTCGCAAAAGTATCACCGTTCTTGTCGGCGTGTACGTTAGTGACAAACAGCACTCCTGGTCCGTCGTCACTGCAGTTGGAGAGTGCTTCGCCGACTTTTGAGTCAACGTTTCCATCCCAGATACTGCCAATGCGGTAGCCTTGAGCTTGTCGCGGATTGGGAATGCTGCAAATTGCCATTTCAGTTATTGCAGTATAAACAGGCAGGGATTTCTTGAGGTTGGATGCAGTGCCGTCTTTGTGGGCTTTTATTATATCTGAGAATTTAATTCCCTGCTGCTTTGCCATGTTAAAGGTGAATCCCCAGCCGTAAAGGGCTGCTCCGAAAGCCACGTTACCCATAGCGGGGCTGATTCGCCATTGGCTCTTGAATTGGGATTCAGCGTTGAGTTCTATTAAGTCGTTGAAGGTGCCGATTATGTGGTCAAGTTTCTTTTGGATTTGTTCTTCGCTGAGTTGAAGTTCAGTGATTAATCGGTCTATTTTGTTAATGAAAAGTACTGGGCGCACGCGTTCTTGGAGTGCTTGGCGGGTGAGGATTTCGGTTTGCGCCATAATCTCCTCCACCGCATCGACGACGACTACTGCGCCATCGATAACGCGCAATGCCCTTGTGACTTTGCCTGTAAAATCGACGTGCCCAGGTGTATCAACCAAGTTGATGATGTAGGGTTCAGCGGCGTAGTTGTAGAGTAATGTTATGTTGGCGGTTTTTATGGTGATTTTTCGTTTCTGCTCTTCCGCAAGGTAATCCAGCACCCGTGCCATGCCAGCCATCTGCGTGGAGAGCAACCCTGCCCCAGCCAAAAGCGAATCCGCCAATGTAGTTTTGCCATGGTCAATATGGGCGATTATCCCAATATTGCGAATGTGCTCTTTGTCGCCCATTAACTGCTGAATCTGTGGAATTTGTTTAAACCGCGGCATAACTTAACCCGTTAAGATAGGCATAGTTGGAATGGATGTGCCTATTAACTTTTTAACTTAAATTCAGCGGGCGTTGCTTGGGTTCTCTGAAGCAACAGCGCCAATTAGTGCGGGTGGACGCAGTTTAGTGGCATGGTACTTTTGAACCAACGTAACCGTTTGAGACACATACGCTAACCCCGCAAAAACTACAGTTACAGCGAAAGGTGCATACAGAGTAGACAGCATCAATCCATCAGCTAAACCGTTGCCCCCAATTACAACACCAGAAAAATAGGGCAAATATGCCAAATCAACCAATAACAAGGACACGGGAACGCATGCAAGGGCTAACATAAGCGATGATACGAAGACTTTTTCGTAAACCGCTGAAGGGTTTAGGGTAAACATTCACTACCGCGGCAATTATGCCCACGGCTAGTGCAAAGGGCAGTGGATAACCTGATATTCCCTCGGGGGTTTGTCGGCAGAGCAAAAACGCTACTGATGATGGATGCAGAGAATGCGATTGCAGCTTTCTTTAGCGGATACCTCGCAGATTTAATGAATACAGCCATAAAGACCAGCGCCGCCGCAAGGGGAACAACAGCACCCAACAGGTCGATACCCAAAGAATCGGTAAGCAGTATGGGTGAGTAGCAAGGGTTTACTTCGAAGTTGTCTCTGAAGATGCCAACGGCGGATATTCCCCAAGCTGCCACCAAGATACCTAACAGGGCAACTAGGATGCCTTTACAGTACAACTTGACATCTGCGCTAACGGGCATGGCTCTTCACGTTTACTGATGTGAGAAGCTTGGAGGTTATAATTGGGTGCATACGTTATTTTTGGACACACGCCCATTAATGCCAAATTCTGGGGTCAGGGCGAAAAGGCTTTGTTCTTTCCCGTTACTGTTAGGTGCGAATGCTATGCCCAAAACAGCCAATGTACCCACCGCTCAACTTGGCGAGGAACCGTATGCTTCGGTCGTGTGCTATCCAAGGGCAAACCCTGCTGAAATGCAGATTCGCATAGAAGAACTCCAAAAGCTCGGTGTGGAATCCATAGAGTTCTGTGGTAAAACCTCAGCTTTCCAATTGTCGGTTCTGGGCAAAGGCTATGTCGGCGTAGTCGTAGCGGCGCATGTAGGCTGCGAAACTTATGCGTTGAAGATGAAGAGGGTGGATGCGGACAGGGAAAGCTTGGAACGCGAAGCAGAACTCCTTACTAAAGCGAATAGTGTGGGTGTGGGGGCGAAATTTTTGGCTGTAACCAAACATTTTTTGCTGATGCAGCTCATCGACGGCGACTTGCTTGAGGTTTGGCTCCGAACCCACAAAACCAAAGAAGCCATCCGCAAGGTTTTAGCGGACATTTTGGAGCAGTGCTGGCGCCTAGACACAATCAGCTTAGACCATGGTGAACTCAGCAAAGCACCCAAACACCTCCTCCTCAACAGCTCGGACAAGCCATATATCGTTGATTTTGAAACCGCCAGCACGCAACGCAACGCCTCAAACGTCACCTCCGTTTGCCAGTACCTCTATCAAGGCAACAGCGATGTAGGCAAAGCAATCGCCCAAATCATAGGCGAAAGAAACAGAACTGAACTGGTTGCGGCTCTGAGGAAATATAGGAAAGAGAGAAACCGTGGAAGCTTTGAGGAGTTACTAAAGCGCTGCCTTGAATAGGTATTAGCTTAAATATTTAGAGCGCTCAAATTGGGTTTTTATGAGCGCTGTAGCTTTCGACGGAAAGAAGGTTGTACTGAGACAGGAGCGTTGGCGACATATCATTTTAAGGCACCCTGAGCTGAAGAACGCCGCTGAATCGATTCTAGAGGTGGTTGCCCATCCTGACGAAGTCTACGTTGACCCAACGGGGGCTTTTCATGCGTTAAAACATGTTACGGGTGTTTCAGATTTTCTAGTTGTCATCTACAGCGTCGAAGATGAAGGTTATATAAGAACCGCATACTATACGAGTACGATAAGGAAAACGAGGAGGTATAGGGCATTCAGAAAGTTAAAACCATCTTAGACATTGATGTTCGAAGAGTGCTCGAGCAACTGGAAGCCAAGTATGGTTTAAAGTTACCTCGTACAGTAATTACCATAGACTACGACGAAGATGTCGGCGACCTCTACATACGATTCAAAAACGCAGATACCACAGAAGGCGAGCCGACAAGCGATGGAAAAGCAATAGTTCATTATGATAAAAAGGGCAAAATCGCCGCGATAGAAATCACGGATTTAGCTGAGTTTTAAGCGACGACTTCGTGTAGCCGCTTCTGTTTCACTGCTTCTTTAAGTTCCAATGCGATGCGTCTGCCCATGTACATGTTCTCGCCATATCTTAAGGTAAGCGTATGGTGATGTGCCGATGCCGACGTTTGTGCCTGCGACGATGCGAGCTGAGATTTCGAAGGTGTAGATTTTGAGGTCGTCGGTGATGACTGTTTCGAGGCAGAAGGGTCCGATGATTCCTGGCGGCGCTAATTCGCGGGCTTTTTTGTGGACGTTTTCGCCCATGCGCATGATTTCGGGCAGGAGTGATTCGCGTAGGACTATGGGGAAGTTGCCTACGACTGTGTATGTTGGGATGACGTCGATTTCGAGTTGTTCTTGGGCGGGGATTTTGCCGATGCTGTCTACGGCGGATTCGTATCGGCGGTCCATGGCGAGCAGTTCTACGTCGTTGTTTAGGATGCTGCTGAAGTAGCTTGGGTAAACGTTAACGCCTAATGCGTATTCTTGCAGGTGGATTTTGTCGATGTCTTCTTTGGTTAGCATGCCGCGTTTTATCATTTCTTCGGCTTTTTTGTAGAAGCCTTTTGGCGAGTTTGCGAGGAAGTAGCCTCTGCCGCCTTTGGCGCCTTGGAGTTTTGCGATGACTAAGCGGTCGATGTCATCGGGGGTTTTGAATGTGGCTGGGAGGCGCAGTCCTGCTTGGCGTAGCCATTCTTCTTGGGATTTGCGGTTGGCTTCCCAGTTGAGTAGTTGGCGGTTACCCATCATGGGCACGTTGAGGCTGTCGGTTAGTTGTTCGGTGCTTAGGTAAGCTGTGAAGGAGCCGTGCGGAATCAAAACCACGTTAAGTTTGCGCAAGCCGCTCCTGCATGCTCTCACTGAGCAATTCAGTGAAATCTTTAACGATAATTAATTCGTCAACCAGCGGATACTTCTGGTACATGATTGCGTCTTTTTCTTTACAGATGCAGACGGTACGGAAACCCTCTTCTTTGGCGCCCTTGAAAATGTTAAGTGAGCTATGGGAGCCCAAAGTGCCGATTGCCAGCTTTGAGTGGTCATATTTCTCGATTATTTTTCCGACGGCTGCACTGTCAATCATACTAAGTTACCACGTCAAGCAGTTTCCGTTTCCGTATTGCCCGTTTAATTTCCATAGCGACACGCTTGCCTGGGCCAACTTCCACGCCGTACTTGTATTTCATGTAGGGCGAGGTTGGTTCGACACAGGGGCAGCCTGGAACACGTGGGCTAACATCGAAAACACGGAACTCTAAGTCTTTGGTTACTGCGCCTTGCAGGGCGAATAAGCCGATCATGCCTGGCGCGAACTCTTTTTTGCAGATGTGTACCCAGCGTTCTGCGGCTTCAAAGATTTTTTCCAGCTGGCTTTCCCGCATGGTTACGCCCATGTGGCCGATTTCGATGTTCTGGGTTGCAACGTTAAGTTCAAGTTGTTCCCGTGCTGGCAAGTCGAGGACGCCGTCGAGGTCTGTTTGGATGCGGCGATCAAAGCCCAAGAGGTCGATGTCGTCGTTTAGGGGTGAGTAGAAGTAGTTTGCGTTGAATTTCGCGCCTAAAACGTATTCTTCGATGACTGAGGTTTCGAGTGCTTCGCGGGTGATGATGCCTGCTTTGATGCGTTTTTCTGCTTCCCGCTCATACTCTTCAGGAGCTGGAGGCGTAGAAGAAGGCGCGCTCGATTGTTCTGCCTTTTTCGGGTACTTTGACGATTACTGGGCAGTTGATTTCTTTGGGTGATTTGAAGGCTTTGGGAATTGCTATGCCTGCTTCTTTGAGGAGCCAGAGTTGGTTTTTGGGTGTGTTGCGTTCTTCGGTTCTTAGGAGGTTGCGGCTGCCCATTAGGGGTACAGTGAAGTTTTGTTCGATGGCATCGTAGCCTGCGTAGACGCTGAAAGATCGGTTGGGCACAAAAACCGTGTTTAGGTCGGTTAGTTGCTTGACGGTTTCGGGTTTTGTGATGTCTGAGAATTGGTCGAGGAAGATGAATTCGTCGAATATGTTGCGGTAGTATCTTGCGTAGGTTTTTTCTCTGCCGTTTTGGCATACCACGACGGTTTTGAAGCCTTCCTGTTTAGCGCCTGACGCAATCTCCAACGCGGAATGTGACCCTAAAACGCCAATGTGGATTTTTTCGGGGTCATAACTCATTAGGACTTGTTTGATTTTATCTTGCATATTCATGCTTTTTCACCCATAAACTCTTTGTAATCATCAATAACTTGCGGCAGCTTCGGTGTGTCGAAGAGTTGTCTTGCCGCTCATTTCGTTGGCTACTGCCATGTACATTTGGCTGATGACTGTTTTAAGTTTAGGATCCAATTTCGGTGGCTTGGATTTGCACAGGGCCTTCCAGTCTTGGATGCCTTTGGCTTCAGCTTCTTTCTTAGCTTGTTCCAAGTCAGTGTACCAACTGGTTTTTTTGTAGTATTGGCGGGCAACTTCTTTGCTCACGTGCACTCCGCCGAATGTGAAGCGGCATTCATCCAAGTGTGCCTAAGACGTCGACGAGCATGAGTTTTCTTTTGTCGTCGAAGGCTAATTCGATTTTGCCGTCTTCATTTTTTAAGCCTGCGTTTGAGGCGGCTTTGGTGATTGTTTGGTCTGCTTTTAGCAGGACCGCTTTGACATCGACTAATTCGGCGTCGGTTAAACCTGCGATTTTTTGAGCTTCAGTCCATGTGACGTAGCGGTCGGTTTCTTCAAGCTTTGTGCTGACGTCAAAGATGGGTTTGGATAGGGTTTCGCCTGGTTGTGGCTGGTGATCTAAACCGAGGTCTGCTAAGGTAACTTTGCCTTGTGCTAAGCGTTTGAATACGGAGGAGCCTTCGGGTAGGCCGTTGCGGTAGATGATTTCGAGTGGGATGAGGCAGTTTTTGAGTGAGGGTGTATATTGGCTGTAGTCGTGGATTATTTTGTTGTTGACTACGCTTGTGTTTGGCTTGTAAACGTTGACTAATGAGACTTCCATGATGCTGGAGGGTTCCTTGAGTTCAGCAACTCGGAGGGCTTTGCCTTTATGCATCGACTAAGCCGCGGTAGTGGGTTTTAACGCCCAGCTTCTCAAGTTGCTCAAAGCAGTATGCACCCATCAAACACAGGGCGGCGCCTTTGCCTTCAATGTGATCGGGCATTTCTCCCCAATCAAAAACGCTGTAACGATCAGAAAACAGGAATCGCCCTGTTCCCATAGCATTCTGGGTTGGTTTCTGGATTACTTGTAAATCTTTTACGCTGCCCATCGTGATTGCCTCAGTTGCCTGTGAATATTTGTTTTTGTACTTATATCGCTTTATCCTGCTAAAAAAGCGAATTCCCTCACAACAAAAGAGTTGCTAGTAGCAAAAGTTATTTATCCATAACAAAGCGGATGGGCTACTATAATCATGAGCCAATTTGGGGCGGGGAAAACATGGTGGCGCAAGAACAACTGCAAACTGCACAAACAAGATTCGTTAACTCACCAGTGACTTCGTTGGAACTAGCGCCTAAGCGATGGTTCTGCACTGGCTTAGAAGTTTCGGGGCGCACTATTAGACAAGAATCTGAATCGCCCACCAATTTTATGGAAATACTAAATCGTTCAGTGATCACTTGGATTGACTATATCACTGATGATCCCGTAAAGGATCTGCCGGTTGTAGCTGCACAGATGGGTTTTAGCGAATCATTTATCTCGAATTTATCTTGTTGTGATCAGCTAAATTATTCAGATTTTGATAATGAAATGTGGTTGACTTTTCCCACCATTCAAATCAGGGGAACCGATGTAAAAGCGTACTCAATGATCGTTTTGATTAGAAAAAACCTCATTGTTACATTTCATATTCGTTTGGTTGATAAAAGATTTCTGAGGCTTAGAAGATACTCGGAGACAATTCTACGAAAAATCCCCACCGACATTAAACCGGAAGATAGACTCACGATTCTACTTTCCCGCATTTTGGAAGCTAACAATGACAGCAACTTTAGGCACTTACGGATAATCGAAGAATTTGGAGACGAACTGAACAAGGACTTGATGGATAAAGACTGCGATAAATCCGTTTTGGGTCCAAAAATCTATGAAATGAAGCATGCACTCATCATCTACCTTAATGCACTTTGGGAAAGTGTAGATGTACTACAAGCAATCCGCAATGGCGATGCCGAACTTCTTACAGATGACCCTAAACTTGTGAACATGGTCGGCGCTATGGTGGAACAGGTCAAGAATCAAATTGGATTGTCCGAGCACATGTCCGAGGTGTTAGCGTCAGGAATAGAAGCCACCCAAGCAATCTATAACAACCAATTGACCATAGCAAACAATCAGTTGACTATTTCAAACAATCGACTAACAGTGCTAAACAACAGGTTTGCGAAACTAGTTGCTTACCTAACATTGATTGGGACAGTGCTATTAATACCCAACACTATGGCCACCATGCTTGGTAACTCTGTTTGGGTTTTTGGGCCAGAATCTATGGGTGTATACTTAACGCTTTTTATTGGAGCTACGGTGGTTGGCACAATAGTGATGTGGTATTGGATGAAGAAATCTGGTTTGCTAGATGAAACCCCAACACAAGAGAGCAAATAGGGCGAGGGTTCTGGAAATTACAAATTAATTATACGCCAAGGGAATACTAGGAAGGTGTGCCTTAGCGTTTTTTTTGTCTATCCTTGTTAGCGGTTGCTTTAGTTTTCGCTTCTCCAACTACCAAAGCAACAGAAGCAAGTGGCATAATCAAGTTTAATACTGCTTGGAGCTGGTGACGTTTTAACCGAATTGTATATGACATCGGGTTAGTGGCCTACCTTAGTGAGTATATAAAGAAAGCCCTCTCCGTTTTCCTCATACCAAGCATGGGTTTACCAGATACTTTTCAGTCTTAGTGCAATTTCTATTTCAGCACAGACCAAAAACGCCAGTCAACTAAGTAAGCAGCCAAGACACCATATACACCAAGACAGACAGTCCCCACACGTTTACTGGCGCAGTCGGCGTCGCTGAGAGTGTTATTTTAAGGATTGAAACAAGAGACCGTAGACCTTGGCACTTATTATTTGGAAGTAAGGGCAACCTAAATGCGGAGGGCAAAGCCAATGCGACACTTACACCCTTAGCCATAGACTCTATAACTGCCAATCAGGCGGCCAAACAATCAGGATATCGCTCAATGGAACCGGTGTATTTACTACGGTGGGAGGCATTGGGGTTTTGTTGGTTGGCATTCTTGTGAGGATGAATAGAAAAAACCAAAGACCCTGAGATATCATCTTTTAAAGTGACTCTTAAAAGGGAAATCACATATTCTATAACAGGTAGGACTGTTTTTTATGGCTGATACAAAAACCATGCCACAGGAAGTACTAGAAGATTACATAGCGGAATTTCTCTTACAAAACAATATGTGTGTGTTGGCGACTTGTAGTGAAGATATTCCTCGTGCGACACCGATTGAATACCGCAGCAAAGGGACCGCTCTATATTTTGTTGGCGAACAAGGCATAAAACTCAAGAATATAGCAAACAATCCCAACGTCAGCATAGGCATCTATTTTCCCTACACGGGAATGGCCAGCGCCAAAGGAGCACAAATCACAGGAAAAGCCACAATAATACAAAGAGACACTGGAGAATTCAAAGATGGCTTGGAGGCTTACCAGTGGGAAAAAACCGCCAAAGAATTTGATTTGCAAGAGTTTCCCAAATCTTTGGAGCTAATTCGTGTTGACCCATCAAAAGTGGAATTAACGGATATGTCTCTAAAGAAAAAAGGTTACAGTCCACGCCAAATATGGAGTTTAGACAGGTCAAAAGATGATTAAATGGTTATAAGATAGGCTGAGATTTAGTTCTAAGCGAGGTTTTTTGATGAAAGTTAAGATACGTGAGAATGGCCCTATTATGCTTGAAACAAAAGGGGAAGCAAAACTCACACAGAATGGAGAGGAAAAAACAGTCTCAGCTCCGATGGTGGCGCTGTGTCGCTGTGGGCAGAGCAAGAACATGCCCTTCTGTGATGGTGCACATGCTAAAGCCAACTTTAAGGCGCCCGCAGCCGAATTAGATCTCTAATCCGACTAAGGTTGCACTTTTTATTTTCGGGCTAGAACAGCGAGATCATAAGGCGTCTGCGAAATATTCGGAAAACCGAAAACTGCTTATATACTACTGCCTCAGATGAAAGGTTAGTGGAAACAATGTTTCCATGTCCGAAAGTAATCACATTCTTCGAATCAAAAGAACTTTAGAGGTAGAAAGAAATGACAAGTAAAAAATCAAAAAGCCCTGAATTAACTCACAAAACAGACTATACCAAATTTAAACCCAAAGAAGCAGCCAAAAAGAAATATCAAAACACCAAAAGAGTTGACACATTTTCCCCCGTTTCAAATGAAGAGGAAACCCAAAAACCAGCTAAGCACAGCTAATAGTTGATGTATCCTTTTCTTTGAATTTACTGATAAGATGTGGCTAACTGGGCGGTAATCCTCCCCCAAAACAAGATGCAGACGAGGGTTTACTTGAACCTGTTAACAGTCGTAGACTTTCAGAACAGTTTTTAGCCTAACTACTTGCAGTTCCGAAAACTTTTCATTTCCTAATTCGGACAATCAAGCTCATTGTTCAGAATTCCGATAGCCAACTTCAGTGCTAATTCCAGATTGTATTGTGCTATCATTTGATTGATTTGTCGTTCAATGCAAGTTTAGCAATTGCTAGTTCAACCGCTGATTTAATCTATATATAAGGGAGGGGGTCGTTGGCAGAGCAACAGAAGTTGCCTATTTATTCTTTAAATAAGGGAGGGGTAGGTACCTCTGAGGTAGGTAGATCCTGTCTTTTTCCTTTTTCATAGGGGATAGGGAGTCACTTCAAAGCAACAAACCCCAAACAGCAACTATTTGAGTTTCTTAATGGATTCGTTGGCTTTCTCTAAGTCTTTACGCTTAGAATCCTGATAAGCCTTAACATTAGCCAATAACTCTGCGTTTTCAAGCGCCAATATTTTTGCGGTTGCAATCGCTGCCCCTTCAGGCTCAATCGTCACAACACTGCCAATCCCGCTTGGGACACGCAATGAAGAGTAAATGTCTGCTCCGCCAAATTTATCGCTGTAAGGTGGACAAGCAATAACGGGCTTCGCCGTGTTTCCGTCCATAAACGCGCTTAACGCATTTGAGCGACCAGCAATAGTGACATAAACAACTTTTTGGTCTTCGAATTCTTTGAGGATTTCCAGCACAGCCAAAGGCGTCTTATGCGCAGAAGCCACCCGAAACTCATAGTCAACACCCAAAAGTTTGAGGTACTTTGCGATTTCCCGCGAAAAATCCAAATCCCGCTCGGAACCCATAACAATGATTGCCTTGCCAGCCATAACTATCACAGCTTAAGCTAACTGATAAGTGGCTAATTAATTTTTAATCCTAACTATTCTGTTGCTGCAGCGTTACAGTCACACTTGCTTATCAGCTTACACGCCACAAAAGTACTGGTAGGGAAACGTTATGGCTCAGGAAAGTTTCAAGCAACCAAAAGAAGCACAATTACTAAAACAACTCATCGGCGAATGGCTAGTCGGCATCGCCATGAAAACCCCCGACGAAAAAGTGGTGGCTGGCTGCGGCGAAATGACAGCAGTCGAAACCGAATCGGGCATAAACTCGGAAATCAACACAGAAATCGAAGACTATGAAGACTACTATGAAAACGACCTCTGGAGCTTTGACCCAACCAAAAACGAAGTGCACCTATTCAGAACGACATCAGAAGGCCAAATCCATGACCATGTTGGAAAATGGAAAGACGAAACCACACTCGAATTGAAATGGCAGGGAACCTTTGAGGATCAAGAACAAGAAAAACACATCATCGCCAAATGGGTAACCAAAGACCAGATTGAACTAAGAGAAACCAACTATTCACACGGCAAACAAATACTCGAAACCGACTACGTGTTCAAAAGAAAAGAAGAAGCTAACCAAGCAGATTAAGCAAAATATTAGTCAAATTCTTTGCAGCCACCTGCAATTCAGGGCTCAACTCCTCCCCGAACCCCATAATTTTAGGCTCAACCAGAAGCAACCTGATTTTTGCGCCAGTAGACTTCTCCACATATTCACAGAACAACCGCAGCGGCAGCATGTGCGAAGAGATTGCGGAAAACGCTGCAACCTCATTCAACTTTACAAGGCTAGCTTCCCCAGGTTTACATCCCAAAACTGCAGCATCAATCAGAAGCACATGAGAAGGCTTGAACTCCTCAATATCAAGCAGGTAACCTTCAGGAACCATCTCACACTCCAAAAGACAAACACTATCAGGAACTTTACCATGCATGCCCTCAAGGATTTTTAAACCGACATTGTCATCTTGGCGAATTGGGTTCCCAACGCCAACTACTACAACCCGTTTTTTGCCTTGGAACCAATCGTTTAGGTCCTTCTCAATGCTGCTATTCATTTTATAACCAATGAAAAGGTCGTTTGAAGCTAGAAAAAGCTTACCATACAAAAAGGTTCTACTCTTTTACCGCAATAACTAAAAGCACAATACCGTGTAATTGTGATTGACCAATAAAGATAGGTGATTTATCCTGACGAAAGTGGTAACAGTTCGAGTCCCAGAATTCTTATCAGAAAAAGATGTAAGAATAGCTGCAGCAGTGGAAGCCTTCAGGAAGGGTTCAATAAGTGTTGGGAAAGCAGCTGAAATCGCTGAAGTTCCAATCCAAGAGTTTCTAGTCGAGCTAAAGACAAGAGGCGTAAAAGCGTATTCTTACTCAGACAAGGAAGCTCTCAAGGAGCTCATGTTTTGAGCAAAGCCGTTCTTAACTCATCTGTTATAATAGCATTAAGCAACACTGGTTACCTCAAAAACATCAAAAAGCATTATTTGCAGAAACCCTGATAGCTAAAGCTGTCTACCAGGAAATCTGCCTTGCAGGAAAAGGACTTGCTGGCTCAAACGAACTCGAAGAAGCAGTCAACAAACACAGCATAGAAGTAAAGGAACCAAAAAACACCGTTCTCGTTACCGCTCTACTGGATCCATTAGCTATAGGGGAAGCAGAAACAATTACTTTAGCCATAGAAATGCATGCAGACGTGATAGTGCTCGATGATAAAGCTGCTCGACGGAAAGCCAAAGCATTAAAGTTAAACATGATTGGAACCTTGAGAATCTTGCGAATGCTCTATGATGCTAAAATTATTGACAAAACAGAACTTATAAAATCGTTAACCGTATTGCGAGAAACCGGTTTTAGAATAAGCGATGAAGTCATAAACAGAGTAACAAAAGAACTCTAAAACAAAAAAGAAAAAACCCAAAAAAGGGTTTAGTTAGCGACTAAGCTTTTGGATTACTTGCTTGTCTGCGTTGACGACTTCAACAGTTAACGGCATCTGCCCAACCGCGCTGTGGGTTGCACAGCCAAAGCATGGGTCATATGCGCGGAAAGCCATCTCAACCATGTTGAGGATGCCTTGGTCGACTTTGCCGTTGTGTATTAAGCCTTTTGCTGCGTCGCGGATGCTCATGCAGATTGCGGGGTAATTGTTGGTGGTTGCAACGACTAAGTTTACGTCTGTAACTAGGGCCTCTTTGTCGAGTGTGTAGTGGTGGATTAGTGTGCCGCGTGCTGCTTCAACGATGCCGACTCCTTCGGTGGGTTCGCCGGGTTTGTTGCGTATGTTGGTGCTTGTGATTTCTGGGTCTTTGACAAGTTCCATTGCACGTTCAGTGGCGTATAGTAACTCGATGAGTCTTGCCCAATGGAACGCGAGTGTGCTGTGGACTGGTTTGCCGCCGAAGGTCTTGTACATTTGCTCGTATTCTGCCTGTGCCAAGGGTGTTGCCATACCATTTGAAGCATTAAGCCTGCCTAATGGGCCAACACGGTAAACGCCGCTGTCCATGCCTGCAGTTTGTCCTTTCCAGCCGACTGCTTTGAGGTATGGGAATTTGCTGTATGTCCATTCTTCAACGTGTTCGCCGATGTGCTTGAGGTAATCTTGGCTGTTGAATTTGAGGAATTCTTGGCCTTTCGGGTCAACTACGCGGATTTTGCCGTCGTAGAAGTTGACTTTGTTGTTCTCGTCAACCATGCCCATGTAGTAGGTTGGCATTGTGTAGGCTTGGCTTTTGATTAAGCCGACATATTTGGCGTTGCCCAAGACGATGTCATGGAAGAGTTTGAGTGTGAACTGGGCGAAGTCTTTGCATGAAGCAGCCATCCGCTCGATTTCTTGGCGGTTAGCTTCGCTTAGAGCCTTGGACATTCCGCCGGGTAAGCCGCAGACTGGATGAGTGGATTTGCCGCCGATTATCTCAGTGATTTTCTGTCCATATGCACGGTGTTTTATGACGTCTTTGGCTACGTCCATGCCTGCTTTTTCGATGACGCCTAGGATGTTGCGTTTTTCTGGCGGTGCATCGATGCCAACGATGAAGTCTGGGCCGCCGAGGTAGTAGAAGTGGAGTGTGTGGTCGTAGATGAAGTAGGCCATGTACATGAGTTCTCTGAGTTTCTTTGCTGGGTGCGGTTGGTTCAACGTTGAATGCTTGGTCGAGTGCTTTTGTTGCTGCAAAGTGGTGTGCGACTGGGCAGACACCGCAGATGCGGCTGGTGAGTTGGGGCATGAGTTCTGCTTTTCTTCCGATACAGAATTTCTCGAATCCACGGAGCTCGGGGATTTTGAGGTAGGCGTTTTCTACTTCGCCTTTATCGTTGAGGAAGATGGATACGTTTCCGTGTCCTTCAAGCCTTGTTATTGGGTCAATAATAATTTCTTTCGCGGTCATTTCTTAATCACCTTACGTTTAAGGATAGATGCTGGTAGACTGTACATGTAGAATGTGCCAGTTGGGTCTTTGATTTGGCCGATTAATTCTTCGATCTCTTTTTCTGTATACTTTTCTTTGCCTTCGACACCGTCATAGCCTAAAATTGAAGCTAAAGCAGTTATCATCGCTGCGCCTTGTTCAGGCACGTTGGGGGCTTTTCCGCCACATCCAGTACAAGGCATATCGACATTTATACATTGAGCACCACAGCCGCTTCTTGTTGCTGGTCCCATGCAGAGTATGCCTTGTTCGAGGAGGCATTTTTCCGGTTCAGGAGTTTTTTCGTAGACACGGTAAATTTTGTCGATGCGTTTGTTGTCGCGTTTGCGTGGGCATTCGTCGCAGACGGCTTTTGGCGGTGCCAATACGGAGCCTTTTGGTGGGAGTTTGCCGCTTGCGATGGCGTCGATGGCTGCTGCGATTAGTTTAACTGGTGGTGGGCAACCTGGAAGAGTATAATCAACGTCAACGGTTTGGCCTAAGGTTTTTACTGTGTCGTAGAATTCGGGGATTTTTAATGTGCCCTCTTTCACTTTAGTTTCTGTTTTAGGAGTTGTGCCCTGTGGGTTGACGTTTGATTTGTCTTTTATGTAAACTTGCTCGAAGACTTCGGCTTTGTTGTTGAGGTTTGCTAAGCCGGGGACGCTGCCTTCATGTGCACATGAGCCAAACGCAACTAAGGTTTTGGATTTTTGGCGGAGCACTTTTGCCATGTGTTCCTGTTCACTGTTACGTATGGAGCCATTGAAAAATGTTATGTCAATGTGTTTGTCCGGGAGTGCTTCGACATCTTTGTATTTAATGTCCATGGCAACTGGCCAAAACACAATGTCAGCTAATTGTACTACGTCGAGGATTTTCTCGTTTAAGTCTAAGACGGCTATTTCGCAGCCGCCGCAGCTTGCAGCCCAGTAAAAGGCTATTTTTAGCTTGCTTTTACTCATGGTTTGTGTGCTCCTTGGTGAATTGTTCTGTTATTTTTTGTGGGTTTACTCGAAGTTCGCCGAAAGCCAACTCGTCCGGAGTTAGTCCCATGGCTAGTCCAAGTAGTTGTGGATAATGGAGAATTGGAATGCCATAGACTTCGTTAAAAGTTTTCTCTATGCGAAGTTCATTTGTATCGTACATTATGTGGCAAAATGGGCACACTGTGATTAATGCTTGGGCATCAACCATCTTTATGTGATTCAGCTTATCCCTTGCCAAGCTGCAATGCAACTTTGTCGCTTACTCCAACGCTGGGTGCGCCACAGCATTCGGTTTCATCTATGTAGTCGAGGCAGGTTGCGCCTGTGGCTTCAATGAGCATCTTGAGCGTTTGTGGGTCTTCGGGGTCGTCGAAGTCAAAGTATTCTTTGGGTCGCAGAATGTGGCAGCCGTTGTGCTCGGCAACTTTGAAGCCAGTTAAGGGTCTGGTGATGGCTGCTTTGATTTTTTCTACACCCACATCTTCCTTTAGTAACTGCAGGAGGTGTTTGGTTTCGACTGTGCCCTTGAATTCTAAACCAGCTTCTTTTAGGTGAGCGTTGATTTGTTCTCTTTGGGCTTTGTCTTCTTTTAGGATTTTGTTGACTTTTTTTAGTGTTCCAGCGCATCCGGGGCAAAGCGTGAGGATGTTTAGTCCTTGCTGTTCTGCCAGTGCCAAGTTTTTTGCGGCGAGGATAAGCATGGTTTCGTGGCTCACTGGGTCGAAGGGTAAGCCGCAGCAGTTGAATTCAGGCATCTCAACCAATTCCACGCCAAGTTTGCGAGGACTTTGCGGGATGAGATTTCGTATGAGGAAACACGGTATGGGATTGCGCAGCCCAAGAAAGATTAGGTATTTACTGTTTGTCATTGGGGGTTTCTCCTGCTGGTTTTTGTGTTTGCTCAAAAAACTTTACGCCTTTGAGCACTTTGCGAACGCTTTCGGGGTTGCCTTTCGGCAGCGGA
Source organism: uncultured archaeon (assembly GCA_963782915.1). GTDB lineage: Archaea > Thermoproteota > Bathyarchaeia > Bathyarchaeales > Bathycorpusculaceae > Bathycorpusculum. Next base: position 225,885 of record CAWALK010000018.1, read on the forward strand.
GGAAGACCTTGGTTCTCACGTTTTTTGATTCGAGTTCAGGAATCTTGTAGGCGTAACCGGTTTCTGTGAGGCTCTGCGCTTGGTCTTTGAAGACCTGTGGAACGCAGCCTTTTTCTGCGGCGAGGTTGCGGAAAACTCGGATTACGCTGGCGACTTCGATGTTTTGTGGGCAACGGTCGGTGCATGTGAAGCATGCTGCACAGAGCCAGAGTGTGTCGCTGTTTAGAACACGGTCTTTTAGGCCCAACTGCGCCATATGGATGAGTGTGCGTGGACGATAATTATCGCTGAACCTTGCAACTGGGCAATCTGAGGTGCAGGTGCCGCATTGGAAGCAGCTGAGGATTTTTTCGGCTCCATGCATTTTTTGGAGTTCATACTTGAATTTGGGGTCGATTTCAGAAGCTTTAATTGGCTCCTTTTGCAGAGTTGATTTTGCTGCTACCTCAGCCATAAAGGATACACCATTGATAACTCGATGCACATTGCTGTGCTTGGAATATTTGAAATGTCCGTGTCAAATAGATAAAGTTTGAGCATCATGGAAGCTTTTTCGTACATGGTTAATTAATGAAGCTCAAGTAAGACACTCTTGCTCGCACGACCTACCCCCTCCCTTATTTATAGGCTCAACAAGTGTTGAGTTCTGCGTATGGGGCGTCAGCATTCATTGGTTAACTGGCTACAGTAGCTGCGTTTGTTTGAGAATTTGAGGGGTTCCTATGCAACTGTTTTGGAGCTTGTTCGGTTATTTTTATCGATTCAACGCTTCGCTACCTCAGGGCTATATAAAGAGCTGGCTTTGTCAAGATGTACTGATAAGAGAACAGTACTTAGTCAACAAACCTTGACAAGAACGTCTTTTAAACAAAAACCAAACCCACAAGTTAATGGTGAACAGATGAATAAAACAATCCCATGCCTAGTGCTCGTTATTCTACTTGCAACGGCACTTCTGCTATACGTCACCTCGACAATATCCACTTCTACGGTGCCTTCACCATTCCTCATCGCCGCAACCATCGTATCAGCTGTGGCCCTGTTCGGCGCAATGTTTTCGCTCTACATAGAAAAAAGAACAAAAAATAAAATACAACAAACTAGTTTGGGACGAAAAGCATAGTTATTCTTTGCATTGCTTTAAGCTGCGCAGTTCCTCGAGTGTTTGGTTTAATATTGTTTTATCTACAGCGATTTGTTTAACGGCTGATGTTGGCAGGCAAACGATTACTTTTCCAAGATAAGGATGCTTAAACCCAAACGCCGTAGCAGCTTCATCAGTTAAAGTCACAAACAGACTAGTTATTTGCCAAGTATTGGGGTCTAAATCTGCGCTGTGTACTTCGCCTAACTCAAAATTGTCGGAGGTGAATGCTCGTTTCCAGAATAATTTGGTGATTTCTACCATAAAATAAGCCTCTTCTAGAAAAGTGGCAAGCGATGTTTATATCTGTTATTTAGAAGCCTTTTTTATTCACTACATTCTTAGTATTGGATGGTGATTTTTTTGTCTGCTTCTCAAGAACCAACTAAACTCAAGAAGCTCACTCCTGAAGAAGAACAAGTCATAGTCAACAAAGGCACAGAAATGCCCTTCACAGGCAAATACTATGCGTTCTGGGAAAAGGGCACTTATGTGTGCAAACGATGTGGCGCAAAACTATACCGGTCAGAGAACAAGTTTGAAGCCAATTGTGGATGGCCTAGTTTCGACGATGAAATCCCCGGTGCAGTGAAGCGGATACCTGATGCGGATGGGATGCGAACGGAGATTCAATGCGTTAACTGCGGCGCTCATCTTGGGCATGTTTTTATTGGGGAACAGTTTACAAAGAAGAATACTCGGCATTGTGTTAATTCGATGTCGATGGATTTCATACCTGACCAGAAATAAAGTAGCACTTTTGGGCTTCGAAACAGTTATACAATTACATAGCGTAAGATAGCTAGAAGCAGCATGTCTACGGTTATACCAACGCCTTCAGCCACACCAGTCCCCGACCTCTTGGGGGTTCCACTGACTACAATATTGTGGATAATCATAATTGCGCTCATAGCTGCTTCAGTTGAACGGTTTCTAACACGGTACATAACCCGTTTTGCCAAACGAACTAAACTTGAGCCAAACGTCGCTAACAATTTGGCGCTTACCTTCCGCATAATGATTCTAATTGGCACGGTAGTCGCGATTAGCCGTGTAAGCGGCGTAACTTCAGATTGGATTGTCTCTATTACGGCTCTTGGTGCTGCAGCAGTCGGTTTTGCTTCGCAGAAAACCATCGGCAACTTTGTAGCAGGCATCTTTCTCATGGCAGCTAGACCCTTTAAAGTAGGTAACTACGTACGTATAGGCACCGTGGAAGGCATAGTTTCTGAAATCACCATTAACTACACAAAAATTTTAACCGCATCCAACAACATCGTCTCAATCAGTAACCTGCAAATCCTCGACCGAGAGATAACCAATTACCTATATGAGACCACTGAAAACAAGGACCTTTACTGCTATACCTTCGAAATAGGATTCGACCACAGTGTATCGACAGATAAAATAATTGAAATATTCAATCAAGTTTTTGAAAAATACTCAAAAGAACTCCCCACTAAACCAGGCTATATCCTCACGCGGTCGGCAGCTTTCGAGCGGGTTTACACAATATACCTATATGTAATTAGTGCCGAGCAGATTTTTACGGTGCGCCCCAAGATTGCCGAGGAAGTTTTCCAGCGTTGGGATGAAGAGAGGGCGAAGATAAAGAAATAACCAAAGACACCCAATATTATGGGTAGTGAATAATTATGGCAGAATTGAAAAAAGAAACGCTTGTTGCCCAAGCCTCAAACCTCCCAGGTTTAATTGCGTATCAAGATGGCGCGGTTGTTAGCCGAACAATCATTGACAAAAAAGCAGGAACCGTAACACTATTTGCTTTTGACGAAAAACAGGGCTTAAGTGAACACACCGCACCCTTCGATGCCATGGTTTATGTTTTGGACGGCGAAGTGGAAGTCACTATCGCAGGCAAACTAATCGCGTTAAAGGCTGGAGAGATGACGATTATGCCGGCTAATCAGACACATGCATTAACGGCGAAAACAAAGTTCAAGATGCTGCTTATTATGATCAAGACATAGTTGGCGATTCTACATTTTTTACATGCACTGATGCAAGTAGTACAAACACAGAAATTGTTATATGTACTACTCATTCAATAGTAGTACTCTATAAGGTGAATGAGTACGGTGTTAGAAGCAGAGCAGAACACAGAAGTAATGGTTACAAGAAAGGGACAGACTACAATACCAGTTAAGCTCAGACGAAAATATAATATTGAGAAAGGAACCAAGCTTCAAGTCATAGACACCGGCGATGGAATCATGTTCAAACGCAAATTAACAACAGTTGACCTCTTTGGTTCAGGCGCAGGTTCTGCTACTGTAGAAGAAGTCAATAAACTGCTCGATGAACTCAGGGCTGAAGATGAATAGAGCTGTTTTTGATACACGGTTTTTTATAGCTGGCTATTATTCGACGAATATAGTCCAGACCAAGAAGCTTAGTGAGAAAGTAAAGTCTACAAAAGAACGGTTTGTCTCTGCAATAGTTTTACATGAGATTTATCAGGTTACATTCCGAAAGAATGGCAGAGAAACGGCCAAGCTAAGAACGGCATTGGTTGAGCAGGACTTTGAAGTAATCGATGTCACGGCTGATATTGCAAAGGCATCTGCTGAGTTAAGGTCAAAGTACGATATGTCGATGGCAGACAGCATAATAGCAGCAACAGCATTAACTCTAAAAGCAACTTGCCTCTCTGATGACCCACACTTCAAGGCGGTAAAAGAAATTAAGACAGACTGGATTTAGCAAATTAAAGCATACTCAAATTAATAGCTAAATCACCCCTTGGGACTTGTTTTGAGAGATTTTTTAGATTCAACAAGTAATTGCGAAATATTTCAACCTAAAGGTTTGCCCCAAATATCCACAAAACAGTAACCTTCAAGCAGTTTTTTGATTGGCACCTGTGGTTTCTCAGCCGGATACCCCATGGCAACAAACGCTTGGGGCTCAACTGCATCGGGAATTTTTAGGGTTTTTCTGACGGTTTCTTTACAGAACGCTGGGGCACAGAACCAGCAGGCTCCTAAACCCTTTGCATATGCCTCTAAAAGCAGGTTTTGCAGCGCTGCCCCAAAACTTTGCACCGCCAAATCCCGCTCTGTGTCTTGTCTTTCCACGTCTGAGTACTTAGGCAATCCCTCGAGGGTTAAACATGCCAGAATGAGCACAGGCGCAGTTGCGAACCGCTCAACTCGCTCCGCACGCTTGTCGACTTCAACCGTTATGCCGTCTTTTTGCAGGTCTTTAACCCATGCATCCGCCATAGCATCCGCCAAGCGCCTCTTAACTGAAGGGTCCTGTAAAACTATGAATCGCCATGGTTGACTATTATGCGCTGAAGGTGCACAGCCAGCGGCTTCCAAGACATCCAAAACAATTTTTTGGGAAACCTCGCGGGGCAGGTATTTTCGGATGCTTCGCCGCTGCTTAATGGCATCGTCCAAGTTTGACATAAAAGAAAGAAAGGGATAGTTTGTTTTTATATTTATTCGCGGTTTGGCTCTAAAATCACTTTTAGAGAGTTGCCTGCTTCAGCCATCAATCGGAAGCCTTCCTGTGCTTCGGTAAGGGGCAGTCGGTGTGTTATCATGTCTTTGACGTTGAGTTCGCCGGTGGTGAGTACGCGGAGTGAGTCTTCGATGTCGTTTGGGGCGGCTCCGTAGCTTGTGCGCATGGTGATTTCGTTTCTCCAGAACTGGTTAATGGGCACTGGAAGTTTGACGGTTGGGTCTGGCACTGCAAAGAATAGGATGGTTCCGCCGTTTTCTACGCAGTCCATCGCTGACATGGCTGCGGAGGTTGCGCCTGTGCAGACGACTACTTGGTCGGCTAAGTGACCCGTTAATTCTTTGAGTTTTTCGGGCAGGTTGCCTTTGGCGTCGAGGGCATGGTGTGCACCGAATTTTTTAGCAAGTTCCAAGCGGTAGGGGTTGATGTCTGCTACGATAATGTTTTCTACGCCCTTGAATTTGGCGAGTTGTGCATGGAGGATGCCTGAGATGCCGCTGCCGATAATGAGCAATGTGTCGTCGGCGTGTAGGTCTGAAAGGCGTTGTCCGCGGGATACGCATGCGAGTGGTTCAATGAATGTGCCTTCTTCAAAGCTCATTGCTTCGGGAAGTTTGTAGATGCCGTATTGGAGGTTGATTTTGGGGATTTGAATGTACTGTGCAAAGCCGCCCGGGTAATAATTGGTTGTGTGCAGGGTGTGGCAGGCTGTGTGGTTATCGCGTTGGCAATGTCTGCATTCGAAGCAGGGGACATGGTGAGAGACAAAGACGCGGTCGCCGACCTCAACGGATCTGACTTTCTCGCCAGCTTCAGTTATGATGCCTGTGGCTTCGTGGCCAAGCACACGCGGTGCCTTAGGAACACGGTACCATTCGATAACGTCGCTGCCGCAGATGCCGCTTGCCATCACTTTAAGCAGCGCTTCATCCTCGCCGATTTTAGGTTTAGGAATTTCTTGAATTCTAACGTCATGATTATTATAATAAAAAGCTGCTAACAAAACATTCACCAATAAAGGAAGGGAAAAGTTAGGCTTTGCCCAGCCACTACTTGATTGTAGAGGTCCTCTGCTTCTTGGGCAGTGTAGCCGTCGTGGATGATAGCGCGGATAGCCCTGATTGAAGCGACTGGGTACTGTGTTTGCCAGATGTTTCTGCCTAAGTTAACGCCTGCTGCGCCTTTCTGCATACCATCATACACGAAATCGAAGACTTCCCGTTGAGTCTCAGTTTTTGGTCCGCCTGCGATTACGACTGGAACTGGGCAGCCTTCAACGATTTTTTCAAAGTTATCCTTGCAGTAATAGGTTTTGACTACGCGTGCACCGATTTCCGCGACGATTCTTGCAGCTAAGGCGAGGTAGCGGGCTTCCCGTTTTTCAAGTTCTTTGCCCACTGCGCAAACTGCCATGACTGGGATGCCGTATTCTTCGCAGTCATCAACCAGTTTTGAGAGGTTGGTTAGGCTTTTGTTTTCGTATTTGGTTCCGACGAATACTGACATGGATACGGCTGAAGCGTTTAGGCGGATAATTTCTTCTATGGATGTGACTACGGATTCGTTGGCTAAGTCTTCGCCGACTACTGAGACTGCGCCTGAGACCCGCATGATGATTGGTTTGTCGATGGCTGGGTCAACGCAGTTGCGCAGTATGCCCCGTGTGAGCATTAAGCCGTCGGCGTATTGGATGATTGGTTTGATTGTTTCGCCAGGTCTTTCAAGGCAGTGTGTTGGGCCTTGGAAGTAGCCGTGGTCGATTGGTAAAAAGAGGGCTTTGCCGTCTTTTTGGATGAGTCTACTTAAGCGGTTTTGCATTCCCCACTCCATAATCTGTTCCTCGAGAGAGCAGTTGGTTTGAGGAAATAAATAAAACTTTATGCTCCTTTGAAGTGTACGGTTGAATAGTACTTTGCCTGCACTAATATTTGACGTCTGTCAACTGTTTTTATGAAAAGTTAAGCACATATCACAACCAACTTTATATTTAATCAGACAATAAACCATTAAAACAGCAAAAGAGTGGAAATATGTACAAGTGCTCACAATGTGGCGGCGGAATGGAATCCAAAGGAGAGGTTTCCGAAGACGGAACGGTCATTTTCTATCAATGCCCAAAATGCAAGAACGTTGAACTCCATGCCAAACGCTTTGCTAATGGCCTTCGACTGACATATCCGTAGAGACAACTGTTGTCGCTAAAGATTGCAGATAAAGCACGTCTTTTCGGCGGTTGGATTGTGGCAGATTCCAACATTTCGCCACCTTAAAATATTAAACGATAATGGAAAGTTACCGTTTCGGTTGAACTCCAAGTATAAATCAAATGGAAACTCTAGAAAACCATCGGTTTTTAGAGGTGAAACAACTTGAATCGAAAGTTTCTATTTTTAGGCATCGCATTAATTTTAGTCATCGCTATCCCCCTCGTAGCAGCAGCAGTAACACAAACCCAAACCATCCACGTCACCGGCAACGCCAAATACCCACACAACACACCCCCACCAGCAGCAACCACAACCCCCACCCCAATGCCATCAACCGCCGCTCCGACGGTTCAGTTTCAGCTATTTTTTCCAAACGGAACAGCCTACCCAACCTCGGTGACTGGAGCAATCACGGGAGTTAACACCGTAGTAGTCGACCCCCTAACAGGCCATAACGGCGGATGGATGCCCACATGCATCGTCGTACGCAACACCGGCAGCACCCCAATAACAGTCAATGCAGCAATAGCCAACAAAAACGTCCCAGCCAACATCGATTTAACCCTAACCAGCGGTTATTATGGCACGATTTCTGGAGGATACGGCGCGGATCAAGCCACAACTCAGCAACCCATTCAACCCGGACAAACCTATTACATGTCACTCATAGCGTTCTTGACGCCCACTGGAAGCTACACGCCTGATCAAGAGTTCAGTTACAGTTTTGATGTGGTAGTAACGGCGACGCAAGCCTAAGTTTTGCAGAATTTTGTTTTAGCGGTTTTTTATACCGCAATCCACCATCTTTTGTTTTTGAGCTATTTCGTTTTTTCAAGTTTTAAGCTTTGTTTGGCTTAACTATCAAATAGCCCTTATCGATGAGCCAATGGTGAAACTGATAGGTAGTGTAGAGGCAGGCGGCGCCGCATTTTTTGCGGGTTTGCTCATAGGCTGGTGAGCCTTCTGTTTGCTGATTTAGTTCCATCTGAACAGGGCATTTTACGTCTTTGCAGAATTCTCTGCGTTTATACTCAACATAGCCATCGGGAATCATTTGCCATCAACGCTACTTGCCAGTTTAAAACATATAAGCATGCCGGTTTCAAACGCTGTGTTTTCAATATGCTAACAAGGCTCTTTAGCGCTTATGGGTTCTGCATAGAGCGTCTAAATGGGACCAAATATATTGATGACATGACGCCCACTAATGCATGGCTACTTGTGCCCTTAGAACCTTCTCGATACGGTCAACCTCAACTTGAGCTCCATCGTTTAACGCTGTCAATTTTATTTCGTCAGGCGACTGCACCCCAAACCCAAGTTCAGCGGCCCGCTTGATTTGGTCCTGTTCAAAAACATCAGCCTCACCCACTTTGCCTTTGGCACCATACAGTTTAAGGATGGAAACTCCAACCGCATCCAATGCAACCCGATCTCGACTAGCCAACAACAAACCCGGCTCAACCAAATCGCCGCTTTCAGGGCCACCAGTCACAAACGCTTTAATCCCATCCATAACCGCCACATCCACCTTGTAGTGGTTGTTTATTTCGGCAATCATTTGGCGTTGAAATGGCGATCCGTGCAGTTCCCACATGTAATCGTAAAGGCCGCCCGGCACCCTTTTCGCAACCATGCCCACGGAGCATTTCATCGACAGGGTAAAGTGTCCTCCGAATCGGTGGGTTTTGAGGCAGCAAGTGTTTACGACTTTGTCGGCGTCACGGAAGACTTTGGCTAGATAGAAGCCTCTTAGCCAGTGGGTATTGCCCCGTTCAAATTTTACCCAGTCCTCTTTTGAAACCTCATCCAGTATAACTGCTTTGAAACCTAGCTCTTTTGAAAGCCCAAGTACGCCCATTTGTTCGAGGACTTCGCGGGTGTCACCCATGCCACTACGCTCAGCCATGGTAATTTGCTCAGGTTCTGCGGCTTTGAGGTTCTCGATGAGGGCTCTTAAGGTGTCTATGTGTGTGGATGCCGGGAAGGGGTCGGCGCTGTTAAAATTAGCCTTCAAAGCCACCTTCTTACCCGAATAATCGGATAAATCGAATTTACTCAGAAGAGCCGGTATGCCTGTTTTTCGGTCGGTGGTTTTGAGGAGGAAAACTTCCCCATAGGATTCAGCCATCAAAATCGCCGAAAAATAAGGAGTCAGCAAGGTTATTAGTATTACCTGCATCAAACTGCAACAACAACCCACATAAATGTGGGTTTATAGGCAAAAAGCTATCCGTAATAGCTATTAAGTGCAAAAACGATTACTAGATTAACGAATTTTAGTTTGCTGAGTGGTTTTATGGCTACTTTTCAGATTTTAAAGCGTACATCTGAGGAAAAAATAGGATGGCTTGTTGAAACCATCGCTGTTCACTATAAATCGCCAACTTTACGTGCAATGGCAGATATTGTACGGGAGAAACAGGCAATTATTTTGGATTATCGGATTGATTCTACGCCCCGCTATGGATACGGAAAGCCTCTGCATCCGCAGCTTGAAGAAATAATTAAGAAAAACAAAGCGCAATACATCGCAACCTTGCAGAGTTTTCTGCAATTTAAAGAGAACTTCTTAGCCATACCCACTCGAAACGCAACCGACGAATCCACGACACCCTGCTGGATTAACCACTTTGTTCCCGGCCTTGACTCAGTTGCGCTTTATTCGTTTCTAGCGCTCAATAAGCCAAAAAGGTATTTTGAGATCGGCTCAGGCAACTCAACCCGATTTGCCCGAAAAGCAATAAGTGACCATAATTTGCCCACAAAAATAACTTCAATTGACCCTGAACCACGGGCAGACATTAGCAAAATCTGCGACAAAATCATACGCCAACCCTTGGAAGACGTCGATTTGGCAGTGTTTGAGGAGTTGGAAGCGGGCGATATTTTGTTTGTGGACAATAGCCACCGTTGTCTCATGAACTCTGATGTGACGGTTGTGTTTTTGGAGATTCTGCCTAGGCTCAAACCGGGAGTGCTCTTAGAAATTCATGATATTACCTTGCCGTGGGATTATCCGCGTAGCTATATTGAACGCTACTATTCTGAGCAATATTTGCTTGCGGTTCTTTTGTTGGCAAGTCGAGATTGGGAGGTTGTTCTTCCGAATTGGTATGTTAGTAGAACCCCGGGGTATAGCCAAGTTTTGGATTCGCTCTGGAAGGACCCGGCATTGGCAGGCGTGCAGACGCATGGCTGCTCTTTCTGGATGAGAAAGAAGTAATTTTCAGGCATCAAGCTGCAACAACAAAACCGCAAGCTCTATATTATACAATGGAGCCCTTTTGGAAGCTATGCGGGTCCGTAGCTCAGTCAGGCTAGAGCGGCGGACTCTTAATCCGTAGGCCGCGGGTTCAATTCCCGTCGGACCCGCCAATATTTACGTTCATTTGTATCGTCCTTTTTCCATTTAACTTTTTTCTGAAGCGGATTCTCGTTAGCTTTCTGCAATTTGCCCTGTTTTTTCCAGCGGATGCTCTGCAGGAGGAGAAATGCGTGACAGCTGAGTTTTACCTTAAGGGCATTTATCGACATTTTAATCATTCTATTATTTGATAATTTCACACTGTCCCGTATAATCACTATTGGCAACTCTAAACAGTTCACCATATTTTGGGTTTTTAAATTGAATAACCATGCGTGGTGGAGATTTTTTCATCTTAACTGGATTACTGTAGAGAATGTTAAAATGAACAATAGCTGAGACAAACAATACGAAAAAACCGACTAAACCTAAAGTGTTATCAACAATACCGAAAAGTAAGTAAGTAGTCAAACCACCAAAAAAAATTAAAAATAAACCCAAGAGTACACCCACAGTTCGCGCAAGTCTCTTCTTGGGCTTGTAACAGGAACTGCAAATTGGCACATTGACCGAGGTTGCGGTCATTTTATTTGAAAATAGTTTAGATTCGGCTCGACCAATGGCAAGGTTACGGTCTGGATCTGGATTCATGCATTCAGAACAAAATCGAAGAAAGCGTAGGGCCCCATCATAACTATAAACTGAGACCTTCGAAATAATCACCGAATATGACATATGTGGAGATCTAAAAGAACTTATTTACAACTGAACGTTGTATCAGTTTTAGCGATTTTCAATTAATCGTTAGCATATTATTAAAGTATAAAAATTTGTTGACACTTTATTGGCAGCAATTCAAGCCCTTTCTAAAACATTGATAATTGCTGGACATCATTTATCATCGATGAGAATCAGTTGCAATTCTGCAAATGAGCTTAGGCAACTAATCACACAACAGGCTGCGGTATAAATGAACGTATATACGGTCGATAACCGTCGGACCCGCCAAGTTTTGATTTTTCTTTGCATGCTTGTGGGATGGCAGGAATGTTTGAAAATTTAGTTTGGATCGCTGGTTCAATTGATTTAGCAGTTGCTAAAAGAGAAGGATTCCTGTAATAAAACTAAAAATGCATCCGACAAAACCTATCAAAAACGCTTTAGGACAAATCTAACCCTAAAAATTGCATCCAATAAATAATTAAAAATAATTATGCTTATTTGCCGGTTCATCCGTTAACTATTCATCCCAGCAATCCCAGCATACATCATCAAAGTTTTCGTCTTCTTGCTTGATTTCTTTTCCGCACATTTTGCATTTCCTACATTTTTTTTCATCGGTCAACCCATTATCCCTCCATCGACTTTTTTATTAGAGCGGAGCAGAGTAATCACATATAGTTTATTAAATTGTATTCTTGTTTTTTGAGAAATGCAACCCCAAAACAAAAACCAGCCCACAGAAGATCACTGGAGCCAATACAAATGCCCCACCGGTGCGTTAGGCAGAACAGTTGCTGCAAACATGAACAAGGGACATTGGGACTTAACCACTTGGGGGCTAAAACACGTAGACATCAAACCTAATGCTGTAATTTTAGATGTGGGTTGTGGGGGAGGCAAAACCATAAGCCGCCTTGCGAGGCGAGCAGGGCAGGGCAAAGTGTATGGCTTAGACCAATCAGCTGATATGGTTGATTACGCAAAACAAATCAACAAAACGCTCATCGCCAAAAACCGAGTCGAAATTATCCAAGGCTCAGTTGAGAAAACCGGTTTCCAGGACGAGTTCTTTGATTTAGTAACAGCAGTTGAAACTTACTATTTCTGGCCTGACCTTGCAGATGCCTTCAAAGAGATAAAACGCATTCTCAAGAAAGGAGGACACCTGCTTATCATAAATGAAATGATTGCGGATGGGGCGTATGAAGTGGAGAATGCAGAATTGATCGCTAAAACGCAGGTGCATCTTGTGTCATTAGATGAAATACAGAAAATCTTGATATCTGAGGGCTTTGGTACCGTAAAAGTTTGCAGAAAGAGAAAATCTGACTGGAATGCGATTCTTGCTCTGAAAACATAGGACGGCAATTTGAGCACTTCAAAAATGGATGCAAGCGGTAAAGTTTACGCTAACTTAGTTGGCTTGTAAGGGATTGTTAAGATGCTTGTTTCTTATCCAGAATTTGAGGTCCTTAGCGACTAATTTTATTTAAGCAAAATCGTGAATTTTAAACAAGAACTCTCTTATAGACAGACCATTCTCTAAAAGCTAGTTTTCGCAAAATAAAATATGCTTCTAGGATTTAATAAAATGTCGCTTTCAATTAGTTTTGTGTTCAATGTTATAGGCGTCGTCTTTGAGGTGATAGCGATAGGTTGGGCGGCTAGAATGGTCTCGTATAGCTTTAGCAAATGGAATGTAGAACACATGAAACATGCGGCAAGATCTGCTGAACAACACTTCCAAGAAGAAAAGAAACAAGCGATTATTATCTTATTCATTTCCTTAGGTGTGCTTTTCCAGGGAGTAGCTGGATTTCTTTAGCGATTTCTTCCTTACCCTAATGTACCACGTTTTTAAAAAAAATACATCAATTGATCGGATGTTAGTTAATCACAAAATCTATGGCAATACAGAAATGCAGCCCTCATGTATTGTTTGCTGAGTTGAATTTTGTGGTTAATCGCAAGTATTTTGATTCTCCTAATTGTGGGGGCTGTATGTATAAAGCAAGCAGTTATTGTTGGGGTCAATGCTCCCTAAACATCTGGAAAAAAGACAGAGAATATTGATATTTAGACCAATGTCCTGGAGATTTCTTATTTAGGAGAAAAAGACCTGAAACTGCAGGGCGCCTTTTTCCTTTCAGGCAAGCTTTTGATTGGGTATTTCGAGGTTTAATTGCTTCTTTAGTGCCTTGTATCGGTTCCTAACCGTGACTTCAGTGACTCCGGCTGCTTCTGCAATGTCTTTTTGTGTTATCTTTTCGTTATTTTGAAGGCAAGCTATGTAGAGGGCTGCTGAAGCCATGCCCATCGGGTCTTTTCCGGATACAAATCGTTTTAGCCTCGCTTCCCTTAGAATTGCTATGGCTGTACCCTGTGTTCTGCCTGATATTTTGTTTTTCTCTGCAATCTTTGAAACGTAGGTCAACGGGTCAGAAAGGGGCATGTGAAAATCGAGCTCCTGCAGCATCAATCTATAGCAGCGTGCAACGTCTTTTCTATTAACAAGGCTGGCTTCAGAGATTTCACGAAGGGTTCGGGATGCTCCGCTTTTGCGGCAAGCAGCATACAACGAGGCGGCAGCGACAGCGTTTATGGACCGCCCTCGGACTAAACCTTTATCGAGTGCTTTTCTGTAAATGACTGCGGCTTTTTCTTTGAGGGGCGCTGAAACGTTGATGTTGCCGGATAAACGGTCAAGTTCACCCATGGCTTGAGAGAGGTTTCGGTCGATGGATGAGTGTACTCTGCTGCGTATTTGCCATTTTCGTAGACGCCACATTTGCAATCTTGTAGACAGAGGCAGTTTTCTTCCGAAAGCATCTCTGTCAACTTGGCTGATGGTTGTGGATAACCCTTTATCATGAATGGAATATGATGTTGGCATGCCCACGCGGCTTCTTGAGGCTTTCTCTTGTTGCGTGAAAGCTCGCCATTCAGGTCCCTTATCTAGCATCTGCTCATATAAGATGAGACCGCAGTCGCCACAGATAGTTTCGCCCGTGTCATAATCGTGAACAAGATTTATACTTGCACATTCAGGGCATTTGTCAGCTAAGCGCTGAGGCGTTTTAGGGACTTCTTTGACTATATTAACTTGGGTTATACTCACTTTTCCATCTCAATTTATTTGCCCAGAATCGTCACGTAGTCATAAAATCCCATTTCAGGATACTAAAAAATGATAATGCGATCTGCGCAATCTATTCAAGAGTTGGGGTGTAGCTTATATACATGATTTTGTTTTCGTGATAATTATAAGGAAAATAATAAGAATTATCAAAATGTTTTAAAAGTTGAATGTTCAAACTTTAACCTGCTAACTTAATGGTGTTCTTGCAAAAGATTAAAACCAAACCCAACAATAACAAACCATAGAAACCAGTCAACCGGACATGAAATTATGGACCTAACAGCCGAGCTCAAAAATCTTCAGGGCAAACGTTTGACAACCCTTTACCAAAACAAACCCTTCGAAATCACCCAGGTTTCCAATAACCAAATAATTCTCAAAACCTCAAAAGTACCACAACATCCCATACCTCTCAAAGAAATAACAAGTGCATGGAACCATCTCATGAGAAAGAAAAAATTAACAAGTTCAGAAGTTCGAGATTTAGGGATACTCGGAACTTGACCCTACTTACGTGGTGGCTATTCTTGCAAGCTTACCTGGGGTAACGCACAGTCTTACGCCAATCACTCTAAAGCTTAAAGATACTGCTTTGAAGCCTGAAGAGGGCGCCGAAAGAAAAATGAAGCCGTGACAACTGCAGCTAACCCAACGCCTATGATAGGAAGGAACCCTCTAACAGGGCATAGAAAAAAATTGCAGCTTTTTAGCGGTTGTTGCTACAGCCTGTAACAACATCACCTTATATCCAAACTAATCGTAACTCGTTTACTAAGACCGAAGATACACCCAAGTTGGGCAGGTTTGGCTGCTAACAAAGATAAGCCGGTTCCCCTCTCTCTTTTGCCCTATCGATGTTAGCACACGGCTAAGCCAGCTTAACTCTACTTTTTTCCCTTCTGTATCTTGCGTGGTAATTTAGATTCAATAATTTATTGCTTATGCAATTAGCAGGTTGCAATTGGTTGTCAGAGAAACATGAACTACTATTTTTTGGTTGCCACAGTGAGTCTTGCTTTGCAGATAGGTGTTTTAGCTTTAATTATGATCGGCTTTGGATTCAAACTGCGTCTGCGTTTTCGTTTGCATGGCTCTTTTATGCTGACAGCCGTTGTGGTTCATTTAATAACTATTGGGGTAGTTATGATACCTGCCTTTATAGCGATAATCATTGAGAAGCCTCCAATTCTGATCAGTTCGTTCGCACCTTTTCACGCTGTTTTAGGGACAATAACTGCAATTTTAGGTGTCTGGATTGTTGGTTCATGGCGGTTAAGACAGTCAACCAAGTTTTGTGCTCCGAAAAGAAAATTCATGCGTGCCACTTTCATACTGTGGTTAGTAACTTTATCCTTGGGCATAATCTTTTATTTTATTCTTAATTGGGCCTATTTGTTTGGTTAAGCTCTATAAATAATTGTAAGTAAATAATTATTAAATTCAATTCTGATTGTTATATCAGTCTTAAATTCGTTTTTTACGGGAGCTGAATTAAAACGCCACGGGAAATCGTTGTGGGTAATGGTCGCGTATTAGTCGCCCTTGATAGCAAGATGATGATAAGGGACTTCTTTTACCCAAATGTTGGATTGGAGAATCATGTTGATGGGCACTTTTTTAAACTGGGGGCTTGGACTGAAAACAAGTTTTCTTGGATTGACCAGAATTGGGACATAAAAATGAAGTACTTGCCGGAAACACTGGTTAGCAAGTGTATAGCTAATAATGAAGAGTCAGCTCTTCAACTTGAGATCAATGATGCCGTCCACAGTTTTCTGGATGTATACTTACGCAAAATTGTAATTCATAATAACGTAGATAGAAAAAGAGAGGTTCGTTTATTTTTTTCTCATGACTTTCATATTTATGGGGAAGATACTGGTGACACAGCAATCTATGATCCCAATTTAAAATCTATTATCCATTATAAACGAAAACGATATTTTCTAATCAACGGGTTGACAGATCAAGACCAAGGAATTTATCAATTTGCAACAGGTCAGAAAGAGTCTTTTGGAAAAGAAGGCACTTGGAAAGACGCAGAAGACGGTGATCTCCAAGGAAATCCAGTAGCTCAAGGTTCTGTTGACTCAACAATTTCTTTTAGGTTAGAAATTGAGCCCAACTCTTCAAACACATTTTATTATTGGATAGCATGCGGACAAGATCTTAGCGAAATTAAGAACCTCGACGCTAAAATTAAGAAAATAGGGGTCGAGCAGTTGTTACTTGAAACAGAAAACTACTGGAGCGCTTGGATCAATAAACAAAACATAGAAACTAGAAGCCTACCTCGAGAAATAGCGCGACTATTCAAGACTTCACTGTTGATAATGCGTTCACATGTTGATAGTAATGGGGGAATAATTTCTTCTTGCGATTCAGACGTGTTACAATTCAACCGTGATACCTATTCGTACGTATGGCCGCGAGACGGGGCAATCGTTGCTTTGGCATTTGACATGGCAGGTTATCCTGAAGTTTCACGCATGTTTTTCCAGTTTTGTGATAAAACCATTAATGAAGATGGCTACTTTAGTCACAAATATTCACCCGATGGGTCAATAGGAAGTAGCTGGCATGCAATGGTCGACATTCGGGGTAAACTTCAATTGCCTATCCAAGAAGATGAAACAGCACTTGTCTTGTTTGCTTTGTACAAACACTTTCAAAAATACCATGATATAGAATTTATTTCCACAGTTTATCCTAGATTGGTGTTAAAAACTACTGAATTCTTGCTCGATTTTATTGATCCCCAAACAGGTCTTCCCAAGCCTTCATTTGATATTTGGGAAGAAAAAGTTGGCGTATACACTTCCACAGTGTCCACTGTGATTTCGGCTCTTCAGTCTGCCGCAAAATTAGCTAAAGTATTCTACGATCGGGAAAGACAGGATTTACTAAGTGCAGCATCTACCAAAATGAAAGAAAATATGCTGACTAAGCTCTATGATACAAATGCTAAAAGGTTCAAAAAGGCAATATACTCTGACAATACTAACGACTTAACAGTAGATAGCAGTCTATCGTTTGCTTTTATCCAAGGTGCTTTCGAAGCCGGCAGTAAGGAAGTAAGAAACACCATGAATACAATTATTGATAGGCTTTGGATTAAATCAGAAATTGGAGGATTAGCTCGTTACGAAAATGACAATTATCACAGGATTTTCCGAGAGACCCCAGGGAACCCTTGGTTTATTTGTACACTCTGGCTCGCCCGATGGCATATAGCAACTGCCGCCTCGTTCGAGGAACTCAACAAGGGGTTAACGCTGCCTAGAATGGACAGCTAAGTATGCCTTGCAATCTGGAGAATTAGCTGAGCAGATTAATCCTCGGACTGGTGAGGCAATTTCTGTGGCTCCACTAATTTGGAGCCACGCGGAATTTGTAATTGCAGTATGCGAGTATAATGAAAAGAAAAAAGAGCTCTTAGCTATGGCTTCAAATCAAGGCTTAGACAGTTTGGAGAAATCGCCATGACTTTTTATTTTCTTTGCGGAATAAATGAAGTGTTAGAAGGAGAGCTAAGGGAATTTATCTTAAAAGAAGTTGAAATCCTTGCCGTCAAATATTCTGGGCAAATTTATTGTTTGCAGGCACGCTGTACTCATGCGGGGGCACCTCTGGTGGAAGGGGAGCTAAACGAGGAGGTTTTACAGTGCCCCTGGCATGGCTCCCGGTTTAATATTAGAACAGGTTTGGTGATCAGGGGACCAGCCGTGAAACAGTTACTTATGTATAATTGCATTACCGAAGGAGACCGATTGCTTGTTGAATTATAGTAGTTAGAGGGCTTTTCAAATCATGCGTTCTATTCTAAAATGTAATAACGGTAAGGCATCTCTCTTCGCATACGTCATGATATTCATTTACTCATTCCCACGAATAGTCTTACCTTATTGAATTTTATAGAAGCACTTGCGGCTTAGCGTTTCAGGCTTTTCCTTTGAGGCAATAATACGAATTCTTAAGTCCATATTTGGTGAAGACGGGACAAGGTGAAGTACAGTCGCAAGAAACACTTTTGACTTTTTCCTTTGCTTTTCCCTTCGCGCAAAAAAGTATCCCTGTTAAATTGGAGTTTTTATAGGTAGGGCACCCTGGGCATAAACATAGTTTTTGGTTTTCTTCATTATCTATTACTGGCATTGCCGTATTACCATTTGGAAACTACTCTGTCAAGATCTAATAACGATATGTGACTGCATAGTACCAACAACCGCAGATTTCGTCATAATATCCGAAAAGATGTTGCCCAGACAGTATTAGGCAATGTGACTGTAGAAGTGGCGGTCAAATAAGACAGTTGTTGCTAATTGTAATCACATAGTCTTATCAGCCATTTTTTGCATCCCTCCTTTGAAGGTTTAGTTTGGAGGTGAATTTTTTGAGTAAATCAAGTGCCAATGAAGATAAACGTAAAGGAAAAATGACTGTTGAAGAGGCGGGTCGAAAGGGTGGGGAAAAGACATCCCAGGAGAAAGGACCGGAATTCTATAGTGAAATCGGCAGTAAAGGTGGACAAAAAGGTGGACCACGAGTCCGAGAGCTAATCGAAGAAGGCAAAGAGCACGAAGAGGAATAGTCTGCCCGAGAGACGCATCTTGACCAACCATTTTTCTTAGTGCTTAATTCTTTTTAGAAAGCTGCTATCTATTTATTTGCTGTTTTTTGCAACAACAATAGTTTATGTATTCTTTATTTCTTATTTCGATAAGCGGCTCTTTCTTTGGCTAATACAACGAGGTTTTTGTTTGACTTACCAGAAAGCTCACGGTAGAACACGCGCTTTTGAAATAGCCAAGGGAATAGTCTTTATTATTTTCGGTATCATTGCGTTTGCTAATCCTAAAGCCGGCCTCATAACACTTGCGATAATATTTGGACTTGACTTATTAATTGTACATCTCATCAAGCTTGTTGCCGATATCAGGTTGACTGGTCCTCAAAAAAGACTCAGAGAAACCAATGTTGCTTTTGACTCACTCGCAATTGCGGTCGGTATAATTATGATAGCGATTCCAACCCTAATTGTTCGTGTGCTAGTCATACCTATCATAATAGGCTTGTTTATTTTTGGCGCAACAAGAATAGCCAACGGAGGATTCTCGGAAGGGCTATCACGTCGGCGTAGAATCCTAACAGTTACCTTAGGAGTTGTATTGATTAGTTTAGGGATCGCAGCAATTGCTTCGCCAACAGGCCTTTTCTATCTTTTAGCTTACCTAATGGCCGTAGTTTTCTTAGTGTTAGGCGGAGAGAGCCTGTTTTTGGGTTTAACAAACAAAATTCCAGCACCAACTAAACAGCCCACAACCATAGAAAAAAGTGAGTCTGGTCCAGGTCAAATTATGGAAGTCCCGCGTACTTCCAATGTTTTGAAGCTTCTAACTGATGCTTTTGGACGGTACCGCAAGACTGGAGAAAAAGCGAAAATTTTACCAGCAGAAAAGGAACCGAGTGAGAAGAAAAAAATTCTTAGCTATTCCCAGATTCAAAACATGGTTATGCGTTCGGAGCAATATGTGGCGTTGTATAGTCTAATAAACAAGCTTGCCTTGGATGGAGGCGGTTGGAATAGAATAAAAACGTTCATCCCTCCAACTAGTGACATTAACAGCGTAATTCCGCGTTTTGACAGTGACCTGTTAATTCAGTTAGCTCTACTTGACTTGCGAAAAGAACCTATAATAGTTCAATATCCAGCGATCAGTTCGAGATATGTGTCGTTGGAAATTTCTGGGTTCGATCATTACTGCAAAGTACCACTTTCAACGACGAAGGGCGATTTCAAGAAACCAACTACTCTTCTGTTTTTTTCGAAGCGCAGTGAAGATTATACTGGACAATCGGTTAAGGGCGTTGACTGGTATATCGAGGTTGATTGTGATTTTATTATTGCTCTTTTTCGGGTTCTTCCTGAGATAGTTGACTCAAAGGAAAAACTTTTTTCAGAGGTAGAGAAGATCACCTTGAGATCAATGAGCCAATGGCTTGGCGAATCTGCAAAAGATATAATGGACACACATTTTCCCGCATTTGGCAAAACAGAGGTCGAAGTCTTTGGAACTAACTTGCTCGAAGTCATACAGTTCATAATGAATCATACAACTTTTGATCCGAGCGTCGAGATGGACAGGGCCTTTTTAGCGGCCTATGAACCGTTGGGTGTGGTTCCGGGAAAAGATTTTGATCAAACCAAAATTCCCAAAATCGATTTACCATATTTCAGTGAGGTAGCTCAACAGATTATTAATGAAGCGAAAACGAAACAAAATGATTTGCTGGCACAGGAGCGAATGGTTTTTCAGCGATATAGATCAAAGGGTAAAATTGACTTGGAAACAGAGTTGGTTCAATCAGTAATGGGTCCTCTTGGTTTGCCCTCAGAGGAGATATTGTATTTTCCACTTTTGGTGACGGATGACAAACCCTTCAATGCTTTGCATGATTATTCTTTGCATATAAGCAAGGATGAATTACCCCCTGCCAAGGCATGGTCAGTTACGTTATATGATTTGAAAAACGGTTTGTTGGTTCCTAACGATAAAAACAAGCATTCGACTGGCATTAAAGAAAATGTTAAGGGTGATATCGAGATTTTTATAAGTGCTAAAAAACCTGTGGCTCTTCCTGAGGAGAACTGGTTACCCATAAACCGTGAAGATAGAGACCTTTACTTACTATTGCGCTTGTATGTTCCCGATCTGGAGAAAATAAAGATGGGTTGGAAATCGCCGCAGATAAAACTAATCGATAACTAGAGCCGCGTATGCCTGATGATAGGCCAATTTTTGAGAAAAATGCAGACCTTAATAATTTCCTAAATGACTCTATAAGTGGAAGTGTTTTATGGCCATGGATGAACAAGAGGTTTTAGCCGTTGTTCGAACCTTATTGGCATATGAACGCAATTACTTGTCCATCGAGCGAACGCAATTAGCCCAGCTAAGAACAGGTTTAACCTTATCATTGATTACTCCACCGGCAGCTGCAACTTTAGCGTATGCGTTTGATTTTCTCCCTAAAAATTATTACATCAGCATTGTAGTATACATTTTCCTAATCATAATTACCTTGTACGGCGTCTGGATGTCGATAAATTCGTTTTATAAATTAAAAGATACCAGAAGAGTCCAAAGCCGAATACACCAACGCCAACTCGAAGTTATGGGAAAATCAAGCATGATTAATGCTCTTTTTGAAGACTTCCTGACTAACGAAAAGAAAGAGAGAGCTTAGTCACACATCAACAACTGCAACGGGATTTTGAGGTTAGCCTTCAAATGCTAGAAGACCGGCACTAGGTGCATTTTGTGAAATTTGCCTAAAAAGCTTCTATGGAGTTAGAACCCAATATCAAAGTTAGACATAGGGGCACAGGCAAACAAACAAGGGCTTATTGCATTACAACTTTAGGTCTGTCTTTAAATTTACAAGTTCTATCATAACATCAATACATTCGAAGTTCAGGGACGTCCATTCCTGTTTCGCTTTTTCTGAAAATCTTCCAGATATTCAATTGAAGCTTTTTCAAGTCATTTAAGTCGTTTGCAAGTGCCTTTATTATCAGCCCTTTGTTATCAACCATTTCTGTAGCCCCGCCATAGATAGTTTGAAAATCAATTAGTTTCTTAGCATTAACTGCATTGTCCGAATACCAATAGGCTTTAAGATAAAACTTGTAATTTCCAAAAATAACGTCTAATATCTCTTTATCTTGTCGTGTAAATGTAGTACTTTCGTTAAGTAACAATTTTTTATCTTTCTCAATCATTACTTTTGAAGAATAGACTTCAAAGTCCCAAAATTCTCCCCGCTCAACTCGTCCTGGACAAAAAATTTCGCAATAAAGCATTTTTGCACCTTCGCTTACATGAAAAACTACTCTTTGGTGCCATCGTGAGTCGATAAAAGCCATGGTTTCTCTTGGAAGGAATTCTAGTCGACTATTTTTTCCAAGGTAAACTTCAACTTGTTTGCTGGCATAATTTAAATCCATTTTATATATTTTTGTAGCCATCGTATCGGTGATGAAGGCTTCTGCACCTTCCTTTAGTTGTATCTTGTAAAAATAGCGGTCTCCCTGCACTATTCCACCTGTTGGATTCATGAAAAGTATGTATGGCAAACCTGGCAAATAGGGATCATAGTATAGTTCTCTAAGAATTTTTGCTGGAACTTCATTATAAATATCCGTGAGATACGTTTTATCGCCAAATTTAGTAAACGTCAAGTCAGCAACGGCATTTTTGCCCGAAGACCCAACTGCAAGTCTTGTTTGCTCTGCTTCAAATTCCACAAAAGCTGATGGCAAACCACTTAGATCTTGAATCACGTCTTGAACGACTTCCTGAGTCATCTGAAGAGAGCCTTTTCTCTTATTATTTTCACCACTTCATCTAATCCTTTGCCATCTTTTAGGGACAACAAGACAGTTGGTTTATCGCCTCTGAGTTTTTTTGCATCTTCCATCATAAGATCCAGGTTAGCTGTCTTTATGCCTGATTCTAAAATCGTGGATTCAACGTAAGGAGCTAAGTCTATTTTGTTTATCAACAGCAAATCAGATTTTTTAATTCCTAAACCGCCTTTCCGAATGGTTTTGTCTCCGCCCGCTACGTCAACCATGTAAATAAAGAAATCCGCCAATCTTGGACTGAATGTTAGCGTTATGTTGTCTCCTCCAGATTCTATCAAGATAACATTTAGTCCTGGGTTTTCTTTTTCAAGTTTCTCTGCTGCATCCATGTTCATTGAGGGGTCGTCTCTTACGGCTGTATGAGGGCATCCTCCTGTTTCTATTCCTAAGATTAAGTTGGGGTCGATATCTTTGCCAAGTCTTGCTGCTAGTCTTCGTGCATCTTCTTTGGAGTAAACATCGTTTGATATCGCTCCAACTTTGAACCCTTGCTCAACCAGCTTTGGAACCAATTTTTCAATTAACTCGGTCTTTCCACAGCCAATTGCGCCGCCTATTCCAATTCTAACAGTTCTAATACTCATTTTTTCTCATTCCACTCCTTTTTAACTCATGAACATCCTACTTTGACTTAATTCATGCCTCATCGAGGCAATGTCAACCACCGGAAAAGATTGGTGCAAATCAGACAACTTGAGAGGCTTTACCTGAATTGACGTTACTGCATTAATTAGAATTTTTTGTGCTTCTATGTAATCGATTATTCCCATTCTCACTAACGAAGCAGTGACTTCCATCAGATTAACGTACAAAAGGGATAAAGCGCCTAAATCTTTGAAGTGAAACTGAATGGATACAAGCGCTAAAACAACTGGGTATGTTCCGTAAGCAGTATCAGATTTGATAAAACTCTTGTAAGTTTTTCCTATAGAGTCGTCAGTGAATTCTGTTGCGTTCATCATGCTTCTGCCCATCTTGACGATGGCTGATCTATTTTCTTCAGTAACTTTAGAGCTATAACAAATTTCATCGATTTTTTTTAACAATTCGATATCTTCTTTTTCGATTGCTTCCAAAGCTTGATAGAAGATACCAAGATCAAACGTTTTCCAAATCTTTTCTAAGTAAATATTGAGTATTTTTGCCACTTTTTCTTTAGGCAGCAAATTTTCATTAATTACCTGTTCCATGCCCTGCGACATGGTAAATGACCCCATTGGAAAAAATGAGTCAGAAGTTCTAAGTAAATTTAAAAGCGTCTCATTTTCAGTCAAAATTATTCCTCATCTTCGCCCCCATGATATCCTGCCGAAGACATTGAGATTATTTTTTGAATCGATTCGAACTTTATTGGCAGATTCATGGATGCCAATATTTTCCTAACTTTTTCTTCTCCTATTGTAACGGGAACAAAAACTGTGTCACCTTCAACCAAAATCTCGAGATGGCGATTACCTAAATTATAACCTAACTTTATCGCTTTTTCTATTATATCATCGCTCTGTGATTTGTCCAACGTTACTTTTATTACAAGTTCAGGATCAATCAAAATTTTATAGTAATTCCCGTTTGCTGAAGGCCCAAAAACGTCACCTTGCCCTATCGGTTGACCTCTTGGTAAATTGATTATCAGGTCTTCTCCGTCGCTTAGCTTAGTTCTTACTCTACCTCTCATTGCATCTTGTCTGTTGGTTGTTACCACTTGGGGGTTTTCGACGTTGATTTGATTTGCTAATTTTTCAAAAATAATCATGCGACACAAACATCTCTTTTCAGTTAGTCTTGTTCAGAATCGCTTCTTTAAGCTGTTCAGCCCTTTCAGTTTCGTCAACAAAACCAAAATGCTTGTGCACTAGTGGACTCACAAGAGCTGTCATAAACCTTTCGTCCTTGAGCAATACCTGGCTGCCGATGTCTAAGTTCTCTGCTATGTATACCTCTCGCATGAGATGTTTGGGAAAATCTAAATTCAAATGGGTTTGTTGATCAACCCAGCCCGAAAGATTGGAAATTTTAAGAGCGGTGACTTCTCCATGCTTAACTTTTTTAGGATCAATTACCGCTCCGTTTTCGACGTTAGAAATATATGTGAAATGTCTAATCAAATTAACCGTTGCTCCAAAAAAAGAATAAAAAACTCAGAATCTACACTAGATGGTAGAGCTGAGTTAACGGTAATTCTTTTGCAGGCTCTGAAGTTGCGGGTTTACCGTTGAATGTTACTTTGTATGTTTCAGGATCGATCTTTATTTCTCCGAGCGTGTTATTCCGAACCATTTGCTGCTTGCCCAGGTTTCTGACGTTGCGTACTGGTAGAACTTGGCGTTGTATGCCATATTTCTCCTTGATGCCATGTTCAATTGCCAATTTCGATGTGAACAATGCGGATGTTGTTGATCTTGCAAGACCGAATCCTCCAAACATTGGTCTGAAGAAGATTGGTTCTACTGGTGGAACTGAAGCATTAGGGTCGCCCATCATTGCGTACGCTATGAAACCTCCCTTGAAAACTATGTTAGGTTTTACTCCGAAGAATCGAGGGTCCCACAGTACTATGTCAGCCATTTTTCCTTTTTCAAGACTACCCACATAATCGGAAACGCCATTGGTTATAGCAGGATTTATGTTAAGCTTAGCCAAGTACCTCAATACTCTAAAGTTGTCGTTGTCTGGAGAGTCTTCCATCAGTTTTCCAAATTGCGCCTTCATTTTGTGTGCGGTTTGCCAGCATCTGGTTGAGACTTCTCCTGTTCTGCCCATTGCTTGGCTATCAGCTGAATACATGCTCAAAATACCCCAATCGTGGAATACGTCTTCAGCGGCTATGGTTTCGGCTCTAATTCTTGATTCTGCAAAGGCAACATCTTCGGGAACTTTTGGATTTAGGTGGTGGGTTACCATAACCATGTCGAGATGCTCATCAATAGTGTTAACGGTATAGGGTCTTGTTGGGTTTGTTGAGGATGGTAAAGCGTTGGGTTCTCCAGCGATTTTCATGATGTCTGGTGCATGTCCTCCTCCTGCGCCTTCCGTATGATAAGTATGCACTGTTCTTCCGTCAATTGCGTCGATAGTGTCGTCAACATAGCCACCTTCATTGAGTGAATCCGTGTGTATCGCTATTTGCACATCGTATTCATCGGCAACACTCAAACCAGTGTCCAAAGATGCCCTAGTAGCACCCCAGTCTTCATGCATTTTAAATCCTCCAGCGCCAGCGGCAAGTTCCTCAACCAATGTTTCTTTTCTGCTATCGTTTGCTTTGCCCAAGATTAGCCAGTTGATGGGTAATCCTCCAATTGCTTCAATCATTTTCCTTATGTTCCAAGGTCCAGGTGTGCAAGTGGTCGCATTTGTTCCATCCGCAGGTCCTGTGCCTCCACCCACATAGGTTGTTATGCCGTTTGCTATGGCATGGAATACTTGCTGCGGAGAAATCATATGTACATGAGTGTCGAAGAAGCCAGCAGTAGCTATCAGCCCTTCTCCGGCTGTTACTTCTGTGGCGTTGCTAACACACAAGTTTTCGTTGACGTTATCCATTGTGTTCGGATTTCCAGCCTTTCCAATTCCAGCAATCAACCCATTTCTGATGCCTATGTCGGCTTTCACAACGCCCAATATCGGATCCAAAACGACAACGTTGGTGATAACATGGTCCAGAGCACCATCTGCCTGTGTAGTGCCATCCGCTAAACCCATTCCTTGTCGCGCACTTTTTCCACCGCCGAAAACCAATTCGTCGCCGTATGTCGCAACATCCTTTTCTACTTCAATGACCAAGTTTGTGTCAGCCAATTGAATCTTATCGCCTTTTGTGGGGCCATATAAGTCAAGATATTGTTTTCGTGGAATTTTCATTTTTTTACGCTCCTTTGAATTTTAGCTTATTAGCTTTTCTTAGGGCCATATCTTTTCGGTAGATAGTCCGTACGCTGCCATCGACAAGGTTGTTGAATCCATGGACGTACTTTTTGCCTCCGTATTCGACAAGCGTGACTTCTTTTTCTTGTCCTGGTTCAAATCTTACGCTTGTACCTGCTGGAATTGCAAGTTTCATACCATACGCTTTTTCTCTTTCGAAGTCTAATGCCCTATTTGCTTCAAAGAAATGGAAGTGCGAACCGACTTGGATTCCTCTGTCACCCGTATTTTTCACTTTTAATGTAATCGATTTTCTAAATTGGAAAGCTTCTATATCCCCTTGTCCAAGGGTTATTTGACCTACTGTGTTTGGCGTCATTTTTTCTGTTCCTCCTTTGGTTGAATTGGGTTATGTACGCTTACTAGTTTAGTGCCGTCTGGAAAAGTTGCCTCGACCTGAACCAAACTTATCATGTCCGCTACGTTAGGCATCACGTCATCCATCGTCAAAACATGCCTGGCATCTTTAGCTATTTTAGCCACTCCTATGCCTCTTCTAGCGCCTTCTTGTACAAAATCAGCAATAATTGCAACAGCTTCTGGATAGTTCAGTTTTAATCCGTCTTTCATTCTTCGCTCAGCCATACGTGCAGCAGTAAAAATCATCATTTTTTCTGTTTCGCGTGGAACTAGCTTCATTTTTTCACCCATTAATTTTTAAAAAAACAACACTATATATGAGGCCCAATAGCTTGGTTTAAAACTATGTTGTATACAAGACTTGTAACAGCACATCTTTAAACCGCTAACTAAGCCTCATTTTATCTAGAGAGTGATTTTTATGGATCCAATTTCAGGAGCTTTAAATTTTATTCTTAATGGGGTCGCGCAAGTTTTCTTCATGGGGTCTCCTCTGGTTGGAATTATCTTTGTAATTGCTCTTGCCATTAACTCCAAAAGGGCGGCTGCCTTCGCGGTAATGGGGTCAATAGCAGGTAGTTTGGTTGGTTTAGCATTAGGCATAGAGCTGGTTCCAGCTTCTTTATCTTCACCTGACAATTCGCTAATTTATGGAATATTTGGGTTTAACTCCGTTTTAACGGCCATAGCCTTAGGAGATACTTTCCTTGAGAAAGGAAGATCAGCAACAACCGCAGCTGTTATAGGCGCGTTAGTTACCGGTTTTATTACTGCATCGTTAATCTGGTTTACAAAAATTTTTGGTCTTCCCGTTGAAACTTCAGCGTTTGTTCTAACAACTTGGATTTTCCTGTTTGCGGCTTACAAGTTCCCTAGGCTGAAACTATCTGGGCCTCCACCGCCAACAAAACAAATAAGCACATTACTCAAAAGTCCTAATGACACTGGGAAAAAAGAACCTTTAAAGCTAAATGAGTTCACTGGTGTGGGGTTTGTCAAACTCATTTTTACCGGAATAGCTCAAGTATTCTTTCAAGAAAACTGGAAGACAGGAGTACTAATCTTCATAGGATTAACAGTCGCCAGCCTTTCATTAACCCCCTATGGATTCCCAGCGCAATATCCAATATACTTTGCTGGAATAACAGCATTCATAGGAACCCTTTCTTCAACATTGGCAGCGATAGGTTTCCAAGCGGATAGAACCGCGATTCTACGTGGATTATATGGTTTCAACGGAACCTTAACAGCCCTAGCGGTCATGGGGGTTTTCCTTGGATTCCTTTGGCCAATAAGTCCATTTAACGGTTCCCCCATTAACTTCTTTATAATGCTTTTCGCCACGGCCTTCTCTTCTGTAGTAACGGCTTTCATCGGCACAATAACCAGTCGCTTCAATCTACCGACGCTAACAGGTCCATTTGTATTTACAGCATGGCTAATTATCTTAGGAGCGAAAGTTTTTCCTGCAATAGCACAAGCATCAGTGTCTTTATTGCCTATAGGCAATTCTGGGGTATTGATATTGACGAATCATTTGGGACTGATTGCTTCAATAATTTTGCACTAAAGGAGCGTGATCCGATATGTCTGCTCTTCCAACAGAAAATCTCTTCAACAATCTTTGGGTATTGATATGCGGCGTCCTTGTTTTCCTCATGACTATTTCTGTTGGTATACTTGAGCGGGGGGAACTGGGAAAAGGCTATTCGAGAGCTTTGATGAAGAATATTATGATTTCATGCTCTGGTTTCTTTTTTATGGCGTTTCTTGGTTTTAGTGTTGCCTTTGCACCTACAATTGGGGGTTTAATCGGTAATCCATTGTATAATTTTCCGTTCATGGGCAGTTTCCAAAGTAATTCTGCAGATATTTTTACGCAAGTTTGGTGGTCGATGACTCCTCAATACTTCAATAACTTTGTTACTCTTCCCTCATACTTTTTCTTTGAAACAGCCTTCGCCACAGTCACTCTAGCATTAGTCGGTGTAATCGTTTTAAAGAAAGTCAAGTTGGAAGCATTTTTTCTCTTTTCAATTCCATATTTCATTTTAATTTGGGCGTTGCCAGCTGCTTGGATATGGAACCCCCAAGGATGGCTCTATATCCTAGGTGTAAGAGATTTTGCAGGCGGATTGGTTGTTCATGGAGCTGCAGGAGCAGCAGGTTTAGCAATTGTTTTAAGAATTTGGCAAGAGGAAAAAAAGAAAGGTTTCCATAAAAGTCCTCAAGTACAGCCTAAGCCAAGTACGCCATGGCTAGCTTTGTCCATTCTTCTGCTTTGGCTCGGCTGGTTTGGTTTCAATCCAGGAAGCACATTAGCATTAAATATTCAATCCTATATTGTGGTTCTGATTACTTTCTTGGCTGCAGCGACTGGCTTTTTGTTTACTATGTTTTTTAAATATCTGGAAATAAGAAAATGGCATAGTTTAATGTATGCTGCAAACGGAATACTCATCGGTTTAATCGTTATTACGCCCGTGGCAGGTTATGTTGGTCCGGGTAGTGCAGTAATTCTTGGAATATTAGGATCTATATTGTTCATTTTGGGCGAGAAATTATTTCAAAGAGTCAAATGGTTTACAGATCCAGTCGGTCTTTTTCCAGGACACTTTCTTGGTGGTATATTTGGTTTTATTATGGTGGCGTTCTTTGCGCAATTCTCGTATGCTTCTTTCGGAGGCGGTTCTGGTTTACCCGATGGTCTATTATTCGGCGGTGGTATGCAAGCTTTGCATCAACTTGGGCTGCAATTGTTCGCGATACCAGTAGTTCTCGTTACAGTTTTTATATTATCCTATAGCTTCATGTGGATAATAAGCAAAGGCATTCATGGCATAATTAGAGAGTACACTGCTGAAGAACCTAAAGAACAAAACATAAAACCAAACATCTGAGCCTTTTTTAGCTAAATAAAATAATCATAAAATTTTTTCCCAACAAAATATCTATTTTAAATAAAGTATAACAAATTTTGATAAAGGCATAATGTTTTGTTAGATCTCTAACAATCTATGTTTTACGAATACTGCTTATAGTTATAAAAACGATTAACCTAGAATATAATAAAACCCTAATTATTGATTATTAGCAAACGAATTAATCAGATTATTCGTGGAATACCTTGTGCTGCCTCAATCGCTGTCATATCCTTGCCACCTCCACAGGAGAAGATAGGCAAAAAACACCGCAAGCAATGCCCCTGCTATAGGCCCTACTAAATATACCCAATAGTTACTAAAGTCAAGAAGAAAAAGATCTGGGGCAAAAGAACACGCTGGGTTCATTGATGCGCCAGATATGGCCGCTGCCCAAAGTCCAACCAAGGCAATATAACCGCCCACGTTTCTTTTTCAATAGTCAAAAACAATGGGTGGATTGGCGCAGAAGTAATTTAGGCTGGTCTGCTGGCTGGCTTGAAGGTACCCCGTATTAATCTCTCCCTCTCTCTTCCAAAGGTTTTATCGCACGCGCTATCTTACTTTTTCATTTGGCTGATTAACAAAGGGCTTCATGGAATAACCTTAGAGTATACTGAAGAGAGCTTAAACTCGGATGATCCAACACATGTTAAATAGATTCCATAATTAGGTTTAATGCATTTGTAGGTATAACAGGCGGGTTATCCATCTTTTTACAAACTAGTCGAGAGATCTATTGTGTTGTCATCAGTTACTACTTTCAGATTTTCTAAGAGTAACTAACCGAGAAATTAGTATGGCTACGTATAGAGTACCTATTATGGGTTCTATCATGACCAAGGATTGTGCTTGGAGAGTATTTGGGGTCATGACCCCATCTATTGTGGTGAGGACATAATAGCCATAATAGATGAAGTTTGGGTACTCCATGGCGCTTGGGATTGCTGCACTAGAAAATGATCCGGGAGTTACCAACTGGATTAAATGAAAAATCGAGCCGCAAGTTAGCCCTATCAACAGGTAAGTGGCGATACCACCCCACAAGAAATCTCTAGTAACATAATCCTTAGCTTTGATTGATACTATTTCAGCAAAAATTATTACCGCTATAAATCCAAATGTAATAGCTGTTAAAGCTCTAACGACCTCTTCGAGTATTAATGTTCCTTCAATCAAGAAAAGAATTATGAACGTCATAGTTAGAAAAGTGAACGCAATAGTTATTTTTCCACCTATTTTTGTGCGAAATACTGAAAATCCTGCGGCCACAAGGGACAACGATAAAAACAAATAAGTAAAAACGAATTCTAAACCACTATTTTGAGCGTAGGGAAGAAACAACAAAAAGATTACAATCAACAAAGTGACTACAAAGTATCGCGATCGAGAGAGTTTCAAACAATCTTTTTAAAATAAGAGGGCTTATCCATCATTATCGACTGCCAGCAAAAGAAAATGCCTAGGAATTAACTAGGCGTTCTTTTGTTCTTAAAGGTTTCAAAGCTGCTTATCCCCACAACCAATTCGTTATATTTTGAGATTGAAGATACAGCACGTAACTGCCATTTTTAATCAGATATTGAATCTACAATAAGTAACTGTAAGCTTACACCAACATACATTATTAGCGCGCTCGCAGGTGAATGAAATGGCAGGAAAAAGTTCTGAATCTCAATCAGCAGAACAGTTGACCAATCTTAGCCGCAATATAGGGGCTGTGACAAGTTTACTAATACTCTGGCTCTAAAAAGAATAGGAAGTATGAAAGATGGAGAATTTAAAGAAATTTACAACTCACGAGTTAAGCTCTTTTAATGGGAAAAACGGCAAACCTGCATATATTGGCTTCAAAGGCAAAGTGTATGACGTTACCGATTCTGAACAATGGGCGAACGGAGATCATCTTGGCCATAAGGCAGGTCATAACTTGACAGAAGATATGGGTCTAGCTCCTCACAGCGAAGACGTTACTAGACGAGCTCGAGATAGTTGGTCTTTTAGTTTAACGCTTAATGCTGTTATTACTTTTTATTAAAAAGTACTCGTTTAATGAACTACCGACTCATCCACAGTCTAGCTATCTCAGGATTTATTCTTCTTGATATTAAATGCTTAGCTTATTGCTTATTATGTTCCCCTATTTCTTTTTCTTCCCAGTGCTTGTTTTGGGCAGTCAAACGGAATACGAAGCCAACTGCAAACGATATCAAGGTTGCGGGCCATATGGATAGCCCCGCAATGTAGCAAATTAGGTATAGACTACGCTGGCTAGAAGGGCTGTACCAACAAAGAATTCGCCCTTAATAAAATGCTGGGGAGTAGACTCCCGATACTATATCAATAATGAATCGACCGGCAGTTGGACCTATTATACCAATAAGAATAGCGGCTATTTCTGGCAATCCTGTTACCTAGTGCACTTGTTTACTCAGACAGCTGTATAACAAGGATAGAGAAAAGGCAACCATATACCTAAGAGTGCATACTTTAAGTTTCTGAAAACTTTGGTAAGATAGACCTAAAGCGATGATACCTGCGGCTGTACATAATATTATGAACTAAGGATTAGTAAATGCTGCTGAAATATCGTTGAGAAAAAGGTAACGTGCTACGACTAAGCCTATTCCCCCAATTATGGCAAGAAGTACTATTCCAATTCTTGTAAAGTTTCTGTAATGGTCTGGCTGCCTTGCAAAAGTAAAACCTCAAGAAACTCGTTGGTTGTAGCTGCAATGAAATCGATTATTGTAAAAGCATGAACAATCTAAATTGCCAATTTGTAAAATTCAAAAATTGTGATATATCCTTACGTCGAAGACAATATAGCGACTTCAACTTTATACTATAACTT
Source organism: uncultured archaeon (assembly GCA_963782915.1). Classification (GTDB taxonomy): domain Archaea; phylum Thermoproteota; class Bathyarchaeia; order Bathyarchaeales; family Bathycorpusculaceae; genus Bathycorpusculum. The sequence goes on from CAWALK010000018.1 coordinate 258,381, forward strand.
AATCGTAAGTTGTGATATTTAACGATATGTAGTGGTTTTATTGACGTAACACTTGACAGATGTAGGTATAAATTGTTAGGATTAATGGAGGAATTTTCAAGGATTTAATGCGTTTTATCTACTGGTCAACTAAATTGGGCCTTTTTTGTTGCATCAGCTTGTTACCAGCAAGCGCTTATATCACACGTACAGGTTAGCTGTTGTTACACAAGGGATAGCCAATTGTTAGGCGGGTCTCGCTGTTAACAAAGGAAAAGGCTTTTGCTTCTACCTTTTAGCCACTTCTTTGTTGACACACGGCTTGGTCCGTTTATCGATAATTCTTGTTGACTACTTTGATGTATCTTAACCAAGGTATTGTTTGTGTATAAAAAAATCTCTTCGCTTTGTCAATGCCCAATATGCGACACCGTTCTGTCCAATCCAAACGAATTAAGGGAGCACCGTTTACATGACCATAAAAGCATTTATGCTCTAACAAAATAGCGATTTAAAGAAATTCTACGACAAGGATTTATGCCGATCGAGTAAAAAATGATTGGCGTAATTTAGTGTACAATTGTAATTAATAGAAAATGCAGACAAAAGAAAAGTAAAAATGGCTTAACAATTTTTTATTAAATTAAATTTGTTTTGCCTAATAGACAAATAATCTTTTCTGTCAGGAGTTCTTCAGATATTGTTTCTCCTGTAAGCTGTTTATGCAGCTTTATGTGATTTATAACTGCAATTTCCATCGCAAACAAATCAGGCACAACCAGTATTTGCACCCCACAATCACAAAGAAAAATAGGCATCCTACCCTTCGGCAAATTGGTTTCTTTACACCTAACATCATTGCAATTTTGCGAAATACTATCCTTCATAAAAAAGCCCTCAATTTTACTATTAGCGAATATTAGCTACCTATCGCTTTTTAAAAAAACGCTGTAGGCTCAATACAATCACAAATCGCTTTATCCCATGGCGTACAAAGGGTTGCCCTTTCAGAACTCAGCATACCCGCCTTGGACTTTTGATGGAGAGATAATTTTTTGCCCAAGCCCTTACAGAGTTGACAGAACCCAAATTAGCATTATACAATGGACAAGCAACGCCTGCAAACCCAGCCTATTTGAACCCATTACATTACTATGTAATTATACCACCAAAAGGAATAATGAAGCTCCAAAGAACTATGCAAACGCTACCTTAACGTAAGGGGGCTTGCCAATTAAGAGAGGGTTATTTGAATTCTGAAGCTAAATCGATAAATCGGAGAAAACATTCTCATTGTTAGGCAGCTTTTTTCTTGGTGGTGGGCAAAAAAATGTGTGATTGTGTTTATTCTAGTGCAGAAAGGGACTGTCATAAAGCTGACAAAGAAAAGTTCGAAGCTGAGCAAGGGTTGGATAAAAAACGCTTCTGGCAGTTAAGATTGGCGTGATACCGCTCCCTTTTTATTTAGTGGAGGCTCCCACTTTTTAGTGGGTGTTTTTTCTTGCGCAGTAAAAGTTGCCGTTTAACCTCGTGAAGGCAGGGCATTTCCCGTCCTCGCAATGGGTCAGCCATTGGCAGGGCAAGTTCACTTCATACACTCGGGGCATATAATCATGAGAAGCCACCATTGGGGGTTTTAGTTTTAGTTCAAACGCTTCTTGAAAAACAGTTTCCATATTATGCACCTAAGAATTGATTGATTAACCTTTTACTCGATTGCTATTAACGATTTGTTGGCGTATCCAGACGACTACAAATACGTTAGTAACTGGGCAAGCTGGGCACTTGAGGAATCGCAAAATCCAAGTTACCGCGGATGCTAGCTGTGCGGTCGTCTATCAAAAGCGTTAAAGAGCTGGTTACGCCGGATACTTGTTTTATTTGAAATCGGGTAATGTTTTTCACGTCTTCTATAGATGACGCATTGATTTTTACAAAGAAGTCATAGACGCCGTACAGGGCATGGGCTTCTTCTACGCCGTCAACCAGTTTTAGGTTTTCTAGCACGTTATTTTGGGCGTCTAAATCTGTGTTTACTAATATTACTGCTGATACCATTTTTCAAACCTCGTTATTCCGCATTAAGCGACAAAATCCTAGTTAAGCCTGTGTTGTTGCATGAGTGATACAACAACCGCAACATCCGCAAAATTAACGGGCTAATAGCCGAAGGTTTCTTTTAAATAGAATTCGACTCGCAAGCATTTTTTTGGTGGCTCGAATTAAGAGTAAAAAATCCCTCTGTAAGTACGGTTACATTGTTAGATGCTGTTTAAACCAAAATAAAAAGGGAATTGCACCAATGACTACTATTGCCACAATGATAGAAATCGACGTTGCTAAGAAGTAACGTAAGTAAGAGATTCTATTATTGATATGCTCCAAGTAAATAAGCATACAAATGATAAATATTTATAAGCCATTTTATGGCAATACACAGTTATCTTTCAAAGGGGGAAGTAGGCAATCAAAAACTTGACACCACTAGAGAATCTAGATATTGGAACAATCAAGGGCTCAAACACACATTTTGGGAAGGATTACTACCTATGACAGACGAACCGCCCCAACACATCAGCAACTCCCACATCGAAAATCTCCACATAGTTCAACTCGCAGAAAACAGCGGCATACGCTTTTGCCCCAGCTGTGGAGCCAAAATGCGGGACTGCTGTGACTTTCACCGCCAATTTAACCTCGCCGGCCACAGACCAAATGGCATACACACAGCACCCAAAGAATGGATTTGCCTAAACTGCGGACTAAGAGAATACAAAGAACCTGCACTACGAATTGTTTGCGGACCCGCAGGCCACCTATAAAAGATAAACCAATTCACCCATTATACCCCATAAAAAGCCAGCCTACCTGCCAAAAAACAACACCAGGTCACCAGCAAATAAAGTCAGCAATCTACAATAAGCACCTAAACGTTAAAAGCTCAAATAAGGCAGAGTTAAACACCAACAACCCAATAAGTGCAAATTCTAATCAAACGCATGCAAAAGCTGTATCCTGTGATAACATTAGGCGTCAACATAGTCATATATGAATGATCAAGCTCATAGTTTGCCAGACATTTTTTTGAGGTTTAAAACTTGGATAACGAGCAAACTAGACTAAATGACGTACAAGAAAAGCAAATACCATGGCGCAAATGGGGACCCTATCTCAGCGAAAGACAATGGGGGACCGTAAGAGAAGATTATAGTGACAACGGAGCCGCTTGGGATTATTTTTCACATGATCAATCACGTTCACGTGCTTACCGCTGGGGAGAGGACGGCATAGGCGGCATCTCAGATGATAAACAATTATTATGTTTCGCACTGGCACTGTGGAATGGAAAGGATCCCATCTTAAAAGAGAGACTTTTTGGCTTAACAAACTCTGAAGGCAACCATGGTGAAGATGTAAAAGAATACTACTTCTACCTCGACAGCACACCCACCCATTCATACATGAAGTACCTCTACAAATATCCTCAGAAAGAATACCCCTATATGGATTTGATTCAGACAAACAAATCGCGCGATCGTTTCGCTTTCGAATACGAATTGATGGATACAGGCATTTTTAATGACGACCGCTACTTTGACATTTTTATTGAATACGCCAAAGAATCACCAGAGGACATTTTAATCCAAATAACTGCCCATAACCGCGGAAAGGACACATCAACCCTACATTTGCTGCCCACGCTTTGGTTCCGAAACACCTGGTCCGCAAATAAGAATACTGTAAAACCACAACTTAGGCAACAAACAACGAAATCCGGAACCAACTTTGTTGAGGCTAGTTCTGAGATGATTGGGAAAAGATACCTCTACCTTGAAGGAGAGGCTCCGCTGCTTTTTACAGAAAACGAAACGAATACACAACGCTTGTTTGGGACACCTAACTCGAGCAAATACGTTAAGGATAGCATCAACGATTATGTAGTGAACAATGACCACTCTACAGTTAACCCTGAAAAGAACGGCACAAAAGCCGCCGCAGACTACCATGTCGTTATTGGTGCAGGTGAAACAAAGACTATACGATTAAGGCTAAGCAATCTTTCCCCAGAAAATATGCACCTAACACAAGACACTGAAGAAGCATCGCTTTTTGGGCGCCATTTTGAAGAGATTTTCAGAATGCGTAAACAAGAAGCCGACGAATTTTACGATTTTATTTCCCCCGCCGGTGCCAGTGACGACGAGCGCAATGTACTGCGTCAATCACTATCAGGCATGTTGTGGTCTAAACAATACTACAACTATGACGTGGGAACCTGGCTAAAAGAGCATGGGGTTGATTTTTACAGCAGAAACAAAAAGGGTGTACGAAACGCAGAATGGTTCCATATGGTGAACGACGATGTGATTTCGATGCCTGATAAATGGGAATACCCCTGGTACGCTGCCTGGGACTTAGCATTCCACGCCGCTACACTCTCACTTGTCGATAAAGACTTTGCGAAACAGCAACTGAACCTTATGCTAATTGAAAGATACCTTCACCCTAATGGTCAAGTCCCCGCTTACGAATGGAACTTCAACGATGTCAACCCTCCAGTTCATGCATTCGCAGTACTTTTTAACCACAGATTAGAACAACAATTAACTGGAAAAAGCGACATAAGCTTTCTAGAATCAGCCTTTCAAAAGCTAATGATGAATTTCACATGGTGGGTAAATAGAAAAGACCCATCTGGCAGCAACGTATTCGAAGGTGGATTTCTAGGATTAGACAACATCGGAGTTTTCGATCGCAGCGCCAAATTTCCACCCGGAGTGTCTTTAGAACAAGCTGACGGCACAGCCTGGATGGCAATGTACTGCCAAAACATGCTAGAAATGGCAATTGAATTAGCACTCCACAACCCCATATACGAAGAACAAGCTATCAAATTCTTTGAACATTTCCTATGGATAGCCCATGCGATACAACGTAGCGGACCGGAAAACGATGGCTTGTGGGATGAAGAAGATGGCTTCTTCTATGACCTCCTGCGTTTGCCTGATGGAAGAGCCATGAGAATGAAAGTTCGCTCCATGGTGGGACTAATATCTTTATGCGCCAACAGCATTTACCCCGCCGATACTTTAGAGAAACTCCCGAATTTCGCAGCAAGAGTACTATGGTTCAGAGATAATCATCCCGAACTTTTCGAAAACATCCACAAACCAGGGATACCTGGCGCTGGAGGCCGTTTCCTAATAGCTTTGCTGGATGATAAGAAACTGAAACGTATTCTCGCAAGAATGCTAGACGAAAAAGAGTTCCTTAGTCCCTACGGCATTCGCTCGCTCTCTCGATACTACGCTGACAACCGTTATTCCATTAACCTAAACGGTCAAGAATTCAGCATAGATTACAACCCCGCAGAATCAACCACTGGAGCCTTCGGAGGAAACTCAAATTGGCGTGGACCCGTATGGTTTCCAATAAATGCCCTCATAGTCCGTGCGCTTCTAAATCTTTACTCGTACTACGGCAATGATTTCACCGTCGAATGCCCAACTGGTTCAGGAAAACAAATGAACTTATTCGAAGTAAGCAAAGAAATCACAGCCAGGTTATCAAAAATTTTTCTACGCGACCAAAAAGGAGAACGCCCTGTCTATGGCGGAACAACAAAGTTTCAAACTGACCCTTACTGGAAAGACAACATCTTGTTTTATGAATACTTCCATGGCGATAACGGAGCAGGTCTAGGCGCTAGTCATCAAACAGGCTGGACAGGCGGAATTGCGGTTCTTATGAAACTTTTCGGCTCAGTTGCCAGTGACCAACTGCTAAAAACTGAAGGCAGGGAAGAACTCTTTAGAAGTGTTACAAAGAAATCGGATAAAGTTCCTAAATAAAGAGGGCAAAATGATCTCAACCTGCCTCCCCCTTATTTTTTAGGTAGATCAGAATTGTTTTGGTGAGTGCTTGTTTTTCTATAGTTGTTATTGCCAAAAACCCCTATCACAACAACAACCAGCAGGCTGTTTGGTGCAATAGTTTTTTGTGTCGGCGTCCGATTTGGGTTGCAGACTGGTTGTGGAACAAACCGCAAACAGACCAGACTTTTTTGCAATCTTACATTTTTTAGGCGTTTTCTTAACTGCACTGAAATGAAATTGGCTGGCTGCCTGAATGGAATTTTTATTTAAAGCGGATGTACCTCCAAAATGCGACAACAAAACATTATACAATTATTCTTGAAGGTTATTCATGAGATGAATACGTTATGGGTCAAATACTAAGAGTTGACGCCTCAAAGATTTTGCGCACAGTCCCCTTTGAAGATGGTTTTCACTTTTGCACAGATGGCGGAGTCTACACAAATATGACGGCAACAAGCCTGATTGATTTTGCAGAAAAATTAAATGACGCTAGCACTGAATCTATAGAGTTTCATTATCCACGTGGCGACTTCCAGTTTTGGATGACTAAAACTCTCGGTGATGAAGAACTCGGTAACCGAATGTGCTTTGTAAATAGAAATCTAAACGGGGAACAACTTCGACAGCAGCTATCAAGGATAGTTGCAGAACGCATAACTGAACTCAACGGACAAATCGAGCAGTAAGGAAACTCGCAACTTAAGCTTCGATAGAAACCAATCTTAATTCTGGTTTGCCGGTTACTGTCGGAGCTGTGACTTTTTTCAACAATAAATATAGATTATTTTGAAATAATATATTTAGTGGGTTTTTAGCTGTCTTTTTTCCAAGATAGTCAAGAATAATGTGGGAATTTTTAACATCGTTGACACTCAATATGCCTCTACCAATTTAATAGCGAACAAATATTTTCAGAAGAGCACTATAATGTTCCTTTGGTTGTATGAAATTGGAGGTTCGCCTTTCAAAACTTGAAAACTAGCTTTGACTTAAAATGTGATTGCATTTGAAAAAACTTAAGAAACGGTTTAAGGCATTTTATTAGGTTGAATTTACCGTTTACTCTTGGGGGGGGGCAAACGTACTATGAATTTGGTTCCTTTGCCTTTTTCACTTTCAAAACTTACAGTTCCATTCATTGACTCAGTTACCCGTTTAACTACTGCCAATCCAAAGCCCTGACCTTTCGATTTAGTGGTAAACAACGGCGTAAACAACTTGTCTTTTACTTCATCAGGGATGCCTTCACCTGTATCTTGAACTTCAATAACAACATCGCTTTTCTCTCGGTAAGCTTAATTGAGAATTCCGCCTTTAGGCATAGCTTGAACTGCATTGGTCACCAAATTAGTCATACTCGTTTTAGTAGTTCTTGGTCTGCCGTAACCTGCTTTAGGGTTTTTGTCGATTTTGCAGGAGGCTTTAATGTCAGTTGGGAAACATTCTTAATCAGTATTTCTTGGCAGATTTGCTCCAGTTCTATTTCCTTGGTAACTGGAGTTAGTGGTCTGGCATAATCTTGCAGGTCAGCAACAATCTTGTTAATATATCCAATGTTTTTCTCAATTTCATCTAAACTCTCTATCGCGTTCTTTTTCTCTTCGCAATCTGGAACGCCATTCAATTCAGTTTTTGCTAAATACACATCGTTATAATAGCCTGCAGTGGATTGCGGATATCATGCCCAACCATCCCTGCAGTCGCACCTATTGTAGCCAAGCGTTCCGCATCTTTGAGCTGCTTAGTGCGCTGTTCAACCAAAGTCTCCAAGTTTTTGGTATATTCTTCGATTTTTTGCTGTAGTTGCTTACGTTCAGTAATATCAACATACAAGCCCAGATTACCAAAATGTAGACCTTGATTGTTGCGAATAAGGTGACCCGCTCGCAAGAAAACAGATTTTGTCGCCGTCTTTTCTGCTCATCCAAATTTCATATTGCTCCTTAATACCTTCAATGCGTTTTTCCATCCTCTCTTGGGCCCAGCTTTTTCTGATTCCGCTGCCGACTCAAGACCAAGCTTGCCTATCAGCTCTTCAACTGTATAACCAAGAGCATCAGCAATACGATTATTTGCAAATGTTATTTTGCCCTCAAGATCCGTGACCAAAATGCCCTCTTGAGTAGTTTCCACGATTCACGGTATTTTTCTTCGCTTTGCTCAAGTGCTTCTTCTGTTTTTTGGCGTTCAGTTATGTCTTGAGCAAAAATCATAACTGTATCTGGCTTTCCAAGCTTCAAATTTACTCTTGCAGTTATTAGACCCAATGGCTCTGGCCGTTCTTTGCTTTTACACGTATTTCCGCAGAGGTGGAACAAAGATTTTCTCCTCTGAGTGCCTCTTCAACCTTTTGCTGGATAACCACTCTACCTTCATCGAATAATAACTCATTTGGGTTCGAAGCAAGAAGTTCTTTTCTGAATAGCACAATAGCTGACATACCTTTCCATTTACGAATCTAAACATTGCCCGGGAATTCAACTTCATAAATAGCAATAGGTGCATCTTCAACGACCTTTCGGTATTTTTGTTCGCTTTCACTTACAGTGATTCATCCGCTTTCTTGCCTGTTTCCATATTAATCCCTACTTAATCATATTTCTATTTTTTTTTCTTTAAAACATTTGGCAGCTGAAGATTGATTGTTTTTTGATGGTGGTAAAGAAGAGAAACAATTATTAGGAAAAAGCATAAACCAAAAACTTGAGGCGCTGAAAAGAGGAAAACTACCTTAATTAAGAATTATGTTTGATTTCCTGGGATAATTATGCTATTAGACATTTTAGAGGATTTTCGCTTGATTAGGGTTAGAACAGCGATGGAAAGGTTATCAAGCCAATAAAACTTACACCCAAACCAAACAATAGAGAAATAGTCGAATTTTATCCGATATTTTTAAAAAAAATCTGCAAACATGATTAATTGCCAAAAGCTAAGACAAAATGGGTTATCACTAGCAAAAGCACTGAATATCATCGAATATTTTGTCAGACGTTCTCGAATTTTCAGTGCTTGCCGCTTTCAACTGGCTCAGCAACCTTAGGAGGCGATTTAGGAAGTAAAATTGCAGCAATCAAACCAATAAAGGCAATTGCAACCATAACTGCCACGGCTCCGCCATACAAGTGAACAATATCACTCACAAGAACTGAACCGACGATTGATACTCCTAGCGAAGAGCCAAGGTTTGAAATGCTTCGAGAGAGACCTGAAATCTGTCCTTGGTCTTTT
>CAWALK010000019.1:0-182459 GCA_963782915.1 uncultured archaeon
GCCCGGTGGGATTTGAACCCACGATCTCCGGCTCCGAAGGCCGACACCTTAATCCGTGCTAGGCTACGAGCCCTTTTACATGCAATTAGGCTGGAATACTTACATTTTAGTCTTGTGTGGGATGGACGTAAGATGGGATATTTTTCTAAGCCCTTTTCCTGTTTTACCACAGGTTTTCTCCTTCCGTAGGTAGTGCCTGCCTGTTGTTCGGTTGTAGTTATACTCTTGGCAGCCTTCGACGTCACCGTTCTGTGTTACCGCGCCTTCCCAAAATCTTAAATTTAGTATGATTTTATTTTATCAAAGGGGCGCTGTAACTGAGAAAAACCTCAACAATCCTACTGGCACTAACAATTTTGTTTTCAGTACTCCCAATCGCTTCCCCAGCTACTACACAACCAATAACCATTAACCCAGACGGCAGCATAAACCCCACATCAGCACCGATAAATCGAAATGGCAGTCTACACCTTAGCAGAAGATACTTAGCATCCCAATAGATGTAAAATCAAGCAACATAATCCTGGACGGCAATGGGTACACCATGGTCGGCGATGGAAGTACTGTTGCAATAAATTTAGAATGCGTAAATGTTACCGTTCAAAATTTTAGAATGGTTAGTTGGGAATGTGGCGTTTTAGGAAATTAGGATAATAACACGGTGGAAAACTGTGTTATTAACCAGTGTAGCGATTACGCCATTAAAATTTACGCTCAATACTACATAATAATTGGAAACTACCTTGAAAACAATGTTGGCGCAATTTTGATTGGGCCTGGAGGATTAAACTATGTTGCAGGTAATAAAATAATTGATAACCAACATGGTCTTTGTTTCTATGATTCCAGTAACCTAGTTGTTCAAAACACTATAGAAAACTGTGCCGAAAGCGCCGTTATTCTTATCGCTCAAGCGTGGAACCAAATGATTTACGGCAACAATTTCATTAACAACACAGTAGAGCTTGATGATGGAACAATCAGTACACGGGGAAGACCTATCCAGAGCCAAATTTTGCCTTGGGACAACGGTGTAAGCGGCAACTACTGGAGCGACTACACGGGAGCAAGAGACAGCTCAGGCATTGAAGCGACACCAAAAGTAATATTTACAAACTATGATGCAATCTGTCCGGATTTTAGTTTTTTTGACCGTTACCCACTTACATCACAGGTAAACATTGACAAGCAAATTCCAACTGTGCAGTACATGACAAAGCAGGCTGCTGAGGCACCAAACGTGAGCAGTCAAGCGAAGTCAGTGTCTTTCTTTAAGGACGCAATGGGGCTTGACATGAACACGTATACGCCAGTGCTTACCTCATTTTACTATCAAACCTCTATTGCCCCCGACAAGATGTCGACACCTTTAGCCTACCAGCCAACAGAATACCTGGAGTATGAGCTTCAAACTCACGGGCAGGGGTCTGTTGAAGCAAGAGTCACAGTTGTCGATGGCAACCTCGTTTACTGCGATTTGTTCTGCTACGGAGAGATTTTACTTGCCAATAGCAGCTTAAACAACTACTCGAAAAGGCACAAAGCATTATTCATAACTATTACATTTGGACTGGCGCCCCAGAAGTCGAGCAAATGTCACTAAATGTTGGCACAGCGAACAGTTCAATCGTGATTTCGAGTAACCTGCTGTTTGTTGGAAGAAACGGAACACGACAGCAATTCTCCGATTCTTATAGCCAGCAGTCATTTGGCTGGTACCATTACGTTAACGGCGTTGACTATACAGGAGTTGAATTACAATTTGAAGAAGGAAGAGAAAACATACATGAAATCTCCTTTTCAGATACCCGAACGCTCTACCAAATGGGAGATACATCAGTAAGTATTTCAGAGGAGCAGGCAATCGACATCGCAGAAAATTATGTTAAAGGTTACAGTTACCTGGCGCCCCTGAACCCAACAGATCTGCGGTTGTAAGCGGCTTAGGAATTGGCAATGGCTCCACAGCAAGTTTAGCGACAGTTCTACGTGACCCCCAAACGCTTTTTCCCTGCTGGGTTGTGCAGGTTCCTCTTGACGGAACCTACCCTGACTACACTACTGCCGTGACAGTGAGGATTTGGGCTGATTCGGGGCGAGTGATGGATGCCCTTCGCCAGGTATCTTATCCTTCGTATGGCGAAGAATACGGTTTATCATTGACGCCATTTTTCCAAATTTTAGAGTTGATTTTTATTGGGGCAGTTTTGGTTATAGGTGCAGTCTTGGTGATTGTTGGACTTGCCAAAAGTAGAAAAGGTAGCTCATCTAATCCTCAATAAAATTGACGGGTACAACATCCGCTAAATCATTTTTTGGTCGTAAGCAATTTGAATAACCTAATGGGTGCATAGATGAACTAAGAAATCTTCATGGAACTTTCATAAGGTTAGGGATGGGTATCGCGTTCATAGAGAGCCATTGCCTGCCTATTGTTGCATAGAATGTAGAGTGGGATTGCGGTTTTTGATAGGTAGATGCTTTTGGCTTTTAGCGTGGCTTTTTTCATTGTTGAGTCTATGTTCTGTTGGGGCTTGTTGGATATATAATCAGCGGATTCCTTCCGTTTATTTGGTAAAGCATGCCTTTTTGTTTGCGGGGCTGGTTATTTGGTTTGGGTTGTGTTTTACCGTTTTTGGTGATTAGCATCGGAATGGAATAATGCTGATGCTTCAGCCGCTGGGAATTGTTCTTTCGGCGGTTAAGCGTTTGATAGTGCTTCTAAGGTAGCCCATAAACGCTTGATGGCTTGCATGCCTTCTTTTCTTGGGATGCCGCCGTAAGCAAATCCTGACTCGCTGAATTCTGTTTCGGGCACAAAGGTGAGTGCGTCAGGCCAAAAGCGGGGTGGTAAATACATTACCCAACCTTCTGTTTTTGCTATAACACCGCTGTCTGTGGGAACTATTGTTATTTCAAAAAATTTTGAGGCTGTTACAATGCCTCTGCCCCAGCGACCGTATATGTAGTCTGGTGTGTCGATGATGATTTTGACTTTGTTTTGATTTGCCCATTTCAGCACGGTGGTTTTTACTGTATCGGTTCCTTTGTTTTTGATGAGGATGTCTTTTGTTGTTCTTGTCATTCGAGTGGTCGTTTATAGGTTTTAGTCGTTATCTCCTTTTATATCTTGTTTAATGAGTTTTTACTCGTTTTTTGGGAATACTTTTAGCATGGTTGTGTGGGCGGCTTTCATCTGATTGGGGGCCTGATAGTGCCCGATTATATTGCGCTGTTCATTGCTTGCAAAGATATTCCTGAATTCTGTCTATATATAAGGGAGGGGGTAGTCGACAGAGCAAAAGACCTCACTTGCCTTTGCCATATCTGCTTGCAGAAAAGCCACAACCAACCCGCAACCCGCCCAAACAAAGACGCCAAAACACAACCGCCAACCAAGCCCGCTGGTTGTTGTTGTGTATAGGAGCTTTTGGCAACAACAACTAAACAAAAAACCGCTACCAGCCCAAACTCATGGTTTACGAATAAAACCTTATCCGTTATTCTTATAAACCCACACTAATATTTACTTCAGACACACCAGAAAAGTGGGGGCCGGTAGCTCAGCACGGCTGGAGCGTTCGACTGATAATCGAAAGGTCGGCAGTTCGAATCCGCCTCGGCCCACCATTCCCATTAACTTTTGCATGTTTCTGTTTTACTCTGATTTATCCTTCTTGGGTTCGGTTCCCGTGTGCCCCTCTTCCGCCACCGCTTGCTTCTCAGGCTTTTTGGGCTCCACGGTTTTAACTACATCCTCTTTTGTTGCCCCCTCAAATTTCTCGTCAGCCTTCCGCAGAGGTTCAACAAGTTTCTGAATTGCAGCAGGCAGATGCTTTCTCGAATGCGTCCCAACAGTGGTGGCATAAACTTTAGAGATTTCAGCGCCGAAAAGCACAATCTGATTAAGCACAAAAATCCATAACAAAATAATCAACAAAGCGCCTGCCGCCCCCGCCACCGTAGTAACAACAAAAGCCTGAATGTACACCCCAAAAATGTAATTAGTAATCGTGAATGCGATGCCCGTAACTGCCGCGGCTAAGGCGACATCTTGCCAATGGACTTTAGCTTCAGGAATCGTCTTGTAAATCACAGCTAAAAGCACTGTAGTTACAACAAACGATAACACAAACTGGGCTATTTCGATGGCGATTAAAGTTAAAAACTGGTTAATCGACAACGCCATAATCGCATTGAATATGCCCCCCGCTATGGTTGTCCAAGCAATCACAATCAACCCCAAAGCTGACACCAAAGCAAACGGCACAATCTTCTGCCTAACCCTCTTCCAAAGCGGCTGCCCCTTAGGTAACGTAACCTCCCAAATGCAATCCATCGTATCACGTAGCACAGAAAAAGCGCCGATGGCACCGCCGATAGAGAAACCCACAACAACTACTGCGGTCCAAGCCGAAGTAAACGGAGACGCCGTATTCGTGATCAATTGACTGAATAATTGCGCTACCGCCGGACCCACTACCGCTGTAATTTGCGCCACCAAAATTTGAACCGCCTGCTCTTGGCCAAGAAACAACCCAAAAATTGCCGTGACAATCAAAAGCAACGTAGGCAGGGGCAGGATTATGAAGAATGTTAGGGCGGCAGCTCGCAGAGTTGCGCTGTCTTCCAGCCAATCCAGAAAAGCTGTCTTGAAAATGCCGTAGAGTTCCCGTGCATTCATAAAAATCAGGCGGTTAAGCTGCTTGGGATTCAAGTTTTAGGTCTCTATGCCCATTATATGGATTTGTTGTTGCAGCCGGGCAATCACAGCATGGCTTGGCAGCAATAGTTTTTTAAACAAACCCTCCTGACTTACTAGTCAGAGGTTGAATGCTTTGAGCAGTAAAGAAGACGAAATGTTAATTGAGTTACGAAAAATCCGTGAAGCAGTAGAAAAAGCACCCCCCGCAGCACCACCCAAGGGCCTATGGAATGAATTCAAAGATTTTCTATCCAAATACAAAATCTTTGGGTTAGCTGTCGCATTTGTCTTAGGTCTCTATCTTGGCATATTAGTTCAGGCGCTGGTTAAAGATTTGCTGCTGCCTGCGATAGGTTTGTTAATTCCGGGCATGGACAACCTAGCAACAGCAACAGCGGGGCCATTCGCATACGGTGACTTCTTAGTGGCAGTGATTACCTTCATCATAGTAGCCTTCATAGTGTTCTTAGCGGTGAAGGTCGCCAAACGTTGGAAAATCGAGTAAACTGACAAAAATCAGTTTCTCTCCCTTTCTTTTACACTAACACTGCAGTTTAGGCTTGTATATGCAGTAGGGTTCCTCAGCCAAATGATATCTATGCAGTGCTAATGCTCTTGCACGGCAGCCACCACACCCAACCCTGAACTCGCATATACCGCATTTGCCCGTGAGTTGGTTGTGGTCTCGCAATTCGGTAAATAGAGGCGATTTTGATAGATTACTTTCAAGCTACTTTGCCTAACATTGCCCGCAACTATTGGTAAGAAACCGCAGCCGAAAACTTCGCCCATATGGGAAACGAAGCAGAAACCGTTGCCTGCCATGCAGCCTCTGCCAAAAACAGATTGCCCCTCTTTCGTTTGTTGTGCAATGATGCGTGTGTATTGGGGTGCGCAAGTCGTTTTGATTGGGATCGGCGAGTTAAGGCTAAGTTTGTAGATATATTGTAGGGTTGTCTCATATTGGCTTGGAGTTATTTCCATCTCAACTTTGCCTCTGCCTGTTGGAACCAGCATGAAGACATCCCATTCTTTAGCACCTACTTCCACAGCCAATTCAGGATTGCAGACAAATCGGTAATGTTGTGCTTGGTAACCGTGGTGTTAATGCGAAAAGCCAAATTGCCCTCTTTGGCGTAAGCCATATTTCTCATCGCTAAATCGAAAGCGCCATTCACCTGCCGAAAGTTGTCGTGGATTTCAGCTGTTGAACCGTCAAGGCTTAAAGAAATCATCTTTACCCCCGACACCTTCATTTTTTCGATGGTCTGCGGTGTTATGTCGCTGCCGCTTGGAGACATAACCACCCTAATGCCTAACTGGGATGCGTAAGATGCGATTTCAAAGATGTCCTTTCGCTGCAGTGGATCGCCGCCGCTGATGATTAAGATGGGTTTGCAGAAGTCCGCGATTTGATCCATTAGGTTGAGTGCTTCTTGCGTGGTTAGTTGATTGGGGTCAGGCTCTTTTTGGGCTTGAGCACGGCAGTGTCGGCAGGCAAAGTTGCAGGCTCGGGTGGATTCCCAAGCAATCACTCGAGGCGCTAAAGCGCTGTTTTGGGAACTGAGGGGGTGATGTGGAGTTGCCATGCCTGTCACTTAGGGGAGATTTCTTTGTCTGTTAAGTAGCATGCGGGGTCAGGTGCCCAAACATCCCCATAAATAGCCTGCGCTCTAACCCGAAGGTTGCCATTGCAGATATCCAAGAACTGGCAGGTTGAGCATTTGCCATTAAGGTGGCTTTTTCGGTTCCTCAGAGCCCCCAGTAATGGTTCGGTTTCGTCGGTCCAGATTTCGCTGAATTTACGTTCCAACACATTTCCCATTGAGTAGTGTCGCCAGAACTGGTCAGGATGCACATAAGCCTTCGGAGTCTATGCAGCCGATGCCTTTGCCTGAACTGTTCCCCTTGTTTAGCTTTAAGAGGCTTAGGACTTCTTTTGCTTGTGTGGGATTTTTTTCTTTTAGTTTTAGGTAAAGATAAGCTGCGTCTGCGTGATTGTCTACGGTTAAAATCTCTGTATTGAGGTTTTTTGTGTGGAATTCCTCAGCTTTTGCTAATATAGTATCCATGAATTCGCGGGTCTGTTCATGTGTGAGGTCATTGTTTGCTATACTGGAACCTCTGCCTGCGTAAGCTAAATGGTAGAAGCAAGCTCGAGGAATCTTTTCGGTTTCTATTAACTCAAAAATCTTGTTTAAGTCGGGATAGTTGTGTTTGGTTACTGTGAAGCGTAAACCTGGTTTAACGCCTGCTTCTTTGCAGTTGCGAATTCCTTTGATTGCGACTTGGAAAGCGTTTGGGGCGCCTCTGAATTTGTTGTTGGTTTCTTCTATGCCGTCTAAACTGACGCCGACATAGGAGAACCCTGCCGTTTTAAGTTGCTCTGCGACTGTTCGGGTGATGAGTGTGCCGTTTGTGGATAACACAACTCTTATGCCGCTGTCGCTGGCAAGTTTCGCTAACTCAAAGAGGTCATGCCTAAGTAGTGGTTCACCGCCCGAAAACAAGAGCACAGGAACCCCATAATCGGCGAGGTCAGCTATGAGCGCTTTGCCTTGAGCGGTTGTTAATTCGTTTGGGTAAATTTTGTCATCCGAGTTAGAGTAGCAGTGTATGCAGTGTAGGTTGCAGCGTCGGGTGCTGTTCCAGACAACGACGGGTTTTTGATTGGTGGAGTCGCTGTATCGCAGGTTATCCATGGAGCCTGGTGTGCCGCACCAGAGTTTTGTGATGTTTAACATTGTTGTGTCTCCTTTGGTTGTGGAGTTTTTAGGTTTCTTTTAGTGTAGAGAATCGAGTATTCCATAAGACCAGTGGCAGTTGAAAGTGTAGTTACTAACTGTTGGATTGTTTCACGTTCATGCGCATGCATAACGGTGTAAATGTTGTATTCCCATTTTCCAGCCACGGTTTCACGTTCATAGCAATGGCTGATTTCGTTGTATTCTGAAAAGAGCTTTCCTATTTCTTCAACTCGGCTTTGGGGAACCTTCCATGCCACCAACGCATTTGCCAAGAATCCCACACTATTTGGTTTAAGAGAAGCGCCAAATCGCCTAATAACGCCTGTCTCTTGTAGTCTTTTTAGGCGCTCAATTACTTCTTTTGGGGTAATTCCTACTTGAGCCGCGATTTCCTTGAAGGGTTCAGAAGTCAGTTGCAGTCCCTTTTCGGTTTCAAGTAGGATTTTGTGGTCAATTGCATCCATTATTTGTG
Organism: uncultured archaeon; assembly: GCA_963782915.1. Lineage (GTDB taxonomy): Archaea > Thermoproteota > Bathyarchaeia > Bathyarchaeales > Bathycorpusculaceae > Bathycorpusculum. Next base: position 7,925 of record CAWALK010000019.1, read on the forward strand.
CAGCTCCGTTTGGGTTACTTGGAAGTGGACGCGGATTTTGAAGCACTGTTTGGTGGGCAAATTCAGCAGACCATTTGGAGCTGTTTTCTGCGTAATTTCAGCTAAAGCAGCATTTAGCATGGTTTCGTCGGGTGCTTTTAACGTAAACCATACATTGAATTCGTTTTCGCGTTCATAATTGTGTGAGACTCCAGCGTACTGGTTTATGATTTCTGCCGCTTGGTCTACTTTGGTTTGGGGTACCTTGATTGCAACCAACGTAGCAGCGGTTAACCCCATTTTTGAGGTGTCGAGGATTGCGCCGATTTTTTTGGTTACGCCCTGCTGGTTTAATCGCTTGTAGGCGGGTTAGTATGTGGTCTTCGGTGAGGTTGAGTTTGTCGCCTATTTCTTTGTAGGGGTGTTCAACCAGGGGGAATTTGTCTTGGATGATTTGGATTATTTTTCTGTCGGTTTCGTCTATGATTGGGGTGTCTTGGTTGATCATTTTGTCACCTTGGTGGCTAGCTGGCGGTGATGTTTTATGCAAGCTAACCCATGTACTGTTACTTCTTTAGTGACATTTCGTATTAACATTGCGGAAAAACGGTGTTTATGCGCCTGATTCTTGCTGATTCAGCAACATGCTTGACTGTCGTTATTGAAATTTGATGGAAGAATCATTTTTCAAAAATCTAGTAGTCATAGACACACGCGCATCCTTAACACCCTCAATCATCTTCGTTCTCTTAACAACATCATTAAAATGCGCCAAGTTATGAGCAAAAACCACCGAAACAATATCATATTCACCCGTGCTCTGAAAAAGATACACTGTTTCGCTAAAAGCAGTTAATTGTTTACATGCTTGTTCTAAATGTGTTGGCTCAATCTTTAGCAGGATTGCTCCCGAAACTCCGAGCCCTATTTTGGTTGGGTCAATTACTGCGGCGAAATGGGTGATGATTTTGTTGTCTTCGAGCCGTTTGACTCGGAATCGGATTGTGGCTTCGGCGGTGTTTAGTTTTCGGCTTAAATCAGCGAAGGATATTCTGCCGTCTTGCTGTAGGATTTCTATTATGCGTTTGTCTAAGTCGTCTATTGTGATCTCTGTCATTTTGGGTACAGGTGTTAGTTATCGTTGTTACTATGATAAGAAAATTTCTGTAGGGTTGTGGGGTTATTTGGCGTTTGGGTGCTGGGTTATGTGTGTTGGTTGGGGTGTTGTTGGTGTTTGGGTTTTGTAGTTTTTTAGTCCTGTTATGATTAGGTGTTCGATGAAGGTGCTGCGTTTTTCTCTTCCTCGGATGTTTTCGAGTTCTCGGAAGAGTTTTTGGTCCATGGTTATGCTTATGTTGTGCTTCATGCTGTAAACCTCTTACACACAGTATACTTGGTATACAGAAAAGCTTTATTAGCTTTTTTATACAAAATAACGTCAAGGCACCACCCATGAAAACCCTCAGAATATCAGACGACGCACACCAAAAACTAACCGCCATGCTAGGAGAAATAACCGCCCAAACCATGAAAATGCAAACCTACACAGACGCCATAGAAAACATGCTCTCCACAAGCATCTCCCTACCCCCCGAACTACTAAACGAAACACAAAGCTTCGTAGAAGCAAACCGCCAACTCGGCTACACCAGCCGCGAAGAATTCATCCGCGACGCCATACGCACACAACTCCGCCTCACAAAAGAACAATCTACCTTCGTTGAAATCCCCAAAGAAGAATATGATAAAGCCCAGCAAGCCCTCCAAGATTTAGGCACCGAATTTTTGAACGTTGACGACTTCATTAACAAGCAAATTCGCGCTCTGCTGGAGAAGTATCAGGAATGGAGTAAGCAAAAAGAAGAGTATGAACGGAAAAAAATCCGTTAGAAGACCCCTGTTTGAGAGCACACTTAATTCCGCTCTTGGAAGCTACCTCCCTAACGCAGATACTAGAAACCAGCGCATTACAGAGCCCTTGGAAGATGAGTAGAGAAGTCTTAGCCATTATCTGCTAAAAGGAAAGAACAAAACCATAAAACGCCCAACAAACCATAAACACTAGCCAACTAACAAAACCATTCTAGTCTTAAAACAACTGCAAACAAAACTGCTACCGAACCCAACAAACGCCCAGCCTCACAAACTGAAAGATTGCACCCATACAATCCCCAAGCCCCATGCTAGGCAGTTGTGGAGCCTATAAATAAGGGAGGGGGTAGGTGCTGAGAGCAAAAGACCTCGTCTTTTCGGTCTGCGGTTTATTGAACAACTAGTCCACAGCCCCATAAAACCCCTTTTGATTTATCCTCAAAAAGCGATTTTATTGAATAAAGAGCTGCATCTTTACTCCTAATATTTTATATAGCACTTGATTGCACAAGCAAGCGATTAAACGCAGTTACAAACTGCAAATCAGATAATGGAGAATCCCTAATGAAAAATAAAAAATCGCTTGTTTACACCTTAATCTTTCTCTTAACATTCACCAGCATAATTGGTCTTTTCTCGCCTGCGCAGGCTGAAGATGTCTGGGTGGACATAACTCTGCCCTATACAATCATAGCACCTGGCAACTATCGAATAACTGCTCCCCTGTTCAGTGAAACGGTAGATGCTCAAGGTTTAATCATTGAAGCCAATGACGTAGTGGTCGATGGCCAAAACTACGCCATCAACATAACTTATGCTCAAAACGGTGCCGCGCCCGCAGGAGTTTACGCTAAATCTCAATCAAACCTTCAGCTAAAAAACATCAACGTAACCAGCTCTTACTATGGCATATACACCGATTCCTGCACTAACGTTTCCATAACGAATTGTACAGCACAAAATATTTTCCATTCAGGAATCTGCGCATACAAAAGTAGTGAGTTTAATATTACAGGCGTTAACTCAACCAACTGTTATATTGGTGTACTGGCGTATGACAGTACAGGTTTTCAATTTCAATCCTGTAACGCCACTAAAGCCTATTGGGCTGGATTAGCAGCTTATTACTCCAGCAACTTCACAATCAACTCATGCAATGTATACGACACTACCTACAGCAACGGCATATACGCTTACAGCTCAAACAACTTTACCGCCAAGGACATCAACATTTCAAGAACTGCATGGAACGGGTTCTCAGCAAGTGCATCCAACAATTATTCCCTGCAAAACCTGACTATAGATACAAGCTACAGTCAAGGCTTCTGGGGTGGCAACGGCCAAAACGCCACAGTTACAAACTCCACATTCGATTCAAACAACGATAACGCAATCTACACATTCAACCTAACAGATTTCACTGCTGCATCCAACATTATCACAAACAACACACAGGCTGCACTCATCGTCGATTCGAACGCTACCTTTAGCAATAACTTTGTAGCTACAAACGGCCTCTATGCAGACGCTTTTGGGGGTGGCTTCCAATCCACAAATAGCAACTGCACAATAACCGCTAACACATTCGACCGCAACTACGACGCCATCATATGGGACGCTAGCGAACCAGCCGCACAAGAAACTTTCACCGTAGAAGACAACGTTTTCCAAAGCAACCATTTTACATTCTTCTTTAATTACCAACTTCCACTCGGTTCCACCAACCAAAAATTAGTCTTTGGCAACAACTTAGTTAATGACACAGCTAACGTTGACCCCGTTGGAATTACTAATAACTGCATTCTGCCTTTTGCCGACCAAGTAATCAACTTAAACAGCACCACACAACTCGGTTGGAGACCATACAGTAACGGTCCACAAATCAGCGGCAACTTCTGGGCATATCCCAATGGAACAGGATTCAGCCAAACAGGTACCGACGCAGACAATGACGGCTTCATCGATGCCTCATTCGACTTATTCAATGATGCAACTGTTGGCTCAGCTATCGATTACCACCCATACAGCCTAGAATTCGACATTAACACTTGGGTACCATTCACTCTACCAGCCACCATCAGTCAACCCGGAAATTATAAACTCGCGTCTCCATGGAGCGGAAACACGACAGGACTCGTTATCTCAACAAGCAATGTCATCCTTGATGGACAAGACTATCAAATACAGCTAAACCAAACTCAAGATATCTCCGCTATCATTCTGAGCTCTGGCAGCTCTAATGTTACGGTGCTAAACATCAACGAAACCGGTTCTGATTATGGTCTGTGGGCTGAAGGCTCAAATTTCATTGTACAAGATAGCGTGTTTACCAACAACACTTCAGGCGCAATATTTGCTTATCAAGCAACTGACTTCTCGATTCAACATTCACTACTAAGTAACAATAGTTATGGCGTATTTGCTATCGATTCAAGCAACTTCTCAATTGTTGATTCGCATGTTCGAAATAGCAGCGCAGGCATCCAAACCATCAACAGCAGTGACATCCTCATAACAAATTGTTACCTAAACAATAACACTCATGGAATATACTCCATCTCAGCCCACAACTTTACAGTAACAAACTGTTCCATCAAAAATAACACCTATGGATTGTTATCAGAAGAATCAACCAATCTATCAGTTAACGCTTGTAGCCTCAACGATAACGACGGCATCGGTTTCGGAGCAGTACTCGGTAACTTCACGTTAACAAACAGCCAGTTGAATAACAACTCAGTAGGTATGTTCGGCATCCAAAATGAACAATCTTACGCCTGCAATCTAAGCATAACAAACAACGACGTTGGCATGTATAACCTATTCAGTAACGGCACCATCGAAAATTCAGAGGTAAGCTACAATAAAGACTTGGGTATGGTTTTATTATTAAGTAATGCAACCGTTCGCCAATGTAGCATCAGCAACTGCACCATAGGTATAAGCGCTCAACAGTGCACTGGCCTCACCGTTGAGGACTGCAGCATAACAAACAACACCCAGACAGGCTTCAACGACTATTATGGCAGCAACACAATCATAAACAGTAATTTGTTCAGCCACAATGGCTTAGATGTGGCTTCAGCTTCTGGAGCTATAATGATAGAAGACAGCAACTGTACAGTAACCAACAACCTCTTCGAATGCAACTATGACGCTTTACTCATAGGCATCTATGACCGCGAATTAAACAACACCATAATCTACCATGGCAACACATTCAAAAACAACAACTACACATTCGACTTCAACTATCAACTCCCAAACAACTTCACAAACACACAAATCTACTTCTACAACAACCTCGTCAACGACACAGCATACGTTAATCCGGAAAGCTTCACACAAGACAACCAATATGCCCCACCAAGCACTGTATTTCACTTAAACACAACACTGCAAGCAGGACAGAGAGTCTACAGCAACGGAGCAATGATTGGCGGCAACTACTGGGCATACCCCAATGGGACTGGACCAAGCCAAACAGGCATCGATGCCAACAAAGACGGCTTCATCGATTCAGCCTTTGATTTATTCGGCAACCAAACAATCTATGACTATTTGCCCTACAGCTCCAACTATCAAAAAAGCCTCATCTACACCGCAGGCACAAGCCAATCGCTAGTAGCTAATCAATCCTCAGCGTTGATTTCAATTCAAACCGTTGATTACTACGGAGCAATCACCCCCGGAACCACCGTAACCTTATCCTCCAACTCAACTACTGGCAAATTCTATAGCGACGCAGCCTGTGCACAGGTAATCTCAAGCATAACCATCCCAGCCGGTTCAAGCACTGCCAGCTTCTACTACAAAGACCTCTCGGCAGGTACCCCAGTCCTAACCGTTTCCTCCCAGGGCATGGTTTTAGCAGCAACCGCCTTCACCATTGCTCCACACGCAACAGCCATAGACCACATCGCAATCACACCCGACGCAGCAAACATCCAAGCGGGCACAATAATCAACTACACAACAACCGCCTACGACATATACGGCAACGCTTGGAACGTGGACGCCTCATACACCGTTAACGGCGAATCCTTCACCGGAAACTCCTTAATGGGCAGAGAAGTCGGCGTATACTATATCCAAGCAACCTACGAAGCAAAAACCGCCGCCACAACATTGACCATCACACCCGGCGCAGTAAACCGCTTCATCGTATTAACCCCAAACGTTGCAACTGCTGGCAACCCCTTCGTGATTAGGGTTGTAGCCATAGATTCTCAAGGTAACATAGTTACGGGCTTCACAGGTCCAGTGACTCTAACTGTAAGTGGTAGCATAATAAGTCCAGCTTCATCTGGTACGTTTTCAGACGGCAGCTGGATTGGAAACGTCACCATAGCAGCCACTGGCACCTATACAATCAACGCCAGTGATACCAGCGGGCACTCAGGGAAAAGCATCTCAATCAACGTCAATGACGGCACAGTATCTCCGACTCCAACACCTACCCCAACACCGACACCTACACCAACCACCATACAAGCAACAACAGAAGACGGCGGCAAAATTAACCTCCAAATCAGCGGCAACATAACAAGCAACCAAATCTCCAACCTAACCATCACAACCAACCCAACCTCCAACACAGCAACAATATCCTTCACCGTAACTGGCCCAAGCGGCACCACCGGCTTTAGCAACATAACCATCCCCAAAACTTCGATTCCAACCGGAACAACCCCAACCGTAACCATAGACGGCAACACAGCACAAAACCAAGGCTACACCCAAGACAGCCAAAACTACTACGTCTGGTTCACAACAACTTTTAGCACACATCAGATACACATACTGTTTGGCGGAGAAGAAAATTCAGCAGCTCAAACACCGTTCGTTTGGATTGGCTTGATTGTTGTAATCGCAGTCATTGCAGTATTAATCGCACTAATGATTATGCGGCGAAAACAAGAATAGCCAATATTTCTTTTTTTTATTTTTCTTTTTTCGAGCAACCTTCTTTGTTAAAAACTGGTTAGCGCTCGGTATTTGGGTCACGAACGGTTTATATCAAACTTTAATCTAAAATAATTTGGTTTATAGGTGAAAGATATGAGCACTGAACCTTTCCATGTAACTGACTCCAATTTTGAACAAACACTCAAAACCAACAAAGTCGTGTTGGTAGATTTCTGGGCTAACTGGTGCGGACCCTGCCGAGCCCTCGCGCCAACCATCGCCGATTTAGCAAAGGAATACAGCGGCAAAATCTTAATCGGCAAACTCGACGTAGACGAAAACCCTCAAACAGCCGAAAAATTCCAGGTTTTCAGCATCCCAACAATGATTGTCTTCAAAGACGGCCAAGAAGCTGATCGCCTAGTAGGGTTATGCCCGAGAAACAAGATTACTGACGCATTAGCTAAGCATCAATAAGCGCTTAGGCGCCCTTCATTTTTTCGAACATTTTCTCTAAGGTCCAGCGGATGCTACTTTTGAGTTCTTTTAGGCGTTCTTCATCGACGTTTTTGATGATTATTTCCCGGATTAAGTCGCCTTCGCGCACTATGTTGTAGCTAAACATTTTATCGGTTGTTAATTGGCCTAGGCGGACGAGTTCTTTGTCTTTTTCTTGCATTTTTGCGAAGACTTTTTCGACTAAGAAATTTGTGAAGGGTGGTGTGTTGACGCTGAATTTTTTGCTCTCGTCTGGCATGACATGGATTTGTTGTTTTTCGAAGTACATGAGTGCCAATGGTTCTTCGTTCATTGTTTTTAGGGGTATGACGGTTTCTGTTTCGTTGGGTGTTTCCGGTTTAGACGCTTCAGCAGCGGCAGCCGGTTTGGGCAAAACCACTTCTTTTGGAACTGGAACAGGTGCTGGTGTTGCTGCGGCATCTTTTATGTCGCCGCGTTTGAAGCCTTTCTCAAGCAAAATCGTGTTAACAGTATCCAGAGCAGCCTGAAGTTCTTTAGCTTCAGCGTTTAACTTGTCAAGCTGGTCTTCCAAGCGTTTCTTGAACGCAATCAAGGATTTCATTCTCTCAGGATCTTGCGACAAACCAATCAGCACCCGCAACTACATACGCACTAGGTGCTTTATCAGTTTAACCTTTCTTGCGCTGAATATATCAAAAACGGTTTAGTTATTGCCGCAAGCAGAACAAAGAAAAGACGCGGGTCTTTTGCTTGCTCTAAGGGCCTATCCCCCTTATTTATAGGCTCAACAACTGCATGGAGGTTTGGCTTTGGAGCGTGCGTTTGCGGGTTTCTGGCGTCTGATTTTGTGCGTTTGCAGGCGGGTTTACGGGGTTGCTAGGCGTCTGCACTGGTAGTTAAACGGTTAGGTGTTAAGCGGGGCTTTGTTGCTCTGCCGCACCCTCCCCTCCCTTATATATAGACAGAATTAGTGAATAACTTTGCAATCAGTGAACGCGCAATACGGTCGGGCACTGGCATGACCCATTCGGATCAAACGCCCGCACCACACTGAGGAGCAACAGGTTGCCTATAAGCAATCTTCACAAACAAAAAAGCCCACTCTCCCAACCCACACCCAACAAACAATCCCCAAACAAAAAAAATAACCAAGATAAAGCTGTGGATGCTATAATATGCCCTGTAGGGGCGGGCTTGGATTTGTCCGTAAATTCTTTTGTACATAATGCCAACAACTATTCCAAGAGCAAGAATCATAATACATTAAATATTGCCTGCCGGCAAAATCTTAAATAGAAAATAAGTTGATAAGCGCTAACTTGACTGAAAAAGTACGCATCGGTGATATTACAAGCAGTAGGGCTGCTATGGTTGATTCCTATGGCATCGATGTTTATGATTGCGGACGCTTGGAATTCGTATAAAAGCAAGGTTTAGCGGAGGATTGGAAATGAAAGCAGTTATTTACGAAAAATATGGACCGCCGGAGGTTTTAAGCCTCAAAGAAATAGAAAAACCAGTTCCTAAAGACAACGAAATACTGATTAAAATCTACGCCACAACGGTCGCGGCGGGAGACATAAGAATGCGAGGTTTCAAAGTTCAGTTATCTTTTTGGGTGCCTGCACGGTTAGCTTTAGGGTTAACTGGACCGAAAAGAAAGATCCTGGGGATGGAAGTGTCTGGGGTAGTCGAGTCAGTAGGGAAAAGTGTAGAAAAATTTAGGGTTGGTGATGAGGTCTTGGCTGCAACCGGATTTGGCGGGGGATATGCCGAGTATATTTGTCTTCCAGATGCAGACGTAGTGGGAAGAGTAGTTATCGAGGTTGCAAAGAAACCGGCAAATTTGACTTTCCAGGAAGCTGCTGCTGTTCCCATTGGCGGTATGACTGCGTTGGCTTTTCTTAGGAAAGCAAACGTCAAGAACGGGCAGAAAGTTCTTGTTTATGGAGCTTCGGGAAGCGTTGGCACTTACGCCGTTCAGCTTGCTAAATATTTCGGGGCAGAAGTTACCGGTGTATGTAGTGCTTCAAATTTGGAGTTAGTCAAATCTTTAGGGGCGGATGTTGTGATTGATTACGCCAAAGAAGATTTCGCCAAAAATGGTCAGAGGTATGACTTGGTTTTCGACGCTGTAGGCAAAATTTCGCGTTCAAAGGCGAAGGGATCGCTGACAGAAAACGGCGTCTTTCTCTCCACTTGGGGGAATGGGGCCATGGAGCCAAATGATTTGTCAACACTTAGCGGTCTAATTGAAGCTGGCAAACTAAGAGCGGTTATCGATAGAACGTATCCTTTGGAGCAAATTGTCGAAGCCCACCGCTACGTTGAAGCTGGGCATAAAAAAAGGAAACGTCGTCATAACCTTGTAGTATAGTTTGCCCGCGTAGGTGAATGATTGGCGAAATATCTACTAAGAGGCGGTTTAGGTACCCCTCCCCAAACAGGGAGGCCTCAAGAGTTGATTACGTTTTTCGCCAAAGATAGAAAGCTAAAGCTATTATGACAAGTTTCCATACTGACCAGATTAGCCAAGCAACGTTTGGCTCAAAAATAACCCCCAGAGCAAGCGCGCGATTCACTACCGAAACCGCAATAACCAGAGGCGGTGCCCACTTTAATTTACTTAACAACCCAAAAACAGAAACAGCGTAAACCACCGCGTAGCCTAAAAGAATGGCGCTTGTTATCATAACGGCACCATTTTTTCCCGCAAAACTTGCAATCAAACCGCCGTATACTGACAACTCTCCTAAGGAAGGGTCCCACAGAAAAAACACCGCAGCTAAAACGTCCCCAGCAATGTTGAGTATGACCAGAACTATCAGAATTTTGGTAATTAGGCTAGCATAATTTGGCTTTGAAGCTTTGGCGCCCATGGCTTGCTTTTATGTCCCTTTTCTTTATTTAACACTTGTCTCGGAGCATACGCCCCTCATCATAAAAACAAAGATCTCTCCTGTTATGCTTTGTTTTTGAGATTGTGCTTTGTCTCAGGATGGCGTTACCTGTAAGGATTGTAAGCGTGTTAGGGTGTTTGTAACTTCGCTCTTGCTTTTCACTGTTGTTGAGGTCGGCTAAGCCCTTGTGTGGGAAAAAGCAGATTAAAAATCGTTAAAAAACCCAAAAAGGAAACGGAGGGTTTTAGGTAATTAGTGCTTGTTTTGGTGTTGGGTTATTGTTTGGGTTGTAGATTGGTCGGCTACGGCGGGCTTTCGCCGATCTTTTTGAGCTGTGCATTGTACATTTCCACAATTTCTTTGGATGTGGTTGCGTCTTGTGGGCTTTTGTCGGTTCGGTATTTGCCTGTGAAGCGTGGGAATCGGATGGCTAAGCCGCTGCCTTTGCGGATGGAATCCATGGCTGCCATGTGAATGGGGCTCAATGTGACTTCTGCACCCAAAATCTCCAAGACAACGGCTGGTTCGAACCATACGTCTGCTTCGAGGGTGGATTTGACGCGGCTGTTTTTGCGCGGAACCACATGCTTCTGAAGCATCTCATGTAGAGTGGCGAGGTCTTTGTCTGTGAAGCCTGTGCCGCATTTGGTGACTGTTTCAAACGTGTCCTCATCTGGGTTATATGTAGCTAGTAGCAGTGCGCCGTATTGCCCGACCCGTTTACCCCTGCCATGAATAGCGCCCACAACCACCAAGTCTACGGTGTCAGTCATTTCGCTGCGGTAGTCACGTTTGAATTTTATCCATAGCCAACCTCGGCTGCCGGCTTGGTAAACGGAGTCTTTGCCTGTAGATTTGCACATTACCCCTTCACAGCCTTCCGCGATGGCTTCCTCAAAGAAGTCTTCGAGTTCCTTGGGGTTTTTAACGAGTTTCTGGGTAGCTGCGTTTAAGCGGTCGTTTGGCTTAATAATTTCAACCAAGCCGTTTTCGTCTCTGCGGAAACGGCAACTGCGTTAAATCTTCACCGTTTACATAGAGTAAATCGAAACTGAACAGCGAGATGGGGTACTGCGTGATGGCTTCTTCTACGCCGTATTTGCGCCGTCGGTGCATGAGTTCTTGGAAGGGGCGCATGTCGCCTGTTTCAAGGTCCATTGCGACGCATTCAGCTTCAAAGATGGCTTCTTTAGCATCCAACTGTTCACGGATTAAGCTGACGACGTCCGGGTATTGGCTGGAAATGTTTTCTAGCCGTCTTGAATAGAGCATGACTTTGTCGCCGCTCTTATGTGCCTGCACCCGTTCCCCATCATACTTGTATTCCACGATGCATTTGCCGCCGAATTTCTCCAGAATCTCTTCAGGTACGCCTAAGCGTTCGGCAAGCATGGGGCGGATGGGTTCAAAAACCATAACTTGAAACTTCTCTATGCCTTCTAAGCCTTTTTCGGCGACGACGCTGGCGACTCTGCCAAGGTCCGAGGAAATGTTGTAGGCGCGCTCGATTTTTTCTCGGGCTTCTTTGCCGCCGCCATACGCGATTGCGAGGGCGTCGAGTACGGTCATGTCTGCGATGCCAAGGCGCAGGTTGCCTGTTACGGTTCGAATCAGCCATTTTGCTTCTTTTGGTCCGGCATCAGTGAGGAGTCCTGAGAGGAGCGCCATTTTGGTATCCACTGTACCGCTGCCAGAGGTCTTCGCCAGCTTGTCGAGTGTTTCATAGACGCGTTCTACGGTTAATTTTTTTGTGAAAAATGTTGATTGTTTGCGTTTTTGGAGCTGTTTTTCTGCGGTTTCGCCGATGTCGCCGCTTTTTTGCAGTTCAGATAGGATTACGCTTTCGCTTCCGCCGGATGCGCGGATGAGGGCTTTGATGGCGAGTTTTTCGGCGACGCCCATTTCGATGCCCATAAAGTCCGGGTAAAGCTTGCCCTGTGTAAGGTAGACTACTCGTGCTATGACTTCTTTAGGTGTCTTCTTGAGCAGTTCAACTAGGTAATCGGTCATTTCTAGGCGTTTGGTTGTGGCTTCGATTTTTTCGTAGGAGTCGGCGATTACTGCGTAATCCATCTTTTTTTCGCTCACAGAGATACTCAACCTGCAAGGTATTAAAATTTGCACCGCTTAGCAGTGGAATATTTTATTAATATAGTCAGCGCTAAATGCAACTATGAACGCCGCAGTAGTTTACTTTTCCCGCACAGGCAACACCCAGAAACTAGCCCAAGCAATAGCCACGGAAGCAAAAGCGCCCATCTACGAATTATCCGCAGCAGACCCATCCAAAATCGCTAACATAGACGTTTTAATTTTCGGAACCCCAGTTGAAGGCTCAAGCCCCACCAAGGAAGCCATGGCATACATAGACAACCTGCCCGCAGTTACCGGCAAAAAAGCCATCCTATTCGTTACCTACAAAATATTTGGAAACGAAAGAACAATGAAATCTGTAGAGAAAGCCTTAGCCGCCAAAGGATATGAAACGGTCCTAAAAGTTTCGAAAAAAGGCATGAAACCCGATAAAGACACCGATTTCTCGGATGTGCTTGCAAAAATTAAAACAGTAATGGCTTAATTAATCACTTAACAAAAAAAAGATTTTAAAAGTTTTCTAAATAAGTGATAACCCTAAAAACAATTTGTTGAGAGCAGAATACAGTGCCTATTTAGTGGCAACGATAAATTGCAAATTTAGGGGTTGAAAACAGGAAAAAGGGAAACAAAAAAAATTCAGCCTAAAAAAGGCTCAAAAATTCTTTACACTACTATTCTTTATGCGCCATCGATTAGATGGGCTGTTCCGTCTGGACAGTAAACTTTGTCAAACACTTCAGTAATGTTGAAGCGTTTGCTGCATGCTCTCATTTCAGAGCATCCGTCGCAGTCTCGTGATAACATTCTTTTTCTTCTCCTCCTATTGTTATTCTGATATTGGAAGGCAACCATTTGTTACTAACCAGCATTATACCGGTTGTACATCAGTCGCCTGCCTGATATAGAACCCATGTTGAATGGGTTCGACTCTTTTATATATTATCATAAAAATAAAAGCCGCATTGTGTCATACGATACTACGCACACAAGAGTAAAGTTAATTACCGATTACTTGCCACCTAATGACGATGCATATGAATGTTGAAGACTGCATAAAATTCGCCAACCAAAACCCCAACAGCTACATCGCCACAGCCGACGGCGACCAACCCCGCGTAAGAGGCATGCTAATGTGGTATGCTGACAAAACAGGCCTATACTACAACACCGGAGCCACCAAAGACCTCTACAAACAATTGAAGGCTAACCAAAAAGTTGAAGTCTGCTTCTTTGACCCCAAAAGCAAAAGCATGGATCAAATGCGAGTAACCGGACAAGTCGAATTCATAGAGGACATGAAAATAAGGGAGAAACTACTTGAAGCCAGACCCTTCCTAAAACAGATGGGATTCGGCGCTGACAGCCCCAAACTGATCGTCTTTAGAGTCACCAAATGCACAGCGCATTTTTGGACTTGGGAAACCAACCTGCAACCCAAAACATACGTTAGTTTCGGCTAAAACGACTCCCGAAAGACTACCTCGCTTGCGGGTCGTCTGCTTCTAGCCCGCGGCGACTCATTAGGGTAACCCACAGGAATCAACGCAATTGGCTTCATGTGTGGGGGGGCATTGATTACTTTTCTTATTTCTTCTTCACGAAAAGCACCCATCCAGCAGGTACCTAAACCCATGGAGCAGGCTGCTAAGAGAATGTTCTCGATGGCAGCAGATGTATCCTGATAGCAATATAGTGATTTGCCCCGTTCACCGTAGCTTTCCTCCGCACGTTTCAAATCCGCGCATACTACGAAGACGACTGATGCTTCTTCTAGCCACTTCTGCCCAAACGCTGCTGTTGCGAGTGCCTCTTTTGTTTTTTGCTCAGTTGCAACTACGAATGCCCATGACTGCGCGTTGCCTGCAGACGGCGCTGCTCTGGCGGCATCGATGAGTTGGTTAATGGTTTCTTGGGTTAATTCCTGTTTTTTGTATGATCGTATGCTTCTTCGGTTCTTGATTGCTTCAAAAAGCTCCATATCCGCTACTCCTCTACTACAGATTCGTTTGTGAGTGTAAAAACCGTTTCTCTGCCCTTTCTCGGGGTTATGCGTAAGAGTCTTAAGGTTAGTTGTAGTTTTGACTTTTGGAATGATGTGCACTTAGAGTCTGAGCAAATGCTGTGAATAAGACTCGACGGGCGAACTGACCAAATTTCAATTTTAGAAACAATCGTTGCCCAGATTTTAACATGAATTAGACAGTGAAGTCATTCGAAGTAACTATGATAAGCGGAAAACTTATCAGTACTGTAGCTGTGAAGAAAACAGCACAACGCAAAGAGTATGCGATGCGCAATCGAGGTGAAACAAAAAATGGTTGAAATGAAAGTCAATGCTTCCGAACTCAAAGGCGAAGGAAAAATCGTTGAAAAACTATCAGATTTCCTAAAAGACAAAACTGGCGGAGACGTCAGCACCGAAGGAAAAACTGTAACAGTCAAAGGCGAAGGCGAAGCACTCAGCAAAAAATATGTGCGTATAATCGTCAAAAAGTTCCTGCACAAGTATGAGCTATCCGAAACCTTCAAGGTTATCGGCGACGAGGAAACACTGAAAATTAAAGAGCGCAAACTAGCCGAGGAAGAAGATTAATTCTTTCCTTAATTATTATTTAATTTCATTTTTGTTTTTAACACCCGTTTTTTAGTGTCCTAATTGTAGAACACCCTGTTCGCAAGCTTAGCATTAAATCAAAACATGCCCTAACTATACCTGTTAATGAGCGTGTGAGGGTTGATGATTTGAGCCATAAAAGTTTAGCCGTAGGTGGATTAGCTGTTTTTGTATCCGTCATAGTTGCAGCTGCAGTTTTGGCTACTTCCTATACTGCCCTAAGTTCCCTTCAAGCCATAAACCCAGTTGCAGCCCTCACCGCCATTACAGTCGCCCTCATTGGCGTTGTTTGGTTCAAAAAATCAAGCCACTAAACATCATTTATTGGGCTTAGTAATCTATACAATCCTCGCTTAGTCCAGTTTGAAGGTTTTACGAGTAAAAAGTTTCGATGGTTATTTAGCGGGCAAGGAAAAAAGAGAAAACGAGGGGTGGCCACTATGATGGCGGGATATTAATAACTTCAGCTGTTGAGGCGTCAATTAAGCAGTAGCCATCATGCGTTAAGGGCATCAAATTAGAAGTAGCATCATAAGCGGCAATCTGCCACATATACCGTTGAGTAACTCCCTCTGCGCTAAAATGAGCGTAATCTGCCTGAACAGAAGGCACTACGCCAAGTACAACTGTTTCATTAGATGCCTCATCAACGTAGCCATATACCATTTTGATGTCAACTCTTGTTGCGTTTAACTCCATGAGTCTATCTGCAGTCCAATCATTAGATTCAAACGCTACCTCGAGTGCATCCTCCATAGATACTGGTGGAGCAAACGTGGCATTCTGGTTGTCGTTTCTGATTTTATCCAATGTGTCGTGGTAGAAAGCACTATTACTTCTTTCCTGCGTTAAATCCGTCAGTCTTTGAGATGCGTCAGTATACAAAACTGCAGTGGTTCCCAACAAAACGGTGAGGGCAACCGCTAAACCTGCTAAAATTATTACTGTTTTATTCATTGCTTGTTCCTCTGAATTTTAAGCAAGCAAGCCTTTGGGTGCTAATAAGTTTTATTTGCTACCGATTCAGACTCAGGAACAATCGAAAAGCAAGCTATTTAGGGGAGTTGGAGTTTACCCATGTATTAGGAAAAAATTTAGTGTTTCCTATTTTGGCAAGAAAAAAAATTAATGAAAAAGCGGTTGGTTTTCACGGCATATTTTCTTTCCCCGCTCTTTTTCTGCCTGTAAATAACTATTACCGCAATGAATACAATTAGGGCTATTACTGCAGCGATTGAGTAGTATATCCAGTCAGACTAGCTATTGCGGCAGTGGATATTGCGGTTCCAAAAGCATACAACTGGCCATCATAGGACCCAATGTAGACTACTCCGTTAGCAATGCAAGGCGAAGAAACTACTGAGCCGCCTGTTGTGTAGTTCCATATTTTGGGCCGTCTGTTATGTTCAATGCATATACATTGCAATCGATTGATCCGAAGTAGAGTATGTCGTTGGTAACGCAAGGAGACGAAGTTAATACGTCGTTTGTCGTGTAGGTCCAGATTTTGGCGCCAGATGATGCATTCAAAGCATACATGTTACAATCAACCGAATCAACGTAGACTACACCGTTAGCAACACAAAGACCCGATATATGGTCATTGGCTGTGAAGGACCAAATTTTTGCGCCCGAAACCGCATCTAGCGCATATAAGTTATGGTCGCGTGATCCAAAGTAGGCTATGCCATTGACAACGCAAGGCGTTACACCCATGTAATTATCTGCCTTGTAGCTCCAAATTTTAGCGCCCGAGGATGCATTCAAAGCGTATGCATAACCGTCGCTTGAACCAATGTAAACAATCCCATTAACTACACAGGGAGACGAAAAAACGGCGTAACCTGTTGCGTAGTTCCAGATTTTGGCGCCTGAAGTTGCATTCAGGGCATATACGTTATAATCGAAAGATCCAACGTAAACTATGCCGTCTGCGACACAAGGCGATGAAAGTACAACTTCTCCAGTTGTGTAATTCCAGATTTTTGTACCCGACGATGCATCCAAAGCATACACATTACTATCACCTGCACCTACGTAAACAACACCATCGACAACGCATGGTGAGGACATTATGCCACCGACAATTGTACAATTCCAGACTTTGGCACCTGAATCAGCATTCAAAGCATATACGTTACCGTCGCTTGAACCAACGTAGACTATGCCGTTGACAACACAAGGAGAGGAACCTGCATCGTCATTGGTTGTGTAGTTCCATAGGATTTGGTTTGTTGTGGGCCCAGTCGAGTTTACGTAGCCGGTGTGGGCTATGTCATGGTGGAACATTGGCCAATCATTTGCCAAAGCAAGACTGTTACTAGATATACTTAGGCAAGTGAGAAAACAGGATAATATTAGTATGGTTGTGATTGTTTTTTTGTTATGCATTACTTTCGCCGTTGACCGAGAAGCGGCGATTGCTTCATTTAATATTTGTGTCTTAAGAAACCACATTAATAGTTTGTTTAATCGATTACATATTACCCGCAAAAAAAGCGCTGCCTAAAAACCAAAAACCACTTAACTAAAGCTAAAAAATTGCTGACTAAGCTTTTCGGCTTGCAAGTTTCGATTTAACCAACAAAATAAGCTCTTCCGGGCGCACTGGCTTATGTAAATAAGCATCCACCCCTTTATCCATCGCTTGCATCCCCGTAACCAGCGAAGGATACCCCGTAAGCATAATTTTTATTGTATTTTGAAAATTCGCCTTGGACAAAACCTCAATTCCATCCATATCTGGAAGCTTCAAATCAACTATGGCTACGTCGTAGTGTTGGGTTTTGGATTTTTCAATGGCGTCTTTGCCTGTTTCGGCAGTGTCAGCGTCGAACCCGTTTTTTTCAAGAACCCTGACCATTGAGTTGAGCACTGATTTATCGTCGTCTATAACTAAAACTCGTTTCCTCGGGTTTTCAATGGGGATGGCTTCTTCTTTGGGCACTGTAAAACTCTCACTGATTGAAGAAGGGATTGTTCGCTTTTAATTATTGCTGGTGTAGTTAGGCAACAACATAACGGATACCAACGATTCTATAGTTTCGAGATTAGGCAGGATTATCGGCGCAGCTACGAAATGGCAGTTAGAAGTAAAATTCGCCTCTTCCTAAATCTGTCCCATTTTTCTGAACCGAACAAGTGTGCTCTTAGATTTATCCAAAAACATTTTCCCATCTGCATCGTTTAGGTAGGCGGTAAGTGTACCCAAAGTAGCCATTCCATGAACTACTTTAGTGTTAGGCAAGGCACTTTTTATTCCTCCAAAACCAGCCATGCAACTCAGAGCGATTGCTGCATCCGAGTCCCCGTAGGCTTTGGCTATGGCGTTGCGTGCTTTCTGGTTTAACTGGCAGAATGGCGGATTGGGCAGATTGAAGTATTTGGTGCTAACGGTTTTTCCTTTGCTTTCCAGTAGCTGTTTTATGCGGTTGGCTTCTTGAATTATTGGGTAGGGTTCAAAGTGGAATCCGAAGAAGGATGTTTTGCCGAGTTCCGATATGTCTTTTGCGTAGGCGAGGCTTTGGTTTGCGCAGTAGGGGCATTCGAATACGGTGATGTTTTTTGAGTCTCCGACTTCTCGAAGGATGTATGCGTCTGTTGCTATTTCTGAATAGCTTCCCAAAAACATTTCACCCAATTTACTAGAACTATAACGGTTCTTTAAGAAAGTTTTATTGCTTGTTGGGCACTCAATGGTTCAAGATTTATCCAAAAAATTAATGCCTGCTTGCAATCCCCTTTGGTGTGTTCCTGCTGTAAGTATAATTGTGACTCTGGGAAGTTACCGAATACTTTTATTCAGGCCTCCATATTTTCTTGCCATGAAGAACCTAAAACATAAAATTTTATTGGTTCTAGTCGCAATAACAATCATCGGTGAAGTTGCTTCAATAATTCTGTGGACAACAAATCGCCCTTTAGCAGGCCAACCTTCCGCACGTTTCACTCTGGCAGTTGATTACACAATAGCTGTTGCAAACGCCGCAGTTTTTGTGGCATTAAACGCTGTTGCATTCGCTTTGATTTTTAGGGGAAAAAAGATAGGCCCCATTTTCCTGATTGCCATCTCAATACTAAACAGGATTATTTCTCATCCGATTTTCATCGGAGGCGTTCACGGTATATTCATAACATGGACTGCTGTACTGGTGGTTTTTGCTTACCTTGATTATCGAAGGCTTTCAAAAAAGAAGTAACTAAATTTTTTCGCTTTTAGCTTCTTTTGCTGGGTTGTTTTTGGCAGCGTAAAATTAGGGCAAAAGGAAGGTTAAGCATGAACAATTAAAAAGAGGAGAAACAGCGGCATGGCAGTATGTTTGTGTTCATGCTTAACCAATTTTCTACCCGTCTGAGTTGGGTTAAATGCTTTTTTGTCACCGTTTCTGGACTAAACCAAAAAAAGTTAGTCAAGAAACCTTGACAAAGTGCGAAACAAACAAGTTGCCTGACAGTTTCATATTTTGAAAGCGGTTTCGCCTAACTTAAATACCTAATCAGCCCTCACATACACTAAAAACAACCCCCGAGGGAAAAAAATGAACAGAATTCGTAACACTCCGCAACGTAAGCAAAAGCTTCGGCAACTTCCGCGCCCTAAACGACATATCCCTCGAAATCAAAGAAGGCGAAATCTTCGGCTACATAGGCCCCAACGGCGCAGGCAAAACCACCACCATGAAAATCCTAGTCGGATTAATCAGCGACTTCCAAGGCGAAATCACCATAGGCGGCTGTGCTGTACCTAAAAATAAAGATGAAATACACAAGTTACTGGGTTATCTGCCCCAAGCGGTGGCGTTCCAAGATTGGCATACTGTCAATCAGGCGCTCAAGATTTTTGGCAAGCTTTCGGGGTTAACTGATGCTCAACTGGAAGAGCGCATCCCCAACATCCTGGCTTTGCTCGGTTTGGCGGATGCAAGGCATAAAAAAATTTCTCAGCTGTCTGGTGGAATGACGCAGAAGGTTGGGTTGGCGCAGGCGCTTCTCCATGAACCTAAACTGCTGGTCCTCGATGAGCCGTTGGGTGGATTGGATCCCTTGAGCCGTCACCAATTCAAAGACATAGTGAGTGCAATTGGCGAAGAAGGGTACAACCATCCTGTTTTCCTCACATATCCTAAGCGATGTGCAAGATGTTGCTGACCGAATCGGCATAATCAGCCACGGCAGAATAAAACAAGTCGGCACCCTCTCCGATCTCAAAGCTCAACTTATTCGCCAAAAAACCGTTGAAGTCCTCCTTGCAGGCGACAATGATAAATGGCAACAGCTAGACAAAGTCAGAGGCATCGCGAGTGTGACGCAGCCCCAAGCGGGCATCGTCTTGGCGAACCTCTTTGAAGGCGCAGATGAAGAGCAAGCCGTCAACGATGTGGTAGAGGCTGTTGTAAAGTTGGGCATTCGTGTACGAGGCGTCTGGCTATTGGAGCCTTCGCTTGACCAAATTTACTTTAACTATGTTTCGGAGGCTGAAAACTGATGCAGTTAGGGTTGTTGTTTGCGGATGAACTTCGGGGATTCTACAAGTCCAAAGTCATGATTTTCCTCTGGGTCGGCTTACCCAGTAATCGCTTTGCTTTTCCGTTTCATTTCAGCAGGTAGTTCGGGACAGGAGATTCCTTTTACTCTTATCTCATCAATTGTGGTTTCCAGCATAGGCGGTACACTTTCAGCGGTGATGCTTGCGGTTTTCATAATTAACGAGAAGAACAGGCATGTCTACGACCTTTTTCTCATCCGACCCCTAAAGCGTCGTGACATCATATTGGCAAAGTTCTTCTCCGTTTACACTTGCGTCGCAATAGCAAGCCTCATAGCCGTGCTTGTGGGGATAGTAGCGGATTTTGCCACTACAGGCACTTTAGCAACGACTGTTTTAATTGATGCAGGGCAATCTTTGGCAACCAGCCTATCCATGATAGCGGTTTCATGTGGTGCAGGAGTCTTGATAGGTGTAATTTCGCCCTCGGTGCTTGTAGGTGCCATTCTGGTCATTTACGGTGGCAACCAGATTTCTGTAATTCCTTTGGTGCCGACACTGCTTAATCTGCAAAATGGGGCCGTCTTTACTATCGTCTTGGCTGTGGCTGTTGCTGCTGGGTTGCTTGCGGGTGCGGTCGCGTTGTTCAATAAAAAACAATTCTAGCATAGCATAGGGGAGGGGTCCCTCGTGAGAGCAACAGAGGCTAAAGCTAAGTTGCCTTATGCATCAGTGGATCCAAAATTGTTCGGTTATGCACCGATTTTCAGTATTGCGATTGCTTGTGGTTTGCTCCACAACCAGCCAGCAACTCCAAGCTGACGGGGACACCAAAAAGCAATCGCCAGCAAAAGCCAGTGGTTGTTGTTGTGTATAGGGAGTTTTTGGCAACAACACACTGTAGAAAAACAAGCATTACCAAAATAATTTGATCAACTAAAATGGGAAGAACCTCTCATTTACCAATAGATCAATAACTTCTTATTATTTCCTAAATTGGGGTCTGGCGTACTTCGGTTCCCTTTTAGGTGGTTTGAAGCTATCTTTGTGGTTTATTCAGCCACTCGGTTTGTAATTTAAGTTGTTCATCAAACTGCTTTTGTTCTTGAGTGTATCCACGGAATGCGATGTCTAAGAGTTGGTCTTCGCGGAGTTGGCGGTAGTGCTCTTTGCGTTTCTGGCGTTCAAGTTGGCGTCTTAGTCTTTTGAAGGGATCAGCCACATAAATGCGCCTACTTGCTTGTTTTTTCCTGTTTGTTTAGCCACTGATCGAGGGCTTGGAGTTGCTCGTCCCGTTTGGCTTGGGGTTCTTGGCGGTTCATGGCTTCTTCGAGTTTGCCTTGCTCCTGTTGTTGGCGTTTGAGTTCCTCTTGATATTTATCTTTCAAACAAAACGCCTCTAAATGATGATTGGTGGAGCGTGTATTTGTGGGTTTTTAGGTGCCAGCACACTGTACCATTAGCGCTCATTTGGGTTAATTACAATAAAAGTTAAGAGTTCCAAACCACCATGCTTAACAAGAAGATGGGTGAATTGCAAACAAAAAACGAACATCCCTATGTCACCGTTAACTCAAAAACCTGTGGCGGAAGCCCAGTTATAGCTGGAACACGCATGAGGATTGTAGACATAGCTATCGAATACGAGTACCTCAACCACTCGCCAGACGAAATAATCAACGCCCATCCCCACCTAAAACTAGAACAAATCCATGATGCCCTATCATATTACTATGAAAACAGGGCAGAGTTGGATAAGAAAATCAAAGAAGACAAACAATTCATCGGAAAACTGCTTGAAAACCAGAAAGTGGCAGATGACAACTAATCACATCCCTTAGAATTTATGCTGACGAAAGCGTAAACATGGCAATAGTCGAAGGGCTGAAGCGGCGTGGCGTGAATATCATCTCTGCAAAGGATTTAGGAAAATTAGGGTTGACTGATGAGGAGCAGTTGGCTGTGGCTTTTGAGCATCAAGCAGTTATTTTTACTTGCGATGCCGATTTCCTTCGGATGGCGTTGAGCAAGCCTCATTTGGGGCTTATTTATGTGCATCAACAGAAATTGCTGATCGGTGAATGTATCCGAAGGCTAAAGATTATTGCTGCGACAAAGTCGGCGCAGGAAATGCAGAATCGAATTCTTTTCCTCTAAAGCGAGCTAACGTATTCTGATGGAAAATTTAATATTTACAATCCCCCTTGGCTGTCTCGATAAAGATGCCACGGTACATCGCGGTAGTCGGCGGGAAACATTCCGGAAAAACCACCCTAACCCAACAACTAATCCGCACCCTCAAAAACAGGGGCTACCGTGTGGCATCCATTAAAGAGATGCCCAACGCCCAAACCATAGACACACCCGCGTCAACACATGACACTTGGAAGCATACACAAGCAGGCGCAGACATCGTCGTGGCTTGCCCAAAAAACGAAACAGTCCTATTTATCAACAAAAAACTTTGCTTAAACGAAATCGCGCCTTACCTTGAAGGCATGGATTTTGTTGTTTTAGAAGGCTTTGAAAAAGAGAAAAACCTGCCCAAAATTATTGCCGCAAAAACAGCAGAGGAAGCCGCATCTTTCAGTGATGGATTAGCCATCGCCATCTCAGGCATCATAGCCAACTCCAAAGAGGAAACACTGAAGGCGTCTGAACTTAAGATTCCAGTTTACAACATCACAACCCAACCTGAAGCGCTTGCAGATTTAGTCGAAAAAAAAGCCTTCACCCTGCTGCCAAACTTGCAGGGATGCGCCAGCTGCCACCCCACAGGTCCATGCGGCTACATAAACTGCCACGAATTCGCCAAAGCCATAGTTGCACAAAAAACTGCCGAGCGCTGCTGCCCACTTGACAAAAAGGAAGAGTTAGTTGTGGAGGTAAATGGGGTTAAGGTGCCACTGAAGGATTTTCCCGAGCGGTTTATTGAAGCGGCGCTAATTGGGATGTTTGGTTCGTTGCACGGCTGCGAAGATATCAAAACATTAAAGATTGAACTACACAAAAAAGAAAATTAACCAAAAGAATAATGCGGTTAAACTATGGTCTATAACCACTCAGTGTAGTCAAGGCTAAGGCTGCAGCAGTAATATCCGCTGTAGTTCCAGGGTTATAGTCGTTGCCAGCTTTTCGCAGCTTCTTATCAAACGCAATTAAGCATTCTTTGCCCTTCGCAGATTCGACGCCGCCTAAATCAAGGATTTCTTTTGCGCCTGCTGAGACTTCTTGGGCTTTTTCTTTGCCGACTTTGCGGGAAATGAATGTGTCTGGATGAGTGGCGAGGACTTTTAGGAAGGTGTTGACGATTGCGCTGTTGAGGTCTTTGTGTTTTAACTCGTTTTGCAGGTAGGGATAGGCAAGGTCGAAGGTGATTGGGAAGTTTTTTACCCATTCGCTGCAGATGTCATCGTAGCTTGAAGCGATTTTGAATACTTCGTGGAGGGTGACGTTTTCTTTGATTAAGCGGGTTTTGCTGTTTTGGTCTTTGACGTTTAGGTCTGGTGCGCCGTTGAGTCCGCTGGGTTTGGCAATGTCGATAGCTTCGTAGACAGCTAAGGAATCCTGTGCGGTTGAGGCTTTGATGACTGCAGTCCATGTTTCTGCGCAGCACCGCATAATCCATGTTGTGCTTCTCATCGGTTGGCGTCATGCCAGCCGCAACTGCTAATGGCGCAAACAACATAATCGTGCCAAGCAGGGTGTTGCCGCCATGTTGCCACTCATCGATGTCTTTGATGCCCCACTTGATAAGTTCGCCTAAACCAGCCTCGGAGAGTAGGCGTTTTTTCTGGGAGATTTCGGTTCCGCGGTAAGCGGCATCTTGGAAGGATGGTCCAGCAGCAACAGAAGAAGCCAAGAAATGCTCAACTCTGGTGCCTTCGAAATCTACAACCAAATTTACGTTGCCTGGTTTGTCTGCGCTTACTTCAAGAATAATCGCTAGCTGTAAGCATCTTTGTATATGCTGTGCTTTTATACAGTTGCAGTTGGTACCCATTTGGATGCACCGTTCTATTAGGGTTCCAAAAAAGCCTTATTAACGTTATGTAAAAAACTACAAACAAATGAAGAAGGATACAACCGTGGAGTGATTATGATGAGGGCACGTGAAGGAGATTTAATCAGAACAAAAGCTAACGTGGTTTTTGACGTTAAAGGCACAGTACATCCCCAAGACAAAGTGATTGCGTTTCCACGGTTCATTCCCTCACCAGAAGGCACACGAAAAGGCAACGACACAACTTATGGTAAAGTCTACAGCTTAGGCGACAGGTTTGCTTATCTTCAGAAGAATCACCCTGAACTAATTGTTTATGATCCTGTTTTTGGCGAAACCCTCTGTGAAGTTCCCATTGACCAGATTGCTCAGCTCTATCAACCCTCTGAGAAACTCGCTCAACTTCGAGAGGCAAAAAACCGCAGTGTGCTCGAGGAGAAAGCTTATCGTTTGGCAGTTACACTCAAGGAAAAAGCAGACATTCCATGGAATGCAGTTGGCATCTCAGGCTCTATAATGGCAGGTTTAACCACGGAAACCTCAGACATCGACCCATTGGTCTATGGCATAGAGAACAGCCGCAAAGCCTACAAAGCCCTCCAAGAACTCCGCGAAACGGAAGGTTCAGGCTTCAAAGCCTACACAACCCCTGAACTAAAAACGCTCTATGACTTCCGCTCCAAAGACACCCAAATGAGCTTCGAAGACTTCCAAGCGGTCGAAAACCGCAAAGCCTTTCAAGGCATGTTCATGGGCACAGACTACTTCATCCGCTTCGTAAAAGACTGGACTGACATCTCTGAGCAGTATGGGGATGTGTGCTTTGAGAACAGCGGTTACTGCAAAATCTTCTCAACCATCGCCGACGACCAAGATGCCCTCTTTACCCCATGCACCTACAAACTTGGCAGCGTACAAATAATAAATGGACCTCAACTTTCGCCCATTGAGGAGATTGTTTCTTTCCGAGGCAGATTCTGCATGCAAGCCACTATCGGCGAACGGGTGGAGGCGCAGGGAAAAATCGAGTTGGTAACGAACAAAAAAAGCGGCAAAACACATTACCGCCTCATATTGGGCAATAAACCCCAAGATTACATGGTGCTTCTGCGTTAATGCAGGGCTTTTAGGACTTGCTCGTAGTAGCGTGGGCAATAAGTCAGCGTGACCTGCATGAAGCTGCCGCTTGGCGAGGTGACTTCTTCGAGGTTGCCTTCGACGATGATGGTTTCGTCGCGTTGGACTTGCTGGCGGAACTCTTCCATGTAACTGAAGACCCGTTTGGCTTCGATTGCTTCTCTGGGTCCACTTAGAACTTCTATGGGTTCAATTCCGTAGACTGATGGGATGAATGGTCCATCGTCGTCTGCTGTTACGTGTGCTTTGAGTTTCACCCAGCCCTTCTGCACTATGCGCGCGTTTGGGTCGTATTCGTTTTTGATTTCGTTCCATGCTTTGACTGGTTCGAATTCGGCTTTGATGATTCTGCCGCTGCATTTGCGGTCATCGTATAATCCGTAGATGTATTTGCGGCGTTGATGCCAAACGAAGTCTGGGACGGTAAAGTTTGTGAATAGCCAGCGTTTGCCTTTCATGGCTTCGTCGGAGGCGAATTCGTTTGTGAGTCCACTAGTTTGGGTCTGTGTAGAGTTCGGCGTTGGTTTCGCGGATTTTTTGGTTCTCGGCTTTGCCATAAATGGTGAAGTCTATGTCGCTGTATTTTGGGTGATGGAAGCCGTGGAGCATTGAGCCGAAAACCCCGAAGCTCTTCTTTTGAGACGCCAGATTTGCTGGTTGTAATGCTCAGTGCTCGTTCCATTGCCGCCAAGAGCGGGTCTGTTGGTCCCTTCTTTAGCAGTTCTTGAAGTCGGGGTTGTGGCTGCCGAGCTTCAACAATGAGGTTCTGGGGGACACCGACGAGTTTGAGCCCAAGCATTTCATGGTTAACAAGGTAATGCGGGTACTTTTTGGTGACGAGTTTCATGCCTTCGTCGTTATAGAATTTGTAGTAGAGTTCGCTTCTGCCTTCTCGTGGCGCTCGGGGGTCGGTTGAGATAAATATTTTTGAGCTGGCGTATTCCGCATCGCAAAGATAAGCGTTGGGTGGATGGCTGTAGCCGAAGACACGGAAAATAATGCCTTCAGCGCTCTGGATTGCGTCTCTGTCGCGCAGGTTTAGGTTGGCCATATGTATTCTTCTTCCGAAGTAGCTGTGCCGACGACAACTTGGTAGAAGACTGACTGCCGTCATTTGTTGATTGGGCTTTCTCTAAGGTGCCTGCGACTTTGATTTGCTGTCCTGAGCGGGCGACGTTTCGGTAGCAACCAATGTTTGAAGTGACCTGTGTTGGGATTTTGTCGATGTCGAGTTCGGATTGTGCATCCATCGGTTGGTAATTGCTGATTTTGTAGATTGCTGGGCGATACATCGTTTCAGTATCATCACACACCGTTGCCAAGAACCGAACTGGGGCCAGTGGCGTGTAGGTGTAGTCGCCGAATTTGCCCTTGATTTCCTCGGGTTTTTTGGTGGCGTTGTACATCCAGATTTTGCCCTTGTATTTACCGACGAATTTGCGTGCTGCTTCAATGCGGTTGCCAGCGATGTAGCTGACTGTGCCCTGATTAGCGAGAATTTGCAGTGTCTGTTCTACTCTGCGGAAGTTCTCGGTGCCATACACGACGAAGTCGATGTCTGATTCGGGTGCATGCATCTCAAGTGCAGTGGAGCCATGAAGCCCTAAATCCGTCGTATGGAACGCCTGATTCTTTGTGGACTAGGTCGATGATTTCGAGCGCCATTTTCTGGAAGTCATCGGGGTTTTTTAGGTTCTGCAGCCAAACTAAGCGGTCTTTGGGTACAAATACTTGCTCGATTTTGTCCAGTGGCGCTGTGATGAGTTCTTTTCCGCGTGTTTGGTCGTAGTAGAGGTAGTTGGGGAAGTTTTTGCGGAAAGCCTCGATGAATGTTTGATAGTTTTTGGCGGTGTAGAGTTTCTCTGCACGGAACAATTGGGCGGTGAGGGGTTTTGTGCCGAATTTCCATGTGCGCTGGAGCATTTCTACGTTGAAGAGGTCCTTGTACTTGGCTGGGATATATTTTAGAAATGCGAATACTCTGTCTTCGGGATGCTCGTAACCGAATGTGTTCATGATGAAGCCGTCTTCGGTGACGAATGTGTCGCCGTCGGCTGGAACCCAAATAGTTGCTTCTTCCGTAACTTTACACCGCAAAAATAGATTTAGGTGAGACTAAAAAAGCATATTGCCAACAGCAGAGTGCTCTGTTGTGATTTTTTTCTCTATCCCCTCTATTTATAGGCTCAGCAAATGCTGAATTGTTGGCGATTGGCTTTTAATCGAGCTGTGCAATTGAGATGAAATTTAGTGGTTGTTCTACTGTTGTTGAACCCTGCTCCCAGACCATTTGTAATAACTAACAAAACCCGCACTACTCCTTTCCACGGTGTATCCCTACACGAGGAGTTGATGATGAAACAGCAAAATGTTTTTCTCCAGTATATCGATTAATAAGGTCAATCAAATGACTTGCCATGATGCTTAATCGTTGCTCTGCAACTGTAACTGCACCCCCTACGGTTGCAGCACACAAAGAAACAACAATAAAACGCTAAGCGCAACATACTTGCCATGCTCATCCCAACCTACCCAACATAGCTCAACTACGGATGGGACAAAAAAACCTTGCCCCATCCCAACGCTAACAGCAAAAACAGCCCAAACCAAAAAACCAACCACCCCCACAACCCACACATGGGATGGGAAAACTCTGGGCGATCTCAGACCCCACGAAGAACAAAAATGAGCACTAAGAGAAATGAATTTTTTATCAACTTGGTACGGGGGACACGGTTATAAAAAACAAGTTGCAGAACACTAATAATAAAAAATGCACTATTGCTAACTATGGAGACTATTTAGGGGTCTGTCTATGTTCACTGTTACAAGCAGGTTGGTTGCAACGCAACACGCAAGCAGAATAAAACTTTTTTGATCTCCTGATATATAGAACAAACTTTGTGGCAGCGTTACCTTTAATATTTCAATACCCATCCAGTTTAGATGCCCAAAAGGTGCAACTGTTATGGCTAAAGCATTAAGCGTAAACCAATTAGCTTGGCAAAAAGCCCAAAAATTACTCGATAACCCCGAATTCTACGGCGTAGAAATCACCAAATCAACCGCGGGAGCCACCATCATCGATGCAGGCGTCAAAGCCCCCGGCGGTTTTGAAGCAGGCAAAATGCTCACCGAACTCTGCTTAGGCGGCGCAGGCAAAGCCGAAGTAGGCATGAAAAGCTACGGCGACTTAGACTTCCCCTCAGTCACAATCACCTCTGACCACCCAGCAATCGCCATGTTAGGCAGCCAATTCGCGGGTTGGCGCATAAAAGACGGCGACAACATCGCCATCGGCTCAGGACCAGCCCGAGCAATCGCATTAAAACCCAAAGAAATCTATGAAGAACTCCACTACACAGACCAAAGCGACAAAGCCGTCATCACCCTCGAAAGCAACGTAATCCCAACCGACGTTCTAATTGAGAAAGTCTGCAAAGCAACCAACATCACCGCACCCAACCTGCTCATCGTTGTTGCCCCAACCGCCTCAGTAGCAGGCTTAACACAGGTCGCTGGCCGCGTTGTCGAAGTAGGTATACACAAACTTCACACTTTAGGTCTCGACTTCAATTGTATCCGCTACGCAATGGGTTACGCCCCAATTCCGCCAGTCGGCCCAGACTTCGAAGTTGCCATGGCAAGAACCAACGACGTCATCCTCTACGGCGGAACAGTCTACCTAACAGTCGACTCCGACGACGAAGCCAAACTTGAAAAGCTGGTTAAGGATGCACCATCCATTAACTCAAAAGACTACGGCAAACCATTCCTGCAAATCTTCCTCGACGCGGGCAAAGACTTCTACAAGATTGACCCAAGCCTATTTGCCCCTGCTGTCTTAATGATAAATAACGCCAAGACAGGACGAACCTTCAAGGCGGGACAAATAAATCCGAAAGTTTTAGCCCAAGCTTTGGGCTTCTAAATCTTCTTTTATTTTTAGTTTATTTTAACTCTTGATATTATTGCGATTGTTATTGCTATTGCGATAGGTATCGTATAAGCTGCGACTATAGCATTGAAGAGTGCACCGACTGGTATGAAGGCTAAGGCTGCAGGTTCTGGTAATCCAAAGCCGATTGGGTAGGTTTGTTGCAGTGCAAAGTAGTTTACAACGGATGTGACGAGTATGCGTAAAGTAATGCCAAGGGCGGTTGCAGATAGCGTGATGACGAGGATGTGTTTTCGTAAATAGGTACCTATGTTATCCGTCTTGCATCCATGTGTTGCTATCTTGTATGGCAGGTATATGCCAAGCAACATTGAGAGTACGGCGATGAAGTTGTAGATTGGTCCAGTTGGGAGATCTCCTTGGAATACCGCAAAGAGTATTAGAGTATTTAAAGCGGCGACTGCTACACCCGTTTTAGGTCCAATTAGTAGGAACGATACTACAATGGGGATTTCCCATAGTTGGAACCAAAGAAAGGTTGCTAAGGGGAAAGGGATTTTTGGTCCATAAACGTTTAGGGCTACCGCCAATGCGACGAATATTATGATTAGTGCAAGTGATTTTGTGCTTGTTTTAGTGTTCACTTTTGTTCCCTGCTTGGTATTTTATCCACTCAGCTACCTATTTAAGAGTAACTACCCAAAAAGAAGTACCTTATTTGGGCTAAAATACATAAACAAGCAAATCTAACAATATCGGTAAGTGAAGCGAGTTGACGGAAGCAACCATCCAATTCTCAACATCCATAGACGCTAAACGTTGGCTAGAAGGACAAACAAACTCCGTCCTCACACCTGTCCATGCCCAAGCCAAAAAATTACGGGACGACATGAACCTCCAAGTTCAAGCCCTCACAGATGTCAGCAAACAACTCCTCGACGTAAGCAGCAAAGAAATCGAAAAAAGAAACATGAAAGTCTACAACCGCGCACGAGCCCTCAACAAACTTGCACGGCTATTCCTCGATAGACTAAAAAAATTAACCCCGCCCGAACAGGTCTCCTACGACTCAATGAACCGCTACATACAAGAAATACAAAAAGTCATGCTTGTTACAGACATTGACATAAAAAACTGGTTCCCAAGAATCTCACCCTTCTTCATCATGGACCGAAGAAAATTCTTAGCGATCTACGAGAAGGCAAAACAATCCTACACATCCCTCAACGATTACGTAGTAAAAGAATACGTTAAAACCAAAACACTCGAAGAAGCACTACTGCAATTAAATGAGTTGCAAGGCGTCGAGAAACATCTGCTCACAATTCAAGAGGACAAAAACAACATAAAAAACGAGCGTGTACCCCTTGAACAAGAAATCGCCGATTTAGAACAAAAAATTCTTGAGCTACGAAGCAAAGGCCCCATCGATAAACTAAACCTCGTAAACACCGAAATCGAAACACTGAGCAACGAACTCAAAAACACCCTGCGCCATCTTCAAAAACCCTTCATCAAGATGCAGGCGCTGGCCACTTCAGGCGGCGGAGGAGGCATAGGCCCCGACGAACTCAACAAAATCAACCAATACCTAGAACGCACCCTTCGATGCACTGGTTCAAGAACAAACAGGCTATCCAGTGCTCAAAGAGATTCTAGAAAAACTCGAGGCTATGATGGCTAAAGACACGCTTAAACTTAAGCCAGATAAAGCCCGCAAAGCCGAACAGACAGCAAACGAGATTCTACGCAAAGATTCGCTGGCAAGTTTGCAAATTCGATGTGTAGAGATGGCGACGAACCGTGATCAGCTTTTGGCATCTGCTAAGCTGGATGAAACAAACCGTAACTTTGCCCAGTACCAGGAACAGGTAAACCTGCTTAAAGCCCGTAAAACCAGCGTAGAAACCCACGAGACGGTTAAAGCTAATTCGTATCAGGAGACGGTGGATAAAATAAGCAACATGAAACGCCTCATCGAACGTAACATTGCTTCGGCGTTAGATAAAAAAATCCAAATCGCATAAGCGCTTTTTCTTTTTATTCCATAAATTCTTTAAAGCAACAGGGCTAATTTGAATGCTGAAACCCCATGCCACAGTACAGCACACTAAAGATGCCCATTGGCCAAACACGCCTTGTCTACGCAATATTCATGGCAGTTCCCATCGCCGTCTTCATGTACATGGCAACTGTGAATCTGCATTGGTTCACATTAAACCGATTAGGCTACGTTTTCTACGGCGTCCTGGCTGGTTTGCTGTTGGGTGTTGTTGAAAGCAGAATCGTCCTCTCCAGATTGTCCAAGGCTGCTGAAGCAACGGTTTGGGAAGTGTTTCCAGTTGGGTTGGCGTTGTTTGGTGTACCCTTTCTTGCAGTCATAACCCTACTGGGCTATTCGGAGTATGCGCCGTTTGGGTTATTCGCGTTCTTCCCACTCTTGATTAGCTTGTTTGCGGTTAGCGGCTGGTTCTACAGTCAATACGAAAAAGCCAAATCGTGCATGTGTTTGTGTTTCCTTACGGCTTCAGGTATTGGTTGGAACCGAATCCTGACAATGACGACCGTTTCCGCTTCTTTATCCAAGATGTAGCTTCAAAGGATACCTCATTGCTCTGGAGCCATATCGGTTACCCAGCAATTTTCCAGAGGCAACTAACAAAAAAGCAGGATATTGGAGACTCGCAAACAAGAGAAGCCTTATTCAAGTTGCTAAAGACCATGCGCAAAACCCAAATTGTTATCTTGACGCATTTTGCGTTGACTATGGTTTTAACGCTTGTTTCCTTCGCTTTGCTGTTTAGCTTCTTTAAGAGTACTATTTTTTCCTTCAAAGTCGTTGATGTGTTGATGCCAACGATGCTTTTGCTTTGGGTGACGCTGGGAATTGACTTGTTTGCTTCAATGCGTTTGTTGAAGAAAAAAGCAGCCGCTATCCTATCAAATGTTGATACATCCCAACTTTCGCATGTGTAAAGCACAAAGGTTGGGTTAGACTACAGTTCTAGTCAAAAACCCCTAATATTTCAAGCGTTCAGTGGTGGGTTACGTTTTGTTTTGTCGGCGACCCCGTACTTGAGGGATTAGGCGGTAATGTACTTTAAAAAAAGCAGGTACTCTAAGAGCAACTACTATGACCCTTTTGCGTAGCTTCAACTAATCTCTTGCTTTGCCTTAACGACCCTGTAAACCAATAGAACGTGTTTTTTTACGGTTTTGCTTCGGATTAGCTCCAGTTTTACAGGCATATTTAGGGTCCTGAATAGAGTAACTGCTTTTTTGCCTACTATTTCTGGGGCAATAAACAATTGTATTTCATCCACCAACCCCTCTTCTAATAGTAAACTGGCTAAAACGCCGCCTGTATCAGTAGCAACCGTGTCTATACCATAACGCTTGTTAAGTTCTTCGAGCGCCGCTTTGTAATCAACATGGTCGTTACCAGCTACGAGGAAATCATAATGTCTTGCTTTAAGATACTCCAAATAATCCTTTGGAGTTGTGTTAGAAACTAAAAGGATTACGTCTTTACCATATCCAGATTGGCGAAAAATATGCAGAAAACCATTCAGTTTTCCTCTACTGTCTGCAATAGCCCAATACGGTCGGTTATCTCCCTCTTTGATTGTTGGCTTCAAAAAATCGCTGGGCTGTTCAGCAGGGATGGTTTTGAGGAATATTTCCATGCCTAGTTTAGCAGTGTCTGACCCAACAAGCATTGCTTGAGCACCTATCCCACCAGCGACTTTATAATGCAAAGCTATGTCTACGTCGAAATCCTTAATTGCGCCGTCAACGCTAACTGAATTATACACAACGACTTTTGGCAACATAACCTACCGATTTGTTGCACTTTGTATTTGAGGTTTTTTTGCCAAATAACCGCCAAAAATTAACCTGCTTGTTTGGCGGTTGATGGTTGTTGTGCACATAGCCCTGCCAAAAAAAGAGGTGAAACGCCTGCAAAACGATTATGCGATCCAAACAATCAACCTCACAAAGACATTCAAAACCAAAATGCCAGCTGAGGGCAGAGGCTTACTTGCACACAAAAAAACTGTGGAAACAAACGCTGTAGACAACCTAAATTTAGTAATCGAAAAAGGGCAACTCTTCGGACTGTTGGGGCCTAACGGTGCAGGCAAAACCACCTTAGTCAAAATGCTCTGCACCTTGCTTCCGCCTGAGGGTGGAACCGCACTCGTTAACGGCTATGACATTATCAAGCAGCAAATGATGGTTAAACGCTCCTTGGGCACGCTTTTTAGCGTGGGCGAGAGGGGCTTTTTTTGGCGACTCAACGGTTACCGTAATCTCGAATTCTTCGCCTCAATCTATAATGTGCCCCGCCAGAAGCGTCACGATCGCATAATGGAGGTTCTCAAACTCGTCGGTTTGGAGGGCAGCGCATTTGATCTCTACCAGAAATACAGCGGCGGCATGAAACGTAAGCTCTCCCTCGCCCGCACGCTGCTGCCTGACCCGCCAATCTTAATGCTTGACGAGCCCACCGTGGGTTTAGACGTGATTTCTTCCCGTAACATCCGAGATTTCGTCAAAAACACCGTTAAAGAAACAGGCAAAACCGTACTCTACACCACCCACTACATTGAGGAGGCAGCGCAAATCTGTGACCAAATCGGCATCCTCACGAAAGGGGCAACTTAATCGCCTGCGACACCCCCGACGCCATCCGAGGCATGATTAAAAAAAGGCGAACTCATCTACATCGTCGTCGAAAAAATCACCCCCGAACAAACCGAGAATGCTTCGAGCATTCCCAGCCATAACCAACCTAACCGAAAACAACGATTACGCCATGGGTAACCAGAAGGGTTTCTGTTTGGAGCTAAAAAGCGTCGACCAGATTCCAGCAATCTTTGACTTTCTCTTCCAAGAAAAAATCAAGCTCGTAAACTTCCGCCGAGAAGAACCCACCCTCGAAGACGCATTTATCGAACTCACAGGGAGGGCATAACTTGGCGTTTTGGGATGAACTGGAAAAAATCTATTACTTCATGAAACGCGACATCATCAGTTTTAGCACATACAAAACCAACATAGCTATCCTCGTCATGACCGCACTGTTCGGCGCGTTGTCCTTTGCTTTTTTGGGTTCAAGCGTAGTGAGCCAAACCGTGCTTGAAATGTACAACATGGACTTTACAACCTACATAGTTATTGGCTTAGCGTTCAGCACCTACCTTAACCAGTCTTTAACGTTGGTACAGAAAACGATCAATCCATGGGCACTCGAAGAAGTGTTGGTTTCGCCAACAAGGCTATCCACTTTTATCATCGGAAGCTCACTTTGGGGGTTCATCTGGAGCACCGCAGTCGTGGTGGTTTACCTTTCGGTGGGCGTCTTGTTTTTCGGCGTCAACTTAACCGTCAACCTTGCAGGCACGCTTATCGTGTTGGCGCTGGGTATTGGAACATTCATCGGTTTTAGCATGATCGGCGCAGGCATCCTAATCCTAACAAAACAGGGCGACCCCGTTACGGCACTGATAACCATAACTACAGGCTTGTTCGGCAACGTCCTGTTTCCCCCACAGGTAATGCCTGCTGCCCTGCAAGCCATCGCCTATATTCTGCCCCAATACTACTTCTTCACGAGCATACGCCTTATGCTTACGGGGTGGACGATACCTATGATTCTGCCTTACATTTTGATTTTGGGGTTGCAATGCGCCATCATTGTGCCGTTGGGTTACGGCGTCTATGCATGGTGTTTGAAGACGGCGAGGAAAAACGGAACCCTCTCATGGTTCTAAAAATTCTCTCAGCCAATGGTTTCCAAAAAGAATTAACCCAACGCACCACCAATTATTACATGGATAGGTATGTATTCTAAATGTCCAACTTGCCACTCGGACACCTACAAATTCTCCACCGAAGTTTACATCTGCAAAAACCCAGACTGCCGACACGTAGACACACGCTTACTCAATAAGATGCTTAAAGAAATCGGTTTAGATGAGGCAGTTATAGAAAAAGTTGAAGCAAACGTTGTTGCTGCCATGGTTTAGCTATTGTTGCTTCTAGAGTTTAGCATAGGTTAACGTTTGGAAATGTAGGAAGGACCCTATCTGGATCAAATTAGGGTTCTAAGAAGAAACTATCGCTGAAGGGTATTTTCCGCTTTTATATAAGGGAGGGGGAGGTACCTCTGAGGTAGGTAGTCTATTCACTGTTTCTTTGTCAGTTTCTTGTCGGCTAACATTTGGAAATGCAGTTCAAACGCTGCCGCTGGATTTTCAAGCTTCCATGCCTCCAACACAGCAGGATTAATTTCACCCACATAGCCTACGCAGATACCGTCAACTTGGATTGCGCCGACTCTGCCCTCCATAAAACTCGGGTGGCTGGTTTCTTTTATCATCCATTCTACACCGAAGTTAGCCATAAACGAATCCAGAGCAGATTTGATTTCGCTAAAGTTCGCGTTGGGGTGAGTTGTGACTGCTGATAGCCAGTTCTCGTCCCTTGTTCTTGTCTCTGCTAAAGCATCAGGTAATGTAACTTTGCCCAATTCAAAGATTTTCTGTGGGAACTCGACGGATTGGTTAACGCTTAGGAACTCCATAAGACCTGGAAGTAGCTGGTTGCGCAGGCAATTCATGGTTATAACTTTGGGGTTTGCGAGCTCCATATAATTTGAGGGTGCAGTGTTCATTTTTTGGAAGAGTACCTCGGGGTTTGTTAAGGTGGTGTTTAGGACTTCTTGGTAGCCCAGCCCAATCATGAGGTCGCGTGCGGTGTTGATGAGTTGCTGATCAGGTTTTGCTTTGCCAGTGGTTGGTAGTTCTCGCCAGAGCGGTTTGATGTTGTTGTAGCCGTATGCGACAGCGACATCTTCGATTATGTCAACTTGATGCATAACATCTACGCGGTAACATGGAACCAGCACAGTTAGGCAGTCCACAGCTATATTCTCGACATCGAAACCTGCGGTGCCAAGCAAATCTGCAATCTCCGCTGCAGACAAGTTTAAGCCCAACAGCTTGTTCGTCTCCGCTATGCCTAGTTTGTAGGTTCGGTTGCTAAAGTCGGGGGTAACAACGTTTCCCTGAGCGTATTGCGAGCCTGCTGGGTAACGGACGGTTGTAGTGTAGGCTTTGCCTCCACGGTCAATCAATGCCAACGTGACAAGATTCAACGTATTGAGCACCGTCTGGTAAAGTGTGCCTGTGACTTCAACAAGCAAGTTAACTGATTCCTCGGTGATTTTGCCCAAGTCATTAGAGTTTATGATTGGAGGGAACGAGAGTACTTTGCCTTCGCTGTCAAACAACATTGGGTAAAGCGGATTCTTCTTGACTATGTGACCGTACTCTTGGCCTTTGGGGTGCTTCTCCAAAACCTCGTTTAAGTTCCATTTTTTCAGTGAACCCTAACGGTATGAAACTAACCTCAGAAGGCTTAACAGCTGTATAGACTATCGGCGGCTTAATCAAATCCAAATTATAGATGCCGATGCTTGTCTTTTGGCGGCTTCTGCCGTTAGTCTGGTCAAGTTTCTCCTGCAAATGCATAATGCCCTTAATTGTCTCATCCGAGAGGTGAATACCTTTGATGACGCTACAGCAGATGAAGGAGCGGATACCAAAAATTTTAGCGTCAACATTTACTTCGACTTCTGATTTGCCTATTGAATATGGTTTGATGCCTTTCTCTTGGCCTAAATAACCTCTAAGCGCACGGCTTAAGCCTTCGATGCTCCAGAGGTCAGGACGGTTAGTATCCTTGAATTCGACGGTGACAGCGTTCTCTTTCTCGTCGAAGCCTTTGACTTCCGCTTTAACGTATGAGAGTATGTCGTCGAGTTTCTCCATGTCGCCGTTAAGGTTGACTTTTAGGAGACGCTGAAGTTCTGTATAGTCTATGTCGATTGTGGGCATTTTAGGTCACCTGTTTTTTGCGTAGCCAATCAAGGTCTTGGCTAAAAATTTGGCGGATATCGCTCAATCCTGATTTCATCATAAATAATCGGTCAACGCCTAGTCCCCAAGCGATTACTGGAGCTTTAACGCCAAGAGGCATTGTTACTTCGGGGCGGAATATTCCAGAGCCGCCGAACTCTATCCAGCCATAACCCTCCTTGTAAGCGCTTAATTCCACGCTGGGTTCGGTGAATGGGAAATAGTCTGGTTTAAAGCGAACTTTTTCAGCACCAGCGATTTCCATGGCGAATTTGCCCAGAACGCCCAATAGGTCGCGTAGAGTTAAGTTTTCATCGAGTATGATGCCTTCAACTTGGTTGAATTCACTTAGGTGTGTGCGGTCGGTGATTTCGGGTCGGTAGACGCGGGCGATGCCGAAGTGGCGGCTAGGTACATTATATTTGCCGTTCTCCATCGTTCTTGCGCTTAAGCATGTGCCTTGGCTGCGGAGAATGAGTCGCTGTGCTGCTTCAAGGGTGTACTTGGTTCCCCATCCTGTGGAACCCGTTATCCAGCCGTTCTCATGCGTTTGTTTAACCTGCTCTACAGCCTTAGCGTGGCTTTCTAATTCACCAAATTTGGGTTCTTTAATGTAGAAGACGTCAGTGGGTTCACGTGCTGGATGGTCTTGTGGCTCGTTTAGGGCATCGAAGTTAAAGAAGCTGGTTTCAACCTGTGTGCCAGTCATTTCTTGGAAGCCTAATTGCACGAGTTTTGCTCGGACGTCATCGAGGAAGCTTAGGTAGGGGTGCTTCTTGCCAGGCCAAGTTTTAGCGACTGCCGCTTCTATGTTGTACTTTTGGAATTTGGTTTCACGCCATTTTCCCGTGATTATCAGTTCGGGGGTAAGTTTGGTTACTTCAGGCACTGATACGGTGGCTTCTGAGGCGGCTTTTTTGCCTTCCTCATTGATTCGCAGTACACGGGTGGTTTTAGGTTCGATGGTTACAAGTTTGCGTTTCTTAAGCTGTTCCGCCGCATCTTTGAGTTCAGGGCTTAAGTCATCCTGCGCTGCTTGCTCTTTTTCGCCAAGATACTTGAGCAGGGTTTCGTCGCAGCCCTGCGGAACCGCCATTTGATGCAACAGGGCATCGTTGAGGGTTAAAGTGTTTGTTTTTGAATCGTAAAGTGCCCATTTTTTGCGGATAACCCAGCCCTGAGCTATCTGAATGAACTGTTGCTCGAGCCCTGCTTGTTGGGCTGCTTTGTGCAGGTCTGCACTGCCGCCGAGTTCCGATACAGCTTGGATTAGTTTGCGTTCAGGCAAACTGCTCTGCGCATAGGTTTTGCCTTCCGCGGTGAGTTTGATTATGTTCTGTGTTGCTGCTTGTATGGTTAAGAGGTTTTTTTCTTGCAGGGTTAGTGCGGAGCGCATGACTGCTGAATCTGGGAAACCGCATGTTTCGACGAGTTTTTCTACGCTGGCGCTTGTGAGTTTGTCTAGGGCAGAGAGGAGCTGTTGTTCTTGCAGTCTTAGTTCAACCATATGCATGCAACCTATCTATGCTACGTTAAACAGTAGTTCTTACCGCGATAAATAAAAGCATGCTGATTTATGCCCAACCTAATCAGTTACTCAGTTTCTGAATGACTTGTTGTCCCTAACTATCCGCACACATCGTTTTATAAAAAAGCGGTACTTTTAAGGGTTAAGCGGCTAGAAGTTAGGGTTAACCGAAGGTGGATCAAAGAAAAACTTGAATCTTTACGCTCTCCTATCCCTATGTGCAAGCGCCATCTCCATTGTCCTAGGGTTAAGCGTATATTTCCTCAACCGCAAATCCGGCATAAACAGGCTTTTCATGGTTACGATGTTTTTTAATGCATATTGGGCGTTCTGTACCTTCGGCAAAACCCAAGCTGACTCATTAGACACAGCGTTTCTATGGTCAAAAGCGTTGTCGTTTCTGGCCTTTTTTGGTACCGCTAATGCTTCATTTCACCCTTGCCTTTACTGAAAGTGACTTGCTGAAGAAAAAACTCATCTATGTTGCTTTGTACCTGCCCGCTCTGTTGTTTTCAGTGCTTGATTTGACCACTAATTGGATTTCAGGCACAGTGGTGCTGATGCCTTGGGGTTACATAACCCTTCTACCGTTGAACTCGATGGCGGCTAACATCGGTGGTGTTTGGTCAGCTATTCTTGGGCTTTTAATAGTCTTCTTTTATATTCAGTACTATAAGCGGGTTGGTGATAAAACAAAGAAGCAACAGACCAAATTTGTTGCCTTCGGCTTCATGGTACCAATCCTGTTATCCTTGGTAACGGATTCTATTTTTCCGGCAATGAACGTTGATTTCCCAGGTTTAGGCAGCATCTCTGGGAGCATAACAAGCGTTTTTGTAGTATACGCAATGCTTAGGTATAACTTGTTTAGTTTTAGGCCTGAAATCGCAGCTGAAAATATTTTCTCGACTATGCCGGATTCCGTTCTCCTTTTGAATCTTCAAGGAAAAATAATGAAGGTTAACAGGTCATTTGTTGAATTGACTGGTTACAGCGAGGAAGAAGTTGTTGGCCAATCAATCGGAAAAATGTTGCAGAAGGCAAAGGTACTAAACCAGCAGAATGCAACGCCGGAGGTTCTGGTTAGCCTACGCAAACTAAGGGAAATCAAGAATTATGAAATATCATTCTTCACAAAAACCGGTGAAAAAAGAGTTGGAACTCTTTCTTGCTCGATAGTATGTGATAATGGGGACCGAGATGTTGGGGCAGCCTTTGTTTTGCATGATATAACTGAAAGAAAAGCCATGGAGCAGAAACTGCTCAGAACTGAACGGTTCGCTTCCATCGGCGAATTAGCGGGTATGGTAGGGCATGATTTACGCAATCCGCTCTCAGGTATTCGGGGGGCATCATTCTATTTGAAACGTAAATACGCCAACACTTTGGATGATGAAGATCTATTAATGTTTGAATGCATCGATAAAGGCATCAATTACTCCAACAAAATAATCAATGACTTACTAGATTACTCAGGAGAAATAACATTAGAATTAGCACCTACAACTCCCAAGACACTCATAAAAGATTCACTTGCTATAGTTGTACAACCAGACAATGTTTCCATTATAAATGATGTAACCGATTATCCCGAGCTTTATGTTGATGCTCAGCGAATCACTCGAGGATTTGCAGGGCTAATAAAAAATGCCTACGATGCTATGCCCGAAGGAGGCGATTTAACAGTCAAATGCACTGTTAATGGTGACTCAATTGTTTTCATGTTTAAAGATACAGGTTTGGGCATGACTAAAGAGGTATTAGGTAAACTTTGGACGCCATTGTTTACCACTAAAGCAAAGGGTATGGGTTTCGGGTTACCTATCTGCAAAAGATACGTTGAGGCTCATGGCGGTAAAATTTCTGTTGAGAGTGCACCTAACGTGGGTACTGTGGTGAGTGTGGAGTTGCCGCTTCATTTTGATAGGGCAAATCAGAAATAGTTGCGGCTTCATAAGCCTATTTGGAGGATGGAATGGCAGAGTATGTTAAGGGAGCTGAACCTGATAGATGGCATTGGATTGCAAGTTGCAAGCAGTATCCCCGGGTTGTCTTTCGCAAACGCACGAATCGGCCGAGTTCTGACCTCTGTGATAGCTGTTTAGACCTTGAAAAGTTGACGCTTCCTAGGGCAGCGGCAGCATAGTTTTCCCTTAAAAGAAGTTGCGAAGTAAGATTAACTAGCTGATGCCTTATTTTTAGCGGTTTATTTTGATTTGCCGGCTTTTCTGGCGCAGGCATCGCTGCAGTACTTTGATTTAGCGTTGAATGTGGTGTAGGATTTTTTGCATACGGGACATTTCTTTTCCAAACAATTCACCTTCCTATTGCCATTACATGCATGTTATCTATGTAAAAGGTTTTTGCAAAACCACCTACGCCACAATCAAAGCGTGCCCAATTAATATTGCAGCATATAGCAACGCGCCAATTAGGAAGAATGCTAGGCTGCTTCTGCGCAAACTGGTGGGGAGTTCGTTGCGGATTGAGTGGTAGAGTATGACTCCTGAAATAAACGCTAAAAGCACGTATGCTTGCGCGATGGTTTCAGGTATAAGCAATGAAGCTATCCAGCCGATAATAGGAACTGCCGCCAATACGTAGCGTCCGAGTTTGGCTTGGTAACTTTGGTACTGTTCAAGCATGGTTTCGCTGGATATGAATAGATGCATGGAGACTGCGACGCCATAAAGAGTAGCTGCTATAATGCCTGTTTCGAATTCAAAGATGAAAACGAAGCTTAACACGAAATTCAAGAAAAGCTAATGTGAGGAGATGTATCAGAAAAATGCGTTTGGAAGCTTGGGTTTGTTTTAAATCCATGCCGTCTGTTTGACGTCGGGTTCTATAGGATTTAACGGTGATATGTTCCAAAGAAAAGAAAAGTAAAAACCCGATTAAAACTACAAGAAAGATGGAGTCTTCATAGAGTTGGATAAATTGGTTGTCGGCTCCTAGTTGCTTTAGGTATAAGTCGGAGTATTGGAGGCTGGGCAATAAGTCCAAGAAGACATATGTGGCTGTAACTCCGCCAAAGAAGGAGAGGATTTTGAGTTTTTTTTGCCCATGTAGTTTGAGATTTTTATGATATAGAGGTTTATAGCGGCGAATATGGTTACACCGATTAGTGAGATAACTGCCGCTTCTATTGTTGACAAAAGATTTACCTCTATATTGCCGCTTCGAAAGGGGGTTTAGAGACTAAGAAATGGGGTTATGCGGCTGTTTTAGGTTTGATGACTAAGCTTAGTTTTAGGGCGAATTCGTAATCGTCATGATCTTTGCCCACTGTAACGTTGAAGCCTTCTAAGCTTACTTTCATGGGTTCGCCCTCACTTGACATTTCCCGAATGCTATCCACGAAACCGCGGACTTTACCGATGATTTCGTTAATGTCCAAGCTTGTGCTTTCTGTGCTTGTTGCGCCCGGTTGTGCTTTGCGCACTTCAATTTCGACCACTATCAATTCACCTCCAAAAAAGCCATCAGAAAGGTCATGCGGCTAACAGTTTAAAGGTGTGTGACTGCACCTCGGTATACACAATGCTTTGTTTAGAAACCATGCGGCCCCTCAACTGGTCCGTTTTATGGATTTTTCAGAAGAAGTCATGATTTGGGGGTTGTCTTTTTCTATAGTTGTTGTTGCAGAAAAGCGCTTTTACACAACAAAACCCCAGCGGAACCGATAACTGCATTGAAAACCCCACGGCAACACTGAATTTAATGTGCACTACCTTTCTGCAGGATATTAATGGCTAAACGTAAAAGTTCCTCTTTAGATTCAAAAGACACCTGCTCAAGTTGACCGATATCGAGCACTTCCCCACCCAAATCAACCCTGATTTTTCTGCCCATGCTTCGGTGCCTAAAAAACACAAACGTCTTATTGGATTGTTTTCTAGCCAAGGCTAATTCTTTGACGACTTCGGAGGATAAATCAAACCCAGGGGTCATAATAATAATGAAATATTTGCTTTCAGTCAACGCTTTGTCACGAAATCCCGACCAGCATTTTTCCGAATCAACCGCCAGAGGAATATCCTTGCAATCTTCAAACGTATGCAACCCAACCTCTTCCAACCCAGCTTTTAGGTGGTCTGCGTAGTCTTTGCCTGAGCTTTTTTTGTAGCATAGGAACACTTCAAAGGGTTTGCTTTCTTCTTTGGAGGAGATTTGAGGCGTCAATGGCGGGGTTTGGGTGCTTTTGGAGGTGTAAACATGCGGGATACCCTGCGGCTCTGCTTTCCTTCTTTGTTTCCTAAAATATATCAAAATCAGTAGCGCTGCGATTAGGGCAATTGCAACGACTGTTATCGCGATTAGAAGTGTTGTGATTGTTTGGTTGTTGTTAGGTGCGGGGGTTGCTGTCTGGGGGGTTGTTGGCATCACCGTTGGCATCATTTGGGCTTGTGCAAAGTTAGCGTTAGAACTCGCAAACAGGTAAACCCCCGTAAAAAGCAATGCCCAAGCAAAGCTAAGAGCTATAACAAGAAGAAATCGGCTTTTTTGCACAAAAATGGATTCTTTTGCCAAAAATTAAACGTTGCTATCTCCCTGTTTCCCTTTTTTAGTAGTAGATAATGGCAAGGGCGGCATTATTCATCTTCTTCCAGCGGACTTAGCTAAAGCGCCTGTTTTATGGTCTGCATTTGGGTTGAGTTACAGGCTTGTTGTAGCGTAATCCTCAAGCTCCACAGCGGCTTCTATGTCAACTGCAGCGCCATCTCCAACATATCCCCCTCAGACGACTTAACAATCAACCCCATCTTTTTGGCGAGCCCAATCATCTTTGGATTGTCGCTTGATACGAAACAATGGATTTCTTCAAGCCCATAATCCCGCGCAATCACTATGAGGTGACTCAACAGCTCCGCACCCAATCCCAAACCCTGCCAAGCATCAGCTATGGTAAGGGCAAACTCACCTCGCCGCCTATCAAGATCAAGGACTAAGCGTGCAACCGCAATAATCATGCCGTCGCTTTGGGGCAATGCAACTATAGCCATTTCTTGGCTGTAATCCAAATTGCAGAATCTCTCCAAGGATTCATTGGGCAACTCTTTTATGATTTCAAAGAACCTGAAATGCACGGTTGCCGCTGAAAGAGACCCAAAAAACTCCTTAAACCGCTCCTTATCTGTGCACTCGATGGGTCTAAAGACAACGCTAACCCCATTGCGTAATCTGTGCTGGGAAGTGTACTTTTGCCTTGCAGAGTCCGCACTCAACAAAACAGCGCATACTCCCCTCGAGCTTTAGCTTCTGGTCGGTATTGCCTCTAACCTTTGTCGAACAACAGCAAGCAATTCTTCAGCCCTGACTGGTTTAACCAAAAAATCGTCCGCACCATAATCAGCAGCCTTAATCCCAACCTGCTCAGAAGAGAAACCCGTGACGACAATTTTAACTGTTTCAGGATTCTCTTTCATTTCCAACAAAAGCTCCGTCCCATCCATATCGGGCAACCTTACATCA
The DNA here is from genome assembly GCA_963782915.1 of uncultured archaeon. Taxonomy (GTDB): domain Archaea; phylum Thermoproteota; class Bathyarchaeia; order Bathyarchaeales; family Bathycorpusculaceae; genus Bathycorpusculum. Next base: position 52,226 of record CAWALK010000019.1, read on the forward strand.
ACCAAGCATAAATCAAACTTTGCGTTTTTAAGATGCATTAATGCTTCTTTGCCTGTCTCCGCTGTTTCCACAATATAGCCTGCTTTTTCGAGAAGAGCTCTAAAGCCCCTCAAAATACTCGTATCATCGTCAACTACGAGGATCCGCTTCTTTTCCTCCATAATTTAACCTCTAACCCCAAAAATGGCGATCAATTCTTCGCTTGTTGCCTTGTGTAGTAGTTGGGAACCCAGCGTTGCTACATAACCGCTTCAAAGCTTTGCTAGCCAAGATTATCACTGTTTTAATCACGTATAAACGATAGTTATAACCAGAAAACAATCACAAGTATCTGTTCAGGGCGCAAAATTTGTTGCCGTGGCTTTGTTGCTTTGAGGGCCCTATCCCCCCTTATTTATAGGCTCAACAAATGTTGGGTTTTGTGTTTTGGTTGTAAGCATTCATTGGTTAGTGGGTGTGGGGAAGCTGCGTTTGTTAGGGGGGCTTGTTAGGTTTATAGGCGGCTGTTTTTGGGCTCTGTTGGTTTAGTGTGTTTGGGGTTCTGTTGCTTTGCCAAGACCTCCCTATCCCCTATAGGGAGCTGCTTTTGCTGCTCTGACGACCTACCCCCTCCCTTATATATAGATTAAACGGTAGGTTCAACCCCTAATTGTGGTTTATCCGATATAATTAAGTATCGGATCGGCTTGATTTTGTTGTTATCCGATACGTTTGAATATCGGATAGCCCGCAGATTAATGCAATGACACTACTTGACCTGGCAATCCACAAAAGAATACTCACAAAAAAACAGCGCCTAGACACCTACAGACCCCTCTCCAACCAAGCCCTCAAAAAACTCCACGAAACCATGGAAATCACCTACACCTACAACACCAACGCCATCGAAGGCAACACCCTCACATTACAAGAAACCCGGCTGGTAATCCGCGAAGGCATCACAATAAAAGGCAAAAGCCTAAGCGAACACCTCGAAGCCAAAAACCACCCCCAAGCCATCACCTACATCGAAAACATGATAAACAACCCGATGAGGAAAAGAACATCCTTGAATTGCATAGCATACTATTTTCTGGCTTCTGTGAAGGCGCAGGCAACTACCGAAACGGCCAAGTCTACCTTGAAGGCAGCGACCACATGCCACCGCCAGCATTCGAAGTCCCCCAACTAATACAGGACCTGCTGGAATGGCTGGAAAAGAACCCTGAAGAACTCCGACACATAGAATCAGCGGCCATCTTTCATCATAAATTTGTGGAAATACATCCATTTGACGACGGAAACGGGCGTGTGGGGCGGTTGCTGATGAATCTGCTGCTAATCAAAAACGGGTACCCCCTAACAGTAATCAAGACTCTGGATAGACGCCGATACTACGACAGCCTCATAAAAGCAGACAACGGCAACTACAAACCCATCGTAAACTTTGTTGCACGCTGCGTAGAGCAATCCTTAGACATGTACCTGAGCGCTGTTGAACCAAGCGAACCCAAAACACAAACTGCTCAGCCTAGCCGAAGCATCAAAGCTATCACCCTACAGCCAAGAATACCTAAGTTTACTCGCCCGCAAAGGACAAATCGCAGCAATCAAAGTTGGGCGTAACTGGCAAATCAGCCAAAAATCATTAGAAGAATACCAAGTCAGAGTCATCAAAGAACCAATAGTGCAATAACCTCAAAACATAACAAAGCCCCCTAACCGGGGGCTTAAACAGCAAGTGTTTTATTCACAACACAACAAATCAAGCCTTGACTAAAATTGGCTACTATCACTTACACGGAAAACGCAAAGGAAAGAATGAAAAACAGGCAAATCTCAAAAGCAGAAGTAGAGGAAACCATCCTCCAGCCCGACTTCACCGTCGGATCACGCCTCGAGCGGTATATAGCCGTAAAGAAGTATGGCGACAAATACCTCAAAGCCATCTGCGAAAAGAGCAACGATAAAATAACGGTAATAACAGTCTACTGGACAAGGAGACCCTAACGCTTATGGTACAAGTAGAATACGACAAAAAAGCCGACGCCCTCTACATCTGGGTAAGAAAAGCAAAATATGACATAAGCGAAGAAATCGCCGAAAACGTCATACTCGACCTCGACAAGGCCGGGCGAATCATAGGGATTGAAGTTTTAGACGCCTCAAAAAATATGGGGCAAGAACTAATAAACTAAAATACTCAACACAGAAAAGATAGAAGCAACAGCATAAAAACGCCCTTGCCACCCAAAACTTTTGTCACTTTCTAAAAAGTGGATATCATACCAGTTGGCCGCCTATTCGCTATTGGAATCAATCGCTTATTTCATCTTAGAATATCTACATATATCCCTTCTTGACCATCCATTTCCAAGGATTTATTATTCAGTTTTATTTGATTGAAGAATTCGGGCGTATGCAATATCGCCAAGTACTGTTAAGTGCTTATCTTTTATCAAACCTAATTCCTCAAGACTTTTAATAACCTCTGGATTATCTATTGGCTGTTTTTTTGTTATTTTCATAAATGCCTCCAATAATTTAGGGTTCTCACTTACTAGTCTATACGGTCTGCCTGCCATACTTCTAACGAAAAGTGGGTACACAGTTAAGGGATTTTCTTTAAATGCATCGTCAATTCCACTTAATCCGTTGGGAACGACAAGCTTTTCGAAGTTAATATCGTATGCACCGCGGAAGGCTGATTGCCAAGCATCAACCCAATGTTAACGCCTATACTCAAAGCTAAAGCAACAAGCAAAACAACAATCAACCCAATCCAAAGCCTGCGCATAAAAAACCATTGAGCAGCGCCGCCTTATATCGTCTCCGAATAATGCTCTTCAGCGTAGATTAGCAAGACGCTTAGTCTAGGGACACACGTGCCCTGATTAACGAACCGAAAAGCCAATGTAGCCAAAGCACTGTTGCTTTGCCGAGGTACTCCCCTCCCCTATATATAGATTAAACCGTAAGTTCAACTCATGATTGCTTTTATCCGATATGAATCTGTATCGGATCGCATGATTTTTGAGTTATCCGATATGAAATAGTATCGGATAGCAAACCACCGCAACCCGCTCAATCGCTTAGGCTACTTCCAAGACATAAGAACATGGATACCTTGCCTAAACATGCAATATTCCGAAAACAAGGGAGTAACCGAAAAGCGCGTAGAGAGAGCTAATTTTAATCCTCCATAAACAAGCTTATATGCCATAAAATAAACAAATATCGCCCAGCAACAATATACTGTATTCAAGATAAAGCACATAAGCAGCCGCTAAGAGACCATCAAAAACGCTCAAAACGACGGCTGTTTCTTCGTTTTGTTTAAATATGAGTATTATGACTATGCATGTGCAAAAAGAAGGAATAATTTAGAATGGGTTCCAAGTCACCAAGAGGCGAGTTTGCCGCAAGGCAATTAGCAAAGAAACGGAAGAACTTCCGTTGGCACGATAGGTACTTTAACCGACGCATGCTTATGCTCGACGAAAAAGTTGACCCCATGCAGGGCGCACCCCAAAGCCGGGGCATCGTTCTCGAGAAAGTAGGTGTCGAATCTAAACAGCCCAACAGCGCCATTCGCAAATGTGTCCGCACACAACTCATCAAAAACGGCAGAACCATCACCGCTTTCCTACCCGGAGACGGTGCACTCAACGTGGTTGATGAACACGACGAAGTAGTCGTGGAAGGCATCGGCGGTACAAGAGGCGGCGCTATGGGAGACATTCCAGGTGTTAGATGGAAGGTCGTTATGGTTAACGGCGTTTCACTTAACGAACTCGTCTACGGACGTAAACAGAAACCAGCAAGGTAATAATTATGTCACAAACAACCACATCTGTAGCTACACCACAAGAAATCAAGCTCTTCCAAAAATGGAGCTTCAAAGACGTCACAGTAAAAGACATCGGACTACAAAGATACCTCAACTTAACACCCATGGTTGAACCCCACAGTATGGGACGCCATGAACACCAAAGATTCCGCAAATCCAAAGTCAACATCGTCGAACGCTTAATCAACGGCATGATGCGCGGCGGCAAAAACGCAGGCAAAAAAGCCAAAGCAACAAACTTCGTCAAAGAAGCCTTCGAAATCATCAACACAAAATCAGGCAAAAACCCAATCGAAGTCCTCGTACAAGCAGTAGAGAACTGTGCACCATGCGAAGACACAACAAGAGTCAGCTACGGTGGAGTCGTCTATCACCTATCAGTCGACGTTGCACCACAACGCAGAATTGACCTCGCAATACGCCATATCACAGCAGGCGCAAAAGCATCCTCAGCCAACACACCAAAAAGCATCCAAGAAACCATCGCCGACGAATTAACACTTGCAGCAGCCAAAGACATCAAATCCGCAGGCGTTGCTAAACGCAACGAAATCGAAAGAGTTGCCCAATCAAGCAGATAAGCAACCAACCTTCCCCCTTAATATCAAAATTTTAATTTTTATTTATTTTTTTTAGGCATAGAGTTTACGCTCTCGATGAATCGTCTCAGCAACCAAACTCAAATCCTTAGCATAATCCATCAGAGCAGTCCGCAGCATCTCACTCTCACTAGTCCCCAGCCGCCTGGCTAATTCACATAAAATAGATTTCTGCTCTTTACTGAGCACTACCTTTACTACACATTTACGCGCCATCCTCTCCTCCCCTCTCCCACAATTTGCCTATTCAAGAACCGACGAATAATATGCTATACCCAAAGGCAACCTACGCATCGAAGGCGTATATATGAAGATTCTTACCGCTTCAATAAGGCGATTTGAATCGTACAACACAGCTACAACTAGGCGATTTTCGCGTGAATCTCCACAATGTCGCCATCATCCAACACGAAGCTGGTGCCAACCTTTTTGGGGCTAAACGGCAGGCGCTTGGCCCAGACCATGGCAAACATGAAATTCATCAAGAGCTCCTTGTGGATGTTTTTGGCTAACTCGTTTATGGTAGCGCCTTTTCGCAGGGCAAAGGGGTGGTCACTGTGCGCTTTGGAACCGGGTTCTTTGGTGTAGATTCGAATGATTCCGAGTGATTCGAAGATTGCTTTTCCTAATTGTTCCATGCCAAGTTTATTTTGACACGACATGGGCACTATGGGTAATTTGCCGTCTACGTGGGCTTTGAGGATCGCCAAGTTTTTTTGTGCACCCGGCAAATCCAGTTTGTTAGCAACAATCACCGCAGGCTTGTAAATCGTGTTTTCGTAGATTGCGTCTTCCACATCGCTCAAGGCTACGGCGCCGCTGATGCGAACGATGGCATCGTTGATTCTATAGCTCCTCAAAAGCTCCTCAACATCACGCAAACTGCAATTAATCAATCTGCCCACAATAATGACTCTGAGCCGTGAACCAGCAGCGCGCCTCTCAATATCTACCCGTCCACCACTGGGCTTAGTTACAAGCAAGCGGGTCTTCTCCAACTCAGCCAAAATTAATTCTAATTGCTCAACGGGGTCACGGCCTAAATCAAGCATCAAAACTACGCCGTCAGCATTACGCGCCAACCCCAACGTAACGTTACCGCCCGCTTTACCCTCAGCTGCGCCTTCCATAACGGCGGGGGCTTCCACAATCTGGAACTGAACATCCTTAAAACTCATGATGCCCGGCACAGGTTCATGGGTGCTAAAAGGCGTCGGAGTCACACGCACTTTACTGTTTGTGGTTGCATTCATCAAGCAGCTTTTACCCACATTAGTCATGCCAACCAATGCAACCTGCGCTGAAGCGGCTTTTTCAATGAAAAGTTTGGGTCCACCGCTACTCTTGCCCGTGCCCATCCGCTTCTTTTTATCCAAGTCATCGCGGATAAGCGCGATTTTGCGGTTCATTTCACCGCGGAGCTTCATGGTGCCCTTGTGATGCGGAACAAACTTTAGGAACTCTATCATCGCATCCATTTTTTCTTTGGGCGTACGGGCGGCTTCTACATCTTCCCATTTGTCCATTGCTTCAGGCGGCAAATTAGTTGGCATGTAAACTTCGCTGATAGATACGCAGAATCGAGTTTAAGACTATTTCTACCGTTGTGGCATTGTTTTTGCCAGAATCGTTGGAGTCACTGTTTGTGGCATCGCTTTGTTACAACAAACCTGTAATAGGAGGACAAGCGATGAAGAGGTTGTACTTCCAAATTGTTATTTTGCGAGTCCGAACGAGTAAATGAAATTTTACGTGAAATCAGCAATAGTGCTATGCGTTATCTTAGTCTCTACGCTTTTCACCATCTCTGCCCTAGAATTCATCAACCCCACCTCAGCCTCAACAGCACCCGCATTACATGTTTCAGGCAACCAAATCCTCGACACCAACGGCAACACCATTACACTCCGAGGCATAGGCCGCGCAGGCGACATAGAATCCGCCTCAGGCATGTGGTCAGGACCAGACCAAACCGTTTTTGCATGGGACCAAAAATGGTACCCCATAAGCAACAACATCGAATCGATGGATGCCACTTTCAAATGCTACCAAGAAACCTGGAAAGCCAACATGATACGGGTCTTCGTCAACGTAAACTGGTACTGGCAAAACAACGTAACTGCAAGCATAGAAGACCCCAACAACTACCCCGCTTGGACAACCCCAATTAGCTACCAAAACTACGTAACCACAGTTGTGTCGGAAGCAGCAAAATACGGCATATACGTCGATGTCTGCCCATATCAATTAACCAGCGGCTATGAGAACGGCAACGGCGGAGGCGCACAAGGCTTGCCGCTTTGCGGCTGGGACGAAGCAGGCACAAGCTTCCTCGCAAGCACAAAATTGTCCGAAAAAACTTTTTGGAGCCAATTCTGGACTCTTATGGCAAATAACCTCAAAGACTACCCCAACGCCATATTCGAAGCATGGAATGAACCCCAAAACACCGGAACCGACCCCATAACCCCCGAATACCTAACACTACCTAACAACAATGTACAACGCCGTAAGAAATGTAACATCACAGAACCTGATTTTTATGCAATGGAACGCTGGTTACATCCCCAACTACAACGACCTAAGCTGGTGCCAACAAATAAGCAACGCCATACCCAACGCCGCTAACTTAGTCTATACCACTCACGCATATCGGCATTCACCCTACTTTAACTATCAATGGGAAACAACCTCTCCTAATGTGCAATCACAATTAACCCTCGCAATAGAAAGCATGGGCATAAAGGCTCCTCTGTTGATTAATGAAGCAGCCAGCTGCAAATCATACGTACCACCTTCAGATGTTCAGAACGAATTAGACTGGTGGACAGCACTAAACAATGCAACCCGAAACTTGGGAATTGGGTTAACCGCCTACTACTGGATGTCTGATAATGACCTTGGACCCGTATTCGAGGGGGAAGCATTACTGACGGGATATTGGGTTAATGGCACGGCTTCACCTGTGCCTAACCAGCTGGGTGAAATCTTCCTCAAATACTCCAAGTAATAGAACTACAATAGCGTCTTTATTTGCGGTATCACTTTCTCCTTATAAAACCGGAAGAATTCCTCTTGATTAGGACCGATATTGTGTACTGATACTTTTTTGAAGCCAGCATCAAGATAGGTTTTGATTGCTTCCAGATGCCTCTTGGGATCCGCTCCGCAAGCCACATCCACAGTCGCCTGCTCCTCCGTCACCAAAGAAGCAGTTGCCTCAAAAAACTTAGGCACCGGCAACTCCCGATCTAACTCCCCGGGTATCCCCGTTATAGGCCACTGCTTATGTGCAATCTTTTTCGCTTCAGCCTCAGTCGATGCAAAACAGGCGGTGGATTGGCAATACAGCGGCAAATTCTCGCCTGCCTCCTCCTTAAACTCTTTAATGAAGGCGCCGTTGGGTGTTGTGCTCATTAAGCCGTCGCCTATTTCACCCGCAGTTCTAGCCATCTTCGGACCCTCAGCCGCCACTATAACCGGTATAGGATTCTCTGGTAAAGTGTAGATTCTGGCGTTTTCCACAACATAGAAACTGCCATAGTAACTGGTATTCTTACCCAGCCACAGTTCACGGATAATCTCCAACGCCTCCATTAGCATGTCACTTCGGATTTCATGCGGCGGCCACTTTGACCCTAAAATATGTTCATTTAAGTTTTCGCCTGTGCCCACACCTAAGAAGAAACGGTCGGGCATCATCGAAGCCGCCGTCGCCGCTGCCTGCGCTATAATGGCTGGATGAATACGTGTGGTAGGGCAGGTGACGGCTGTACCTAACCGCAGTTTCTTGGTCGCATGTGCGATTCCGCCGATGGTTGCCCAAACAAAAGGGCTATTCCCTTCCTGGCTAGTCCAGGGATGATAATGATCAGAGATAGTGGCAAAAGTGAAGCCTGCATCCTCCGCCAACTGCGCATAACGTACTAAATCGTTGGGTCGATGCTCCTCAGACATCAAAGAGTACCCAAGCTCAACCTCGTCAGGGTCAACATCCTTCATTTTAACATGAGACAACCCAAAAACACCATCCATACTGGGCTAAAAAGCGCGATATAAACAATGGTTTATGTGCTCTCACAATCACATCGCTATGGGCTAAGAGAGTTATGCTTTCACTCTTTAGTGGGTATGGTGGCACAGTCACAAAATAATATATGCTCGGTTAGGCTGCTAGAACCTGATTTTTAGGCAGGTGAAAAAACTAGATGAAATTATCATTAAAATTAGCCTTATCACTATGTATATTATCCCTCTGCTTATCCCTCTCAGCGGTGTCTGCACAAACCGCTAACATCAACAGCGTAAATAGCCCAACCTCAACCAACCTAAATGCAGTCTGCATCGTAAACAACGTCACCAGCAGCGGCAACGATCTTACAAAGCTTAACGCTTGGGCAGTCGGCGACAGCGGAACCATTGTACAATGGAATGGAAACTCATGGACAACCGTGAATAGCCCCACCACGATGAACCTCTACTCAGTAGTGTTTACCACTGCAACAGACGGCTGGGCAGTAGGCGGTAGCAGCAGCCAAGGCATCATCCTCCACTACAACGGCACATGGAGCGAATGGACACGAATCAGCTTCACCGGATTCACAGACAAATTCGACACAGTCAACGACACCCTCTACGGAGTAACCGTTGATACCAACGGCAATAATGGCTGGATTGTAGGCGCAGGCGGAGTGACACTCAACTGGAACGGAGATACCTGGTTCGGTTTAATGGGTTCCTCTCCTAATACCATGCGAGGTGTTGCTATGATTCACGACTCAGCAGAAGCATGGGCAGTCGGAGATGCAGGCGCAATCATGCATTGGACCGGAACCGCATGGGAATCCATGACAAGCCCCACAAACATGCCACTAAACACAATCCAAATGGTCAATGCCAACACTGGCTTTGCAGCAGGCGGCAGCAATAACCAAGGCACAGTACTCCAATTCAGTGGTTCATCATGGCAACCCGTTACGAGCTTCGTCTTCGGAGCCGGCGGAGCAACCGTTTCAACAGTTAACTCAACAATTTATTCAATGACTATTGGAAACGCAACATCAGCATGGGCTTGTGGCAGCAACGGATTGGTAATGTACTGGACTGGCACTAACTGGGAATGCAACGCCAACATAGCATCCGGCAACTTGAAAGGCATCTCAATGGTCCATGATTCTCTGATACAAGCGTGGGTTGTAGGTGACTCAGGTAAAATCATGGCTTTCAACGGCACAAGCTGGGTTCCAGAACTACCAATAATGGCAATACCTCTAATTCTGGCAGTAGGTTTGCTGGTTGCTGTCTTTGCGAAATCAAAGCTTTTCAAAAAACCCCTCATTCTTTAGAATCTTTATCCCTTTTTTCCTTTTTTTGAGCATCGAGATAATTTTATGCACAAGCCAACGTTCAATTCTGATTTTTTAGCGGTTACTTTAAGTGTTCTGGTACAGATTCCTTTAGCCATCTTTTTAGGACACTACTACGACCAAACAATTTTTTTACAAACAGGCTACCTTGTAGGTTCAGGCTTAAACCCATATCAACCGCACGCAATCACTGTATTTTCTAATCCATACCTAACAGGTGTTAACTCAATTATCGGGTACCCGCCGCCTTGGACGTTTCTCTTAGGATTAATTTACCGTTCAACATACGCCTTAACCCCGAACATTTTCCTCTACAACTTCGCCACAAAAATCCCCATCATCGCCGGCAACATCGCCCTAGCATACGCAACCAAAACCATCATGGAACAACAAAACATGCCCCAGAAAGCAGTGCGTTTCGCATGGCTTTTTCTACTATTCAACCCCTTCACGCTATTAACCACGGCTGCTTGGGGAGAATTCGACACAACAGTCGCCCTCCTATGCGTAGCAGGGCTTTATCTTCTAAGCAAAGGCAAACCTGCACAATCAGCCCTACTCTTAGGGCTAAGCTTTGTCCTAAAACCTATTTCACTACCCCTACTTGGATTACCCCTACTCTATTCTACCCCAAAAAACCGCCAAAAAAACGTCATAGTCACCATAATAATTGCTTCAGTAGCAGTTGGTCTTTGGTTATTGCCTTTCCCATTGGCAGGCTGGGCTGCACCCGCCTCACTTACTCAAGTGACCTCTTATTTTGGCATGGCTGGCGGTATGACCGTCTTTAACGTTATCGATGTCTTCTGGAGAACATCAGCTATGCCTTCGGCAACGTGGTTTCTGGGTTACCTATGGATACCTGCATTGCTGGCTGGATATTTTTGGGTTTACCGTAATCCACCAAAAACGCTGGTTTCTCTTTGCCGATGCGCGGTGGTTTTGCTGCTCGTGTTTTTTATTTCCCGCTCATGGCTATCCGAACAAAACATCAACTTACTCTTCCCATTCATGCTCATACTCGTCGGTTCAGGCACCCTCAAACCCAGAAGCGTGCATCTGACATGGATAATTGCGCTGGCTTTTCTTGTGCTAAACATGACTCTACCCCAGCTTCTCTTTCTGGTATATCCCCCGATTATTCCACTGAAAGAGGCGTTTGATATCAATTTTGGAGTTGCTAGGTTATCTGCCCGATTTGCGGTGACACTAGTGTGGTTTCTTGTAGCTTCAGGCATACTGCTTAAAGTCACAGCTAAAAATCATCGGTTTACTACTAGAAAGAGCCTTAACAATGAATCACCATTAACCTATCGTGGCTCAACAGCAGCCCGCGGCTTTTTTGATGAGGTTCAAACTTGAATTCCCCACTTTATTCTTCGTCAATCAGTCTTCAAGAACCATACACCGTTCCATTAACTGACAGGTTATCTGTGCGGCTCTACAGGGATTGCCGCCCCAGCTGCCTCGAGACAGCGGCGCTGCAGAAGGGTCTTGTTTTGCTGCTTAATGGTAAAGAGTTGATTGAGGAGGGTGTCGGTTTTGGGGTTCCAGTGGTGAAGTATGCGGATAAAACATTCTTTTCCAGCACCGCTGAGGTGGCTCTGGAAAGAAGCGGCGCAGGCTACACCCTGACAAAGGCTTTTACCCTAGATACGGTTTCGATGAAAAAACTGGGCAACAGCAGCTACATCGACGACAAAATCTATTCATCGCTTCGAAAAACCTTTCAGCTGCTCTACCTTAAACACGGAAAACTCAACCCTGTCTTTAACAAAGTGATGGAAATCCGCAACCTATTCAACATAAAAACAGAGTTCCTCAACGTTAAACCAAGAGGCACAATAACAGTAACTTATAACTGCCAACCAAATAAAATCGACATAAAGGCAGATTACTCGAATATTTCGCTTAACAGATGCCAAGAAGTCCTTCTGCTTAATGAACAGGGCTCCAGTATTTTCCAAGCATACACTGACAGTAGCGGAAAGCGATTGGTAGGCAACAAAATCGGTGCATGGGATCGTGTAGTTGCTGACAGGGCGGCTTTGCAAAGCAGCAAAGGTCAACTGGGTTTTAGCTTGCAAAGCATTGATGGGGCTTCGCTTTTTAGGGGGTATGAGCATACGCGGAAACGGTTTTCTTGGGCAGGCTTAAGTTATTCTCTTAAACCTAGGGATGGGGCAGTTCATTATTCGATTGCCCTAAATTGCAAACTTAATTCGTCCCTTACCATAGTTTGATAGAAATAAACTGATGCTAAAATAATATATTATCAAATACCAACCAAATTACCCCAATCGAATGCCAGTCAACTGTAGTTTTTTGCGTTGTTTCTTTGCAAACATGGAAAGTTTTTTATGCTTTCTATTCAGAATATGAACGGGTTAGGTATAGGTGGAGTCTATCGATATCACCGAACCGAAGAAACAGCGGGTTCCTTCTCCATCCGATTCCATGAATAACTTGTCGAAAAAGCAGCCTGACATGCAACATTTTTTTGGAAATTTGAATACGAGCAGTCAGCAATTTGGCGTTCTATTCAATAATGCGCCTCAGGGTGTGGCTTTACAAAAAATAATTTTTGATTCAAACGGTGAACCACAGGATTTTATGGCTATAGCAACAAACAAGGTATATGCACAGATTCTTGATTTGTCCAAAGAGGAAATAGTCAATAAAAAAATGGCTAAATGTTTCCCCTTGATAAGTTTGGGACCTTTGGATTGGCTGGCAATCTATGGAAAAGTCGCCAAAACAGGTAAACCTGAAATGTTTAATGCTTTATCTAAGGAGAAAAGCTATCAGGTTTACGTTTACAGCTTGAATAAGGACTACTGTGTTTCTGTATTCATAGATGTTTCATCACAGATAGCCGTAACACAACAAGAATTAGCACAACGAAGAATAACTCAAGAGCAACTTAGAGAAAGCGCCGAGAAATATCAGTGCCTCGTAAAATATGCGCCCACAGGAATCTACGAAATAGACTATAACGGCCAAAAATTCAGAAGCGTAAACGATGCCATGTGCCAAGTTCTCGGCTACACCGAACAAGAATTACTATCCATGAACCCCTTGGATCTCCTGTACCCAGAGAGCAAAAAACGGTTTCAGCAACGAATCCTAAACGTTCTAAACGGAAAAAAAGTCGATGAATCCGTTGAGTACCACATTAAAACTAAGAATGGAAGCAGCCTATGGTCCTTGATGCAGGTTAAACTAATCTTCAAAGACGGTAAAATCGATGGTGCCCTGGTAGTGGCTCATGATGTTACTGAAAGAAAACGTTCAGAACGCGAATTGCTCTCGGCAGAAAAGCGATTCAGAAGACTCTATGAGACCACCCAAGATGGCATTATGGCAAGAGACTTGCATGGAAAAATGATTGGTTGCAACCCAGCATACGCCAAAATGTTAGGCTATACGCGAAAGGAACTAAGGCACCTCTCAGTTAGGCAGTTGCTACCAGAAAAATGGCATGGCCAACGCGATAAAATCGCCTGCAAAGTAATACAAACAGGTCGCTCTATTGTTTTTGAACGTGAATACAAACGAAGGGACGGCTCAATTTTCCCCGCTTCTGTGCGTACTTGGCGATTAACTGATGGCAAAGGAAAAGTGATAGGAATATGGTCTATCGTTCGAGAAATTAGCGAGCAGAAGCAGCTTCAAAAGAATCTTGAAGAGCACGCTGGTGTTCTCCAGAAAATCGTGGAAGACAGAGAAAAACAACTCAAAGATACCGAACGCCTAGTCGCCATCGGCCAAACCGCTGGTATGGTTGGCCATGACCTTCGCAATCCCCTACAGACACTAATTGGGGAGTTATACTTAGCCAAAGGTGAAGTAGATTCACTAGGAGAAGGCGAAGCTAAAACTAACCTTGCGGAAAGCATCCACTGCATAGAAGAACAAATTCTGTACATGGACAAAATTGTTTCTGATTTGCAGGCGTTTGTGCAGCCTGTTAAAATAGATAAAAAACCCGTAAACATCAAAGAACTCGTAAGTGGCGTTCTGGAAACAGTAGCTATCCCAGCTAATATTTCGGTTAATATACAAAACCAAGCAAGCACACTGGAGATAAAGGCTGACCCTCAACTTCTAAAAAGGGTATTAATTAATTTGGTCACTAATGCTGTTCAAGCTATGCCCAACGGCGGAAAATTGAGTCTGGGAACTAAAATGGATTCAGAGGGGTGTACAGCAATATCGGTACAGGATACGGGAGTCGGTATACCTGATAGGATTAAGAAACAGATTTTTACGCCGCTATTCACCACTAAACCCCGCGGACAAGGTTTCGGTTTAGCCGTCTGCAAACGCGTCATCGAAGCACACGGCGGAACAATAAATTTCGAAAGCACCGAAGGCCAAGGGGCATTATTCATACTAGCATTCCCATCAAACTAGACGGCAAAGGCTTTTTGCTCTTTGCGGTCCTGCAGTTTCTGCTTGAGCGTATAGATGAATGCGATAAACCAGAATGCCACCGTTGCCCAGCCAAAGGCGAAGCCAATAACGTTTCCGACTAAGTGGTAAGCGAATTCGAAGAAAACCAAAGAAACAAACGTTAAGAATGAGCCGATAACGCTGTAGCCGCGAAGGGCATTGCGGTTTTTAATTATGGCTCTTAGCATCCAAAGTAGAGCAACAAAGTTTATGATGCATGCAATGTCCAGGAGCAGGTTGGCTAGCTCTAGTATTTCCATTCTTTAGTGGTTCCTTTTTAGCCAAAAACGGCGTGCCCTAACTTAAGCTTAGCGCAGTATCAACCACTGGCACGTAAATTAGCTTAAATCATTATTTGAGCAGTAATATGTAATTCGGGAAGGGAGAGGGGTGAACAATAAAGAATGATTTCACGAGATTGTGATGGCTGTGGATTACAAAAGCCATGCATAAAACGTTACCGCAAAGTAAACCTGTTCGAGAAAGTCTACTGTCCAGATGGAACAGCTCATTTGGTAGACGAAGCCAGCCTAGCGTAACTGCAAGGCAAAACAGCACAATTGAAGTAGCCTAAGTACTTCTGTCCCACAGCTTTACTAAATAACTAAGATTTTCAACAATTTTTCTCTGTTTTTTGACTTAAACAACCTTATTGATGTGTGTTTCTAATTTTTAGAACAGATCAATTCTGGAAAAATTATATATAGAAAGCATACGGAACAGAGGGTAACTGAGGCATAAGATGAAGACACAAAAAGTGGCAGTAACATTAACAATCTTAGCTGTAGTTTTTCTATCAATCGGCGTGGTCTCTGCTGCTCTTTCAGCAAGCGACGCAACAATAACCGCCCAATTATCCAATACGGCACCCAAACCAGGTAACGGAGTGACTGTTTCCGTAACCTTCCAAAGTCATGTTTCACAGGAACTGAAAATTTATGTTTATGGTATACATGCTGATTGGATGGCTAGCGCAGACGATTTTCAGGGACCCAACTTATCTAACGCTCCCGCTACCGTTGAAGCCAACGGCCAATATACTGGTTCATTCCTACTCCTTATTCCAACAACTGCAAGCATCGGATCACATACGTACTATATCGGTGTCGACGGCGTAGACGCGTCAGGCAACACTTTCTCGCTTAACTCTGCTGAAGCAACTATACAAGTTGTCGCTGCTACCAGCACTCAAACAGCAGGTCCAAGCGGCAGCGGAGGGCAGACAGCAGCTTTACCCGATTGGGCACCCTATCTAATCATCGTCGCAGTCGTGGTAATCGTAGTTGTGTTAGTCTTTATTCTGTTGAAACGAAATAAACGAAAACCGAAAGCAGCCGCTCCAGCAACTATGCAACCAACTGAAAATCCCTCTGAACCGCCAAAGCCTGAAGAGAAAGACTTCACAATTTAAACTCCTTTTTTCTTAATTTATTCATACAAGTTATCTTTTGAAAAAGCCTTATAGCCACACAATCCATTTATGTTGGCTATACAGTGGCGGGCTTTGAGGGCGACCAGAAGCAAACCAATTCAAGCTGCAACGGCAGCATTATTCATTGTAGCCACGGTACTCTCTTTATTATGCGGTAACGTTCAAGCCCAAAACCCATCAACCTTTACATCCACTGACCGATTTGACATCCCGCAATTGAATGGTTCGATTCGATTCGGCTACAACGGTTCCTACGCATCCGCAACACTGGCGAATGACAC
Source organism: uncultured archaeon (assembly GCA_963782915.1). Taxonomy (GTDB): domain Archaea; phylum Thermoproteota; class Bathyarchaeia; order Bathyarchaeales; family Bathycorpusculaceae; genus Bathycorpusculum. The sequence continues at coordinate 68,188 of CAWALK010000019.1, forward strand.
ATGGGTTTTTACTAACTTAACACTCAACAACTTTTCACGTCCTGGCACCTTCAAAGTTTCAGTCCAGAACTCAAACATAACCATATACTCTTTTTCCCTGGTCTTTTTTAACCAATCCCGAATTTCCATTAGATACAACGCCCAAGGCGCAGGACAACAATTCTTTGATTTTGGCTTAAACAAGTCCGTGCCAACCCAACAAAGCGAATGGTCAGTCATTATCCCCGGCAGCGTTTTCTTAGCTAACGGCCAAGGCTGGAAACTTCAATCGGATAACACAGTCATCGTAACTGGTCAAACCGGTAACATTTCTGTCTCTCGATTCAACTTTGGTGTCCCCAACGATAGTAATTTACCCTTTTATGAGCGGCACTCCGTTGCATTAGTCACGATTGCTATCGTGGCAGCTACAGTGGCGGTTGCAGCAATAATCAGCGTTAAAGTGAGGAAACACAAAGATGTCAATGGTAACTGAAAACTCGCCCTACCTAGTACTACCAATATACGCCATAATAGTTGCAATTGGCATTATCTTAATCCTCAAATTATCCAAGGATAAAACCCGCAAAATCAGTACTTTGCGAACTTTTGTTCAAGTGGCCGCAGTCGTCGCTATCTTCATGGGCTTACTTATTGGTCCATTTAACGTTCCACTCTTTGCTCCTTTGGGTCCTTCACCCCGTGACAACCTATTAGGCGCTGATCTCTTGGGCAATCAATTTCCCGATGGCATTTCTGTACCGTTTTTGGCCTGTTATTATCCCAACGGGCGCACCGTGACTTGTGCACTTTGGCAACTTCAAGCCTACATTTTTCCATTCTGGGATTATCCCAGAGGGTATCAGGTAAACTATTCTACTCCTGGGTTAGAAAAGTTAGCTATCGTTGTCGGTTCGTTGGTTGCCTTCGCCCTAGTTGTGGGGCGATGGGGCTGTGGTTGGCTCTGTCCATTTGGCCTCTATCAAGACATACTTACAAGAATACGGAAATCTGTGCGGTTAAAGCATCTGAGTACATCTGCGAAAACCAACAAGAAACTTGGGCAAGTTAGCTATGTGATAATTGCTGTGTCTTTGCTTTTAAGTGTAATCTTTGCTTCTTACGCTATTTTTGGTACTGAACTTATTCCGGGAACTATACCGGGTGGCCCTGAGGGAACTGAAGCTGGCATTGTGAGTAACATTAATCAACCGTTCTGCCTGGTTTGCCCAGCAAGACCACTATGTATTGCTATTGAAGCCGGCATTGGAGCATTGAATTGGTCTTATATCTCTCAGATAGCGTATGGGCCATTTTGGATAAGCGGCTTCTACTTAACTTCAATAAACGTCGCTGTACTCATCGCAGTTTCAATCATAGCCTTTGCTTACCGTAGGGCTTGGTGCCGAATCTGTCCGGTAGGTGGCTTATCCGCTTTGTTTAGTAGCTTTACACCGTTTAAGCAGATTGCCCTGACAAAACTTGAGAAGGATGAGACGAAATGCACTAAATGCGGTGTCTGCAAACGCGTTTGCCCCACTCAAGCCACCGATATGTACGAGAAGAAAGGCGGCGACGTCACTGAATCCCGATGTATACTCTGCGCACGCTGTGTCGAAATCTGCCCCTACGATGATGCTTTGAAACTCAAGTTCGCAGGCAAAACCTTGGCTAGGTCACGGAATTGGCTGGAGAAATCAGGTGCTGACGTTGCGAATGCAAGTTAGTCCGCTTTGTTCTAGAACATTCTGATGTTGTTCTAGAAAATCAGCCAAATTTTCCTATTCAGAGGCTGCAAGATACATTTTTAAGTCTGGGAGAATATGCATTTAATTATGGGCTCCAAGCAAATAAGCGCTGGAGACCGAGCGAACACTTTTTACTCAAGCGAATATATGGAGTTTACATTAGCCATCGGTTGCCCCGTAAACTGCCATCGGTACTGCCCCCAAGAGGTACTGTTGCAGAATTATGGAAAAGCAACCAGGCGAATGACGCTTGAAAGTTTTAAAAAAATGCTCGCGAACGTCCCTAGCCGAATAGCAATCGATTTTTCTGGGTTCTGCGAACCAGCTGTTAATCCGCAATTCTCTGAAATGGTGAAGTATGCATACGATCAAGGCTACCGTGTTCATGTAGCGACTACGTTGCAGGGTGCTTCCAGCCAAACCGTGAAGGACCTGCTTGATATTCACTACGAAGGCTTCGTATTGCACTTGCCAGACGGCAAAAACGCGAATATGCAGCTTACTGAGGAATACAAAAACAACGTTTTCCAAGTCATGCAGGGCATCCCAAACATACAGTACATCACTATGAATGAACTCTTCGTCAGCAACCAACGGGAAAAAATCTGTCGCGGGGAACTGCCTAAAGCGAAACGTTTGGGTGTCTGCCGAAAAACCAGTACGCCGCAATTCGTTGTTTTACCCGACGGCAGAGTGCAAACCTGTGACATGGATTTCAAACTTGAACATACCGTAGGCAACCTTCTCACCGACAAATACGAGGCGTTGGTTAAACAGTTCCGTGCAGAGCAGCGTACGTATGATTTGTGTCATTACTGCACCAAATATTACCCCATAGACAAGTACATCGTGTATAACGTGGCGAACAGGTTGGGGTATTTCAACAGGGGCAAATGGATGTAGGGCGGCAGTTATACTACGGCCCAGACGAATTAGCCTTCTCAATAGCTTTCTGCTTAAGCTCTTCGGTTGCGAACAACTCTACTTTGCCGCAGTTTGGGCAAACAAACACATACATCGGAATCATTTTTTCGCCAAGCTCAGCCCATTCGCCGAAGAATAGTTTGGCGCCGCCGCTGGTTCCGCCGACTCTGAATTCCGCTGTATAAACGTACTGTGCGTTTTGTCCGCAGTAGCTGCATTTCCTGATGTTTCCGCTCACGGATTATTCCTCTTGGGCTTCAGGGTTGTTTAGGTTGAGTGCTGCGCCGCATTGTTTGCAGAAAAGTGACTCCGCTCTATTGGCTGTTTGGCATGACTTGCAAGCGACATCTGAGGCGCCAGCTATGGTTTGTGTTTTTATTTTTTGGCCGCAGTTCACGCAACAGACAGCATCTAAATCATTTTCTTGGCCGCAGCTATCGCAAACCACCATTGATAGTATCCCTTGGATGTCTCTCCAGTTGCCCGCAACCTCAAGTTTACTACTCAACGGCTCAATCTTTGACAGCAAATCGATTAGTTGCTTGAACTGCATTTCGTCAGGGATAAACTTGGATTCGGAGTCTTGGCTCAAAATCGCAAACTTGGGTTTCTTCCCCCAAACAAGACGTAGTTCCTCAATTTCGTCGTAGGTGTAGTAGCAGTTTTTTTTGCTAAGCTTCAAAATGTCACTGATTGGCATGCGGCTGAGTTCTTCCTCTACCGTCTCGACTTCACTTCTACTCTCTACATACGTTAATGATGGAGTGATAGCGGCTGATGCGGAAGGAAAACTGCGTAGCATGCCATTGCCTGATCGGTTGGCGCTTCCCATAAAAACTATAGCAATACGCTTATCGGTGAAGTAAAGGTCGTATCTGCTGTCGGTATCGAGTGGTAAAACGATGTCTTTGATGATGCCTAACCGCTTTTCTGGATTTGACATTTTGAGGCCTCAAGGTGTTTATGTGTCTGCGCAATCTTAAGGTTTTGTTACATTTTGGAATATGACCAGAAGACTGTAAAGATTATTTGGATTTTTTATCCTGCCAAGGGTGCTCTCGGACGACCCACATTTTATTACGTTAAAGATGAATCAAACGCGTCTGGATTTAATCACTAAATAATAAAAAACCTTAAAAATACAGCAAACTATTATCGCTTGATAACAATGAGTGCATCATTTACAATCGGGGTCTCGGTAACAGTTATAGTTGTTTTAATCGTAATTTATCTTGTTTTTCCCCGCGTTAGAGGGCTTCATTACACTTCGAGGTTAACCTGCCCCAAATGCGGCAAACAGTTTGATTATAACTGGGTTCCCGGAGGTTCATTGAGCGCCGTTCGGCTTGGGAGTGAGCGTTATCTGTCTTGCCCAAACTGCCATAGATGGTCAACTTTTGAAATAGTCAAAACCCGCATAAAGAAGGATAAGCAGGTAGCAGTTAACTCGGAACCTAACGTTTCCCCTGACACAGGGCAGGTTTAGTCCTCGATATTTGTTATCAAACTTGGAAAAATATCACGTTAAGAGAATTTAATTGGTGGACGGAGCGGGATTTGAACCCGCGGCCTCTGCAATGCCAATGCAGCGTTCATACCAAGCTGGACTATCCGCCCACTTTTTTGTCTGGCTTCAGAAAACTAAGCCACCTCGTTTAATAAGCATTTCTTTAGGTGAGTGGGGAAGCCACCGCAAAAGCAGGTGCCTTTGCTTGTTAAGAAGCGGTTTTGGGGTCTGTCGTGTTACCCACCGTAGAGGCTGAGGGAATTGCTCTAACAGTTTTGCGAGCTCAAAAAAATAAAAGGAGACAATTGGGAATTTGTAACCGTTAACCTTTAACCAAGATGTTTCCTGAACTTAGAGGTGTAGGTTCAGCTGAGCATTGCACTTGCCCCTGAGGATTCACCAAAGTCACCCCGATCATGTCTGCGCCTGCTCCGCCGTCGATGGCTGTTACGGTAAATGTCCATCCGCCACTCCATGGCATGTTATTCATTTTGACAAATGCTAACCCAGTGAAGACCGCTTCCAAGCCCTCTGGAACTGCCTCGACGCTTAAACTGGTGATTCTGGTGCTAACAATGATAGTATCAATTTGCCCATCATGTTTACAGACTAAATTGAAGGTGCCCTGAGGTGCACATCTAAAGTTCTCTTGGACGCTGAAGCTAAAATAATGTGTATGGGGAACGCCGTCATGGTCGTGGACGAAGACTCCTGCGCCTATGGCGATGTCTTTTCTGACGGTTTGATTGTTTGTGGGGGTTGCGCTTGCCGTAGCAATTAGTGTTGTCAGTAGCAATATGCCGATGAAGGCAAAAATTAGTGGTTTGGTTTTCAAAAACTTGTTCTCCTATCTTTTTAGCCAATTTCTGTTTGGTGTGTTTGCTATTATTGGTTTGTTGGCGGCAGTCAGCTACAACGGTGGAAAGTTGGGGCTGGGTTTGTTGGTTTGTTTGGGCTTTTAGAAAAATTTACATAGACTTCGATTCTATTCAGAAGGTAGGGTGCTGTTGTGACGGCTGTGGTTGATTGGCTTTTAGATGGCGAGGCTTTTGTTGAGTATAATACCCGTGTCGGTTTGCGTGGGGCAATCAGAGAATGAGCCTGAAGTTGTTGTGGCAAAGAGGCGGATGATTGAAGACCCCAAAATCCAGCTTTTACTGCAGGAATTACAGGGTTGGCCCGGAATAGTCCTAAACAGCCACAAAAGCGCCAGCCAACCTTTCCACAAACTCTCATTCATCGCAGACATAGGACTAACCAAAGACAACCCCGATGTAGCCCTGATTGCAGAAAAGATTTTCCAGCATCAATCAGACGAAGGCCCCTTTCAGTTGCCGACGAATGTGCCAAAGCATTTCGGCGGCTCAGGCACCGACACTTGGGCTTGGGCTCTTTGCGATGCCCCAGTCATCCTTTATTCTCTGGCCAAATTTGGGTACGGCAGCGATCCGCGGGTGCAGAGGGCGGCGGCGTATCTGGCTGGTTTAGCTTCTGAGAACGGGTGGCACTGCACTGTCTCCAAAGAACTCGGTAACTTCCGAGGTCCTGGACGAAAAGAAGACCCCTGCCCCTACGCAACATTGGTTATGCTAAAGATGCTAACCCAATTTGACACCTACAAAAACAGCAAAGCAGTCCATGACGGCGCCGAGTGTCTACTTAATCTGTGGCAGAACAGCTTGACGCTTCATCCCTACATTTTCTATATGGGCACAGACTTCCGCAAGCTTAAAGCCCCGTTTATTTGGTATGATTTGTTGCATGTGTTGGATGTGCTTTCTCAGTTTAGTTGGCTAAAAGATGACCCCCGACTATTGGATATGGCGGGTTTGGTGCGATCGAAGGCTGATGCGGAGGGCAAGTTTACTCCCGAATCCGAGTGGCAGGCGTGGCGGGGCTGGGATTTCGGGCAAAAAAAGCAGCCCTCACGGTGGCTTACTTTTCTGGTGCTACGCACCCTTAAGCGACTTGAATCTTGACTGAAAGTAGTACAAGTCTAAAGAAACGCTATAGCCATATTAAATTCGAATACCTAATTAAAATTGGGTTTATTGCCTCTTCTAAGAGGTTACGAAAATATTGACCATTTTTTTCGAGAGGATTTCAGGTAAGCTTAAGACTGCCCTATCTGGAATACCAAAAGACGCCAGAGATGAGTATAGGCAATTCTTTTTCCGCTCCGATATCACTCAAGCAAGAATCGTTATTTTTTTACTTGCTGTTGCTGTTGCGCTTTTTGGTATTAGCGATTACCCTTTTTTAGGATTATCCCTTGAATTTTTTGTACTTGAAAATCTTAAGGTTAAGCCTTGTGGTTTACTCTTTTTTTCAGGTAATTTGGTTAAATCATTCGCGTAATTACCGCTTATATGATAGGTCCATTTTCTTTTACTTGCTCGTCTTTATCCTGTTTAGTTTACTTGTAGCCGCTACTCGCCCTGAAGGTTTTGTGGTACAATCAATCATTGTTGGAATAAGCATATTCGTATTTTATCTTTCGATACCAACACGGTTCCTAAATCAAGCAATACTATCAACCATCTACACTGTAGGCGAAATAGTGCTACTGCTATTAACAGTGCAACAGTCTGCAGCAATGGATGTTTCAGTTGTTCTTTCTGTTTTGTTATTCGCTAACGTGATTGCAGCATTTACTTCTTGGCAATTCAATAATTATCGGTGGCTGTTTTTCAAGGACCTCAAAGAACGCAAGAAAAGCGAACGCTTTGTCGTTATCGGTCAAACCGCGGGGATGGTTGGGCATGATATCCGTAATCCCCTGCAGGCTATTACGAGTGATTTGTATCTTGATTGAGGAAGAATTGAAGAATAATCCCCAGTGTACAAGTGAAGATATAGCTGAAAGCATTAACTCGATCAACGAGAACATTGCTTATATTAACAAGATAGTTAGTGATTTGCAGGATTACACAAGAACGCTCACATTAAATCCGACTGATGTTAACTTAGGGCGCTTTTTTCAGATGCAACTAGCGATTGTACCACCTACGATAGATATCCAATTGAATACTCCATGAGGACTTAACGATAAGAACAGACGCCACTTATCTCAAGCGGATAATGACTAATCTTGTTATTAATGCAGTGCAGGCGATGCCAAATGGCGGAAAAATCACTATATCCGCGGTTGTGGAGGCGGGCAGGGTACTGATCAGCGTAGCCGATACGGGTGTAGGTATTCCTGAAGAGATCAAACCTAACCTGTTTAAGCCGATGTTTACTACTAAAGCGAAGGGTCAGGGGCTTGGTTTAGCGGTTGTTAAACGGTTGGTGGAAGCCCTGAACGGTTCTATCTCTTTTGAGAGTGAAGTTGGAAAAGGCTCAAAATTTACTGTTTCACTACCCCTTACGAGCTAGCCAATTTTGGTTTATATAAGGGGAAGGGGGTAGCTGGCAGAGCAACAGAGAAGCCCTTTTTATTCTATATATAAGGGAGGGGGTAGGTGCTCTGAGGTAGGTCCTGCCTTTTCGCCTAACCGTTTGGTCTTGGCACAACCGCCTATTAACCCTGCAAATTCGCCTGCAAACGCATAAACCTCAACCCCAAAAACCAACAAACGCTCGATAATGCTTGCTTTTCTTCTGCATCCCTTTAGCCTATAAATAGAGGGGGGATAGGCTGCAGAGAGCAAAAGCTTGTTTTGTCGGGTTTGCTTGCGTAGCTTTTTATAAGGCAAAACACCAATACATGCCAAGCAAGGTGCCAAAAAATCATGCCCAAAGTCAAAGTAGCCCTAATCGGCGTGGGAAACTGCGCCTCATCATTCATCCAAGGCATCCAATATTACACAAACACAAAAGAGAGCAACGTTGGATTACGCAACCCAACACTCGCAGGCTTAACACCCAAAGATATCGAGGTGGTTGCAGCATTCGACGTTGACGCCCACAAAGTCGGCAAAGACCTCTCAGAAGCGATTTTTGCAGCCCCAAACAATGCACCCAAAGTCTGCGACATCGCAGCAATGGGCGTCAAAGTCGCCAAAGGTCCACTGCTAGACGGAGTCGGCAACAGTACAAAAGCGCTTATCGAAGTAAGCAAAGAAGCCGACGCAAACGTCGCCCAAATCCTCATATCTTCACATGCAGAAATCGTCATTAATTTACTGCCAAGCGGCGCAGCCAATGCTACACGGTTCTACGCGATGCAAGCCATAGCGGCTGGCTGCGGATTCATCAACGCAACACCCACCTTTGTCGCAAGTGACCCTTCAATTGCACTGCAATTCGAAGATGCGAATTTACCCCTTGTAGGCGACGATTTAGTTGACCAAATCGGCTCAACCCAACTTCACAAAACCCTACTAAAGCTACTTAGCGACAGCGGCGTACACATCAACGAAACCTACCAACTCGACGTCGGCGGAGGAAACGAATCCGTAGACACACTCGACCGCACAAGAGACGCCAAACGCACAATCAAAACAGAATCAGTCGCCTCAGCACTACCATACAAAACCGAAATCGTCGCAGGCTCAACCGACTACGTAGACTTCCTACAAAACAAGCGTGACAGCTACTTCTGGATCGCTGGCTCATACTTCTGCAATACACCACTAAAAATCGACCTTAAATTCCAAACAGTCGATGCACCAAACGCAGGCTCAGTCCTCTTCGACATGGTTCGCGCAGTAAAGTTGGCGTTAACTAAAAAGCAGGGCGGTGCGATTGAAGCGATATGTGCTTATGGGTTTAAGCGTCCGCCACAGATGGTTTCGATAGAGACCGCGGAAGAAGCTTTTGCGAAATTCGTCGCTTAATTCTTCTGTTTTCTTTTTACTTTCTTTTCGGTTTTAACACTAATTTTTGGTCAAATACCAAAATACCAAAAAAGCCAAAGAAAAGAACGCCTAAAAAATTAAGGATCTTTTTAGCTTAAAGCTCATCAAGCTCGGCTAATATTTTATCTCTAATCCCATTCTGCTTTAACGTCTCTTTCAAGAAGTTGATACTTCTAACAGGCGTTGGATCAACACCACGCACAACCGCCAAGTAAACACTAATGAAATCGCCTATGACCACCGTTGAAATCATTTTGGCTAAGATGCTTTTGCCCTGCATATACAAATCAAACATGATTATGCCCGAGCGTTCCATGATTGCTTTGGTTGTGTCGATGCGGCACTCAATTGCAAGCGGCTCATTTTCCATGCGTAAGATAATAACTGAGAACCATTTACCCAATTCGCCCCTTGTTTCCCAACCCACTATTTCGTTATGGTTAAGTTCGGGGAAGTATTCCCATTTCGCAGGGGATTTGCTGTTCTCGTTAAATTGCTGCTTAAACCGCTGTGCAACCGCACGGTAAGAACCAAAACCATACACCACAGGAGCAGAATCACAGATGTTATGCGCTATATTCTTCGCACAACTTTCGTTGACTGGCTTATCGGGCCCGTTTTCAACGCAGATTTTATCAAGAAGAGTAAATGTTTCCTCTAAGTCTTCAGTTACTCCTTTAACTAAGCCTGCTTTCTCCATTAAAACAAGCATAGGCACAAACATGTAGGGTAAGGCTGCACGAGGAGGCATACCCGCTGGCACAACTAAATATGGCACCTTATGCTTTTTAGCGTATTTTAAAACTGCGCCACCGCTGGTTACACAGAAAATCATACATTGCCGTCTAAGCGCATCAAGGAACGATGCGAGCGATTCTTCTGTGTCCCCCGAGTAACTCATCAAGAGGACCAAAGTTTTTTTATCTGCATACTCAGGCAAAAAGTATTCCCTGTTAACCTCAATGGGCACGGACAATTTGTTCCTAACATAATCTTTGAGTAAATCTCCGCCAATGGCTGAGCCACCCATACCCACAACGATAATGTTATCCGGTTGAGGAAAATCGACTTTGATTTTTTTGGCTAATTCAGCGGCAGTACGGTAATGTTTTGGTGCATCAATACAGAAATTCAGCATCCCGTCTTTATCCACCGAACGTATCTTTTCCATGTCATCTAAAAGAGGTTTGTTCACGTATTGGGTCCTCCTTATCGACCCGTATTTTTATATCTCAATCCCGCCTTTTAAGCACACCGCAGACGAGCAAGCATCAAGGACCGTAATAAAATGAATAAGAAGCTTTCAATCGCTATTCCAGCATCCGTAATCTCGGAAACGCCCCATTTACGCGAGAAAACCTCAAAAATTGGTGCCATCGCGCGTTCAGCAGCGATTTTTCGAGTGAACGAAATCATAGTTTACCCAGACAACACAAAAATGGACCAACGCATGGACTTAGACTTCATCGCTTTGCTCCTTAACTATCTGGAGACGCCTCAGTACCTGCGCAAAGCGCTCTTCAAGTTGGAACCCGACTTGCAGTATGCCGGTATATTGCCGCCACTACGCACGCCCCATCATCCAGTAAGCGGCAAAACTAAGCACTTGAAAGTGGGCGAATACCGCGAAGGCATAGTCGTCTCTGAACGCAAAGAGGGTTTAGTGGTGGATATCGGAGTTCAACAGCCCGCGTTGTTGAGGCAGAAACAGTTTGCTATGGGCGAACGGTTGACGCTACAAGTAGTTAACATAGGTGACAACATTGAAGTACAGCCGGTAAGCCGCGATGACGTGCCACAGTACTGGGGTTACACGGTTAGAGTTGAGAAGCGCTCCTTTGGGCAACTAATTAACGATGCCGAATTCGATTTGAGGATTGCAACAGCACGCATAGGCGACAACTTCAAAGACGTCGCAGGCAGCATGGGCAAACGCTGGGTTGAAAGCAGCCACATCTTGGTTGCGTTTGGTGCACCTTCACGTGGACTCCACGAAATCGTTGAAGACGAACGTCGTAAAATTGGCTGATTTGGCGGATTTCATCGTAAACACTGTTCCAAATCAAGGCACTGCCACTGTCCGCGCGGAAGAAGCGCTTTTGGCTACGTTAGCTGTTTTCAACGTGCATTTCCAATATTAACCATCCTTCCCGCCGTTTCTTGGGGCATTTTGGTAAAGGCATAAATGCATCTTTCCGTTAACTTTGAGACTATGCCAGCTCTAGACTTAGCCATGCCAATTGCACTTCTAATTACAATCGTTATTGCCATGTTCCTAAACAAGCGCGTGGAAGGCAAATTGATGGCGACGGTCGAGGAGAAAGAATTCAAAACACGCGACATTCTCTTGCTCGTTGTCTTCATCGCTGTAATGATTTCAGTTATCGCTTACACGTCAATAATTAATCCAGGCGGTATAACCCAGAATATTCTGCTGGTACTATTCCTCTCATCATACACTATGTTGCTCTTCACATTCAGCTATGTATTCTCGAATTTGAGTAAAGTTCGCGCGCAATTGCTCTCTGTCGGCTTCGGCACCGTTGGCTTAGTTGCCGGATTAGCCAGTTTCCTTGCGCCACTCACAGATTCCTACACAATTTATCGGGCGGCAGCATTCTTTATCGTGTCAGCATTCTGTTTTGGCGCAGCCGTTTATGAACAGAAAAAAGCTGCAGCGCCAGTTAAAAAGGGCAGATGGTACCTTGCGGTTCAGCCAGCAGCAATTTTCATCTTGCTCTTCATATTCTTCAACTTCCTCTATGGCGGAAGCGTGGAAATCTGGCAACCGTACCTTATGGATGTCTTCGGTTTCACGTTTGCCATACTAATCATTCTCTATCTATCTTCGATGTTTACTTGGAAAACTGTAGGCCTCTTTGCAGCGCTCTTAACGATTCTGGATATTATCCTTGTTATCGGTACTGGTACCATGGTTACTGCAGCTCACCAATTTACCGGACTTGGTTTGCCTGTACTGGTTTACTTACCAAACGTACCATTCCTATACTCAGCAGAGGGCACTATGCTAAACAGAGGTCTTGGTTTAGGAGACTTCTTCTTTGCAGGCATACTCTTGATTCAAACTTACAAGAAATTCGGCCAAAAAACCGCATTAATCTCTGCGGTTGCAATGGCAGTTGCGTTTGGCATCTGGGAAGCATTCTTGGGTGACATCTTGGCGGCGCTTGAACCCATTGTCGGCAGAAACATCGGCGGATTCCCGGGAACTTTGATGATTATCAGCGGCTGGATACCTGTCGTAGTGATTAAACTGTTATTGGACAGAAAGAACAAACCCCAGCACCACCAATCCAGACCTCGCCTGAGGTTCCTGAGAATCCAAGTTTGCCCGTACAGTAATCTACATTTTTTTGAATAACCAGTTACTTTTTTTTTCAAGTAATCGGCTGTTTTTGTTTAGTTCTTGTTGCCTAAAAGCCCCTATACACAACAACATCCAGCGGACTTGTGTGCAGCGGCTGTTTTGATGTTGGCCGGTTTTGCTGGTTGCAGGCTGATTGTGCAATAAACCGCAAGCAGATCAAAGAAAGGCTGAGATCTTTTGCTCTCAGTGACCTGCCCCTCCCTTATTTATAGGCTCAACAACTGCCTAGCGGGGTGCTTGGGGATTGTATGGGTGCACTCTTTCAGTTCGGGCGGTTATGGGGTTGTTGGGTTCGGAGGTATTTTTGTTTGCAGTTGTTTTCAACTATAAGTAAACTTGAGGTGCTTAAACCAAACAACAATCCATCGACAAATAGCGTCTTCGCTAAGTATTTAATTAAAGTTAAAAGATTTGGGAAAAATTGGTTAAAAATAATTGAGGCTTATTTACCCGAATAGGGCGCCTAATCCTTCTAGTGCTGCTTCTTCCTTGGCTTTTTCTTCTTCTGCTTTCTTCTTCTTGTCTTCTGGAGCTGCTGCTGGATTTAGTTTCTGCTGCGGCTGCGACTGGGGCTGCTGCCATCATGGTTGGTGCTGCTTTGATTGCTTCCTCAATGTTAACTTCACTGAGTGATGCAACTAGAGCTTTAACTTGGATTTCGTCAACTTTAATGCCTGCTGCTTCGAGAACTTTAGTTACTGATGCTTCGTTGATTTCTTTACCTGCCTTGTGAAGGAGCATTGCTGCGTAAATGTTTTCCATACCTTTTCACCTCTTCATCGGACTATTTTAACCTTTTTAGTAGACCCGCATCCCTTGGACGCTGATCGTTACCTGAATTGGCATTTGATAGTGCCGATTTCTTGCCGTTTAGAAGAATACTATATGCCTTATGAACCTTTCGTCAATGTAGGACTGAAGTGCCAATCGTTTGCTTTACATGGCGCATCCAAATAAAAAACCGCGCCAGATTGGTAAGGCTTATCTTTAGGCGAAGCCCACAATGCGGATAACTCACAGGTTATGATAATATGGGAAACATCACTGTCGCCGTTTTAGGCGCGCTCGGATACGCTGGAGGAATCGGCAAAAAAGGCACCTCCACAGACATAACTCTCTATGACCTCAAAAAAGGCGAAGCCACAATAACCATGATTGAACCCTCACGCTACCCCGAACGGCTCGCACCACTATTCTATGCATGCGCATTAGCCACCAAAGCCATTGTTGTTGTTGATGCATTAAACGCCGAGTTTGGCGAGCAACTGGTCATGCTGCAATGTAGCGGTATTAAAAGTGGCTATTTTGTGCTCCGAAATTACATTCCTAAAGAGAAAATCGAGCCTCTCATAAAAGGTACCAGCATTGAAGGCTTCGAATTTATGAATGATGATGCCACAGTGTTGCGAGAGAAACTTCTCGCCGAAGCTGCTCAAATAAAACCCGTCGAAGGGGAAGCGGTTGGAACAGTACCAGTTGACCACGCTTTCAACGTAAAAGGTGTCGGTGTAGTTATTCTTGGCATAGTTGTTAACGGGTCAGTAGTGAAACATGCAAAACTCAAGGCGTTGCCCAGCTCCAAAGTTGCTGAAGTACGTTCTATCCAAAAGCACGATGACGAATTCGAAACCGCAAGCTATGGTGACCGCGTAGGATTCGCTCTTAAAAACGTCGAAGTGGAAGATGTTGACCGCGGTGTAGTTTTAACCAACGACCCAGCCGTTAAAACCGCAAATAAACTGCAAACTACTGCGTCGCTGGTGAAGTATTGGCAGACTCCCCTTAAGGAGGGTATGGTAATGCATGTTGGTCATTGGGCTCAATTCATCACCGCCAAAGTCGAAGCTGCATCTGAGGGCGGAGACTTCAGAAAACCAAGCCTCACATTGGCGTTGGATAAGCCGTTGGTTTATCGTGCGGGCGATAAGGCAGTGTTGATGTATTTGGAAGGCGCTAAGTTGCGCGTTGCAGGAACAATCGAGCTGCCATAGAGCAACATCTTTTTCATTTTCATTTGGTATTTTCGCCTGAATTACCGATTAAACCTAAACAAGGGTTTATTACAATTCAATGCAAAGGCTGGGCTCCAGTGAAATAACCCGAAAGCCAAAAAAGACTCCAGCTTACACGCCATAAACCCACAATCGACGGCTAAGTTAAGGTTTGTTGGAGGCTTCGAGGGCAAGCTGTCTTATTTGATTGCCTTCGCGGTTGTATATGGAGTAGTTTTCATCAACTACATCGACATAGCCTCTTCGGGAGCAACAAGCGGCTACCACATGTGGCTAATCTTCATGTATTTCTTACCATTTGCGGGCTTATCGATCCTTAACCTAAAAAATTGGCCGCTCACCCTCGGATTAGGCTTAACCGCCTCACTAATGAACGACGTATTCTATGGCGGCATCAAGTACCTGTTTGGCATGCCCCTTAACATCAACTGGTACTATAGTAATTGGTTGATTCCACAAAATACCCATTTGTTTGATTTGAATTTAGGCTTCACTATAATGCCAGTTTACTCGTGGATGATGGCACTCTCAATTTACCTTCGAATCGCTATTATAGCGGTTTTGCTGTGGCACTGGAAACGTACCCGAGAGCAAATAGACAAACGTCCGATTATAGGCATTTTTAAGTAGTGTAGGCGACCCCCTGTAGCATCGCTATTTATAATTGATTCAAAATAGTTTTCACAGGTAGTTTTTGAAACAAACAATAAAGAGATTTTTTGTATGTCTACAACTAAACCTTCAGGAGCCTACAGAGCATTAGAAATTATTCTGGGATTGATTGCGTTAGCGATTGGTGTTTTAGCACTTGTTTTTCCTACGGCTGTCGTTGTAACTTTAGTAGTGTTTTTTGGCATTGCACTGGTCATTATCGGTATTTTGCGGTTGGCGACTGCGGCATCTTCTAATTGGGCGGGTTCAACTCGTACAGCAAATGCAGTAATTGGCCTTATAGCATTGATTATTGGGCTTGTAATTCTGTTTGTTCCATTCTTTGCCACTGATGTACTAGTGATTCTCATCGGGATCGGTTTACTAGTTTATGGCATAGGACGAATCGCAGTCGGCGGCGCAGATCGCCATTTAAGCGGCGGATTACGAGGAATCCTCATAATAGTCGGTCTTCTCATCGTTGCCTTTGCTTTAATCATCATATTCTTCCCAGTAATCGGCATCTACACCTACGCCTTCTTCGTCTCCATAGCATTCATCTTGATCGGCATCGAAGCCATAGCCTCAGGCATCGTCGGAACAACACTCACCTAATTCTCAATCATGCCCATGCAAGATATGATCCAACAAGAAACAAAACACTAACAAAGCCCATAATGACGCCAAGTAACCAACGGTTTTTCCCAGCGACTTTTCCCAACTGAACACCATACCAAAATACCCAAGCAACCCCCAGAGTATTCGAAACAACCCATGCTACAATCTTATCAGGCAAGACTAGAAAAGGTAGCGCAAGTACGAAGCCAACAACCGCATAGATTCCTATGATGGATAACCAACCCATCAACTCCTTTTTTGTTAAAACTTGGTTTTTATCCACAGATGCGTCTGGAACGTGTACCATAATATCTCTAGCTATGGCGTCTTTACCTTTCTCATCAAAATTCGCCAAAAAAGTATCATCCAAATTATCCTTAACTAGCTGCAAAGTATTTTCACCCTTGAGGGATGCTTTCAATCCTATGAGCTTGTTTCTTAGGTTATTGCGTTCTAAGGAGCTAGAGATTGCATAGATTAAACCGTCGATGGTGCCCCATGCAAGGCATGCACCCAAATTAACGACTATAATATACTCAAAGCCTGTGTTGAGGTTGGATAATGCAACGTAGCCGTTGATGATTATAACCATGAGAACTGCGAAGGCGACTTCACCGACTCGGTCCACAAAAGAAAGATATTTTGTGCGCAAAAAATCACCACTAAACCTCTGTGGTGAAGCTGCAAATAACAGTTATGGAAAAAACGAAAAATAAAATTCAGTTTGTTTTCGCGTAAGCGATTATTATTTTGTGTTACACTCTGCTTTTGCTTCTAGCTTGCACAAATCTGTATCGAGGGCACTCAACGCAGCCTTCATCTGTGCAATATAGAGCGATTTTTTCAGGGGGTTTAGCGGAGTTTTGGGTTGCACGACAGATTCTTTTTCTTGTTAGATATTTGCATGCCATAATTGACACCTAATATTTTTAACAAGTTCTAAAAAAATGAAAAAGGGGTGAGTGTTGTTTCACTCTATTTTTTTCTTAGCACTAAGATAATCAATAGCCCTACAACGATGATGGCGACGAAGAGACCTGCGATTGCTGGGATGAAGTAGATGTCAGCGGCTGATTGCTGGTTTTCAACTGGTGCGGTTGTTGCTGATACTGCTTGGGCTGCATGGAATGATGTTTCGGCTGATGATGGATAGTACGATTCTGAGCCTGCAAAGGTTGCAACTACGGTGTAATCGCCTACGATGTCAGGTGTCCATGTGTAACTGAACATTCCACTGCCGTCGCTGGTGGTCATACCGATTTGTCTATAGTTTCCGTTGGCGTCAAGGACACTTAGAGTGACTGGTACACCGGTTGTGTTGGTTGGCATTGGTTGCTGCATGTAGACGTATTCCATCCATCGGCTCATGCTATCGTCAGAGACGCATGGAACGCCGTTGGGGAAGTTTGCTGCTTGTGCTTCTTGTTTTGAGCCTGCCGCGATGTCAGTGATTGTGCCTCTGATTGTCACTGGCGTTGCAGTTGTAACTCCGACTGCTGGCGCTGTGACTGTCATTGCGCTTGGTCCTTTGCCGTAGGTGTATAGTTGGTTGTCATAGGCGTTTAGCACTGTTGCGTAACCGTCTACGATGGTGGCTGCGTTTGTTACGTCGAAACCTGCTATTTCCCATACTAGTGAGCCGTCGGTGATGTTGATTGCTAATTGTTTTGCTCCGCGGAACAGTGGTGGACTATACTCGTGTCCTACGTTGAGGAAGTATACTCCGCCTGCGATGGATCCTCCGCTGAAGACCCATAGTGGCCATACGCCGTATGGTGTGTCTGAGCCGGATTCGCCGATGAGTTTGTTGGTGCTTGTGTACCAGACTTGTTCGCCTGTGATTGCGTTGATTGCCCAGATGTCGCCTCCGAAGCCCATGATGTATAGTACTCCGTTTGCGATTTCTGTTTGGTAACCGCCGATGCTGTTGTATGGGTTGGGGACTGCAACGTTTCCGTTGTCGCCTGATAGTTGTTTTGGACCCCATACCAATTTGCCTGTGTCTAAGCTGTATGCTGTTATTTTGCCTGTAGCTGCTTCAATGTAGAAGTATAGACCGTAGCCGGATTTTGTTACTTGTTCTCTTGCGAACGGTGTCAATGTGCGGTTGGTTATCCAAAGTTGTCTTCCGTCTTCTGCGCTGTAACCTGCGTCTGCTTGCCAGCCGACGTTGAAGTACGCTGCGCCTGCAGCTGTCATTAGTACTACGCCGCTGTCTACTCTGTTAATTGATAGAGCTGAGCCTTCTGGGAAAGCGCCAGTTGTCAGGTTGGTAGCTATTGGTTTTGTCCACATGATTCCACGGCCGAAGTCGATGGTGCTGCCTTGTGCTGGTCTCCAATTCCAACTGTCTGAGGTAACGCCTTTTACGTATTGGCTATTGGGGTAGAATATGGCTTGTGTTGAGTTCCAGCAGTTGAGTGTTGGTGTGCCCCATTGGTTTGCTCGGCTGTTGTTGATGTAGTAGCCGATTAGGTTTCCGCCTGTGTCTGAAACGATGTTCAATCCAGTAGCGTTGACGATGCTTAGGATGTATTGGCCAGTCATTGCGTCATACATTTTTAGTATGTTTGGTGATGCTCCGAATCCGCCTTGGCTTCCTGGTACTGCCCAGAGGTATGCGATACCGCCGAATTGGTTGGGGTTTACCATGTTCGAGTATTTGTCCGTATTTCAGAGTGTCTGTAGTGTTTGCTGTCCAGATTGTTTCGCCGGTTCTAAGGTTTAGTGCTGTCCAGCCTGTTGGGTTAGAGGAGCTTCCTGGGAAATTGGTGAAGTACATTACGCCGTTTATGATGATTGGTGCCCATTTTGGTTCATACTGGCTGGTTGAGTAGAAGTTGCTCATGTCGTTTCCGCCGTATTCTCCGCCCATTAAACCTCCGAAGGCGACTGGTTTTGTCCACATGATGTGTGCTGCCAGTGGCGCGTTGGAGTATGGGTTGTAGTTTCCTGTGGCGTTGTATCTTCCTGTTGCTGCGAATGAGTGGGCGCCGAGTCCTAGCCAGTTGCCGCTAAGTTGGTACCATGGGTAGTTTCCTGCTTGTATTGGTCTTGTCCAATAGCTAGTTGGTAGTGGAGCGGTTGGAAGTAATGGGATTGGATCCTGCTGTACTGTTAAGTATGCTACTGGGCTGGTGGATGGCATGAAGTAGTCGCCGATGTATACGTTTCTTGGGTCGGCTCTGTTTTCGCCTTTCATTGTTTCTCCTGGGTAGGTAACTACAAACGAGTAGTTGCCGAGTTTGTCAGGTGTGAAAGATGTCCATGTTCCTCCTGTAGCGTCGGATGTGAATGGCCCTAAGGTTTTGTTTTGGCCATCTGGGTCTGTGATTGTAACTTTGAAACCGTGCCATCTGTCTCCGTTTGTTCCCGATGCTGTTGGTGGTGGTATTTGGACCCACATGCCTATGGTGACTAGTTGGCCAAGCCCTGCTGGGTTTGGTGCAACGCTGACATAGGCATACGTTGGGATGTTCCATGCGGGTGTGTGTGCGTTGGTTAATGCCATTGTTCCTATTGAGGATGTTAAGAGTGCTATGATTATTATTGCGAGGGTTTTAGTTTTTGGTTTTTGCATTTCTTTTCCTCTTTTTTGTTTATGCTTTATACGGTTTGTATACGTTTGTTAATAATACTAAGTGGCAAGAGGCCACTGACGACACTTTATCACCATTAAACCAACTAAAGTTGAAAACCAACCATGCACCCCCTAAAACAGAATCGAAAAATCCCCTGATCCAATTAATCAGGATTCAAAACAGCAATTTCATGCACAAATCCAATAACAGAACCCAAAATTGTTGAATGCTTGTTTTTTTATGTTAGTTGTTGCTGTGGACCCCTCTTATTTCAACAACAACCAACCGCTTATGAGGCGGATTGCGTTTTGGCTTCAGCGTTTAATTTGGTTGGCAGGCTGGTTGTGGAATAATCCGCAAGTAAAACAAAGAGAGGTCTTTTGATCTCACAGACCTACCCCCTCCCTTATTTATAGGCTCCACAACTGCCTATCTGAGTGTTTGAGGATTGTATGAGTGCAATCTTTCTGTTTGGGTGGCTAGGGGTTTGTTGGGTCCTATGGCGATTTTGTTTGCAGTTGTTTTGGAATAGAATTGTTTTGCTATTTTGCTATTGTTGGTGGTTTTGTTTTTTAGTAGTAGATATTGGCATGAGCTCCCTTACTCATCTCTTACCAAGGGCTTTGTAATGTAGTGGTTTTTGGTGTCTGCGTTTAGGACGGGTTGGTAAGTCCATTTTAGCAGAAAACCAAACTAAACAAACATCACCTAATAGAGACAGCTATACCGAAAAAAGCATATACCACAAAACACCGTTTCTCACCAAGGCACAGGTGAAAAACGTCATGGCATCCGCTGAAGAAAACAACAACGAAATGGTCGTAACCCCATGGGAAGTCAAGGGAAAAGTCGACTATGAACGTTTAATCAAAGATTTCGGCACCCAACCACTCACACCCGAACTCCTCAAAAGAGTCGAAACCCACACGGATAAGCTTCACCTGCAGCTTGACCGAAAAATATTCTTCAGCCACAGAGACCTAGACACTGTACTTGACCTCTACGATAAAGGCACAAAATTTGTCCTCTACACAGGTCGAGGACCAAGCGGCCCCGTCCACATCGGACACTTAGTGCCCTGGATATTCACCCTTCACATTCAACAGAAATTCAAAACACGCCTCTACTTCCAAATAACCGACGATGAAAAATACCTCATAAGCGACCAACGCGACCTAAAAGAAACCGCCAAATGGTCTTATGAGAACGCATTGGATCTCATTGCCCTCGGATTCAAACCCGACGACACCTTCATCATCTACGACACAAAAGACATCGACTTACTCTACGACATAACCCTCGAAGTCGCCAAACGCATCACATACAGCACCGCACGAAGCACATTTGGCTTCCAAGACAGCACCAACATCGGCTGGGTCTACTGGCCAGCCATCCAAGCAGCCCCATGCTTCATACACAAAAAATTAACAGGCGAAAACGTTCCAGCGCTGATTCCAGCAGCCATCGACCAAGACCCCTACTGGCGAGTAACACGCGACATAGCACAAAAACTCGGCTACTACAAACCCGCACAAATCCACTGCCGCTTCCTCCCTGGACTTGGCACAGGCGGAAAAATGAGTGCATCCATGCCAGAAACCAGCATATTCACCGTCGACTCACCAGAAGTCGTCAAAAAGAAAATTTGGGGTGCATTCACAGGCGGCAAAGGCACGGCAGCTGAACAGCGTGCAAGCGGTGCTGATCCTTCAATCTGCAGCATATACCAGTACTACTTCTTCCTATTCGAAGAAGACAACGCCAAACTGGCAGAGCGGGAACGCAGATGCCGAGGCGGCGAAATGCTCTGCGGCGAATGCAAGAAGGATGTAGCGGAGAAACTCAACCACTTCTTAGCGCAGCATCAGGAACGCAGAGAAAAAGCTAAAGACACCATCGAGCAGTACCACATCAAACGTTAATTTTTTTTAATCCTCTTAATTGAGGGGGCTTACAAGTTTTGTGTCTTAAGGCTTTTTTTTAACTCGGCTTAAACTATAAATATTCACAAAGCCTAAATGTTATTGAAAATCAGTTTTGCGGAATTCAACTTTTTTCGATGCGTTGTTTAACCCTGCATTTGAAAACAGTAAGTTAACCCAACTCAAGCAAGAGGCGTATTTTTACTAGATGAGTCTACCTGAAGACCAAGAGATTATTCAAATAATCCCCAAGCGAATCGAAAGGATACTTGAGCTTGCAAATAATCTTTGGTGGAGTTGGGATGAAGATGGACGCCAAGTGTTCCGCTCTCTTGATTATGAACTTTGGAGAGCAAGCGGCCATAACCCTGTTAAACAATTACGTGACATTGACATAGCCAAGTTGGAGTCGGCTGCTAAAGATCCCGCTTTTTTGGAACTCTATGATTCGGTGATTGTAAAATTTGATACTTACCTTTCAAGTAAGAAAAACTGGTGTGGCGAAAGTGACCAGAAAAATTTTGATGGGCAAATCGCTTATTTCTCCGCTGAATATGCTATCCACAATTCGCTTCCCATTTACGCTGGCGGTTTAGGTGCCCTTGCGGGGGACATATGTAAACAATCCTCGGATATGGGTCTGCCATTTGTCGCCGTTGGTTTCATGTATCCTCAAGGCTATTTCCGTCAACATGTCTCTGCCGATGGCTGGCAGGAAGAAGTCTATACACAACTAGATTTTAGTGAAGCCCCAATTTCCCACTGTGTATGGCCTCAAGGCTGTGGTCCTCACATTTCAGTTCCCCTTGGGGATCGCCAAATATACCTTCAAGTTTGGCAGGTCCGAGTCGGTCGGGTAAACCTGTATTTGCTTGATACAAACGTCAGTGATAATCGTCCAGAGGATAGAGGGCTTTCAGCAAGGCTCTATACGGCTGATCAAGAAGAGCGACTACGTCAACTCATCGTTTTAGGCATAGGCGGCGTACGAATTCTCCGTGAACTACATATAGACCCGATAGTGTGGCATGCAAACGAAGACCACACAGCCTTTATGATGCTTGAACGCCTCAGAGAGGAACGCGTCAAAGGAACCCCGTTAAATGAAGCAATTGAGAAGATACGGAAAAACACTGTTTTCACAACTCATACTCCTGTCGCGGCTGGGCATCATATTTTCCCATATTATCTTGTTGATCGTTATGCTCGTAACTTTTGGGAAGCACTCAGCATTGACAGGGACAGTTTCCTAAGACTTGGTTACTATGATGGTTTGGGACCAGAAAAGTTTAGTTTAACTGCGTTTGCCTTGCGCTGTGCTGGACAGGCCAATGCAGTTAGCAAGTTGCATGGGATTGTTGCTCGTAGGATGTGGAGTGTTCTATACCCTGGAAAACCTGTTGAAGAGGTGCCGATAATTAGTGTTACTAACGGTGTTCATTCGCCAAGTTGGTTGTCTGCGGAGATATCTAAGCTTTTTAGGAAACAAAGCGACGATTCTGGGTTGCTTCAAAGTGAATATACCGAACAATTCTGGAAATACGCAAATAACCTCTCGGACGAAGAGTTCTGGAATATTCATCAAGTAATGAAAAACCGGTTAATTCGCGCCATACATGACCGTGCACAACAACGATTGGTTAAGGACGGCATTTCCACGTCACAGGTGCTTGCAATGGGCGCTTTACTTGATCCTTATACCTTAACTATTGCTTTCACACGACGATTTGCCCAATACAAACGGCCCTATCTCATTCTAAGTGATACTGAACGAATCAAAAAGATCTTAACTGACCCTTTGAAGCCAGTTCAAATAATTTTTGGCGGCAAATCGCATCCTGCAGATTATGCATCAAAGGAACTTCTTAAAAGCGTTTACAGGTTAGCTTTGGATAGGCGTTTTCAGGGTCGGATTGCCTTTGTTGAAGATTATGACATGAACCTCGCAAGGGATTTAGTTCGTGGAGTGGATGTTTGGTTAAACAACCCCAGACGTTTACAGGAAGCATGTGGAACAAGCGGTATGAAAGCTTCTATGAATGGGGTTATTAATTTGAGTGTTCTCGACGGATGGTGGAATGAAGCTTATAACGGGGTAAATGGGTGGGCGATTGGTGGGCTCAAGGGTGGCAGCCCTGAGGACGAAGACAGGACGGATGCTGAATCATTGTATAGCCAATTGGAAAAAAATATTGTACCACTGTATTATGAGCGTGACCGCAAAGGAATCCCCCACGGTTGGATTCAAGTTGCCAAAGAAGCAATCAAAACCATTAACCCTGTTTTCAACGCCTGCAGAATGATGAATGAATATATCGAAAGAATGTATTTGCCCGCCGTATTATCCAAAACTCCAAGTTATCCCTCAATTAGCGAAAAGGAGAATTTGTAATGTCACAAAAAAAGAGCGCAGAAAATATCGACCTCAATCTAGAAGATATTTTCATAGTATTTGTTAGAAGTGATGAAGTAGTTGCTGACATAAACCAGAAAGGTCACGAATTATTAGGCTACCCCAAAGATGAAGTCGTCGGTAAGAATTGGTTTGACAATTTTATCCCCCAAAGCAACCGCGAAGACACCAGACTTTCTTTCCATCAATTACTAAACGGAACCTACCGCCGAGGAATTTCTGAAAAACCAGTCTTAACAAAGAACGGTCAAGAACGTATTATCGGTTGGCATGACTTAATAGTTAAAGACGAAAAAGGAAATTCTGCAGGCGTCATATCATCTGGGCAAGATATTACTGAGCGCAAATTAGTCGAAGACAGACACATCTTGTTAGCGTCGTTTCCAACATTTTACCCCAACCCCGTTGTTGAAGTTGACTTTACTGGAAAAATAACGTTCACTAATCCAGCAGTCAAAAAAATATTGCCTAATCTCGAAAAGAAAGGCTTAGATCAACCGTTCTTTTCTGATTGGGACAAGGTATCCTTGGCGTTTAAAAACTCAATTTCGATGGATTACTCCTTTGCACGAGAAATCGAAATTGGTAGCCATTGGTACTTGCAAGAATTCTCCTATGTTCCCATAGGGCCCAGATTAAGAATTTTCCTTCTAAATATCGATGAAAAGAAACAAGCTGAAGAAGCACTAAAAGAAAGCGAAGGAAAATATCGCTCACTGTTTGAAAACATGATCAATGGTTACGCCTATTGCAGAATGGTTTACAATGAAAGAGATGAACCCGTCGATTTCGTCTATTTAGAAATAAATGACGCATTCGAAAAAATAACTGGGTTAAAACGGGATGATGTAGTCGGGCGAAGAGTATCTCAGGCTATTCCGGGAACGCTGCAAGACAATCCTGAAATCGTCAAAACATATGGTAGGGTTGCACGGTCTGGGAAAGCTGAAGCTTTCGAGGTTTTCTTTAAACCGCTTAAGTTTTGGCTAAACATTTCGGTGTACTGTCCCAGAAGGGACCATTTCGTTGCGATATTTGAAAACATCACTAAACGCAAGGAGCTAGAGCAGGAGTTGAATAGTTACAATCAGCGGCTTGAGGAAGTGGTGGCTAGACGCACTGCCGAGTATGCGCAGACAAACAAGAAGCTAACGCAGGAAATTATGGAACGTCGTAAGAGTGAAGAGGGTTTGCTGTTTAGGGCAATGATTTTAGATAATCTAAAAGAAGCCATCTTTTTGGCTAATTTGAAGGGAGAATTTGTTTATGCGAATCATGCTGCATGTGAATTGTTCGGTTACTCCTGTGAGGAACTTGTGAACACGAACTTTTTGCATATGCTTCAAATGCCCGATGCCCAAAAAAGAGAGTTAATGGATAAATTGGTTGAATCAGGAGAAATTGAACTTGAGACGAGTTATGTTAGAAAAGACAAGGTTGTTGTTCCGATTCAGTTACCGCTAAGTTTAGTGAAGACGGCTCATGGAAAACTGATAATCAGCGTAATTCACAAGATATAGTTTAGAAAATGTCTTGCTTTTCTTCGCATTTTGAGAGCTTGATAAAACACCAATAGTCCTCTCCAATGGCAAGTCACCGAAACATTTCATCAAAACCTTATATGGGCGACTTCGACCGCTATAAACAAAAAATCAAGAAGCAGTCGCCGTAATGAATGCCCCAGCACTAAACTCTAACAAAAAGAAAATCGCCCTACTCGTCCTATGCACCACATTATTCATAGTCGCCGTTTCCGATACTGTCTTAAACTTGGCGTTGGCGGACATTTCAGGCAGCCTAAACTCAACCGCAACAGAACTCCTCTGGATAGTAGACGTTTACCTGCTCGTAGTCGCCACATTGCAGATTACTTTTGGCTCAATCGGCGACCGCTATGGACGCAAACGGCTGCTCCAAATAGGGTTAATCACTTTCGGTTTAGGCTCCGTAGGTGCAGCACTATCAACCACAGCTAACATGCTCATACTCTTTCGGGTAGTCACCGGTTTAGGCGCCGCAATAATGATGCCATCCACCCTTTCGATTCTAACCGATATTTTCCGAGAACCAAAAGAACGCTCAAAAGCCATCGCATCATGGTCCAGCGTCTTTAGCATCGGCGCAGGCTTAGGACCAGTCATCGCCGGCTACCTCCTCACACAATTCGCTTGGTCATCAGTATTCTACCTCAACATACCCCTAGTCATAGTTGGTTTGATCGGTAGCTACCTGTTTCTGCCTGAATCAAGCGGCAACAGCGAATTCAAACTAAACTTTGTGAGTATCATCCTCTCTGCAAGCGGCTTAGTATTCTTGGTCTTTGGAATAATCACAGCGGGCGAATACGGTTGGTTCACCACAGAGCTTTTGGTCGTCTATGCGGTAGCTGCAGCGTTGCTTTCAGGATTTGTCCTCTGGGAACGCAAAGCCTCAACCAACATGTTCCCATTGGAATTCTTCAAAAACAGATCCTTCTTAGGCTCAACTATTGCGTTGACGCTAGCCAGCTTTGCACTCATGGGCTCAGTTTTCTTCTTTAGCCAATATTTCCAGTCAGTACAGGGTTATTCGCCGCTTGAAACAGGACTCGCCATGGTACCGCTCAACATTTTTGTCCTAATATTCACGTTATACTCGGTTAAAGTTGACCAAAAAATCGGTGCCAAACTAACCATAAGCATCGGACTCAGCCTGATCGGTCTTGGACTACTGTTATTCGGCTTTACCGCCGCCATTGACACTTCCTTCTTGATTTCGATTGCAGTACAATTCTTCATTGCCATCGGTTTAGGCTTAGTCATGAGTCCCGGCACTAACGTAATTATGAATTCTATACCCACCGGCCGAGCTGGTGTTGGGTCAGCGATGAATGATACTACAAGGCAGATTGGCGGCGCTTTAGGCATAGCTGTTTTGGGTTCACTGGTAAATTCTGTTTATGCAGCCAAGATTGCGGCGTCACAAACAATAAGCGCACTGCCGGAACAGGTAGGTTTGCATGTGCACAATAGTCTTCAGGCTGCCTTAATCGCTGCTGGAGAGCTTCCGGAAAGCACAGCTTCAGAAGTTATTTTTTATGCAAAACAATCCTTCCTAGATGGCTTAATACAGTCCGTTATGATTGCAGCAATTATTCTCTTCATAGCCGCAATAATCAACCTATTAATTTTACCCAAATACACAAAAAACCATGAAGCCTCAACAGCGGAAACTGCAATTAACTAGGGCTAACTCCTAAAAAACTTGATTAAGCGCCGAAACCACAGTTTCAAATGGATTTTTGGTGATTTAATTGTCAGAAAACATACTTGTAAGAGACATTATGAGTAGTCCCGTTAAGGCTGTGCGGGAAGATACTACACTGCATGAAGTTATTGCTACTCTGAGCAACTTTGACATCAACGCGCTCGTCGTAATTGCAGGTGATAAACCAGTCGGTATTGTCACTACCAAAGATGCCCTGGTACGTGGGTATGAGCATGGTATGCCTGTTTCAGCAATTAAGGCCGGTATGGTTGCTTCGTCGCCGCTAGTTACCATCGCTGAAGACGCAAGTGCTGTTGAAGCCGCAGAGTTGATGCGCCGTAAAAACATAAAGCATCTACCTGTTACAAGTGACAATAAACTGGTTGGCATTGTGTCCGATACAGACATCATTTTTGCTATGCCTTCTTTGCTCTCGACCATGGAAGAAGTTTGTAGACCCAAAAAGGAGCCTATGTCACAGAAGCACTAAACTGTAGAAGTTTTGGGCTGATATTCAAAGTAATCCTAACTTTCTTTTTTAAACTCTTTTACGATGTCAACAAATGTTAACGCCAAAATAGCTGCGATTGCTTGAAAAAGATATAGCCATTGAAAGCCAATGCTTCAAGGAAGCCGGAAAGCCCACCCTTGAAAGTAATTCAATTTGAAGACGAAGCAAAACGATGCAGTACTTCCGTCGAATTGGTTAAAGCTGATTTTGAAAAAGCAATAGCTGAGGGGAAAATCCACGGTTTAATTACACCCACCAAAAAAGCGGCTATTTGTTTTGAACCCGCAGAAATTGACCTGTTAGCGGCTGAATTGTCCGGCGGCAGAATTTCTCTAACTAACATAGCCTCAGGGCTGGGATTGAGTGTTGATCAGGTGCGTTTGGTTGTTCAGTATTTGTTGAAAGCAAAGCGGGTTGAGGGTGAATTAACGTTTAATTGGTTCTATTTCCGATGCGGCTTCAAAGAAAGATATGCTTCACATTGCTCAATTGCGCAAGCTGAATCATAGACGCAAACTTGCGCGGAAACAACCCTAAAACAACAAAATTATGCTATTTCTTAATATCCCCTTACTCAAGGGAAGCAAATAAAAAGCAAAACGGCGGTGTGACGGAAAAGTAAAGGCGAAATGGCGACGCTAGACGCCAAAGTACCAAGCCCCGTGAAAAAAGTGATGCCGCTGATTATGAGCGCATCGAGAACCGCACTAGCCCAATCGAACTTCCCCTGCTTATCTCTAAGACCCCGCATACTGAGATTAATCTCGCAGAAGAACGCCTCATAGTTCAGTTTGAGCATCGCTGCACCAAACAATCCCTTCTTAGTATAGCCAATATAACGATTAACATGTAAGCTATTGGGATTTGCTCAATTGGCTAATGACAGACCATTTCCGCCACCTTTTACCCTCTCTCAAAATTATTCCAGGCAAGTTAAAGAAGAACACATATTCCAAAAATACTCTGCTATCGTATCAAGTTTTATTCTGAAGTCTACCCTCAGTTTTGTAATGCTAAGTGCTACTAAAGTGGGGTGAAAATACCAAAAGCTGCTCCTTGTGGATCTCTCAGGACCGCTGCTCGTCCAAACCCTGGAACCTCAGTAGGCGGAAGCAGAATCTTACCTCCCAACTCCTCAGCTTTTGTGACAGCTGCATTAACGTCTTCCACCCCAAAATAGGCAATCCAATGTGCATCCGGACCCCCTGATGGCCACCCAGAGCCCTCCGCTCTTGGTCCTACTAAGCCAGCTAATAGTTGGGCCCCATCCATGAGTGTTGGATAAGGTCCAGAAGTCGCTGTCAGCCCTGTGACCTTCTGGTAGAACTCCTTGGCCTTCTCGACATTGGTTGTCATCAACTCGTGAAATACAAATCCCTTTTTTGAAAATTGACTCAAAGACCTTCAGCTATATTCGTTAAAACATTAATTTTCGTAAATTGATAAATATTATGGTTGATGTATTCAATTTAGCGATAGATTTTTTGTAAGAATTTTTCTTTTAGGAGAAACTTTTCAATTACTAGTTAAGTGATGAGTATGCCTGACGAGTATGCCCAGAAGCTACCCGACGCCGATTTGACCAAACATGACGAAACGGAACCTTCAAAACCTCGCCTTTGCCTAACCCAACGCTTTTCAGTAACGCCGACTCGAACTTGGCGCTTTCCATTTGAATATGCGCTGGTATGCAGAAAAGTAGTTTTCGCCCGAAACTCTCACTAATCCATCTTGTACGCCAGAAAGAACCTTCACGGGATAAATGCCCTTAAGGTAAAACTCCCGTTGTTGGGAATCAACCGTAGAAGTTATGGGGAATCCCTCCCTTCTGGGTTCAGAAATTAAAAAAAAATACGAAATTGAAGTAAGAAAAACAGTATAGATTCGTAAATATTATGCCGCCGCCGAAAGGATGCGACGCTTTATAACGGGAAGAAACCGCCAGTTATTTTTTTATTTTATCCTAAAACGCCTAATTTAGGCATTAGCGAAGCTGCTGTTTGTTATTTACGCCCCTTTCTTCAAAAGCTACCGTTAGCTATCCTTGACTGTGGAGTTAGGAGTTGATTTTTGGTGCCGTCTGATCGAACCGTTGAACCCGCTTCACGTAAAGGAGTTCAACAGTTCAAGGGCAAAAATGAACTCTTAGGGTTTTCACAGCGGGGTCTGCGGATTCTTCGGGTTTTAGGTACGCCTGATTGCACTGCAAGCGATGCCTCCAAGATTGTTGGATGCTCCAAGAGCTTGGTTTCTCATTGGAAAGACCATGCCATAAAAGTTGGCGCCCTACGGTTGCAGACAGACGGGATAGTGAAGTATTATGAGCTCACACCTTTTGGGGCTAAATTTCTTGCGTGTTCAACCGATTTCACTACGGGTGAGCACTGTAATGCGATGGGTGCGGTTCATGTCTTGGAGGATCACGCGGTCAAATTTGAGATTCTCAAAGAAGAAGACAAGACGCATCCTATCGATTGGAAAAAGCTTGGTCAACCTCGTAACTGGGTTAAGCTGGGCTTTAAGCTGGGAGACGTCCGGGTGGTCAAAACTTCGCGGCATATTATTATTCATCCAGGTAAGCTTCGGGATTTTAACGCTGATTGTCTTCTGGTTATGGCTGGTGAGATTGTTGGTCGAGTCCGCTTGGAGCTTATGACGCGTTTTGGTATGGTTCTTAGCGAGGAGGGCACTCCGCTGCATGATCCTGTCTGGGAAGTTTTCACTCCAGAGGCCGAGGCGCTAAATGGCGCTGGAACATTTAAAGTCCATATGGCAGATGGCGCCATAGGCGGGTTGGATAATAGTCCACCTGATCGCAAACGTCATTTCGAGTATAACCGAAAGGAGTTGGCGGTGGCGGCTGTGCGGAGCCCGGAGCTTTTTGTAGAGTTAGCCCAAAAAGTGGATGTGCTGATTCAGACTGTAAATGGGTTGGTTACAGTTAACGAGAAACTGGTTGGTTTACTTACCGAATCTTTGGGTTTACCGGGGAAAGACGGCAACAAAGCCGTCAAGATTGGAAGCGGAGGGAACAGCTATGTCAGCTAAATCTAGTCTTGACAATGCGCTGATGGAAGTAAAAAGCTGTTCAAAAGCCGTTTTGGCAGCATGCTCGTGGGCATGGGAAAAGTCCATGCTTTTCAGGAGTCGCTTTTCTACGGTTGCTTGGTGTAGATGCCAGAGCGTTAAGAGTTGCCTGTGCTGAATGGAGCGAAAACCTTGGAGTGTGCACTTTGACATGGAAGCAAGTGATGAACCTGTTCAAAACACGGCAATTTCAGCCCAAAAAGCGGCAAAAAAGAAGCGCAGCCAAGCCGACAAGGTTGGAAAACTCAAGTACCTACTCGCCAAGGACAAGAAACTCGACCGCGACGTAGCCGAAATAAAACTGATACTACGGGTTATCTTTGCTGGCCTGAAGGATTCCTTGCATTTTGAGAAGTCACTTATCGAAGAGGCAGCCTGCCAAGACGAGATTGACAAAGCCATTCTTCAGTTGCTGTTTGAAGCAGGCGCTCCAGGGCTGCTGCCCAAAGACATAGCCGCCAAATTGGCTGAATTCAAGATTGCCCGGCATCAGGTCACTCGACGGATTGTACGCATGAATAAGCGGCTAGCTAAGGAATTGGATTCGGCGGTTGTTGAGCGGCGGGGTTGGTGCTGGGCGATGACAAGTTTTGGCGTAGACGCTTACAAAGCATCAGAGAAGGACTTACTAGCCGAAGGAGTGAACTCTACATAGTGCTACTGAAGAGGAGACATAGCTTATGGCGTTGACTGAGCGCGAGCGGAAGATTCTGCAGTTGAACGCCGAGGGGTTAAGTGATTATCAAATTGCAAAGAAGTTAAAGATAGAAACGCCTAACGTTTATCGTGCACGGAAGACCGCACTCAGAAAGCTCGATCGAGCAAGAGCAGATTTGTCGTTTGCTGATAGCCTTAAAAGAAAATAAGTTAGAAAGCAGCGTAATGGCTAAGACCAAACAATTTAGTACAAAAATTCTTTTCCAACTTCATTTCTTAGCGAATTCTAATCCGTACAGCCTTTTGTATAGATAGCCAACAACTTGAATCTGGCAGACCCGCTTTTTTCCAAGTTTTCTTTGTCAGGTACTGTTACTATGCTCCAAAGTTATTACAATTTTTCCTCGTGGATGTCCTTCTTCAAAATACTGGAAAGCTTCAGCAGCCTCATTTAGCGGGTAACGTCTATCTATGACAGGAACTAATTTGCCGGATTCTATAAGATCTTTTATAAAATCCAAATCTTCTTTATTATTCGGTTTCCAAGCCATAAGACTCATTTTCTTACTACCAACCAAGGAAATTAATGGACCTAGAAACAAAGTTTGGAAAATTGTAAATCTGGAACCCCCAACTAAAGAATAAATTCCATTGGAACTTAATGCACGCCTATAATCGAAAATCATATGATATCCTGCAATATCAAGAATCAGGTCATAATGTTGCCCATTTTTTGTGAAATCTTCCTGAGTGTAATCGATAACATGGTCTGCACCAATCGAACGAAGCATGTCAAATTTTTTTGAATTGTCCACACCAGTTACTTCAGCTCCAAAGTACTTCGCAATTTGGACCGCAAATGGACCTACGCCACCACCAGCACCATTAATCAAAACCTTTTGTCCTGACTGAATCCGTCTTTTATTGCGAAGACCTTGGAGGGCAATGATTGCTCTTGAGGGTATTGTTGCTGCTTCCTCGAATGACAAACTAACCGGTTTCAACGCTAAAGCTTTTTCAGGGGCGCATACAAACTCAGCAAAAGCACCAAAACCATAATTGAATAAGTCCCCAAATACCTCATCACCCGGATGGAATTGCTTTACGTTTGTACCAACCGCTTCAACCCGACCCGCTATGTCAAATCCGAGTACCTTGTATTTTGGTTTTAGAGGACCCAAGAAACGAGCAGACCATGCCCTTCCTCTCAGAAAATCCAGGTCTTCTACATTTAGGGATGCCGCATATACTTTTATTAGTACTTCGTTGTCTTTTGGAGTTGGTTTTTCTATGTCTTTAAGTTGAAGAACATCTGGCGGCCCGTATTTTGTGCACACAACCGCTTTCATTTTCATGCATTCAATTTACTCTTAAGGTGTATAAAAATTCTCTTTGGCATATGAGATTGAAGTATACATCTAACATAGTGTGTCAAACGTAACACCATTAAGTCTATTGTCGCACCCGCATTCTTAATCCAAAAATTGAAAATGTCAGTTAATTTAGCGCAAAATGTTACATTATCCTGTTTTTGATATTATCGTGTTTAGGCTCTCAAGCCATTAATCTTTAGTCACGGCTTATTTTTGCGATTAGTTATGTCTCAGGATGGCTCTGGCGGTAAGGATTGTAAGCATGTTCGTGAGCGTATAGCTTCGCTTTCATCGATTAAGGTTCTTAAGGCTGCCTCATGTATGCCGTTGAGTATCTCTGGTGTATTTGGCTGTATAGTTAGGGCTTTTCTGGTGGGGAAAAAACAATGAATGGAAAAGTTTGGACACCTGAGCAAGAAAAACAACTAAAGAAGTTAATTGAGGAACATGCATCTTTGCCGGCTATTGCTAAGACTTTAGGTAAATCTTTGGAGGCTGTACGTTCAAAGGCTAAGCGTCTTGGCTTAGTTGATGATGACCAGAAGAAAAAAAATCAGCGGTCATCATCATCTATTACTGCTGAGCTTGTTTTGCCCCAGGAGCTGTTTAGTGTTGAGGAGGTTCTAAAGGAGCTTCATGCTGCTGTATTAGGCTTGAAGGCGCCTGGGCTAGAGAAAACCGAAGTCATCCGACTACGAGGGATCATAGCAGGTTGTAAGGTGTACAAGGAGATGCTTACTGACTACATGGACTATCGTGGTCTTGAGGCTGAGTTGATGGAGTGGCGGGAAAAATATGATGCCCTATCAAAGACTATGGGAGATTCTACTAAACCAGCTCCTTAATGAACGGTATGCTTTGCGTGCTGATTAAGAGTTGGCGGTTATTATTTTAGTAAGAATTTGTGTGGTTTACTTGATTTATCAATTGTAATTAGCCCTTTGTCTGCTAATCTGTTGAACTCTGCTCGGATGAAGCTTTGTGGCTCCTTGATTTCTTGAGCTATGCTTCGGACGGTGTGGTTTCCCTTTTGGATTTGCTTTATTAGCGTTGTTTCAATAATCTTTTGTTCTGCCGTTTTCCTTAGGGGTTTTTCGATTGGAGATTCAATGCTGTGACGTGCTTTGAGATCCAATAGGTTTTGGTAGAGTGCATCTTCCCAACAAACAGCCGAAACTTTAGACTGGCTCTTGCATTCTTGACTTATGATTTCCCAATTAAGACCTGATTGGGCAAGTATTCGCATGTCATCTAAATCAGCTTCTCGCTCAGTGATTCCTTTGAAGAGAAAGAGGTCTTCTTTTGAAGCTATGCTGACTTTTAGGTGGTTGCCTTGGTAGAGTGAGGTTGCTCTTGTCTGCATTTCGCAAGATAATGTTAGGGCGTTGCAGACTCTGCGCAAGAATAGATCCCATCTGAAGCCGTCCGGATTTTCTATCATGGCATTGGTTTGCATTTTATTGTATGGTCTAGTGATGAGAACGGGGTTTGGCTCTTTGTAACCTATTACTTTGAGGGTTGTTTGCAGGTTGTTTAGGTCGCCTTGGCTGGTAAGGATTATGTCTATGTCTTTTGTAGCGGCTTTTAGACCGTAGAATGCCATGGCGCCTCCGCCTATAAGGTAAAGTGTCATGGACTCTTTTGCTATAGCATCTAATTTGTCGAATTCTTGTTTGAGATAGTCTTTGTCAAATGAGCGCCTTTGTGTCATTCAGTCATTACCCCATATTCTTTTGCTTTGATAACGAACTCTTCCCAAGCAGGTAGAGCGTGATCTGGGAGGCGTTTATGACTTTCTAAGAATTGCAGCATCGCGAATAAATCATCGTTGAGCCCTAGCCGTTGAGCCTCTTGCTGCAGATAGAGTCTATCAATACATCCTTCAGTTTTCTTAAGCAGTAGGAGCGCATAAGTAACATAGCGAACGTTTTTTGGCTCTATGAGTAGCGTATGCAAAACGACGTCTTCTAGTCGTATAGACTGTTTGTTGACCGAATAGAAGTACACATCAAAGTCGGTAAAAAGGGGCAAGCCATATTCTCCAAACATGGAGATCGATGTCTTGTGGAAATTTTGAGGGATTTCCTTTACTTCTTTTGGGCCTCTTACTAAAAATTCCATGTCCTGTTGCCAGAGAATTACAGAGTTATCAGAGATTGTGCTTGCAGCTTTCTTGGCAAAGAAGCCTTGGTACTCTTCTAAAAATTCTGAGAGACCCTTGAACTGAGAATTAATTGTGCCTTCTTGTGTAATTATTCCTCTTGATTTTAGGTTTCTGCTGTATCGCCAAAGGGTGTTTCGGGGAATGCTCGTAAACTTGCCATGACCTGTTAGGAACTGAAACAGGATCTCTATCCCCTTACCGCTCAGCAGGTTATCCCAATCAACATACTCGTAGATCGATAATAAACTCTTCAGAAGTATGGCATGTTTCGCGTTGCTAAATGATATTTGTTTTTTTGCACCCTTATGAGTGAGCTTTATCAGACCTTTGCTTTGCAATTTTTTGAGGTTGTATGTTAGGAGTGAGGGCTTAACCGAGAGCTTCTCTTGAATTGATGATAGCTCATAGTTTCCTCTGGTCATTTCTTTCAGTATCTGTAGTTCCGCTTTGCTGAATGCGTACTCGCCGGCGGATGTTTTCATAGCTGTTCCATTATATTGAAATTATATTTAAGTTTTTCAGTTTAATGGAACATAAAAAGTGATTGATCAATTAATCACCAAATTTTCAAGGTAGGATAGAGACGGCTTGAAAGTAGCCACTGGTTTTCCCTCAAAGGTTCTGGTTAGTTTGACTCGAATATGGCTGTGTCGTTTGGTGTATCTTGGTATGTACAGTCTGCTTTTTCTATGGGTTCGGCGCGTGTGGTTACTTTGTAAACTTGGTCTTCTGGGCTGTTTGGGTATCTTTGTCTTTGGTTGATCCGCTGTCCTGATAGGGTACTGCTCCATCCTGGTAAGTTAAATGCTATGATTACTTGCTTACTAAAGGTCGGGTAAATAACTTCGCTAACATGGGAAAGGCAATTATTGCCATTAGCTAAGAGGTTGAGGCGTCGCATGCTTTTGAAATGCAGGCGTTGCCTCTTACCGCAAGGCTAATTCTCAAAGTTAAGAATACTTAGACGTAGTCGACGGTAACGCCCATAGAACTACTGCTTCTATTTGAAAGAGAGATAGTCATCTTAGATGATAATAACCAGAAGAAAATTCGTTGTTCATTATCATCTACTACTGCTGGCTCCCACCCAAAATTTTACGGCGTTCTTGCGGAACTCCTCAGCGCGGACTACTCAGCAACAGACCCGAAATCTCGGTCAACCCATGGGAAAAACAGCAAGCCCGCAGCCCCGGGGAGAGGTCTAAGCTTACCGCTTTCCCCAGAGCTGCCTACACAAAATAGCCCTATCATCGAGTCAGTTTATAAGAATTAACATATAGCCTATGTTCGAATCCCACATGAGGCGGGCTCTACAGGTCTGTTGCCCAAAGACATACAGATTGAACTTGAGCGCTTTCAAGTCACTCGCCACCAGATAAGCAGAAGAATCTTGAGAATGAACAAACGCCTGGAAAAAGAAATCGGAGAACACATAGCTGAGAAAAGAGGCTGGCATTGGGCACTGACCAGTTTTGCGCTTGATGCCTGGGGCAAGGCTGAAAACGAGAATTAGAAACCTTATATTTAGGTACAAACCCGAATTCTTTATTTTAATTAAGAAAAAGGCTTTTAGTATTAATGGTATAAGGATGACTTCATTGCGGAACTTGGTGGATTCTTTGCCTGAAAGTGAAGAAATTAATGCTGCAAGCCTTGAAAACCAGCCGACAAAGTTAGAGCTTGACCTGTTTTTCGACTACTCTTTGGATTTGCTGGTTCTTGTCGGATTTGACAATTGCTTCAAGCAAGTTAGTCCCTCCTTCGAAAGAATTTTAGGTTGGACAAAAGAAGAAGTAATCTCAAAGTCATTTTATAAAATTTCTTCATCCAGACGACATTCAAAAAACCCAGACTGAAGTTAAAGCTCACGAAACAGGCAAGAATACAATTCTCTTCGAAAATAGATACCGCTGCAAAGACGGCTCATACAAATGGATATCATGGAACTCCCATCCGTTACCAGAAAAACAAATAATCATTGGCATAGGACGAGATATAACAGACCGTAAACAAGCTGAAGAAGCGTTTCGTCTTAGTGAGGAGCGTTTCTCTAAAGTATTTCGCTTAAGTCCGTTTGCAGTGATTATAACGCGTTACAGTGACGGTACCTATATTGATGTTAACGATACCTTCCTGAAAATGTTTGAGTTCTCCCGAAATGAAGTGATAGGTCATACAGCAAATGAAATCAAAATCTACGCTAACCCTAACGGAAGAGCGGCTTATTTGGCTGCTTTCAAGAACGGGCGTGTCACCGATTTTGAGGTAGATTTGAAAACAAAAAATGGTAAACCAATTAAAGCTTTGGGTTTTGCAGAGATTATTAACATTAATGGTCAAGACCTAACTATTGGTACACTAGTTGATATTACTGAACGCAAGAAAGCTGAAGACGATTTAAAAGAACAGTCTTGGCCGTGAACATTTCCTTGCTCAGCTTGTTAGAGATGCTTCGGTTGCTGTCGGCGTGGGTTACCCTGATGGTCGATTAGGCTTAGTTAATGATGCCTTTGAAAAGCTTACAGGATACAGCAAGGAAGAGTTGCAGAAAATTAGTTGGAACGTTATTTTGACGCCTTCTGAATATAGAGAGTATGAGAAAGCAAAGTTAGCTGAAGTAAACCAAACAAAAAAGCCAGTTCGTTATGAGAAAGAATACATACGTAAAGATGGCTCAAGGGTTCCAATAGAGCTAACGGTACATCCATTCCTTGATGAAGAAGGAAACGTAACCTCGTATTTCTCATTCATAATGGACATATCGGATCGCAAGAAAGCCGAAGAGAAACTGCGGCAAAGTGAGGAACGGTTCCGTTTTGCACTTAAGAATGCGCCCGTGTCTGTGGCGGTGCAAGATTGTGAGCTTAGGTATATTTGGGCGTATAATCAAAAGACGGCAAATCCTGAACAAATTCTAGGCCGACGGGACAGCGAAATCTTCACCCCAGAAGAAGCTGCGCATTTAGACGTCGTTAAGCGTAGGGTTCTAAAAGAAGGCGTTGAATTACGTGAACAACAGTGGTTTAATAGGCCGTCTGGTCCAATCTTTTTGGACGTAACCTGGTCACCTCTCCATGATTCGAAAGATCAAATAATTGGTGTTTCGAGCGCAACTGTTGACCTAACAGATATGAAACGCGCGGAGATCGGGTTGCAAGAGAGTGAGCAGCGTTGGTCGACAACGCTGTCTAGTATTGGCGATGCAGTAATCGCAACAGACACAGCAGGCAAAACAATGTTCATGAACCGCGTGGCTGAAGAATTAACCGGTTGGACATTGAGCGAAAGTCTGCGGAAACCGGTGAAAGAGGTCTTCAATATCGTAAACGAGCAAACTCGTTTGGAGGTTGAAAACCCCATCGCTAAAGTTCTCAGGGATGGTATAGTTGTAGGCTTGGCTAACCATACCGTTTTGATACGAAAAGATGGGTCGGAAATTCCAATTGACGATAGCGGAGCTCCTATAAAAGATAAAGACGGCAAAACTACTGGGGTAGTGCTAATTTTTAGAGATATTACTGAGCGCAAGAAAGCAGAAGAAACCTTGGAAAGAGAGCGGTTTGAATTCAGAAGCATACTTGACTTTGCTCCAGTGATGATTGCTTACAAAAGCAAAGATGACCATTTTCTACAAGTTAACTCGGCATTTGCCGATTTTGTAGGTTTGCCTAAAGAAAAAATAATTGGTAAGACGACCTTCGACTTAGTTAAGGAAAAAGATGTAGCCCAGCAAGGTCGAGACAGTGACCTGCAAGTTATGCGAACTGGGGTGTCTGTTCTAAACCAGATGATAAAATGGTCAGGTTTGTTTAGCCAAAAGCAGATTTGGGCGCTCTATTCAAAAATGCCTTTTCATGACTCTGACGGCAACGTCGTTGGAACAGTTAGTTATGTCTTAGATGTGGATGAAACTAAGAAAGCAGAAAGAAGCTCTAAGAGCGAGTGAGGAACGTTTAAGATTCCAGGTTGAAAACACTCCGGTCTAGCCGTGGTTGAATGGGACAATAATTTTGTGATTACACGTTGGGCTGGCGATGCAGAGAAAATGTTTGGTTGGACCGCCGCTGAGACTATTGGTAAGCCGATAATGGATTTGCACATGATTTACGAACCAGACATCCCTATAGTGGAACAGACCATGAAGAGGCTGACTAGCGGTGAGATTAAAGTTGTGTCTTCAAACCGCAACATAACCAAAGACGGTCGAGTAATCTATTGCACATGGTATAATTCGGTGTTGCTTGACGATGAAAGCAAGAGGATGACCTCAGTGTTTTCTTTAATTGAGGACGAAACTGAAAAAGCTAAAGCGAAAAAAGAGCTTGAGAAAATTAATATAAACTTGGAGAAGCTTATTGAAGAGCGAACCAGGAAACTGGAACTTAGTTCTTTGTATGCAAGAAATCTCATTGAGGCAAGTCTTGACCCTCTGGTAACAATTAGCGCTGAAGGGAAAATTACCGACGTTAACATAGCTACTGAACAGGTCACAGGAACTTCTAGAGAAGAATTGATTGGCAGTGACTTCTCGGATTACTTTACGGAACCTGAAAAAGCTAAGATTGGGTACAAGAGAGTTTTCTCTGAAGGATTTGTAACCGATTATCCTTTGGCGATCAAGCATAAGTCTGGAAAAGTCACGGAAGTGCATGTATAATGCTACTGTTTATAGAAATGCCGCCGGAGAAATACAGGGTGTTTTTGCAGCTGCAAGAGATATTACTGAGCGCAAGAAGGCTGAAGAACAAGCTCAGGAGGCTGCTAAGAAACTAAAAGATTCTGAACGTTTAGCGGCCATCGGTGCCACAGCGGGTATGGTTGGACATGATATTCGCAATCCATTACAAGCTATAACGAGTGATGTTTACTTAGCGAAAACGGAATTAGCTTCGACTCTGGATAGTAAAGAGAAAGAGAATGCTTTAGAAAGCCTGACAGAGATCGAAAAGAACATTGATTACATTAACAAAATCGTGCAAGACCTGCAAGATTATGCCCGACCTCTTAGCCCAAAAACAGAAGAAATTGACCTTAAACTGATAATTGCATGATCTATTGGCAAAGCAGAGGATGCCGGATAACATTGAACTGAGCCTTAAAATAGAAAATAAAGCTGAAAAAATCAATGCTGATTCCTATTACATAAATCGTATTATGTATAACCTAGTTACCAATGCCGTGCAGGCCATGCCAGATGGCGGCAAACTAACCATACATGCCCTCCGAGAACAAAACAACTTGGTGATTTACTGTCAAAGACACTGGCGTAGGCATCCCTAAAGATATTCAAGGTAAGATGTTTACTCTGATGTTTACGACAAAAGCGAAGGGTCAGGGCTTTGGTTTGCCCGTTGTTAAGCGAATGATTGAGGCATTGGGTGGAATGATCTCATTTGAGAGCCAAGAGGGCAAAGGAACCACTTTCACAGTTAGTTTGCCTCTAAATAAATGAGCGGTCACCCATTAGCCCTTATGCATTTGCCTATGTAGGCATAGTTCTTGAGTATTAAGTGATAATAGAATTTTGAATTAAATAGTCTTTTATAATGCATTTGCGCTAAAATTTATTAGGGATTTTTTTGAAGCGCGAAGAAGCAATATTGGTTTTAAAGGAGCTTTTTGAAAAGTGCACCAATTTGGATGGCCACTATTTAGAATTGTTACCGCCTAACGCCTCCACTAGAATGAGCGGTGGATATAAGATACAAATTAAGGCGACTCTTGATGAAGAAACAAGAAACTGCATGCAAGATGTTCTAATGAAAAATCGCCTTACCATAAAAATCGAAGAAGCAGATAGTTTCACAATTTACAAACCTCACAAAGAGTTTACCACTGCCCACCAAATGTAGAGTGTTGTTGAGCAAGGAAAAACCTTCATCATACGTTTGCTCTCCCCAAGAGCTAAACGGTAAATGGACCTACAAATAAAACCATCTCGCCCCGATTATTCTGACTAAGATCATCTTAATCGAAACAGCTATTAAATTCAAAATTGATTCTCAGTTAGGTTTGCCTTATGATTTTTGAAGAAGAAGACGATGACTGCGGTTGCGATGACGATTGCGACTGCGAAGACTCTGAAGAAGAATAAGCAAATCTCTAACCTTTTTTTGGTCCTGTTTTGTTTGCCCGATCACTGTATACAATGTAAATTTACGCCAGAAATTTTCCAGGAAATTTTGGGAAGTGCCGTGTGCTCAGGCCAAACGGTTCCACGGATTCAACATTTCTGCCCAAGTGGAGCTTCAATGAACGGATTTTAGATATTTCTCACCACGGCGATGCGGCCGTTGCCGT
This sequence comes from uncultured archaeon, assembly GCA_963782915.1. Classification (GTDB taxonomy): domain Archaea; phylum Thermoproteota; class Bathyarchaeia; order Bathyarchaeales; family Bathycorpusculaceae; genus Bathycorpusculum. The sequence continues at coordinate 109,071 of CAWALK010000019.1, forward strand.
ATTCGGGCGTTAAGGTCTTCCATTAATTGGCTCCAGAAAGAGCTTAAAGTCATCGCTGGGAAAGTTTCATTTACTTTGGGCTCATATACTACGACCTGTCCTGAGATGCATTAACGATGAACATGTCTGAGGCAATGCGGTACAAAACAAAAATCCAAACCAATTGCGCCATAGCCGTTAAAATGCTTGACACTGCCGAAGACGGCATCATTTTGTACATTGAGCGAAAAAGTCTTGACTCCGCTTCATACAAACTCTTGGTCGATTTTGCCGCCGAAAACCAGTTAAATCTGCAACTGAGCAGTGGCAACTTCATCATTTCAACCCATGCCCTATCGGCTCAAGGGTGAACCAAGGCCTTCAATAAATCGGGGGGTATAGAGGGAAGCTGGCAGGTCTTCGGTCTAAAGACTAATCATCAGAACCTATAAAAAATAAGACCCAATTTATGGCTTGACTTATCTTATGGCGTCCAATCGGCGGAAGACCTTACTGCGGCTGCTTCGATTCTTTTTGCTCTTTCTTTGAGCCGAAGTTAACGTTGATTACGATATTATTGTAAATGACAAGGCTTGCTTGAGCCGAAGGGCTAAGAAGTCTTGCCTCTTTTTCTTTTGTTTCCGATGTCGACATAGCTATCTTGCTACTGGAACCGAATGAATGATAAAATGGTTTGCTGGTTACAGACTGAAATACATCGACGAAAGGCCTTCAATTTTCTGGAGGGGTATAGAGGGAGAAAGGCTTGTCTGAGTTTTACCTTATCATCAGAACATATAAAATACAAAAGATAAAACGGAGGCTGACTTATCCTATGGGATCCAATCTTTAGAAGGCCTTATCGGATGCCCCGGTCCATTTACCGTTTAGCTCTTTGGTGGGCAAACGTATCATTGCGCCCGCTAATACTTACCGCAGTCAATATTCTGTGGTGCTATAACTATTAATACTCTAATTTCGAATTAATTGCATCACAACTTGGGTTTCTCGCATATGCCTACAAACAAAGCGCTAGTAGAAGAGATTGAATCATCGATTGCACGGGACTTCACTTTATCCTACGCTGAATTAAAGAAGCTCCACTCACAGATGCTGGACCAGATCACGTCTACAGCAAGCCGCTCACCCGCATACTCCAAAATAGAGCATATCACCGACCTCTCGCAGCTAAGCAAGCTTCCAATGACGTCTTTTGACCAGATTCAGGTGCTCTTCGACAAGCTCGGAACCGAGAAGGTGCTACTCAAGAAACCCGCAATATTCTGGTACACCTCAGGCTCCACCGGCAAACAAAAGAAAGTCTACTATGGCGAAGCAGACGAAGACATCATCGCACAGGGCTTCATGCAACTACTATACCTAAGCGGCGTACGAGTCACAGACAGCGCCTTTGTCTTCACCTCAACCGGCGGCGACACCCTCTTTGGGCTTGTCCTCAAAAAATATGATTTACCCGGCCTAATTTCGACTCTTACCAACGAAATCGACGTCATCAAAGCGTTGCGAAACGCGTCAAAGTTGGAACGGATCGACGTCACCGTAGGCGTCACGTGGCTTTACCTCGTCATCAACAAGATAGCGCACCACCCCGAAGAGTTCGAGAAGATAGTGCAAAAGATGGTGAAGGACAAAGTCAAGATACCCGGTTTGCCATGGCTTATTCGCAAGTATCTGATGCGGGGCATCGACTACCAGAACCTCGCAAAAACCCTCTCTGAAACCAGATTGGGCTTCTCGCACGCTGAAGCACTCGCACCCTACATCCCCAAGATACATGAGGTATATCCGAAGATGGAGCTGCATGACGTGTTCGGCGCAACCGAGCAGTGGGTGCAGGCATACAGGTTTCAACCGAGCATAACTGGCTCAGCTTCTTCCTACGTTACTCCATCCCCGAACTGGCAGATCCAGAAGAAGTCCTTAAAGCTAAACAGGACCCAACCTACATACCCAAAACCACTCCATGGTACGAATGGAAAAAGGGCATGCGCGGCGAACTCATCTTAACCCGCCCCGGCGAATGCTTGCCCTTGATCAGGTACCCGACTGGCGACATGATTGAAATCATGGACCCCGCCTACAAGTTCATAGTCAAACTCGAAACCACCACACTTGACATAACACTACCCGCGATTATGTCCCTTGGAAGATCAACAGACTCAGTGGATTACGACTCAGGAGACCAAAACGGCAACTTTTTCGGCTTCAAAGTCTACTCGCGGCAAATAAACGACGCACTCTTCAAAATCCAGAACATTCGCTGGTGGGAACTCTACCACGTCCGCGGCAGCCCCGGCAGATTCATCTTCCTAGTAATCCCAGAAGCCCCAGTGCAGGATATGGTAGCCTTTAAAGCAGAAATACACGCATTGCTTACCAAAACCTTTGTGGAGTATTACGCAGTAGATACAGGAAGGCAATTCATACTCGACGGCTCAGCGGCCAACGGAAACGGCGTAATTCACAAGGAACTCATCGAGGTCATAGTCACGCGCCCCGAGGCTTACAACGTCGTAGACCGCGAGGTAAAGCGCCGCCTAAAGGAAGGCCGAGCGATGGGGCGCCAGAAGCCCAAGCGGATCTTCAAGGTTGAGAACGAAGCCGAATTCAAGCGGCTTGTTGATGAGAAACTGAAGGCATAGGACCTACCTACCTCAGCGGTGCCTCCCCTGCCTTATATAAAGAAAAGGCCTTCACGAAATTAGGGGGTATAGAGAGAAGAGAAGGCTTGACGGGTTTAAGCTAATCATCACAACATATAAAACAACAATAGAATAAATCAAACAAACTATCTCCATACCCATCCGTCGGCGGAAGACCTTTACCAGTATAAGTAAATATGCATTATCTGTAAAATCTTAGACTCGCCGTAGCCAGCTTTGACCAACCCACGAATCGTTTCCTTTATCAGCTGGACGAATTCGGAGTCTGCAGCAATATAGGCAGCCAAACCGACGAGCAATATGCCACCGACAATAATAGTCAGCATTCTCTCGAACCTAAGCCAAAAATGCAAGCTCAAACTAATATGTATTACGATTCACTTCATTACCGTTAAAGCAGTTGTGATTTGAGCCGCAAATTTTGAAGGCCTTCGCCGATTTGCCCCCATAGAGAGAAATGCCAAGCTATTCTTCACAACATTCAAGAATTTCTTCGGGATCCATCCAGCTTTAACTTGAACTATCAACGTTCATTGCGCTGCCGCTTGAAAGCCAAAGACAAAAAAGCGCATGGAGAACTTTCTTTGCTTAACGCTACGGAAAACTGCAGTAACGTTGCTGAATTCTGCAGCGTCGGACAAAGCCAAAAACAAGACTATACAATGAATCAGGTGCAAGATTGGAGCCTTCGGCGGGATTTGGACCCGCGACCATTACCTTACCAAGAACCTGCCCTTGTAATATAAGTAGTAGTACAAAACATTTTTTCTGTGTTTTTCGACCTGCTGGTTGTTTGTTTGGGTTTGATTGAAAGAAGAAAGAAAAGGAATTGCGTTTCTTCTTCTACTAAAGAACTCCAACAGGTTAATAGTCAACTATTGCAATAGGCATTAAGCTTACGTGCGCAGGTCAATACTATAGTAGGTTTTCAAGTATTTGCTGTTCAGGAGTGCTTCTAGTATTGTTTGGCACTCTTCTGGATAGAATGCAGCTACTACTGTGCAGAGGTCATCTTCACTTATCCGCTGATTATTCTTCAACCCTACCTCGCGAATTAGTCTGAGAGCAGCTTGATTTTTTGTTTCATTACTTGCTTTCTTAATTGACTCTGCTTTTTTCAGCTCAGGCACCCCATACAAGTTGATCCTAATATTATTTTTAATACAGCCTTAAGGTATTGAATGAAGTAGAAAAAATTTGTACTTCTTCTACTGAGAAATTCTAATTGGTAGTAGTCGTCGATGTACTAGTACCGTCGACTACTTCTATGCTAATACATTGTAGAGTTGAGAAGTTTTCAACTGCACATTTGACCTTTGTAGCCAAAGTGACTTATGGAATGCCCCATAGCCTATTATCGTCATAATACAAATCCATAGACCAATATACAAGGCCCTTAAAGACAGCTAGTGGCGGTTCTTTTCGTAGTTTAGGTGCCATACGTGCCCATTCTTCTTCAGAGATGCGTGACTGATCTTTCCATCTTTGCAATCCCATTTCGAACAGGTCTTCAAGCGCTTTGCCTAAACACTTGTATCTACCATAAAGGCTGCTGCCGGTCGTATTAGAGATTCCTAAGAGCTTCCAGCCGAACATTAACAAAATCATGCGTTCCTCATGCTTCTCCGATTGAGACAACCCTGTATCAGCATACAAGTTTTAATTCAATGTCGCCAAGCCGTTCATAATTCTGTAGATGCAGTGGAATCTACGCATCGCCAATATTCGGGGTCGAATTCATTATAATCGATTTTTAACTCTCGGGTTTTAGTGATAACCAGCTTGCCGGGCAGTTTGTAATATTTTAGCTCATCGATTTCTTCTTTTTTCTTGTAAAATTCAACTTCATTGAGTAGCCATTGCTGCTTATCGACGTCTAACTTGGTGAACAACTCCACGTTCTTGATTCTTTGCAGCTCTGCCTTTAGCTCAGCTCTTATTTTTTCTGGGATAAGGTAAAAAACGCTTTGGTGACCGAGGTTTTGCCTCTCAAGTAATCCTTCTGAGCGTAAGGCTGCTTTGGCTCTGGAGAAGGCAACATCGAAGCTTTCAAGGTCATAGTGTTTGGGAACATATCGTGCGTTTAAGGCTTTTTGGATTTCTTTGCTTTGTAGCCGGCAATTGGGTGCCTCTATAGTTGTCGTTAAGATGTCTAGCCGTAGAGCATTATTTCTTGTTTCGGCGCTTAACTGCATAAGGCACACTGTAGTTACTAACAAGTTGTTAGCTATAATATGTCTTACTGTACTCCTTACTTACAGAATCAACGGGTGAAGCGAATGGATGAAAAAGTCACAGTACGCATCCCTGATGGCCAAAGAGAAAAAATTGAGCGAATAATCAAACGGGAATACCCTAAAATGAAAACCATCAGCGACGTCGTCAGACACGCACTAAGTCAATTCCTCGAAAAAGAGGCCTGATCTTGGCAAGCCGCAGCAGCATCTTAGAAACAATCGGCACCCAACAGAACCCTCTCCAACAATTCATTTACGTCCGCTATCAAGATCACGTTTTGTATAATCGAAGTTCTGCTCTATTGATGCAGCCGCAGGTTAGAGAAGCTGTAGGCTGGCTAGTCTATGAAGCCGAGCAGTACATTATACTTTCTTGGGATAGAGATGCTGCTCCGCCGACGCTACATGGTGGCGACCCGAAAGCATCCGGGTTGGTACTTCTAAAAACGGACATTTTGGACCTGCAGAAGCTAAAAGCTCACTACTTACAACGGAATTTTGAGTTTAATTTAAATCGCAAACCAGCTAAACAAGAGAATGAGTCTGCGTTCCGACGACCATCGGAGCGAAAAACTCACTCCTCAAAAGGAGAAAAAACAAAATGATAGAAAAGACTACCATAGCCCCCGCTATAACCCGCAACCGTCAACTTTCCCTTGAAGAACTAAAAAGCCTCAATCTCCCCATGACATTCCAAGGCGACCAAGTCGTAATCAGCACAAGCTTAACCGGCTGGAAACTCAAAAAACCCGTAATCATAGAACTAAAAAACATCTTAGATGCCAAAGAAAAAGGCCTCGTCGACTACATCATCAGATCCTGCCTAAACGACAGCCCAAGCGTAATTGCCTTCATATTCGAAAACCAGAGCATGCTAAAACTCGCCCGCCACTTCCTACGCCACCTCTCAGGCTCCTACAGAAGCTGCTTAACCTACTCTGTTAACGTCAAACGATACGCAATTTGGCTTGGCCATAAGCCCGACTTAATTATCCAAGACGTCAAACCAGTCGGCGCAATCCCCGACCCAATAAAAGTGCAGAGCCACTGCGGATTCTTAAACGATTATCTTGCTGAGCTCCAGGACAACGACCTCAAACCAGCCGCCGTCAACAACTGCATAAAAGCCGTCAAAACCTTCTACCACGTAAACGGCATAGACGTCAAACTCTCTGAGCGCCTAAGCCGAAAAGTCGCTTACAAAGACCGAGCACCAAAGCCCGAAGAACTCACAAAAATGCTTAGATAAATCCGCTGTCCGAGAAGCCTTTATCATAGCCGCTTTAGCCACAGGCTGGATTCCGGGAAGGAACATTCTGTAAACTAAAATACCGACACGTCAAAGAAGACCTAGAAGCCAGACAGAATACCTATACACGTCCACGTAGAAGCAGAAATCACCAAAGGAAAATACCATGACTACGACACCTTCATCAACACTGAAGCAAGTTCAATCTACTGAAAATGTACATTGCTGACAGAAGACGAGGCAGCATATACACTCCGCCCGAAGAAATCACCGACGACTCACCTCTAATCCGAAGCGACCACAATGCACACAAAATATTGGGCATTAGCGAAAAAACCACTGCGTAAAATCGTGCACACAATCGCCGTTGAAGCTGACGTCTCAAAGAAACTGCCCGACAGCTGGATGTACAGTGTTAGAACCCATAGCCTACGAAAATACTTCAGAACCCAAATGAGCGCCTCAAAAATCGATAGTGAAATCATCAAATATTTTATGGGCAAAACCATCGACACCTACGAAGACGTCCAGAGCTTAGGTATTGAAACGCTAAGAAACCTCTACACATCTGCAGGACTAGCCATTAGACCAAAGACTCAGGTCAATAGGATTGAGCAGTTTAAAGAAATCTTACGTGCCATGGGGAGAGAACCCAGAAGAAGTCCTATCAAAAGATGCTTTGATGCGGGGAAACATTACTGAGCTCCCAGAACTATACCAGAATCATCAGTTATCTGTTCTGGCTGAGCAGCTTAAGCAGCTGATTAGACGGGAGGTCAGGGTTTAGTGAACGAAAAAACTGGTAGTTTCTTCGTGTTAGTAATGGCGCCGCCGAAAGGACTCGAACCTTTGACCTACTGATTAACAGTCAGTTGCACTACCGGGCTGTGCAACGGCGGCAATCCACCGGTACTACTGCACTTTAGGTTCCACAAAAGTATTTAAGGCTACTTATTCCAACTGCCCTATTCTATTTGCCTAACCTTACGCTTTGCCATAGCTGAGAAGCCTTTGTAGAATTCTTTCATGATGCGCTGGTACCATTTACCCTGGAAAGACCAATCCAGCAAGTTATCAACCCAATAGAAGTCATGTTCCGCACATTGAATGAGCAGTTCCTTGTGGCGTTCGCTTAGTTTAGTTTTGGTAAACCAGTCTTCACTGGTTAAATGACCCAGGGGCACAAAAAACAATGGCACAATTAAACTGCGCATGCCTTTGAGGTCATCGACGAGGTCCATTGTTTTGGTTATGTCTTCTTCTTTCTCGTCGGGTAACCCAACGATTAGGGTGCATGCGGGAACCAGCTTATTATCATGCGCCAACCCCATACCATCCACGACAACGTCATGCCATTTATCAGCGCTAAACGGATGCGCCTTCGCGGGCATGATTTTTTTCGCAATCTCGGATGAACCGGTTTCTATGCCGATTTCCACGCCCCACCAAGTTTGTTTTTGTTGAATAATTTCTGAAAGTTGATGGAAAAGTTTAGGGGCGGAAGCGATTGCAGCGAGTGAGCAGTGGCTCCAGCTGATGCTTTCGCATCTTTTCATCACTAATTCATGGAGTTGTAACAGTTTTTCGTCGTTTGGTATGGTGTTTTTTGAGCCATATAACATGACATCTTCTGAATGAATACACGCGCCTTTTACTCTGCCGGATTCCAAATTTACGGTTAATTCACGTTCTATTTTCTCTATTGGATACCATCTTAGCGGGCGTAGTGTGACGTTGCAGAATTGGCAGCCTCGACAGCAGCCTCTTCCAATCTCAAGTAAACCGTTGATGGATGGTCCCCTAATGTCGGGGATTTCGTCTAAGCTGGGTACTTCTCCGGCGCCTACTTCATAGTGGCTCGGTAAATCTTGGCCTTCTACTGCTGCTTTGAAGAGTTTTCCAACAACATTCTCTCCTTCCCCTTCCACAACACAGTCAATGCCCAGGTCTTTGACTGCTTTTTCTCGGTACTGGAATTGCCATGCGCCGGGGCCTCCGACGATGATTTTTAAGCCGTTTTGTTTTGCTTTTCGGATTTCGGGGCTTATTAGTAAGTTGTGGAAGTGTTTGGCGAGGTAGGGTTCTTTTTTGAATAATGACGCGAGTGTGGTTGATGCCGGGCCTAAACCAAACGGGTCCATTGTGTGTATGCCTAGAACTTTGGCGTTTTCAAGGTGATTTTTTAGCTTTTTTGGGCTTACTGTGTCTACGTTAAATCCTTCTTTTAATAGTTGGGCTTCGGTTTTTCTCAAGCCATAGGGTGCAGTCCATGGTAGCCCATTTGTTGTTTTTAGAGGTGGAAAGAACAGGTAGCTAAAGAGCCACTCAGGAATAAAATTGGGTGGCGCGCATGTGCCGAAACCGAGGAACTCGTTTTGATGGTAATTACTCATTAACGTTCTATCTGCGGTTAAAAGAACCTCTGTATTTTGCTTTCCTTCCATCAGCCTTTCGCCCTAAAACTTGCCTTTTGAAGTAAAATTGAGTCATTGTAAAGATGGATATAACTGTATTGCTCGCTTGCTGAACCCAAAACTTTTTTATGATTCAAAAAACCCCCGCAGAGTCAATCAAATCCCCGCTCGAGCGCACTTTTGTCAAGTATAAATCCCGTAAATTTTACACTCAAACGGCATGTTTTTGATAATTCACTAGAAAAATGTATATGAAGGGAGTAACAATTTTACTTATAACTAACTATACTTAGTGAAGGGACTGCACTTTGAAAACTATGGTAGAGTTTAGATGGCATGGTAGAGGCGGACAGGGTGCTTGGACGGCCAGTGAATTGTTGGCTCGTACGGCCCTTGACGAAGGCAAATACATTCAATCTTTCCCCGAATTCGGGCCTGAGCGAATGGGTGCCCCAGTAACAGCCTTTACCCGAATCAGCACTGAACCAATAAGGTTACATTGCGCAATCTATGATCCAGATGTCGTGGTAGTTTTAGATAATACGTTACTAAAATCTGTACCAGTGACAAATGGATTAAACCGTGACGAAGACTGTTTAATAATAAATTCAAGCGATGAACCGGCTAAACTCAAGGAAAGCCTTCATGTAGTGAAAGGCAAAGTTTGGACTGTTCCGGCAACCGAAATCGCCCTAAGAATCCTGGGTGCCCCCATCACAAACACAGCCCTGTTAGGTGTCGTGGCAAAAGCCACTAACATAGTCACCTTAGAAGGCATTCAAAAAACCCTCAAAGGCAAATTCAGACCCGACCTAGCAGAGAAAAACTTCGCTGTTATCGAAGAAGCATACAAGGAGGCAAAAGTGGAATGAGTCGCAAAGAGAAAACTTGGAAAGAAATCTCAATCGCAGGTGTTCCACCTAAATCAAGCATAGGCTTCATGACCGGCGACTGGAAAACTTACATGCCAATCCGTGACCTAGAAAAATGCACCACCTGCCTAACCTGTGTGATGTTTTGCCCGGAAGGAGCAATCCGTTACCGCCCGGAAGCAGGGAAAATCGAGTTTGACTTCAGCTTCTGCAAAGGATGCGGAATATGCGCTAACGAATGCCCAACTAAAGCAATAACAATGAAGATGCCCGAGGAATAAGTATGGCTGCACAAAAAACTAAACAAGAAATTGTTGCTATGAACGGGGACGAAGCAGTCGCGTTTGCAGTTAAACAATGCGACGTTGACGTAGTTGCCGCTTACCCCATTACACCACAAACTATCATTGTGGAAAAATTCAGTGAGTATGTTGCCAACGGTGAAGTTCAAACACAGTATGTTTGCACTGAATCTGAACACAGCGCTATGACTGCTTGTATTGCAGCCGCCGCAACGGGTGCACGAACCTTCACAGCAAGCGCCTCCGCAGGTTTAGCTTTGATGCATGAAATGCTCTTCGTCGCTTCAGGTTCACGTGTTCCAATCGTTATGGCAGTAGCAAACCGTGCATTATCTGCGCCGCTGAACATTCATGGTGACCAATCAGACGCTATGGCAGAGCGGGATAGCGGATGGATACAAATCTACGCTGAAAACGCTCAAGAAGCCTACGACTCAATCATACAAGCCTTCAAAATCGCCGAAGACCTCAACATCAACTTACCCGTCATAGTAGGTATCGACGGCTTCACCATCAGCCACACGCTTGAACGCGTTGATGTGCTCTCTGAAGAGGATGTCAGAGGCTATGTCGGTGAACGCATGTATCCATTAGTGCTTACTCACGAAGGCAAAACAGTGCCCTTCAAACTGGACCCAGCTAACCCAATGACTATGGGACCCAACGCCTTACAGAACTACTACTTCGAATTCAAACGCCAACAAGAAGAAGGCATGAGAGTTGCCTTAAAGAAGATACAAGAAGTCAACACTGAATACGCTAAACTAAGCGGCAGAAGCTACGGCAACGGCTTAATCGATGCCTACAAACTCGACGATGCAGAAGTCGCAATCGTTGTTATCGGCTCTACCGCCGGAACCTTAAAGGTCATAGTTGACGAACTTCGCGAAGAAGGCATCAAAGCGGGTGTTCTTAGAATCCGCTCCTTTAGACCCTTCCCAGCAGAAGACATAAAGAATGCACTCAAAAACGCCAAAGCAGTCGCAGTTATGGACAAAAGCATGTGTCCCGGCGGCTTAGGCGCAGCAGTCTACAACGAAGTGCGAAACGCCCTCTATGATGTGAAACAGCGCCCATTAATGGTTAATTACATATTCGGTTTAGGCGGCAGAGACTACAGCCCCCATGAACTACGCAGAATCTACGAAGACCTCCTCAAGATAGCTAAAACAGGGCAAGCTGAGAAACAAATTAACTATTTAGGATTAAGGGAGTAAACGAAAATGACGACTCAAGAATGGAAATTCACAGCAAAAGACATTGCAGCAAAACCAGACTTATTCATGTCCGGTCACCGCGCATGCGCAGGCTGCGGACCAGTATCCGTGCTACGCCTCGTCATGAAAGCCACCCGTGGACCAACCATCGTTACGCAAGCAACAGGCTGCATGGAAATCGTCGGCTCCATCTATCCCTACACATCCTGGGGCTTACCCTGGCTTCACACCGCTTTCGAGAATGCAGCTGCAAACGCTTCAGGCATCGATGCAGCAATAAAAATCATGCGCAAAAAGGGCAAAATAAAAGATGAACACGTCGACATCATCGCCATTGCAGGCGACGGTGGAACATACGACATCGGTTTACAAGCACTCTCAGGCGCAGTTGAACGCGGACACGACTTCCTCTTCGTACTCTACGATAACGAAGGTTACATGAACACCGGCATCCAAAGAAGCAGCTCAACCCCAATCGGTGCAGCAACAACCACAAGCCCCGCAGGCTCCGTAATACCCGGCAAACTGGAAAAGAAGAAACCCATCACCGAAATCATGCTTGCACACGAAATGGAATACGTCGCCACAGCAACACCCTACTACTGGAAAGACCTCCTAACCAAAGTCCGCAAAGGACTCGAAGTTGAAGGTCCAGCGTTTCTGCATGTGTTCGCGCCATGCCCAAGAGGCTGGAGAAGCGACCCCGCAAAAACCATGGAGTACTCAAAACTCTCAGTTGAAAGCTGCGTCTTCCCAATCTGGGAAGCAGTCAACGGCAAACGCCAACTATCAACACCAAGCAAAGTCATCTCGCTAGCACCACAGAAAAAGAAACCAGTCAAAGCTTACCTTGAAGGACAAGGCAGATTCCGCCACCTCTTCACACCACAGAACCAGCATATCATCGATGAGATTCAGCAGTCAACTGATGCGCGCTGGGCTAAACTGCTCCAGAAATGCGAAACAGGCACAAACTAAACAACCCCTTTTCCTTTCCCTAAATTTTAGATATCAAATTAGCAAATCTTTTTTTTAATCAGGCTCTTGATAAGTCGCCTCTAAAGAAATGTTTTTATCTTTTCAAGCGTTGACCTAGTTAGTAATAGGTCGGATCTTTTTTTGCCTAAGTTTTTTGCAATAGTATTGACTGCAATTTTGTTTCTTGGCTTAGTGTTTGTAGGTGGAGTTGACCTAATAACGGGTCAAAGCGGTTCAGCCGTCGAGGGGATAATTAACAAAGATACAACCTGGACAAAAGAAAGTAGCCCCTGCAACCTGACTGGGAACGTTCTTATCAACAATGAGGTTACCTTAACTGTTGAAGCAGGTGTTACCGTTAATCTTAATGGTTATTATATTGAAGTAAACGGTAGTTTCATAGCCAAAGGGACTGGTATTGACCCGATTTTCTTTAAAAACGGTTATGAATCTAATCAGGGTATAATTTTTGATCCAGCAAGCATCAGTTGGAACCAAAGCACAGGCATTGGATCAATCATTGAAAACGCAGCACTTGATTCTGTAGGAATATTTTGCTATGGTGCGACCCCTAGGATTAACCACAACTTGTTTTACAATTCAGGTAATTACATTCAAGCGCAATATGCAATTCTGTTTATAGGACCGTATAGCAAACCCTCTATGGTTATTTCTAACAATACCTTTGTCTCAAACTACTCCCAAGCTGCAATAGAAATTAACTCCGCAGGCGTCTCACCCCCAATAATTATAAACAATAATTTCGTCGGTACCAATCGCTATAATGTTCAATCTGGCTTTGATACACCATTAATTAATGCGACGTACAATTGGTGGGGCTCAACTGATTCACAAGCTATAAACCAGACAATTTTTGATTATAAAAATAATTTCCAAATTGGAACAGTTGACTTTGTGCCTTTCCTAACCGTACCAAACTCTCAAGCCCCAACTTATATAATTTCTTCCGCTGGTTACGGAGGTTCTATCGATCCATTCGGTTATGTTCCAGTAAGTTTTGGCAGCAACAAAACATTCAGCATTACAGCGAACAACGGGTATCGCATACTTGACGTTAAGATAAATGGGACTTCAGTTGGTATAGTTAGCTCTTATACTTTGCAAAACATTCAGGGAGCAACATCCATCTCCGCTACTTTTATACTCAATCCAACCGTAACACCAATACCTTCGCCAACTCCTACCGTAACTCTAACTCCAACCCCAACAGGTACTACAACACCCACTTCTACTCCCAAACCTACAATTCCACCGATTCCAATCCCATCGCCCACAGCGAAATTGACGCCTTATCTAGAGGTTTCCTGCAAAAGTTCAGCTACTTACTCCCACTTTAAAGTGGACATTAATGGCCTTTTGACCGCAAATGACACAAGCCTACCCGATTTACCAGTTTTGCTTTCTTATAGTGTTGACGGAGGCAACTCTTGGGAGCCTCTTACACTTGTAAACACAGACAACTATGGCGGGTTTTCAGCTGAATGGATGCCCTCAGTCACCGGTAATTATTTTCTCAAAGCAGTTTACGCTGGCAATTCAGACTATTCCCAAGTTACAACTATAGTTAACTTTGCAGTTTTGCCATTTGAAGAGAAAAATGTTTTCTCTATCGCTTCCAACTCAACTGTAACAGCGTTTGTTTTCAACTCAACAAACGAGGAATTAAGCTTCAGGGTTAGTGGCGAATCAGGGACAACTGGATATGTTAATGTTTTCATTCCGAAATCGCTTCTGAGTGACACTTCGGGCATGAATGTTTACATGGATGATAACAAATTGACTCCATCGATTGAGTCTCAAGGCGATCTGTGGCTTGTGTCTTTTACTTATCACCACAGTACCCATCAAGTAACAATAAATATTGGTAATGAACCATCACCTCCATTTTTCGATAGCCAACTTGGACAATTAGCCATCGTTGGATTAGCGACGATTGCTATAGCAATTGTTGTAGTTGTAATTGTTCTTAAAAAACGCAAGGGTGCAGAGACCTACAGAGAGAAGTAGAACCCCTAAGAGGGAAATTCGGTTGGCGGTTTTCAGAGTAATTAACACTCAGTCTCTTTATAGGCGAATGGGGTCCTCTGAGAGCAGCAGCGGCTTTTCAACTTAGCAGTTTTGCTTGGTTTGTCGGCGTTTGCGGCTCTATCGTATACGAGTGTGGCTTTGTTTGGAGTTGGAGCTGCGGCGCTGTTGCTGCTTTTCATCGGCATTCACAACGCCTGGGATAGCATAGTTTACCTTGCACTCTTCAGCAAACAGAATAAGAAGACAAACGGCGCTGATTGAATGCAAACTCAATTGCCCATGTCAATACGAAATGAGTTATGTCGAAGATGCATTAGCTCCACTTCAATGGCGGCTTGTGACTTCAAAAGTAACAAGTTCATGCTTTCACATCCACACCGCGGCGGTTTCAAAATGTTAATCAGAGTAATTCTATAAATTCTTCCTTAGATAGCCCTGTGTCTTTGATGATTTTTAGGAGTAAGCCTGAACCTATCTCTTCTCCTGAATGAACTGGGACAACGGTGAGGCGACCATCTGGATGTTTTAGAACCACATGGCTGCCGTGTTTTCTGGCTATTTCAAAACCCAATTTAGATAGAGCTTTAATTATTTTGGCTGCTGGTTGTGGTCTTAGGCTCATTTATGCTTGGACCTCTACAAACTGAACGCCAACAAGTTCGGTTCGACCAGAGCTTTTTTGTCCTTCTGTGGCTAAGCATGCTTGGATGGCTTCCTTTATTCGTTCCATCACTTTATCAAGCGTTTTTGCTTGAGTGTGGCAACCGGGCAGTTCAGGAACAGAGGCAACATAGTAGCCCTCTTCGTCTTTCTCAACTACTACACCGAATTTCACGATTAATCACCAAGTCAATATCTTGTATGGTATAGGGTAACTAAACCTTTTCGCAGAATACAATAGGATAGGGCACAAAGAAGGTTCTATAGCATGAAAATAAATGCAAGCAACACATGCTTCCACATCCACATGGGGACGATTTCAACATGGCGCTATGTTGGGCGTGTGGTGTAAATCAGTTATCCCACACCCTAACGGGCGTTGGAAAACGTTGCACTGACAAAACGGGACTTGCTTCTCAAGCTGTCTTGTGGAAAATTAAAAGTCGCCACACCCACATAAAGAGAAAAAATCAATTAGCCTTTTTATAAGGGAGGGGTCTGCTGCGAGAGCAACAAAACATGCCTAAGTTTTGTGTAGCCAGCCGCGTCCACCCTTCTTAGGTTGCTGACTAACCTTCTTTTCGGGTAGGTACTCGCTTTGGCGCCTGCTCTTTTGAGGATTAATTTCGGTCTTAACGAATTTAGTCCAGCCACCAACATTAACATCCGGTTGGACAAAGGTTTCTGGATTTTCAACTTTATGTTGCTCAAGTATTTCTTTAAAATTGAGGGGCTTGTAATCCCTCGATGCGTGGATGATTGTTCCGCGTTCCACATGAAGAGAATCGTAGTTGCTGTTGGAGATGTCTTCTGCGCGAACCTTATCGTTTAAGCGTTCGCTCCAAAGCTGTTTCCATTGGACTCTAAGTTCCTCAACCAGCTTCTTTTGAGCTTGAATTCTGCCTTCGACGGTTTGGTCTGCAGAGTCTTTGGTTGAGTCACCACTAACCTGCAAGTTGCCCTCTCTTCCTCTGTCTGCTACACTTATTTGTGTCGAATATTTAACCTTATTAACGGCAACCGCGAAAAATGCCCTAATGAAGGGTTATGCTGAGCCTGTTATTACGATATTCATGCCGAAACTTGTTACTGAGCCTGTATCGGCTGCTACTGTTAGGGTCAATGTTGCTGGAACAATGTTGCCTGCGGTTAAACTGGTGGCTTCCTTGTTCCATGATAGGGTTAAGACTGTGCTTGCTGCTGTTGGGTTCCACTCAGTGGCGTACATGCTTAAGGTTTGAGCGGTGTTGCCGGTGTTTTTAATGTAGATTGTTCTTGAGATAGTTTGGCCTGGTTGGATGGTTCCCCATTCTATGCTTGTGCATTTAGTTGTTGCATCTGCGTTTGTGTAGATGTCTAGGTTGGTTGTGCCGGTTATGGGCGCTTGAGTTGGGTCTGGTTCGTTATTGCCGGGTGCCTGAATGGTTCCGCTTGAAGGTAAATTCTGCGAGCTTAACACTGCTGCTGTTACCGCTGTTAAGACAACGGCTAAAGTGACAAGTGCAACCAGCGGTACGAGGAGTTTTTTGTTTAGGTTCAGTTTGTTCGCCCCTACAAAATAAAATGGTGTATAGCATCTTAATAAACACTATACACGATTCATATTAAAAACTGAACTGTACAACAATCCTACAAAAATGAATTACACAAACATATTCATAATATGAATAAAAAATGGTCCCATAGCTAACCTATTTAGCGCCACCCGCAACTGGCAATTCTACCGTAAAAGTCGCACCCCTACCCTGCTCACTCCTAAACGTAATCGAG
Source organism: uncultured archaeon (assembly GCA_963782915.1). Lineage (GTDB taxonomy): Archaea > Thermoproteota > Bathyarchaeia > Bathyarchaeales > Bathycorpusculaceae > Bathycorpusculum. The sequence continues at coordinate 125,482 of CAWALK010000019.1, forward strand.
CTGTTCTGTGCCTCCATAAGCCGTTTACACACCGCTAACCCAAAACCCTGACCCTTAGCTTTGGTAGTAAAGAGCGGCTTGAAAATTAGGTCTTTTTGCCCTTCAGGAATACCAACACCCGTATCTTGAACGTTAACCTCTATTTTGCCATCTTTAGGCTCAACGCTTATAGTAATTTTGCCTCCGTTTGGCATAGCTTGGACACTGTTTGTAAACAGGTTCAGAAGGGTACGTTGAAGATATGATCGGTCAGTCAATACTTTCGGTGAAGCCTCAGGAATTCGAATGGAAACCTGGACGTTTTGTGGGATTTTAAGGGTTTTTAACGCCATGTCTATTATCTCTCTAATATTGGAACTTTTTATTTCTGGACAAAGCGGCTTTGCATAATCCTGAAGGTCTGCGGCTATTTTGCTAATGTATTCAGTCTGTTGTTCGATGAGGTCTATGCTTTCTTTAAGGCTATTTTTTGATTCTCCTTCAGGCAAATTATCTATCTCTACCTTAGCTAAATACACCGTTCCAGTAATGCTCTGCAACGGATTGCGGATGTCATGCCCAATCATGCCCGCGGTTTCACCGATGCCTGCCATGCGTTCAGCTTTTTTTAGTTCAATGGTTCGTTCACGAACAATTTCTTCAAGCTTTATCGTTTGCTGTTTCAGACTATTTTCCAATTTTTTGAGTTCGGTGATTTCGCTTATTATGCCCACTGCGAAGTTGACTTCGCCTTTTTTGGTGGTTTCAGGGGCTATGTTGTATTGGATAATTTTTATCGCTTTTTTGGTTTTTAGTTCAAACTCGCCCTTTTCAGCTTTTTTGCCTTCAAAAACCTTGCTTAAGGAGTCAATTAATTGCTGAGAAGGTCCCTTTAGGATATCTACTTCGTTGATTGTTTTGCCAACTGCTTCTTTCGGTTGTATATCCAGAATTTTTTTTGCAGATGGGCTTAGATAAATAAATTGTAACTTGCTGCTGAACCGTACAATGACCTCTGGCGAGTTTTCGGCGAGTGCACGATATTTCTCTGCATCTTGCTGGATTCTGGTTTGCGCCTGCTTAATATCGTCAATATCAATGAAAGCAATCACTGCGCCATCGATTTTCTTTTGCTCGGTAACATATGGGCGGATACGTAGTTCATACCATCGCCCTTTCGGGTCTTGCAAATCTAATTTAACAATGGTAAGGCGAGTAACCACGGAAGTTATCATATTTTCTAAGTCGTTAACGGGAATATTTAGCCGAATATTCATGATTGAGCGTCCAACATCCGTTGGGATGAGGCCCAAAATTTCCTGTGATAGAAGTGTAAATTTCCTGATTTTTAGGTCATTGTCAACCATGATTATAGGCATATCTATGTTTTTGATAAGGTTTGTTAAGTCGTCGTTTGAACGTGCCAAGTCAGCGTTTCTAATCTGTAATTCATCGTTTAAGGTTTTTAATTCTTCATTGCTTGACTGAAGTTCCTCGCGAGCTGTTTCTAATTCTTCGTTTGTGCTTTGGAGTTCTTCGTTGCTTGATTGGACTTCCTCCATGGCGGCACGTAATTCTTCGTTGGTTCCTTCTTCTTCCTCAATGATTGTTTGTAGCGATTGTTTAGTTGAATCAAGCTCTTCTCTGAGCTCTTGCATTTGTTTGTCTCTGCTTAACGTTTCGGGAGCAGTTTCAGCAGCAAGTGTTTGAGCAGTGTTGGTCGACTCTTTGAATAATATTAGGTAAAAGGTGTCATTGAAGTCTTTGGAGGTTACCGGCAATATGTCTAGATTTATTGTTTTGCAGACACCGTTGATTTCGAAAGCCAAATTTTCTATAGTTACTGGCTTATTTTCTCTTTTAACTCGGTAAATGCCTGCTTGCGCTTCCAGTTTTATTTCTTCGCGAAGCATCTTGCTGATGTTTAGACTTGCTTCCCCTGATTCCGGAAGAATATACGGTGACAAGTTACCTCGGAAAAGCAGGATATTCAAGTTCTGGTTTACCAGAAGCATGGCTGGAACATACTTGGAAATTACGATTTTATCGACTTCTTCCCGAATAGTTGCTAACCTGTCCTTTTTGGGTAATTGAATGGTTGCTGTTTTAGGGGTGGGAATTTGGAAGCTTTCAAATCCAAGTGTGACTTGAGAGGGCGATTTCTTCTTTATAAAAACTGCCCCTTTCTTCTCTATCGGCGAGAAAAGATCGGTGAATTTTCCGATACTTTCCGATTCTCCCAACATCAAATACCCATTGGGTTTAAGTGCGTAGCTAAGGATTGGAATCACTCTTTCCTGCAGGGTGGCGTCTAGGTAAATCAGTACGTTTCTGCAACTAACTAAATCTATGTTTGAAAAAGGCGGGTCCCTTGTAAGGTCTTGACGTGCGAACACGCATCTTTCTCGGATATATTTGGCAATTTGGTAGCTGCCATTTATTCTCTCAAAATATTTTCTTAGCCTATTTTCTGAAACGTCTGTTTCTATGGTTTTAGGGTAAACCGCTTGGCGTGCTTTTTCTATATTTTTCTCGTTAATGTCAGTTGCAAAAATTTGAACCAATTGATGAGTCGAGCTTGTTAGCTCCAAAAACTCTTGAAGGGCAATAGCGATTGAATACACTTCTTCGCCTGTGGAGCAACCCGAAACCCAAATGCGAATTGCAGCATCAGGGGTTTTAGTTCTTAAGATTTCGGGGAATATCCTTTCTTTGAGTACATCAAAGGTGTGTGGTTCTCGGAAAAAATTTGTGACTCCAATTAGCATATCGCTAAATAACGCTTGGAGTTCTTTTGGATTTGACTGTAAAAAGTTAATGTAGTTTTGAATGTCGTCTGTGTGGTTGATAACCATGCGTCTGGTGATTCTGCGGCTAATTGTTGCTTCTTTATAGTGGGTGAAATCAACATTGAACGCTGATTTGAGCATGCTAAATATTGCTTTATAGTGCTCTTCAGAAGGGGTCTTTGTTGTTTCCCTTTTGGTTATTTCACCGTGGATAATCTGGGGGTGTTCTGAAATTCGGGTTAATTCCTTGGCAATTGCTTCTGGAGATAAAACGAAATACGCTACTTCTGCTGATATGGCGCTCTGCGGCATACCCGTGTATTGCGCGGTTTGGGGGTCCTGGACAAATGTTATGCCGCCTTCGTTTTTGATGGCTTTTAATCCTTCTGTTCCATCGGTGCCTGTTCCGCTAAGTACAACTCCGATTGCCTGAATTTTACGTGCGACGGCTAATGAAACAAGAAAATCATCGATACTTCTTAGGAGTTGCTCCCTTGGATGGAGCTGAAGAGTATTTCCCTCGAAAGTCATTGTTGTGTCTGGTGGAATAACGTAGACTTTGTTGGGTTCAACCGTTATGCCGTTGGTTACTTTGTGGACTGGCATGGTTGCGGAGCGGGATAGGATTTCGGTTAGCATGCTTACTTGGCCTGTTGCGAGGTGTTGGATTATTACGTAGGCGAATCCTGTGTTGGGTGAGAGGTTTTCCAGTAGGGTTTTTAGGGCTTCTAAGCCGCCCGCGGAGGAGCCTATGCCGACTATGGGGAAACTATTGATGGTTTTTTCTGCCGTTTCAGGCACCTTTTCGTCTAGTTTGATTTGCCCCTTTGGCTGTGCTGGTTGATTTATCAACTGTTTTCCCCAAGAAAATTACTCCTTATCCTCTTAACCTGCAATGGTTAGATACATCTGTATCAGATACAAAATGTATTTGGGTTACTCCTTAAAGATTTATTGGATTTTAATTAAAAGCGTTTGCTCCACAACCAGTCTAAAACCTCCAATAAACGCCGAAATCAAAAGCGACCGCCAACAAGCCCACAGGAAGAAAATGAATAAAGTGGGGTCACTCAAATTATCTAATACTAAAACAAACCCCACACGGTCCCAAACCCGCGAATCTAGTCGCCTCTAAAACAACTGCAGACAGAACCGCCTTAAAACCCAACAAACCCATAGACGCCCAAACAGAACGATTACAAACGTACACTCCCCAAGCGCCCGCTAGGCAATTGTGGAGACTATAAATAAGGGGGTAGGGCCCTTAGAGCAAGCTAAAGACCTCACTCCTTTGAGTTGCCTGATGAAAGAAAAAACCTGATTAAGGTTGGTTCGGATTAGGCTAATTTATGGTATAGCTGAATCGATAAGGCATAAACAAAATAAAGAAGCCCTTTCAAGTATCTAACAAGTAAGAGGGGCAAAAAGTTTAGCTAGGCGATCCTAACCCTGCGCTGCGCAAAGCAGAGGCTTAAAATAAGCAGGTGGGCATGAGCCTTCTCCTTCACCAGCAGTTGAACCGCCCAACTTGTTGGCTATCCCTTGCATTCCTATCAACAGCTAACCCGATTTAGGGATATAAAGAAATGTGGTTACACCCTGATGCAACAAACATTCGCACATCAGGCATGGAATAGCTGTAAAAGATGGTTACATAACGCTTAAAATAGAAACAAACAACAGCAAACTTTGAGTCAATAAGCGCAATCTCAACCATCCAAAACCAAAATATCTTTCTCCATTTTAAAGAGACATGTTAGTGCAAACTATAAATAAAAACACAAGACACAGCATTACATACAGAAACAATTTTTTTGGGGAGCCCACCCATGAACAGAAATGAGGCAGTCACTTATCTAAAAGAACTTCTAAACCAATGTAACGATATGTCACCAAACGCTGTATCGTTTGACCAGCTAAGAACCAACGGCTCCATAGATTACAGTGTACACATCCGAGGCAGCATCGCCGAATCCGACAGGCAAATTGTGCGTGATATAGCTAAAAAGCAGGGTTTCGCAGTGAAGGATAACTCGGATGGCGTAATAATTTTTAACCCTACATGAAACGCTTAAACGCTGTGCCACATTGGGGGCACTTGTAGAGTTCGATGCAGAACGCTGAATTCTCGATTTTCCGTTCGGGCGAGGATATGGAGCGACCGCAGTGGGGACAATTTACCATGCAAACAACACTTTTCAAAAATGAGCGCACCTGATGAGATAAAAGGGTATGTTGTAACTTTGTAGTAATCACAAATCTTTAACAAAAACTGCCGTTTAGGCTTTGGCGGTTTTTAGCCACTCCAAAAAGCCCTCACGAACCGCAGCTGGATTCTCAAATACTCTTACATCTTCGGTTGCCATTAATTTGCGCACTTGATCAGCCTCTTCTTTGCGTACCCGCAGCTTCATCTCTTTACCATTGGGCAATTTAGTGTAGATTATGCTCTCTTTAAAATCCACCGGCATAATCCAAACAGGAACAAAGGCTTTGAGGCTCATAAGCGCCGCATTCGTAAGCAACGTATCGCTGATACTGTTAACAATCTTAGCAACAGTATTCGACGAAGCAGGCATAATCAGCAAAAACTCGTACTTGTGACTCTGCACCATACCTGCCAGAAAAGGCGAATTAGAATTCTGCTCCACCCAAACCTTAGCAAAACTCTTCTTAAGATCCTCATCCAAACGGTAAAACTTGAGCATAATATCCGCAGCTTTAGAAAGATAAACATCGAATTCCACGACACCCTCAGTTTGCTTCTGCAGCTCCTTCATGGTTTCAACGATTTCTTGAATCTTATCGCCGGCACCCGTGATGCCCCAGGCAATTTTCAGTTTTTTAGGTTTAACTTCACTCATACTATTCACCAGTTACCGTTACTTTTTGCAGTAAAGCTCCATGTACTCAGCAAAATGCTTCACAGTCTTTTTGAGGCCACGTGCACCTTCCTCATCCAACTTTACTCCCTCAAGCGTATCTTTACTCCAATAGTTCGCGCCTAAATTTGCGCCGAAAGGTCCGCCCCCGACGGGTATCATGCCGTTGATGAGATAGAAAGTGTGGATTTGCCACTGCGCCAACTCTTGACCGCCAGCCCTATCGCCGCCGACGGTGATGCCCATGCCGATTTTGCCCTTGAAAAAGTTTTTATCAGCTGCTGAGAGTGAGCGCGTTCGGTCCATAACGGTTTTGATTTGTGCACTGACTCCACCATTGTAGACTGGCGACGCAAAAATTATGCCTTTTGCTTTGGCCAGTAATTCGTAGAGTTCTTCCATGTCATCTTGGATTTGACAATTCTTCTCCTTTAAACAAAAGTCACAATGCGTACAATATTCAAGCCATTTACCCCGAACAGTCCAAAGCGCTGTTTCAAAGCCTTTCTCCTTCAACATTGCGAGTGCTTGTTCAAGGACATATTCGGTGGCTTGTTTGCGTGGACTACCGCATATACCAACAATCAAGGTCATAAAGCAACCACTAAATCTTAAGCATCAATACCCATTAAAGCCTTACCCCACTGCACCACCGAAAGTAACTGTGAGTAAGCAGTCACACAACTTTATGTTACCCAAATAAGCAACTAAACATGTTTAGGCGTTTCTTTCTTTTAGGAGGTGAATTTTTGGTTAAAATCTACGGTAAGGATGGTAAAGAAACAAAGTTTGACAGAAAAGACGTCGAGGACAACCTTAAAGCGGCTGGTTTACCAGAACGGGTCGCTCAAGAAGTAGCCGAACGTGTGGAAATGAGAATGGCAGACGGTTGGACAACTGAGAAATTAAATGAGGAAATCGATGTTGAATTAAGACGCCTCCAAGAAGACATCGACCGAGCACATGCCACCTACAAAGGCTCGACTTCTATGGGTGCGTATAATGTTGGTGAAACGCGAACTTGGCGGGATAGCGACAATTCTCCAAATGCGCAGCCACGTTCAGAGACTAAGGTTGAATGCAGAAATGTCGAGGGATAAAATTAAAGCTAAAAGCGAAAACAGAGCTTTAATTGATCTTTTTTAAAATAAAAACAAAAAATAAAATGTTAGGGAAGAGAAGAGTGGATTACTCGTTCTCGAAGTATTCTTCTGCCTTTGGCGCAACTGGTGGTAAGCCTCTGCGCTCGCGAATCTTTTTGATTGTGTCTGCTTGCATCTGTTCTGGAACGTATGCCCATCTGCTGAACTGTGTTGCCCAGAAAGCTCTGCCTGAAGTTGAACCACGAAGTTCATCAGCAATGCCGAAGCTTTCGGAAACTGGCATTTCAGCTTTCACAGTGATTATGTCATCTTCTGAGGGCATGTCGAGGATTTTTCCGCGGCGTTTGTTTAGCATTGTAATGACGGAGCTGACGTATTCGCTTGGAACTTTGCATTCGAAACTCATCAGTGGCTCAAGCAGTTTTGGATTGCTAAGTAGGATTGCGCAGTAGATTGGTCTCCAGGTCATTGGGATGGCTTGTGCGGGGCCCCGGTGGACTGGGTCTTCGTGGAGGGTAATGTCTTCTAGGTTGATTTTTAGTCCGTAAGCTGGCTCTTTGGCAAGGGTGAAGTGTGTACTGCTTCTCGGAAACCGCCTTTTATGTGGTCGATGATTTCTTCTACGTATTGGCGTCCACGGATACGGTTGCAGAGTATACAGTTTTCTTCTACTGCAACTGCTCCTTTGGCATCGTCTGGATCCCAACCCATGGTGCGGAGAATTTTTGTGCGTTCGTCTTTGCTTTGCATGTCGTTAATTTTGTCGGATTTTATGGCTTCGATGACTTCGTCAGATAGCTTATCGATGGTTATCCAGAGTTTGTTATGTTTGTTGGGGCTTTTACCCATGATTGCTGGACCCTTGTAGTCATGGCTGATGGTTTCTCTGAAGATGACGATTGGTTTGCTGAGTTTGACTTTGAGGCCTGCTTCTTGCATTCGGTAAGCGGTGATTTCAAGGTGGAGTTCGCCCATGCCTGAGAGTAGGAATTCGCCTGATTCTTTGTTCATAGTGAAGTGCAAGTTGGGGTCTTCGGTGGTGAGTTTGTGCATGACTTTGTCGAAGAGTGGTAGGTCTTTGACGTCTTCTGGTTCTACTGCTACGGTGACGACTGGGTCAGAGACATAGCGTAGGCCTTCGAAAGAGTGAACTTCGATTCCTGCTTCAGCGATGGTTTCGCCGACGTGTAATGCGGGTAAGCCTGAGATAGCGCCGATGTTGCCTGCTGGGACACGGTCGATGAAGACTCGGTCAGTTGCCATGGACATGAAGACCTGTTGGATTGTGCCTTTTGAGTTGCCGCTGACTAGTTGGACTTCTTTGCCTTTGGTGATTGCGCCGCTAAAGATTCTGCCGATGGCTACTGTGCCGCTGTGTGGGTCTACTTCGATGGTGGATATGCACATGAGTAGTGGTGCTTCTGGGTCGACTTTTGCCATGCCGATACCGGTTGCAGATGTTACGTCGCCTGGCCAAATCTGTGGCTGTCTGTATGGTTGTGCTTGGTATGGGTTGGGTAAGTGTTGGCAGAACATGTCAAGGATTGGTTCTGGAAGGGGTGCTTTCTTGCTGAGTTCGTCGACTTTGCGTCCAACGTCAATTGGGTCACCAGTGTAGGCGTCGATGATGTCTTGGAAGCTGACTTTCTTCATCTTCATGTGGTCAAGGTTTAAACCCCACTTGTGCAGGGCTGAACCGAAAGCAACACGACTGTCTTCGATGCGTACTTGCCAGTCTTGTTTGTGTTCTGCTGGAGCGTACTTCTCGATTAGAGTGTTAACTCTTAGGAGAATCTTTGCGAATTTCTTCTGAATCTCAGCTGGTGTTAATTTGATTTCTTTGATTAAGCGGTCAACTTTGTTGATGAATAGAATTGGTTTAACACGTTCTCGTAGAGCTTGCATAAGGACGGTTTCTGTTTGGGTCATTGGTCCTTCTACTGCGTCTACTACGACGAGTGCGCCGTCGACTGCTCTTAGGCTTCTGGTAACTGCGCCTGAGAAGTCGATGTGGCCGGGTGTGTCGATTAGGTTAATGAGGTAATCTTGTCCGTTGAAAGTGTGGACTAAGCTGACGTTTGAGGCGAAAACGGTCATTTGACGTTTTTGCTCAAGATCCCATGAGTCAAGGAATAGTTTTTGTCCTGCAGTCTGTGTGCTAATGATGCCTGCATGAGCCAAAAGACTGTCTGATAGGGTTGTTTTTCCGTGGTCAACGTGTGCGATGATGCTGGTGTTGCGAATAATCGTTGGGTTATTCATCAGTTTAACTATTTCGTCTGTTTGTCTATAACGCGCCATAATTATGCGTTCTCCATTTTGTATGAAATTTTACTTTTAAATGCTTGTTTTTTGATTATTTGAAGCATTATTTGATCTCTCATGAAAGTGGTAAACTACAGGGAAATTGAGTTTGTAGCCTATTAACTTTATGGCAATAATTTTTGAAACAATTGGGCACAAAACACCCCCTAAAACCAAGCCGAAAAGGGTTTTTCGATAGCAACTTAACTATAGAACGCACGTTTTATCAAGCAAGATAGCGATTGAGTGGACTTTGCAAGATGGCAAAGCCTAATTCGCAAAAAGGAATAAATCTACTTTGATTTTCTATAGACAAAGAAAAAGTGTTGTTTAAGGAGAAAAAAACAGTTGCACAGCCAAGCTCTTGCAGTTAATGCATGTTTAAAGTTGTCTTTTTCGCGGTTAAAGGAGCCTTTGTCCCCGATTAGTTTAAATGCAACATTGCCCAATAACCAAAAATTAATCCTTAAAAAATTGACTATGTAAACGCTGAGGATATGAATGCGCCCTAATACAGTTTCAGTGCATGGGAATAATAAATTCTTTAATTACCCCTTAACTCCAACCGTTGTATTTATCATTGGAGTTATTCATAACTCGCCGGTTTTCTGAGGTTTTGGCGGAATAAGTTTGGAAAAAGCAGCATCTAAGCCGATTGAAGGGGTTTTCGAGGACCTACAAACATCACCCGAAGGTCTGTCAAGTCAAGAGGCTAAACTACGTCTCAAAAAATATGGTTATAACAAATTGTCTGAACGCAGACAACTTCCATTCATAAACAAATTCATCAAGCATCTTCGAGATCTCTTTGGTATACTATTGATTTTCGCAGCTATACTATCATTCGCTAGCGATAGCCCTCAACTGGGTATCATTATTTTGGCAGTAGTTTTCGTTAACATTTTAGTTAGCATGTTCCAAGAATCCCGTGCAGAAAAAGCCATGGCGTCCCTAAAGAGTTGGATGCCGGAGTACGCTAAAGTTGTCCGCGACGGGCAATTAATAAAGATTCAAGTAAAAGAAATCGTTCCAGGGGACATCATCTCTCTAGAAGAGGGTGATCGTGTTCCAGCAGATGCAAGATTAATTGAAGCATTTGACTTATGGACTAACAACGTTCCCTTAACAGGCGAATCTGAGCCGCAACCCCGTGTTGCTGAAGCAGTTAAAACGGTTGAGAAAGCCTACCTGTACTCTCCTAACTTAGTCTTTATGAGTACCAGTGTGGCAAAAGGTCAGGGTAAAGCTGTTGCTTACGCCACAGGTATGGGTACACAGTTTGGTAAAATTGCCAGTTTAACCCAGACAATACAAGAGGAAGATAGCCCACTACAGAAAGAAATTGCGTCTACAGCTAAATTCGACTTCATAATCGCGGTTGTTGTCGGCGTTGTTTTCTTCGCTGTAAATGCTGTGTTTTTACAGGTTTCTCTCGCTACAAGTTTTCTATTCATGATCGGTGTAATGGTTGCTTGTGTTCCAGAAGGCTTGCAAGTCACAGTTTCAAGCGCCTTAGCCATTAACGTTCTCAAAATGGTCAAACAGCATGTTCTGGTCAAACGGTTATCTGCCGTACAAACACTTGGCAGCGTAACCGTAATTTGCACTGATAAAACAGGCACTATCACCAAAGGAGAAATGACAGTTAACAAGCTCTGGGTTAAAGACAGAGTTGTTGAAGTTTCAGGTTTAGGTTACATGCCAGTGGGCGACTTCACCATAAACGGCCAGTCTCTCCGTGAAGGGGAAACAAAATCGCTTGATAAACTCCTTGAAATTGCCGCGTTATGCAACGGCGCAAAAGTTGAGCCTCCATCCGACCGCAACAAGAATTGGAGTGTTATCGGTGACCCAACTGATGGTGCATTGTTTGTTGCAGCACTAAAGTATGGCCAAGTTGTCGATGAACTAGTTGAAGAGAAACCAACCATCGACATTTTACCGTTTAGCTTTGAACGCAAACGCATGAGTACTGTTCACCAAGTTAACGGAAACGTTCTAATCTACACTAAAGGTGCGCCGAGGAACATCCTTGATTTATGCACTCAAATCTATGTTGACGGCAAAATTGAGCCTCTAACACAGGAATACTTGGATAGCACAGAGAATCGTATCCTTGAATTCGCTAATGAAGGCTTACGCGTTATCGCAATGGCCTTCAAAGAGATGCCCAAAGATCAATACCACAAGGGCGAAGACGTAGAAAACAACCTCATATTCGTCGGTTTAGCCGGCATGCGTGATCCACCTCGCGTCGAAGTTAAAGATGCGGTGGAGAAAGCATTTCAGGCTGGTATCCGAACAGTCATAATCACTGGTGACTATGGCCCAACCGCGCAGGTTATCGCACAAGAAGTAGGCATCGTGGACAAAATAAGCGGGCATGTAATCCGCGGCGTAGACCTAGACGAATTAGACGATAAAGCCATAGTTGACGAAGTCAAAAAGGGCAATGTAATATTTGCCAGAGTTGCTCCTGAACAAAAACTCCGCATAGTCAAAGCTCTTAAGAAAAGCGGTGAAATCGTTGCAGTTACGGGCGATGGAGCCAACGATGCCCCCTCACTCAAAGAAGCAAACATCGGAGTTGCCATGGGTGCTTCAGGAACCGATGTTGCAAGAGAAGCAGCCGACATAGTCCTACTTAATGACAGTTTTGCTTCAATCGTTAAAGCCGTCGAATCCGGCCGCGCAATCTATGAGAACATCCGCAAATTCATCGTTTACGTATTCGCACATAACTGGGCCGAACTCATCCCCTTCGTGCTCTACGCATTATTGGGCATTCCTTTGCCGTTGTTGGTGGTGCAGGTTTTAGCTATCGACTTAGCAATCGACGTCATACCCAGTTTAGCTTTGAGCCGTGAACCACCGGAAGCAGGAATCATGTTGGAACCGCCCAGAAGCATCAAAGAACGCCTCTTTACGCCCAAAGTCTTTGGTCGTTCACTCTACATTGGCATAATCATAGCTATAGGCGCAATGATTGGCTGCTTGAATGTTTGGATGGCCGGCGGCTGGCATTATGGCTTGACCCTTGCACCAAACGATCCCATCTACATCAAAGGAGTAACCATGACCTTTGCAGGCATAGTTGTTGCTCAAGCAGGAAACGTCTTAGCATGCCGAACCAGCAAACAATCCATCTTCAAAACCAGCTTAGCCAAGAACAAATGGATAATCTGGGGCATGATTGCACAGCTTTCCATCTTAGCAGTCATCGTCTATGTGCCTCTACTGCAGGGGGTATTCGGAACCACAGGTTTAGGTTACATGGATTGGTTGTATCTGCTGGGCTTGGCGGTTGCTGTAATTGTAGCTGAGGAAGCAAGAAAACTTATTGTGCGCCGATTCTTCACGCGAACAGGTGAAGACATCGTCAAACATGACCATACCTAAGTTTTTTATTCTTGGGTTTTTTAAAGAAAAGAATGGGTTCCTTATTTCCTCAGAATTTAAATTTTTTGAAAGTGAGGAATAAGGTGGATAGGGTGCCTAAAACTAGGCCGCTTAAGCCAATGTTTGCTGCTGAGTTATCGGCAAATGAGCTTGCACTTGGTGATACTGATGGTTCTGGCCCAACGTATTGTGTTGCAGCTACAGCGCCGCCGCAGTACCACACGACTGGTTGATCAGCTGTGATTCCGCCGCCGATTGAAACGTGATCTATGCCTGCGTTTGCATTGTTTGTTAAGCCTGTAGCACTGAGTGTTTCAACGTTGTCTAAGTAGAAGTGTACTTCGCCGTCGCCTCCGCCTTGTATTGCTTTTATTTCGACGAGATACCATTTGTCCGCTGAAACCGTAGAAGACGATGTTAAGTTGTATGATGCGCTATTGTTTGCGAATCCGAAGTTCCAGTAGCAAGCGCCGTTTTGGTGAACCACACTTAAACCGCAGACTGAGTTAGCTGCGTTATAGTTGGCTTCGATCATTGAATTGTATATGCCTCCTGCGCCGATTATATTGCCGTCAGTAGTTGGTAGATTGTCGAAGTAGACGTACCATCGCCAGTAGATTGAGGTGTAGTTTTTGTCAAGCCACTTGTAGAGGTAACCCCAGTTTCCGTTTGAAGCGGTGTCTGTTGAGCATTGTAGCAGTGAAGAGTTGGTTACTTTTAATTCTACGTCGCTTGCGTCTGTGTGTGTCCATGCGCTCATGTCTCCTGATTGGAATTTGTCGCTAAATAGGACTGATGTGTTTGGGTCGGGGGATGGCATTGGGCTGGGTGTTGGGATTGGGGTGGTTGTTGGTGTTGGAGTGGCGGTTGGGTCAGGTGTCGGAGTTGGTGTGGCTGTGGGGGTTGGTGTTGGTGTTTCGGTTGGTTGCGGAGTTGCTGTTGGAGCAACTGTGGGAGCTGGTGTGGTTTTTGGGGTGGGTTTAGGTGTTGCCGTTGGGGTTGCGGTTGGTTCAGTGGATGGTGTGGAAGTTGGAGTCGAGGTTGGAGTAGGCGTTGGGTCTGGGTTTGTGTTATTGTTTGTTGATAGTAAACCCATGTTTGATATGACTGCGGCTAAACCGATTGCAACGAATAAAATAACTATGATGCCGATAGCTAGAATAGATTTCTTTTTTTGTGCCATTTTTTTTTATCTTCCTAAAAAATAGATTAAAAGATAAGGTTAGCAAGCCTTTCTTTTCTAGAAAAATATTGGCAATCGCTCACTTATTATACTATGTGACAGGCGCATGCCACCAGCAAACGCCCAGTTCACCCAAACTTTTCAGCGCAAACAGGGCAATTGCTAGCGTTAAGTTGCTTCTTTATGGTCTTTTTCTGAGAAGCTAAAGCTTCCGTCCTTGGGATAATACACTATGCCTGGGCAAACCTGCACCTGCGGAAACTCTTTGTATTTACCCTTGTACTGCGCAACCGTGCCCTCAATCTCTTTCTCCGCTTTCGATAGTTCCTCGTCGCTGCATGTTAGCTTCAATTCACCCAGCAACCCATCCTTAGAATGAGTACCAATCATCTTGCGACGAAGTGCCCCGCCAGCCATCTTGCGGTAACTATAGCCTTCATAGAGGTAAGGGTCATCTGCAAAGCCCATGGGTCGGAGGGCTTCTGCGACTGCACTTGGAAGTACCTCCCAATCTGGGTAAGACAGGAACTCGTAGGGTTCGGGTACATCGCCTTTTCGTTTAGGTTTGGGAGTTCGCCAAACCCAAGGTTTATGATCAGGAAGTCCACCCGGTCCTAAGGTGGATTGTTCGGTTTCTGGCTCTGCAGAAGATTTTACCATACCCGCCTGCGGCTCAAATACATCACCCGACCGCAGGAGAAAACGCAGTGCGCCTTGATCAGGGACATTTGCGGATTCAACCATGCCTAAACCGTTTGCCTTTTGCTCTTTCTGAATCCACTTTAATGTTTCTTTTGCCCGTTCAGAGATTGGTTTTTCTGACATTTGGTTGCCCCGCGTGCTTTCTTTGCTATGTTGAGTCTTTTGTGGATTTGATTATCTAAAAGTTTCCTTTACTAGAAGGCAAGGTAGGGGCTGCTTCTTTGTTTTTTCTAAGATATAGCACTAAAATCACAACGGCTACTACTATGATAAAGATTAGAGTTGCAAGTGGTGCCAAGGCGCTTAAAAGTAAGGGCAAAAGCAGAAAATCTAAGGGGTCAAAATTCAGAGGGTACGCATAATTATACGCTCCCACGACTGCGCCATCGTTCGCCCATACCCAGACTCCGACGCCCTGCAGTCCAGGCGTAGGCATGTTACTTATGTTGAATTGGATGTTCCAGAGTGGATAGAGCGTATTATTTTCTTTAACGGTGGTCTGCAATGCGGTTTGGTATACGCCTGTAACGTTTAGGTTTGAGACCCTTACGGTTGTTCCGTTACCGAAGGTGGTGTTGAATGAGTAGTTTTTTAGGTATTTTTCGGCGATGCCTATGGCTTGCTCCTTGGAGACGTTAATGTTGACGTCTCCGATTTTTTGGGATTGCCGATTGTCATTGAAATTAAAGTTCTCTATTTTGTTACCATATGAAATGGTTATGCCGGTGTATTGGGCTCCGTTGAAAGTGTTGAGGAAACTGTAGGTTGTTATGATGTCGGTGGATTGAATTGTTAATGTCAAATTGTCTGAGGCTTCGGTGGCGTTTTTTTCTGAGCCTACCTTCTCCAGCAGCGTTATCATTTCTTGGACTTGAGGGTCATTTGTGTAACTCTGGTATCGCTCCATAAAACCCAAAGTTGCATTGAACTGGTTTGTGCCGGGCGCTGCATAAGGTAAACCGGCTGATCCGGGTGATAGACTGCAATACCGTACGCTGTTATTGTAGAAGTTGAAGCCTGCGATGATGTGGTATATTGAGTCAGAGAATGATGCGTTTTTAGCATCAAGGTTCAAACTTATGTGGTTCCCTGAAGTGTACTGTTGATTTACACTTACTGCATAGGTTGTTAAATCCAGTTGAACAACATCGGTAAGAAAAGCTAAAGCCTTATCCTTTAAAGAAGATTCTACCGCCTGAGCCTTCGAGGTTTGCATAAAAACCGGAGCAGATAATAGAAGAACCAACAAGATAACGGATAGTTGTTTGTATCGGCACATATTTACTGTATTTTTCATTCCAACCCTGCCCGGACTTCTGTTATGCCTGCAAGAAGGATTTAAGATTTAAGATTATAGCTAGCAACCCCTCTAATACGCCGATTAAAAAACAAGCCATTATAGTCCGTTTATGTTTGAGTCTTTAAGGTTAAATTCTATGGTATAGGTTTGATTTTCGAAAGCGGTAGTATAGACAATTCTTAGGGGCCACTGAAGATCTTTGTCTATATAGTAGGTGGCGTTTATTGCTTCGTTAGTGTAATCGTAGGCTATGCAGTCTCGATCTCCAATGCTTTTGACATTTATTGTCGTGTTGTAGGTTTTTGCTAGGGTTTCGCCTTTGGGTTGAAAGTTTATGTTTGTTTTGTTAACCCAATAGGTGGTTTGGTCGGTTAATGTTGGCGCGAAGGATGTTGCGATTGTTGAGTCGGTCTGGATTTGTATGTGGGTGGCGTTTAAGTCAGTAACTTGTATTTTTGCATCAATGCTGCAAGGTATAGAAAGAGATTCTATTTGGCCTTCGTATGTGGCATAGGCGCCTTTAAACATCCAAGACTCAGGCATGCTTTGCTGATTACCCTCAATAGGTCGGTATCCATATATCAGAACCAATAATGCAATAACTAGAACGATTGTGCACCCAACAATAATCCGGCTTTTTCCCATACTAAGCATGGATTGAATTGTGTTAAAAGAGTTTTCGCGTTTTTGACTGTTCTTCATCCAAGTTTTATTTGAGCAAAAACGCCTTACATGTCAATCTGTTATGTTAATCGCTTAAACAAATACAAGTAACAAGAGAAAAAGCATTACCCTTGTTACTACACGAAGAGTTCACAACCCTTTTTATTTTCGCATCTTCTGTTAACCTCTGCCAGCATTCCAAGTGTTCATATACAACCACCCCAAGGGGCGAAATCATGGTTGGAAAAATACTTGTAGATTTACTCCTTCTAACAATCGTGGTTTCATTGACTCTTCCAACAGTTCAGGACTTTTCCAATTTCGTTAACGATGCTTCAAAACAAATACAAACATTCACAAACGGAGTCTACAATTGGGCAAACGATGTCTATAATGAAATAGCTAAAAAAACACCGATAACCCCTACGCCGCATCCAACACCTACTCCAACAATAAAACCTACCCCAACTCCTACGGTAAAACCAACTCCCAAACCGACCTTTTCCCCAACACCCACTCCAACAATTAATCCAAGCCCTTCTACCATACCGGCTATTCCACCTGACGTCGTTGCAACGGGCACTCCTACACCGACGTCAAAACCCCCAGCGTCTCCTACTCCAAATTCCTCACCAACCCCAACCCCAATTACAGAACCACAAATCACTCCAACCGTACCCACACCATCGCCAACAGAGACAACAACGCCAACTCAAACACCAACCCAACAAACAACTCCCAAACCCCCAACCAATACCCCTAACCCATCGATTTCTAACCCAACACCAAATGAAACTCAACCCCCACTGCCTAACAGAGGAATAACTGACTTGCAGACAGCGCTAGTAATTGCTGTAACTATGATTATTGGCGTAACAATAGCACTTACTTTTTTCCTAAAGAGTCGTCAAAAAACAGAGGACCCGTCAATTCCTGATGGTATTGAAGTTTAGAATTGGTTGAAAAGAAAAATCAGGGACAAAATGTTACGGTTATGCATTGTGGGTGTATACGGGAGCGTTTTTAGACAGATTCCAAGCGGTTCGATGGGCTTAGGAGGCAAAGAACCTGTGGTTTTAGTAAAAATGCTAAATTGCTATGGAAATACCTAATTAAAATGCAATAAACTCTAGCTCCTATTTGGTGTATTTATCGGTAAGTATTTATAGTTGTATCTACCCAAGAATTACCTTATGGTAGATGCCTAAGAACAAGGGCAATGAGGGATAAACTTGGCGTAACTGACTCTTCTTAGAGTCACTTTAGCTTTTTATCTCCGACCTGCGAAGTCTTGCCCCCTCTTAGGCTTCTATCGCTTTAGCCCTTCTTCCGCCATTTAGCTATTTAAGAATTATTAACATGAACATGATTAGTGCTCTTGGGCGTGGCGTTGCTGACAAAAAAGCATTGCCAATCGAAAATGATAGGAAAAAGGCAATAAAAGTGACTAAAGGATAGAACTAATTATCGCAGTATTTCCCAAAATAATTATTAAAAAACCTTGAAAATATCCCGATCATATTAAGTTTGTCAACTTGTCTTTTCAATCTCTAAAGTAGCAACGTACTCCATATTTTTCGGTGGACTTTTGAGGTTTGAACGGTCAAAGACGAACTTGGTCTTTAAACCCTTTCGTTTCTGCTGCAAGATGAAGATGGCAAAGAGCAATGCCCATATTGACTGGATAGTAACTTCCGCCCAACATAGTTCTAAGAAAGCCAGATTTAGCGGAGTAGGCATGAATTTCATTCCGGTTGCCTGTAAAGTACCAGTTCTGTACGTTAACGGCAGATGGAGCAAGACGAACTGGCTCTAACAATTCGTCGGCACCGTCAATGTCTGTTATATCCGAAAGGGATTGTCTTTTGAACTCGGTAGCGGCGGTTCTGTATAATGTTTCCTTGGCCTTCCCGAACGACATTAGAATTACAAATTCTAGGTTCGAAGATTCTGTTACTTCTTTGGTTGGTTGTGGAATGCCCAGCCAACAGCTGCCCAATCCAATGGCTGAAAAGTAGAGATCCATTTGTTGAAGCATATACCCAATGTTAACTTTGTAGAATTCTTTGGCTTCTGCGAAAGCTGCAATGTAATGGGGTGCATTGATTCTGAGTTTTCTTGTTACCTGATTTGGCGAAAGAATCTTGAACTCTGTCTTGATTCCAGTTAACATCGGATTTAATGAGTTTAGGTTTTCTGAAATCTGTTTTAGGAGGTTTTGATCGATTGTAGCTGAATCATAATTTCTGATTGACTTTCGTTTAAAAATAGCTTCATAAAGATTATCCCCTTTCATTTTCTTACTCTCAAATAATTGTCAAGTTAGCAATGGTAAAAGCTTTGCCTATCTGACGGCGCCGAAAATTCCCTTATAATTACAGCCCAATTCACCATAGGCAAAAAAGTTAAGTCGCCTAAAAAGAAATTTAGTTAATAGTGATAATTATGGCAAAGAGCAATTTGGCGAAAGATAGATCCCCCTCAGAGCTAATTGATGCGAGAATCAAAGAATTGGGCGACTGGCGTGGAGAGACGTTAGCAAAAGTGCGCCAGTTCATCAAGGAGGCGGACCCGGAGGTAGTTGAAGAATGGAAGTGGGTAAAACCAACCAATCCCGGGACTCCAGTTTGGTCCCATAACGGCGGCATCTGTACAGGAGAGACCTACAAAAGTGCGGTTAAGTTCACTTTCTTCAAAGGTGCTTCACTGGCGGATCCTTCTCATCTGTTTGATCAGCCTGGGACCGTCAGACGCGCAATTGACATACATGAAGGGGACAAGATTGACGAGGCCGCTTTTAAGAACCTCATTCGTGCCGCTGTGGAATTAAACACTCACAAGACTCCATAGCGCTAAACCCGTTACTATTCTCAATTTTCTCAGGGTTTTCTAAAGATCGTTTTGACTTTAAGACCGCGCTATTAGTCATTTGTTGAGACTATTCAGAGTGGGATAGAGATAAAATCACACACGCGATGGCTCAAGATATAAGGTTGAACGCACAAGGAGAACAAGAAAACCATGCCCAACCCATCCGCGCAAACCATCTGGAACCTGAACGCACCCCAACTTATGGCGCTGCTTGATTCAGGCAGCCTCAAACCGCTTAGCAGCACAATCCGCTTCTATGCGCCAAGCTTTAGCTACTACAAAACCAAACATTTCTGTTCTTCAACCAAAGCGTTCCCGACAATCTCAGTCACGGGCAACAGTTGCGCTTTGAACTGCAAACATTGCGGCGGAAAAGTCCTTGAAACCATGCATCCTGCGCTCTCTCCATCAGAATTGTTCGATTTAGGCTCAAAACTCAAAGATGAAGGCGCAAAAGGAGTGCTAGTAAGCGGCGGATGCACCCCTGATGGTTCCGTGCCAATCGAGGGGTTCTTGCCTGTTTTGGCTCAGTTCAAGCGTGAACTCGGCTTGACCGTTTTTATCCATACGGGAATAATAGGCAAGAAAGTCGCTGTTGGGCTCAAGGAAGCGGGGGTTGATGCGGCTTTGATTGATGTTATCGGTTCAGAAGCGACTTTGCATAGAACCCTTAACCTTAACGTCGGCGTGGAAGATTATGGCAAATCACTGCAAGCATTAAGCGCAGCTAAACTCAACGTTGTCCCCCATGTCATCGTGGGATTAAACGATGGCAAACTCGACGGCGAACTCCAAGCCCTCCAAACCATCGCCGACATATCCGCACCCTCTGCACTTGTGATCATCGCCTTCATGCCCATTCACGGAACAGAAATGGAAAACATCCCACCGCCCAAACCCATAGACATCGCAAAAGTAGCCGCGACCGCACGAACCATGTTCCCCAATGTCCCGCTGCTGCTTGGGTGCATGCGGCCAAAAGGAAAAAACCGCAGCCAAACCGACGTTTATGCGCTAAAAGCGGGTGTGGACGGCATAGCTTTTCCAAGCGATGAGGCGGTTGAATATGCCAAAAACAAGGGGTACCAAACGGCTTATTCCTCCTATTGCTGTGCCCAGATGTGCCTTGATTTTATCGAGTAAACATTTCAACCGAAGATTAAGCGTTTTTTGTCTTGAGCATTTTTGTGGCAAGCACAATTGCCCAAACAGAAACAGCCAAATCAGACACGGTTTCAGGAATGGCCACATCAGGCACATAGTAGAGCGTGAATTCCAGTATCCACGGCAAAGCCGCTACCACACCGATTGCAACCGTGAAAGCTGCCAAACCATGTTGACTTTTGAGATAGAACGCGCATGTTAAGATGAAAAGGGCAATTGGCCCCAAAGTAAAGAATGCGACTGAAACCAAATAGTGGGTGGGTGAATAGTTTTCGTTGAAGATGGCGATGCAGACAAGAGCTATGGTTGCGGCGCCAAAGACTGCGGAGCCCAACTTGCCAACACAACTTTCACTGAAAAGACAGCGCAAGCCGGCGATTGCAAATATTAGCCCCAAAAACCCCGCTGTGAAGAGCCCAAAATTGAAGATTAAGCGTGTAGCTCCTGGAACAATGCCGAGGTCACTTAAGGCGTTGTTAGCCCAGCTAAACTCATTGTATGAAGCGATGGCTGAGAAGATGCAGATGAATGCAACGATTGGCGCTAAAAATCCGGCGGCTGCTCCAATCCGCAATAAAGTCGGCATAGTTACCATTAACTGTGAAGTGGCTTGTTGCTTTAAGAATTTGTGTTCTCAGGCACAAACCGCCTGAGATTCTGCAGCGAACGCAACTTTTCTTTTTCGCCAATTCTGGAAGCTTCCACAGTGGATTTCAATATCTGGATTGATTCATCCATGGCTTTGCGGTTTACAGGGAATGGTACGCCGTCTTTTCCGCCGTAGGCAAAACTGAATTTAACTGGGTCTTCCCAGCTAGGTTCCTCACCATACAATAGTTCGGCGACGAGTGCCAATCCTCGCACAGTTGCCGGTCCGACGCCTTTGATGCTCAATAGTTCCTCGTAGTTATTGGGTTGGAACTCGTAGATTCTGCTGAGTGTGTCCCAGTTGATGTTTCTTGACATGTTTAGTGTGGTTTGGGTTTGTGTCCATGGGTTGTCGGTTTTGGGTAGCCATGTTTGGAGGGATGCTTGGTTTTGGGGTCGGTTGGTAGATTGGATTAGTTGTATGAGTTTTTTGGTAGGTTCTTTTGATAGGTCAACTGAGGCTTTTCTGACTGCTTGACTTTCTTTGGCAACCATGTTTAGGGCTTTATCTCGTTTAATATTACATGCAATCGCGTTATGCGGTTCCTCTACAAAGCTCGTGGTGTTAGTGCTCAGCCAATGGTAGCGTCTTGCACTGCGTTCCACATCACTCATGCCTTGCTGAATAACCGCCCACTTCTTATCCTCTGTAACCAAAAAAGCATGATGGTAGAGTTGGTAGCCGGCTTGGATGGCGGTGTTGTCAACTTTTGCGGTTATTCGGCTAGTATAGGTTAGTTTATCGATGGTTTCTTGCGAAAAACCCCATTTCTCACCCACCGCTTGGATGTCGCTGGGAGTTTTACGGGATGTTTTTCCTTTTCCGCCGCAGACAACAACACCATGCTCAACAGGCGACAGCACCGTCTTAAGCACACCCGTGACCACCGTGGTTACGCCGCTGCTATGCCAATCATACGCCAACACGCAGCCCAAAGCTTGAAACCAGTACGGATCAGACAGGCGTGCAATGAATTTTGCGGTGCCATACTCGTCTATCATTATGTTGGCGATTTCGCGGGCGAGCCCACGCATGCGGCCTGTTAGCCATTGGGGTGCTTTTCCGCCGTGGAGCGGAAGATTTGCGGTGCCGGTCCGATACATGTTACTCATGGGTGGATGATGATTGTTTGGATTTATGGGTTATTGCATCGGAGCCCTCAATTTTCAGGTGCCTGCGGCTCTCCAACGGAGATTTCAACCACAAGTTAAAGATTCAAGCGCAGTATAGGCACCTCTGTCACTTGAGTTTTATTAAATATTGGCGATGTTTATTTCAAATCTATATAGGCTAACCATAATATTCTTCTTTGCAGTCAATTCAGAAGAAATATATTCAGATATTGATTATTTCACTTCTGAAGTTGATTTAAAATGGCAGGTTTCCAAATAGTAACCCATAAAGGAAAAAACATCTCAATCGTCGACCTATCAAACACAAAAGTCCCACAACAAATAGACATACTAAAAGACGCTCAAAAAACCATATCAGCGATGGCACCAAAGAGCGCACTTATACTAACCGATGAGAGCAACGCTGAAGTCAATAAAGAAGCCATGGCTGTAGTCATGAATTTCGCAAAGAATAACACACCCTATGTTAGGGCTTCAGCGGCTGTAGGTGCCGAGAAACTCAAAAGCGTAATTTTAACAAACATTTCAACTAGCGTCGGCAGGGAAATCAAGAACTTTGACAACCGAACTCTAGCAATGGATTGGCTGGTAAACCAGCCCTAATCAATGTAGCGGAAGGCAACCCATGCATACATCGGCGTGAATTGATGATTTGTTTAATTATGGATTAATGGGCAGTTGCACAATGAATTTTGTCCCTTTGTTAACTTCGCTCTCAAGGCTGATTGTGCCGTTCAAGGCTTCAATTAACCGCTTAGTAACTGCCAATCCAAACCCTTGCCCCTTAGCTTTTGTAGTCATCATCGGAGTAAACAGTTTAGGTTTGATTTCATCCGGTATTCCTACACCTGTATCGGCGACTGTAATAACAACCTGATTATTTTTTTGTTGACCATTTATCTCTAACTTACCCCCATCAGGCATTGCTTGAATAGCATTAGTAACTAGGTTGGTAATGGCTCTTTGAAGCAACATTGGGTCTGTTCTTATTTTTTCGGCATCTTTAATGTTGATTGAAAGCTTGATTGTATTGGGAAGGCTGACTATATCAAAGATGTTTATGACCACATCAGACAATTTAACTTCAGAATACTCAGGTATTATTGATCTTGAGTAATCTTGTAAATCCTGCACTATCTTGTTTATGTAGACAACGCTTTTCTCGATATTGTCGATGCTTTCATTTACACCCTCTTTGGTTTTGCTTTCAGGCATAGCAGTTAATTCCTCCTTGAGCAGGTAAGTGTCACTCATGATTGCCTGCAATGGATTGCGAATATCATGACCAACCATACCCGCCGTAGAGCCAATAGTTGCCAACCTTTCTTTGACCTGCAGCTGTTTCTCCAGTTCTCTGCGGTCCGTTATATCTTCGCAATTAGCAATTAGGTTACCATCAGGTAATTTGGTAGCTGTTAAAATAACGAAAACAAAACAACCATCTTTTCTTCTTAAGCAAGTGTCACTACGACTTCTACCTGTTTCCTTGACCTCTCTGAATTTTTCAAGGCCTTGATTCAGTGAGTCTATACAAAGTATGTCTGGAATGCGCATGTTTAGTAATTCATCTTTTGAATATCCCAGCAAGTTGCATGCTGCTTCATTCACATAAATGTACTTTCCATCAGGATTTGCAACAAAAACAGCTGCAGGAGTGCTTTCAAGGTAAACTCTAAGCCTCGCCTCGCTTTCTTTTAGAGACAATTCGGTTTTCTTGCGCTCGGTGATGTCTCTGGTAATTCCTCGAAATCCACGCAGTTTACCTTTGTTATCAAAAAAAGGAACACCGTTTATTTCCAAAAAAATTAGGCGACCCTTGCAATCATAAGAAGTTGTCTGCATTCCGCTAATCGGTTTAGGAGAATTGATTGTTGTCATAAAAGCCGATAAAGCTTTCTCTTTATCGGCTGGGGGCATCATGTCAAAAGGGGTTTTCCCAATCATTTCAGCTGGGTTAATTCCCCACAGTTTTCCCATCTGGGGACTACAGTAGGTGTATCTTCCTTGTGGGTCGATTTCCCATACGAAATCGTTGGCGGTCTCTATCAAGTCCCTGTATTTCTTCTGGCTTTTTCTAAGAGCATTTTCCATCTTCTTTTGTTCTGTAATGTCTATTACTATGCCTCTTAAACCAACAGGATGGTTGTTAACGCCAATGACGCTGGTAATGATTATAGCAGGGAATGTTGTGCCGTCTTTTCTAATAACTGTAAACTCATTATCGCTTGAGGGCTGATTGTTTATAGTTTTCTTAAAATGTTCAATAGCCTTTTGTCTATCTTGTGGGGCGATCAGGTTAAAAATTTCAATGCCTTTTTCAAAGTCCTTTTCAGTGTATCCGGTCTTTTCAAACCCGTTTTTGTTAGCGAAAATTACCTTGCCGTTGATGCTAGACTCAAATACAATTTCAGGTAGGGAGTTGGCGAGATTTCTATATCGCTCTTCGCTTTCTTGGAGTGACTTCAAAGTTTGTCCGCTAACTTTAGTTTCTGCTCTCTCTTTTCTTTTGGCAACCGTAATTGGTACCCTATAATAATTAATTCAAAATTCTTTTTTAAATTAATTGGTAAAATTGGGCGCTGGCATGGATGATGGGGATAGCGATTTGTCATTGTTCTGGCATTTTGAGAGTAGCTAACCTTATTCTTTGAAAAGCTAACGTTGCAATAAGTTAAATCTGGGAAGCTAACATACTACCCGTTTGCTAGTTCTGTCCGCGATTTTAGGCTTTGTAGTTTTTTGGGTCTAATGTGGCGAAGTTGTTTCCGCCTTGGTGGTAGAGGTGGTGTGCACGTTTTAAGTCCCAACCGGCATCTGTCCATGCGCCCTGGTCGGCGTAGGCTTCCACGATTTTACCGACGAAGATTGTATGGTCGCCGGTTGTCATTTGCCCGTCCACTTCACATTCTACATGGGCGATGCATTCGCGGATAGCTGGAGCCTTTACTTTTTTGCCTGGTGTGGGTGTTAGCGAGCATTTTTTGAACTTGTCGAAGCTTCTACCTGAGAGGTTGCCACAGGTATAGACCGCCTGTAACGTCTCGAGGGTGGGTATGTTTACTATGAATTCGCCCGACTGCTCAATTAGGGTGTGGCTGTGGCGTCCGGGTGCGATGCTAATCGCTACTAGTGGTGGATTAGAGGACGTTGGCATTGCCCAGGCGAGGGTGGTTATGTTTGGTTTAGCTGAATTGCCCATGCAACTGACTAGCACGGTGTGCATTGGGTGCAGAAGCCGATAGGCCTGATTAGTGTTAACTGGGATTTTTGCGGACATATCTTTCCCTGTTGTTTAGCTGGGTTGGGTGCTTATTTTCTTTTTGTTTGTGAGGTGTTAGTAAGCATCCTGCATGGAAAATAGCCCTGTCATAGAGGAAAAATAGTTCCTATGTTATTGGAATGATCACCGAAAAAAAGTTCTGCCCGGAATTAAGCTGTTGTTGGTAACTTTATTTTATAAATATGAGATGAAGCAGAAAGAATTAGAAAATGGAAAAGACTTAAAATTGGCGCTCAACCCCAAAAGACTTTGCAGACGGCAGGCCCATGTTAGAAATGACGAACCTGCCCATTTCCAGCTGTAGATTCAGGTTATTTTCGGCGGTATAATCCGCTAGAAGCTTGTATGAACCCTGCTCGAGCGCGCTTTTTTCGACAGTTAAGACAAGGCCAACTTCGGGCATGTCAAACATTTTTGTTTCTATTCCGCAGCAGTCTTGTATTTGGCGCTTTATTTTCATGGCTTCGGACATGTTCATGTCAGGTCTTGCGTATATTGGCCTAAAGCTAAATGAATCTTGCCGTGAAAGTCCCTCTTCAATTAGATGCTACTTTAGATCATTTTCCGGTGGCATACAGTAATGGCAGCCGTCATACCCTATATCGATGGCCTCCGCCAGGGTATTCTTAAACGTGCCCTTCTTGGGAAATAGGACCATGTTTTTGTAACGCATACGCTTCAGCATCCGGCAATGCAAATTGTGGAGTTCTTTAGTTCTCTTATTGCCAACGAGACCTCCAAATTCAGCGTTATCTTCTAGTTTTGAAATTACTGAGAAAGCATACGATTTAGCTCCCGCCAAGTTCGGATGACCAACAGAAGCTAAACGACCCTCTTGTAAATCAAAATCTTTTAGTTGCGCAGCTTCACAGGCAATCATACGCTCTTTCACCACTGAATCTATCGGTTCAATATGGTCCAAAGGATTAAGCGCAAAAGAGAACACTTCAACTTTTATTCCCCATAGCAATGAATTGTTCGCTAATATTGCACTATTCTCCTCAAAATAGGGAAACGCTGCAATAACTGAGCGACCTGCGGTTTCTGTAGCATTGTGTTCTTCAACGGCGGTCTGTAGGTCTGCAGCGGATTGAGTTGCAAAAAGCTTACAATTCGAGATTATCTGTCCTAGTTTATCATCTAAAATGACCCCGCCAGTTATTGAGCCTACCAGATAAACTAGAGCGAGTGGGAATATTGCTCCGATTGTGGCCTCTAAGATACCCCCGACTCCATTCAATAATGGACCAAGCTGCAACAAAAGGGGCAGTATTACATCAAAGCTCGTTGCTTTGGTTATGATTGGGTAATAGCCTGTCACTACGATGTTGGCGTTGGGGAACTTTATTCTGATTTTATCAAGAACTTTAAGACCGTTAGCATAGAAATGCTGACGGGTTAAATCAGACAACTGCTGGCTAGAAGAGTCAGGATCAAGAATTGTCTCAATGGAAACATCGTTGATGCCAAAATCCATGAGGACTAAATCCACCGTTTCAGGATCGGACACAGCTTCGCTTTCCTGAATCAGAGTTGGGAGTTTGTTGGGTACTTCGCCGACAAAATCTACCATTAATGGTTCTTGCGTTGAATTGATTTCATCGCCATTTACGTTAAAGCCGCTAATAGCGCCTGAATGTGCATAAATCTCCAAGTCAACTTTAGCCTTGTGTCTTTCTTCAATCATTTTTGCAATGATGTAACCGATTTTCTCGGTGTTTTTGAGCCCTTGTCCCCATTGGATTGAATCCCCCAAAACAACCATGCGCATTCGATTTTTCCACATATAATTCACCGTTTAAGCGCTGTTTAATCAACCATTAGACATTAACCATGTATTAAAGAGGGTGGCGTTTTTTCTCGATTAGCGGTTATAACCTAAACGAGAACTCTGGCTAAATGCGCTGTTGTGCAAGAAAAAACATTTAAACAAAATGCACACAAAAGCTAAACTGGACTTAACCTATGACTGATAAAAAAACTTCTGAAATGACTTTTAGGGAGTTCATAGATACATCCAGAGCAGCCAACAACCCAACTATCAATGAATTTGAAGCAGAAACATTAACAAGGATGAGCCTCGAAGGGTTTTCTAACGAAGAAATCTACAATATGCCTATGCCTAAGCTATGGGGCTTGTACCTCGAAGTTATAGGTAACGAAATAGAGAAAACCTTTTCACAACTGACTCCGGTCATAATGGCTAATCCTAATTCTGCTGATCTTCTAACGCTCCAGCCTCTTCAAAAACAGTTAGAGGGTTCTCTAAATATGCTTGAGAAGCTTGAAAAGGATAGAAAAAAGCCTTAGAGTTTTGGGTAAGGCAGTAATAACCAAACGCTTTAACGTTGATCGGGCTTACTTCAAAGTTCCAAACAGCCATTTCTAAAGGTCTACTCTGAAGTGTTCAAATTTCGTAGAAGTTAACTAACTTATTCGCTCTTGAATTACTGAGAAACCCAAGAAGAAAATATTGGGTGTTGAACTGTAAACTACATTATCGAGCGTTTCGTCTCAATCTGGTCACGAAGCGATTCGACGTCACTAATTTTTTCGTTTAAGTAAATGGTATCTCCTTCTATTGGTCCCATGAGGTTTCCTGGCAATGGTACTATTGATTTTTTCATAATTCCGCTTTTTTCGCCATAGAGTTTTGCAACGTTATCTTCTAGCTTAACGTCGACTGTTGTTATTGCCCATGTGCTATCGTTTAATTCTACGTCCTCGACCTTACCAATCATCATTCCATTTTTAGCAATTACCTTTTTTCCTTTTATTTTTTCAATATTAACCAAATTTTTCACCGTTGTATGGTTGTCCACCCCTTTTTAAAAACTTTCGTGGTATCGTTAGAGCTGTAACAGATTAAGACCTAAATATTCAATGAATCGCACATCAATGCCAATATTGTTATCAGTTCAAACAAATCAGCCCTATATTATTGTGTGTGATTGGCTGTTCGGCAATATTGCTGGTTTTTTTGGGTAAACGTTGATATTCATTCTGAATAAGTTACTTGTTTTTACAGCTATACAGCGATGAAAATCCACAAAAAAAACTCAAAAAATCTGTTTTTTAATCAAAAATAGCGGGAAATCGCAAAAAAGTTATCGATAAAAAGTTAAATGTTAAAAAAATGTTACTGCAAGAATACACCAACGCAAACTTTTATTGCCACCATCGTTTAGAACTTGGAATTTTTTCGGGTGTTTTTTGTGAGTAAGAATTTTAAAGGAACAGTAAACATCGATATTAGGGATTCTGTGCCTGATTGGGTTCCCTATGAGGCGCCTAAAGCCCCTGAAAGCGCACCTAATGTTCTCTACATTGTTTGGGATGACGTTGGATTTGGGGCTTTTGACATCTATGGCGGTTTAATCAATGTTCCAAACATGAAACGAATAGCAGATATGGGATTACTCTACACCCAATTTCACACAACCGCATTATGTTCACCCACACGGTCCTGTCTGCTAACAGGCCGAAACGCCACAAGCAACGCCATGGCATGCATCACCGAAGCCTCAACTGGTTTTCCCGGGTCCAGCGCACGCATCCCCCCAGAAAACGCGTTCATCTCAGAAGTTCTGGTGGAACGCGGGTGGAATACCTACGCCCTTGGCAAATGGCATCTAACACCCGGTGAAGAAACAAACATGGCAAGCCCCAAACGCCTTTGGCCACTTGCAAGAGGATTTGAACGCTACTACGGATTTCTAGGCGGAGAATCAGACCAATACTATCCAGATTTAATATACGATAACCATCCTGTTGAACCGCCTTATGGGCCAAAAGAAGGCTATCATCTTTGCAAAGATTTGGCGGATAAAGCAATCCAGTTCATACGCGACGCCAAAGTCATAGCACCCGACAAGCCCTGGCTAATGTATTATGCCCCTGGCTGCGCCCATGCACCTCATCACGTCTGGAAAGACTGGGCTGACAAATACAAGGGCAAATTTGACATGGGATATGAGAAATATCGTGAAATAGTGCTTGATAATCAAAAGAAAATGGGATTAATGCCCGAGAATACCCAACTGCCCCAGATCAATCCATATGCTGACCTTAAAAGCCCCGATGGGAAGCCTTGGCCAATTCTGGATACAGTTCGACCTTGGGACTCGCTTTCCGAAGATGAAAAGAAACTGTTTCGTAGAATGGCAGAAGTCTACGCTGGATTCATAAGCTATAATGATTTTCAGGTTGGAAGAATTCTTGATTATCTTCAAGAGTCCGGACAGTTAGAAAATACCCTTATCGTGGTTGTTTCAGATAACGGCGCAAGCGCTGAAGGTGGCCCCAACGGTTCAGTTAACGAAAACAAACTCTTCAACGGTATCCCTGATAAGATTGAAGAAAACATGAAGTATCTTGATGTTCTTGGCTCAGACAAAACCTACAATCACTACTGCTCAGGCTGGGCTATGGCTTTTGATACACCCTTTAAGTTATGGAAGCGCTATGCCAACTATGAGGGCGGCATTGCAGATGCTTGCCTTGTAGCTTGGCCTAAAGGCATCAAAGCCCGAGGTGAAATCCGCCATCAATACATCCAAGCAATCGATATTGTGCCAACCATTTATGATTGCCTAGGAATAGAACCGCCAGCGGTTGTTAAGGGCTATACTCAAAGCCCCATTGCAGGCATTAGCTTCAAGAAGACTTTCGATGATGGTAAGGCCACTACTGGAAAAGAGACTCAGTTTTATGTTATGCTTGGAACACGTGGTATATGGCATAAGGGTTGGTTTGCTAACGCTATTCACCCAGCGACTAGTGGATGGAGCAACTTCACTTTGGACAAATGGGAACTATACAATTTAGAGGAAGATCGCAATCAGACACACGACTTGGCGGATAAGTACCCTGAGAAGCTTGAAGAACTAAAGGGCTTATGGTTCTATGAAGCAGGCAAATACAACGGATTACCCCTTGAAGACAGAACACCAATTGAAGTCCTAACCACTCCTCGACCTCAACCGTCCAAACTACGCCAACGATATATCTACTACCCAGACTGCGCCGAAGTACCAGAATCAGTTGCCGTAAACATTCGCGGGCGGTCTTACAATATTGCAGCAGAGGTTGAAGTTAAATCAGACAAGGCTCAAGGGGTTTTGTTTTCGCATGGAGGCCGATTTGGCGGACACTCTCTTTACATAAAAGACGGCAAATTACACTATGTTTACAATTGGCTTGGCGAAAAAGAACAAAAGTTAACCTCAAACACTAACGTTCCAAATGGTAAGTGCATTCTGGGTTTGCGTTTTCGAAAAGAAGGCCAGGAAGGCTTAAGCGCAGTGGGTATGGCAGCGCTCTACATAAACAACGAGAACGTAGCTGAGGCAAAGATTCAAACACAACCGGGCAACTTTTCGCTGGTCGGTGAAGGACTCAACATTGGTAAAGACGCTGGTCAACCAGTTTCAAGCGATTACGAATCACCCTTTGAGTTTACTGGCGGCATTATTAAGCAAGTAATTGTGGATGTGAGCGGTGAGCCTTTCCGAGACTTGGAGAAAGAACTGCAAGGGATGTTAATGCGTGACTAAGCTCCCTATTTCTTTTCTTTAGTCAGGAGATCTTCAAAAAGAGTATCAATCAAGCTTGATTTTCCGATAACTTCAAGTTGGCGTTGGCGTATTCGGCTCTGGACACTTCTTGTATCTTTCAATTTATAAAACGAATTTATCGACATCCAGACACCATAGCAGGTTATTATGATTAGGAAAATGTACACAATAATGCTGATGTAATAATTTTTTGGGAGGAAATCAAACGCATAAGCTAAGGTTGCGGCTGCCGGTGGAGTAATCAATGATAAGGTTAAACCTGTTCTCAGCTGGGCTAATTGCGTTCGCTCGATGGACAAGTAATTGCGTTCATATGCCATTAAGGTTCGAACAACGGCTAAAACCTCTTGTTCATCCATGGCCATAAAACACTTCCACTTAAAGAGTCACTTAGGAAATTATTAAGCTCTGCATTTTTTCTCAAAAATTAGCCTATCATCAAGCATAGGCGATGCTAGTTATCGATTAGTTTTACCTGCGGTGGTTTCCAACCCATCTTTATTTTCTCCAAGTCGGGAACATACAAGCGCAATAGTACGTCTAGGTCTCTATCTTCACGGTTTATGGGTAACCAGTTCTCCTCAGGAAGAGCCGCAGGTTTTTTAGCACTTATAAAAATCTCGATATCACCCTCTACATTTTCTTTAATGCCAGTCGAATGCTTGTTTTTATCGTTAGGGACCAACAAACCGTTTTTCAAATCATATAACGTAACTGACCATGCCTTGGCAGGGGGTAATTCATCCTTGCTTATATGCAAAGAATAATCATGCAACGCATTGAAGGGTTTTTCATCCGTCACCAAAAGTGGAAAATACAACATTTCCTCTGAGGGCAAACCAATAGGGCTTATTATTGATTGAACATACTCGGTTTCCAAGTCAATTTCTCCTTTAGATCTATATTGCTGAAAAAACATGCGCTCCTGTGTCTGCAAATCTTTTTGTTTAATTTTCGCTTCATTAATTATCTGTTGAGCTACCTCACGGAAATATGGTAAATCGATTTTGGGAACTCTGGTTGGGTCAAAATCTTTTCCCGGAACTATACCCAACGGTTCATAAGCCGCTAAAAAGGCCCTGTCCATCTCGATGCTAGGATCAAACGTTGTATGATTCATTATGAACTGTATGACTTCGAGTAGGTTAGTTCCAAAGACTTCAACCTGTGTTTTACCAAATGCGGGAAAATGTGGGTCCACACTATCTTTTGCAGATTCGCCAAGCCATTGACTCATTGATCTCAAGCTGGTCGGCTCCACCTCTGAAAAAAGTTGTTCCTTAGAGTCAACTGTTTTAGGAAGAACCCGTAGTAGAGCAATTATAAAGTCACAATCAACCTCAATATACCAGTCGACGCCCTTAACTGATTGTCCAGTATAATCTTCTGTGCGCTTCGAATAAAACAGAAGGGTAGTTGCTTTCTTGAAATCGCCTTTCGTTGTTGAAAGCGGTACTTTGCAGTAATGATCAAACCCAGAAATTTCTAACGACACATATCTTGCACTGATCGCGGGATACTGAATTATTATAGGTTCTTTTCGCAAGTCGAGTAGGGCTAACTGAATTAAGAGATCATTTTCAAAACGGGGAATTGCGTTAAAGTCATTTGTTGGAGGCATGAACGTTTTTGTTTGATTCCAACCGCCTAAAGCATCAGCTTCATCCAAGGCAAGTTTGTTTATGAAGTTATACAACGCCACATATTGCTCCGAACGCATAACGATGTTTCGAATCTGGGTATAGGTAAGAACTTTTTTCTTTTCACTGGGTTCTTTTTCTGCTGGCAAAATTTTCGCTTTTTCTCCAGTCTTGCGGTATCGTCCGAAAGCATCAGTTAGAAGCTTTAAAACGTTGGAACTACGCGGGACTTCCATGATCTGACCAACACCGGGTTCGCCTTCTTCTGTTGTAACAGGTTTTTTGGTTGGCGTCGGAGCTTTGTTGGTTAATCCCAAAAGCAAGCTTTCTCCACCTAATATTAAGAAAACTATTGCCATTAGGTACGCTAAAAGATAAAAAAGGCCTGTTGGCGAAGCAATGGCTGCAATCGCTAAACCAATCAGGGTAATTCCTATGGTAATTGTCAAAATTCTACGCCAACGTGAAAGACCTTCCGAAAACCCTCCGTTGGCTATCCTTGTTGCACCGAAAATAAACAAGCCTATTATGATAGGTATGACCAGCACACGGACAATTAATGTAGGAATCGCTATCATAATTATGCCGACTGCAATCGCAAGTGAGTCAAAAGCAACATTGGTTTCTCTGAGTCTTTTTTGAGGACCGCTCAACCTGATATCGGCAACAAGCTTGAGGAGATGTACAATTAAAAGGTCAAGTCCAAATATTATCGCAAGTGTTATGAGGCCAGCTTCAGGGTTAGCAAATGCAACGATGGCAAAAATAATGAAGACCATCCCCTTGGATATTTCAAAGGCGCGTGCTCTACCGTGAGCTTTCTGATAAGTCAAGCAAAAACCTCTTTGTGTTAGCCTAAAAAGAGTTTACTTATCGAAGAATACATAAACTATTGTGGTTGCGAAAGAACAGCAAATAAGCAGCTTATACTTTTTTTCACTTCATAGCTGTATAGACCACTTTAGGGTTTTTTCAATCAACCCCATAAACAATCTGTTAGTGACCACAGCGCTAACGGCTTTAACGGATTTCTACCGCAAACGATAAACCCCTCGCAACCAGCAAAACTGGCTAAAGAGGCCACATTTGATGAGTAACGCCGCAGATATTGCAAAGGTTTCAGCTAAAGGCGGATTCAACGTCCTTTGGGGTCTGGTTTTCTCAGCGATTATTTCATCTGTCGGCGTAATCTTCATCGCTCGCCTGCTCGGCTCGGATGCGTATGGTCTATACACTATCGCACTAACTGCCCCTAATTTATTTTTGATTTTTAGGGATTGGGGTATGACTTATGCGATGATCCGGTTCACTGCTAAGTATCGTGCTGAGGGTCGGATGGATGAAGTTAGAAGTGTTTTACTGTCGGGCTTAATTTTTGAGTTAGCGTCCGGTTTAGTGCTTTGTTTAGTGTCCTTTGGGTTGTCCGATTATTTGGCGGGCACTGATTTTTAATCGCCCAATGTTGGCGCCATTAATGCAAATTGCTTCATTCTATATTTTGGCCAGTGCAGTGGTCAGTGCTGTCTCAGCTGCTTTCACGGGTTTAGAGCGTATGGCCTTAAACAGTGTAATGACTATTTGTCAATCGATCATTAAGACGGTCCTAATTATTTCGCTTGTTCTCTTGGGGTTCGGTACTTCAGGGGCAGTCATCGGCTTGACTACAGCAGTTTTTATCGCTGGATTGATTGGCGTAGCGTTTCTCTTAGTGATCTATAAGTCGCTGCCAAAACCAATCAGCTTCAAACTTGAAATCAAAGAATACCTAAAAGAGATGCTCATCTACGGCATCCCCCTCTCGCTTGCTGTTTTAGTTGCTAGCTTTATGGCGCAATACTATGCGTTTCTGTTGCCAATATACTACGTTTCGGATAACAGCGTGATTGGCAATTATGGTATAGCACAGACCTTCATTGTCCTCATCGGCTTCTTCTCAACTCCAATAACAACCATGATGTTTCCAGCCTTCTCAAAACTTGACCATCAAAAAGATAGGGAGACGCTAAAACACGTTTATCAGTTCTCTGTCAAGTATGCTTCGCTTCTTGTCGTGCCAGTGGTGGCTATGGTAATGGCGTTAGCTGAACCAGCAGTTTCCGTGCTCTTTGGCAGCACATATGCGGCTGCGCCATTGTTTTTGGCTTTGCTTGCAATAGGCTACTCTTTTGCAGCTTTTGGAAACCTAAGCACAAGCAACCTAATCAACAGTCAAGGCCACACAAAGTTTATTCTAGAAACAACTATTCTGACAGCATGCATAGGTATTCCTGTTGGTTCAGTGCTTGTTTTACAATTCGGCGTCATCGGATTAATCATAACATCTCTTATCGAGGGGCTTCCCAGTCTTTTTATTTCTCTTTACTGGATAAGAAAACACTATGGAGTAACTGTTGATTGGCTCTCATCAGCAAAGATCATTCTCTCGTCTGCTGTCGCTTCGGCATTAACGTATGCATTGTTATCCGTAGTGTCATTTAGTAGTTGGATAGAACTTTTGATTGGTGTGCTATTTTTTGTTCTGTGCTTGGGTCCGAGTTTATTGTTGACGCGATCTATTACTAGGACAGATATCGACAATGTGCGACTCATAGTCAATGGATTGGGCGGTATAGGTCGGTTAATCAGCCGATTTTTGGGTTTAATTGAAAAAATAATGGCTACCTTACGACTCTAAACAGTGTCCTAATAGAAAGACGCTATAGGTGTGGAACAGCGGTAGGTGTCAATGTCGTGCTAATTGTGCTGTTTAAATAAATCAGTTCAAATCTTGTTCATACAATTTAACTAAGTTCAAAAAAATGGCGCTTAATATCCCGTGGCGCAGATGCTGATGAATTTCCGTTAGCGATAACAATGGAGATAAACTGATTGTATAAAGCTTAAAAAATTAAAAAAGGGTTGAAAACTGGTTTTTACCAGTTGAAGAACCATGTTCGCATGTTGAAGTAGTTCCAGTTGAACATTCCCCCCCATGGATATCGGTATATGTTTGTTGGTGGCTGTGTTGGGGTTGTGGTTGTTGGTGCTGGGGTTGGTGTTGTTGTTTGTGTGGGTGTTGGTGTTTGTGTTGGGTTGGTTGTTGGTTTAGGCGTTGTTGTTGGTGTGGTTGTGGGTTGTGGGGTTGGAGTTTGGGGTTGGTGTTTTGGTAGGTGTTGGAGTTGGTGCTATGGTTGTTGGTGTTGGGGTTGGTGTTACTGTTGGTTTTGGTGTAGGCGTTGCGGTTGGTGTCGGTGTGGGTGTAACGGTTGGTTTTGGTGTGGCTGTCGGGGTTGCTGTTGGTGCTACGGTTGGTTTGGGTGTTGCGGTGGGTGTAGGTGTGGGTGTTGCTGTTGGGGCTGGTGATCCTACTCCGTTGCTTGAAACTGCTACGTTGTAGATTTTCCAGTTGATGTCATTTTGCCAGCTGCAAGTTACGTCAAAGACGATTTGCCCTACGTGTCCAAGGGTAACTCCCCAGTCTCGCATGTCAACTTCATAGTGTTGGGTGCTTTTGTCGCTTGGACCAACCATTATAGTCCATGCGCCATCAGGAGACTTTACTGTTCCAACGCCATATGTCACTTTGGCTGGTTGGTTATATGTTTGTGCGAAGTATGTGTCTGCTACTTCTTCGCCGTAGCCTGCGTTCCAGCCGTTGGTTGTGTCTACTAAGCCAACGTGGATTTGCATTACTTTGTCTGCCCAGATGTCGAAGCTTAGTATGGGGTTGTTTCGTAGGTCCCATCCGCCGCCTTGTGCGTCCCAGTTGGTGTATCCTCTGAAGATTTCTTTTGGAAGTTTAAGGTTGTCTATGTTTGTTACGCTGCTTGCGCTGAGGCCGTTTTCGGTGTGGGGTATGTTATAGGTGGTGATTGGTGCAACGTTGGTGTGTGCCGTTGCTATCCATTTGCCGCCCGCTAAACTGCCGACGGTTGTGGCTGCAGCTGCAGGCTGTGTTGCTATCATTGCTATCATGCTGATGATGAATAATGCGCTGATTGCTATTCCGAGGGGTTTAGAGATTTTTTTTAGATGTAGTGAGTGAAGTTTTCCAAAGATTCGTGTATTCACTTTTTTCTCTCTTCCTGAATTTTTCTGACTTCTTATCGGTAGGATCTATTTTATGGTTTTTTGAAAAGTACAGTGCGCTAGCTTGTCAAGTCGAGTGCTTGGTTTGCGAAGCAGACTTAACAAGCTTGGCGAACAGTAACTTCCCCATGGCAAGGGCAGTGCAAACTAATAATCGCTGTATTGGCAACCAAATACTTGTTATCGCTATCCAAAATCGGTGCTAAATCGTGATTTAGACAATTGAAAAAGCATCAGAGGCATAATTATTTTTCCACAGCATTCCACAATTACGCCAAACTATGGGCTGGGCTGATAGAAATCAGGGGGCTCCAACATATCGCCTATTTGCCGATTTATAGCAGATGGGGGTTCTGGCGGGCAACAAACGCTTCTGCTACGTTGACTTTTTGGCGCGGCTTGCGGTTTGCACCACAACCAGCTTGCAATAAGGCGTCGCGCACTGAACCTAAAATGTAGCGCCTCCATCTGTTGGTACTTGATGAGTATAGCGGTCTCGTGCCTTCTCTAATAACATTAGAAAAATTGTTTTCTGGTGGGGAGCAGGTGTGGATTATACTCGCTAATAGAAACTATTCGCTAATTAAGTTGATTGATTTGTGACATTTTAACAAGCCTCTGTACCTTGCAGAACAACCTCTGTATCTTTTCTGGTCAGCTGGAATCTTTCTCCATTCAGGGGTCTTAGCACGAGCAGTTAGGCTTTTTCCGCAATCACAACAATGATACTTAGTTGCTGGCCTATTGAGTCGATATACCTGCAATCTCCAAACAAATCTCCGAGTTTATAATTATTATTAATGTGCTCTTGAAAATTCGATTTACCGCTTTTTATGGCGCAACTAAAAATTAGGGTGAGGCTGATTTAGCCGTACGGTAAGGAATGAGGGTGTAGAAGGAAGAGAGAGGGGATAACTTCGAACCTTACCAGCCAAACCAGCTCAGCAATCCTCGCGCATAAACAGTATTCTTATCGATAGTACAAAAAGGCATGTTGTATCACTCTGTAATCACAAATTCTACACTGGAATTCGTCTTCACTCCAGAAGACGGCTACCATGTTTTTAACGTGCTTGTCAATGGAAAATCCGTCGGTGCAGAAAACACACTGAGTCTAGAGGTTACTGAGGATACTTCTGTCGAAGTGACTTTTGCAATTAATACCTATGACGTCACCATTACTCAAAGTGACAATGGCTTGATTACTGGCCCCACCTCTGTCAACTTTGGGGACGAGGCAACATTCACTATTGCACCTTCAACCGGCTATCACATCGTAGATGTAGTGGTTGATGGAGAGTCGCTGGGCGCGGTTAATTCCTACACCCTGCGTAATGTGGTGGCAGCTCATTCAATTACTGCTGTCTTTGCCATTAACACGTACTGCATTTCTGTCTATGCTGGCAGCAACGGCACTATTAGTCCAAATGGATCTGTCACTGTTAACTATGGTGGCGAACAAGCCTTCACAATCACACCCGACGCTCACTACCATGTTGCTGAAGTCAGGGTTGACGGCTACTCAGTTGGCGCCATTTCCTCATACACATTCAAAGACATAGCCGCAGACCACACAATCAGTGTCACTTTTACGATTGATACGTTCTCTATCTCTGCTTACGCTGGAGCAGGTGGCGCTATCAGCCCAAGTGGATATGTAGACGTTAACTACGGTGAAACCCAATCATTCACCATTTCGCCCTACCCGCATTATCATGTTAAAGATGTATTGGTGGATAGGTCTTCAGTGGGGGCGGTGACCTCATATACTTTCGACAATGTTACGGCTGACCACACTATCAACGTGATTTTTGCCATTGAAACATTTGACATTATTGCTTCGGCTAGTGCTGGCGGCACTATCAGTCCAAATGGAGTTGTAAGTGCAGATTATGGTTCTAGCCAAAGCTTTACTATAAATGCAAACGAAGGCTACCACATTACAGCCGTTATTGTAGATAACAGCTCTCAGGCTACAGCTTCACACAAAACTAGTGTTGAGGCAGCTTTCACCAACATCACGGCGGGCCACATGATTACTGCCATCTTTGCAGTTGACACCTACAAAATCACGGCTTCTGCTGGATCCGGAGGCACTATCAGCCCAAGCGGATCTGTCAACGTCAACTATGGCGCCAACCAGAGCTTCACTATAACTGCAAATCCCGGCTACCACATCGTTGGTCTCATTGTGGATGGCGCTTCATGTGCGATTCCAACCCATGCCACCACTCTTCAAGCAGACTTCAATAAAATCCACGCAGACCACACAATATTCGGCAGTATTTGCGACTGACGACGACCTAACAAGGATAACTAACGCGATTTACGTTGATGATATTAATTTAGAAGTTGGCACAGTTAATTTTTTATCCTTTGAAACTGATTTTCTAATCTGAATATTTCCATCGAAACCTCTCTGAGAACGGTTTTTCAGCTGACAAAGGACGAATCGGCAGCATAGTTAGGCAGAAAAGAGAAGATCGACAACAGACCGCACTCTTCTCAAACGCCCTATTCCACAACATCTACTCAATAAGAATCAGCCCAAAATAGTTTTGTCCCAATCCCCAACTACAAAAACAAAAATAAACATAAACAAACTCCCGTTTGTTGGTTCACCCAAGATTTTAAAAGATGAGAATTCAATATACTTTTGATGTTTCGTAATGAAAGACGATGTTTTGCTTGATGTACTTTTCAGAATACGAGACAACATTGTTGCTATAGATAACAATTTTATTATTACTTACGCTAATCAGGCGTTTGTGGATATTTTCGGTTTAAAAGTTTCAGAAGTGCTCGGCAAAGATATATGGACAATTATGCCCAAAGCGGTGGAAACAGTCGCCTACAGAGAAATCAATGAAGCGATGACCAAAAAGGAGATTAGAATTTTTGAGTGGTCAGGCGTATATTCTAACCGTTTTTTGGAAACAAGCCTTTTTCCATCAGATAACGGTTTAACAATAATCAGCAGAGATATAACCAAACGCAAACAAGCTCAAGACGCCTTAAGAGCTTCTAAAGAAACCCTGCAAGACATTCTTAACGCTATGGATGATGGCGTAACTTTAGCAGGGGTAGATGGAAAAGTATCTGACTGTAATGAGGCAGCTTTAAAACAGCTCGGTTTAACCCGAGAAGAATTCATAGGCAAAAACGTCTACGATGTCGTGGTCCCAGAAGACAGGCAACGCGCTATAGAAGGAGCACTCAAGGTTCTTGAAACAGGAAAAACACTAAACGAAGTCAGGGTTTTGAGGAAAGATGGCTCTGTTTTCTGTGCTGAAATATCTGTAACCGCAATTTACGATAAGAACAGAAAACCTATTGTTTTTCTCGGTGTGACCCGCGATATAACTGAACGCAAAAAAGTTGAAACTGCTTACAAAGAAGCCGAAGAAAGATTCAGAGGCTTAGTTGAAAGCACAAGCGATATAATTTGGCAAGTTGACCAAAACGCAGTCTACACCTACGTTAGCCCAAAAATCAAAGAAATTTTAGGGTATGAACCCCAGGAAGTTGTCGGTAAGACCCCGTTTGATTTTATTTCAGAGTGTGACGAAGAAAAAATACTAAAAAACTTTCTGGAAATCGCAAACAAGATGCAGCCTTTTCATGGTCTTGAAAATTGGAACGTTCATAAAAACGGGTCTATGGTGCTTTTAGAAACAAGTGGTGTCCCAATCTTAGATGAGAAAGGCCAGTTGATGGGTTATAGAGGGATTGATAGGGACATAACTGAGCGCAAAAAAGCAGAAGAAGCCCTCCGACTATCTGAGGAGAAATTCTCAAAGGTATTTCAAAACAGCCCTATCGCAGTCACAATAACCGGCTTAGCCGATGGCGCTATCTTAGAAATCAACGAATCAGCAGTTAATCTTTTTGGGTTTAGCCGCGAAGAGGCAATTGGACGAAATACAGTTGACCTAAAAGCATGGGCAAATCTCGCTGATCGTGTTCTTTTCACAAAAACTCTCTCCTCCAAAGGGTTCGTGCACAACCAAGAGTTTACTTTGCGTAAAAAAGACGGAACCCAATTTATTGTGAATTTATCCGCTGAAATTATGGAACTTCAAGGACAAATGTGCATAGTCGCATCATTCACAGACATCACTGCCCATAAGCAAATGGACGCACAGCTTGAGCTATACAGCAAAAAACTAGAAACCATCGTTGAAGAACGCACCAAGCAGCTGCAAGAAAAAGAACGCTTAGCAGCTATTGGGCAAACTGCCGGCATGGTTGGCCATGATTTACGCAATCCACTACAGACTATTATTAGTGAGCTTTATTTGGCAGAAACTGAGTTGAAGGAAATGCCTCAAGGACAACGCAAAGCATCCATGCAAGAGAGCTTAGATAGTATTGGTGAGCAAGTTAGCTATATGGATAAAATAGTTAGTGATTTGCAAACTTTTGTTAAACCCGTTAAGCCAAATACACAGGTAGTTAAGCTAAAACCGCTAGTTGATGGTTTATTGGCGCAAACAATTTTTCCGAAAAACATTCAAACAAACATCCAAATCCCTGATACTTTGGCTGCAGAGGCTGATCCTCAACTGCTAAAAAGAGTCTTAATCAACCTCCTGACCAATTCGATGCAGGCGATGCCCCATGGTGGAGACTTGACTATAAAGGCACAGACTGATGGTTTAGGTCAAGTAGAGATAACTATCGAAGA
Source organism: uncultured archaeon (assembly GCA_963782915.1). Taxonomy (GTDB): domain Archaea; phylum Thermoproteota; class Bathyarchaeia; order Bathyarchaeales; family Bathycorpusculaceae; genus Bathycorpusculum. The sequence continues at coordinate 166,854 of CAWALK010000019.1, forward strand.
TACCGGTGTTGGGATACCTGAGGAGGTTAAGCCCAAAATCTTTACTCCCCTGTTTACTACCAAATCGAAGGGTCAGGGCTTTGGATTAGCTGTTTGCAAACGGGTCTTAGAAGCTCAGGGCGGATCCATCAACTTTGAAAGCGAAGTGGGCAAAGGCGCCAAATTTATAGTAATCTTGCCCGCATAAAGAGGAGATAATCGAGCTTTTCATTCATTGGGTTGAATCGTAGATTCTTTGTCCCTTTAGCTTCATGTCTTTTAATGAACCCCCCCTAAGAGGCGACCCATTCACCTTACGCTAGCTATTATAAGTCTCAACGGCGTTTAGTAAATTAGAGGTATTTTTTTGTCGGATGCTGGACGAGTTGCCATCCAATCCATAAAGTCAAAACTTGCAGAGTTATTGAATTATAAAGAACAAAGAACTGGAGTTAACTTGGATGTATTTTCAAACCCTCAAAGACACTTGTTATGTTTACCTATTGAAAGAATAGTTGCTGATACCAAGGTTTTTCCTCAAGCTATTGAAAAATACAAACAAAAAATTGAAAACGGTGAAAAGCTGTCTCCTGTGATAGTGGTTAAACATCCAAGGTACGACGTTTACGCAGTGTTGGATGGTCACCACAGGTATTATGCTTATCTTGAATTAGGTTGGAAAGAAATTGAATGCGCCCTCGCTGGCGACTTTTCAAGTGTTTTTTTCTATTTAACCGATCACGGCTACTTTCAACCTAATCCAAACGCTAAAGAGTTAAAGAATCCAGAGATAAAATTTCATGACGGACTCCAGAGTTTTCTAAAGAATTTTTTACGAGATCCAAGCGCTAAGCTTCTCCAAAATGACAATCGATAAAGTTTCTATGATTTTGCCGACTACAATCGGTTTACAGATTATCAGAAAAAAAGCGTTCCCGCGGTAGTAGTTATCGCAAATCGATGGTGAGCTAATTGAAAGAAATAGATCATAAGCGGCAATTAGAAAGCGAGATTCGCGAGAGCTTAGAGCACAAGCTTGTTCTAAGACGTGAGGCACCCTTAATCGGGTTAGTTTCTTTTATTGCTGCTCTCTAGGGATCCAAACTATTCACTTCCTTATCGCCAGGATCAGCGTTAATTTTTCAGCTTTGGGGTTACAATATACATCTGCACCACTTTAACTACGGCTTTATTCTTGTGGTACTTGGCTTGCTGCTTACCTTTTTTGAGGGACCTTGGATTGTAAGGGTTCAGCACATTCTTTTTGGTTTAGGTTTAGGATTTATTATTGACGAGTATTGGCTTCTTCTTACATTTGATGAAAGTGCAAGCGTTTATTTTGGACCACAATCTCAAAGCTTCTCATTAATTATTGCGGTAGTTGTTACCTCAGTTTATGCGGCGATAGCTTTTGGGGTCTTTTTTGCTAGTAGAAAAGAGATTAAGTTGTGGACCGAATTGTGTCAAGCAGCCGAAACAGGAGAAATAAACCCTGCCGACTAATTTTTATTTATAAGTTGTCTTTTTTGTGCGGTAAGCCTTTCTTCATTTGTATTATCTTCAGAGACCTACATTAGTTACCGGTAACTCCCTCAGATACTATTGTTCCCATTGAATATTCTCTTTTATTACCTTAGCTGGAATACCGCCGGCCAGACATTCGGGGGGAATATCCTTAGTTACGATGGAGCCTGCAGCGATAACGGAGCCGTCGCCTATAGTGACGCCCTTCATTATTACGCTGTGACTACAGATTAAGACATGACGCCCGATGCGTATGGGTTCAGCGCGTGAGGCTCCACATATTTTGTGAAATGCAGTATCACAGATTTCAACGTCCCAGCCTATTCCCGTATTATCCCCAATTTCAATGGCGCGGGTGCAAATTATGGATGTATTTGAGTTAATCGGAACGTTGTTTAAGGTGAGAGTGGCGCCTTTCTGCACTTCGATGACGGTGCCGCGGGCTAAGTTGACGGTTCCATTAATGACGAGTTTGCTGTTTTCTGCCATGAATAGTGAGCAGGGTCTACTGGCGGGAAAGAATCCTTGACGATGGATACCCATAGTTAAGTAGCCGTTGTTTATGATTTTGGCGCTTTTATCTATTGAGACTTTTGTTCTTCCGTCGATGAGGATTTTTCCAAATCTGTGCCCTGGCTCTGCTGAGTGAGCTTGAAGACTCTTGTATAGTGTTCTTGGTCCAATCCTGTTTCCTATAATTAAGCGGGTTCTGCCTACGGTTGATTGTAGAACTCTTAATTGTAGCGCACGCGCTGATTGTAGAATAGTAAATTGATTTGTTTTCAAAACATCACAACTTTTTAGGATACGCAATTAATATAACAAGGACTGCAGCCGTGGGCCTCTAAAATGGCAGCCAATTCATTGGTTAAACCAGCAAAAAAGAATGTCCTTACTATAGTTTGGAGCATGATTCGATTAATAAATCCATATGGTTAACATCTAGCTGGCTTGATTGCATATTGTTTATCCGCTTTTAAAGTAACGCGTAAAAAACAAATGCCTATATCCAGTGATTGAGTATTCTTTTGTAAGTGGTTTTTATGGATTGCTTGATTGTAACCTGCCCAGTATGTAGAGCGATAATGCCTGATCCTAAGACTTTAAGAGAGCACAAAATAAAAGTGCATAAAAGCGTATATAATATAAGAGCTTCAGTTTAGATCGCGTTTGCGATTGCTTTTTAAGATAATACATTATTTTTTTTACAGGGGTTTTTATGGATTCAAATGAGGCACAGCAAATTCTTTTCGAAGTTTTACAAGTTCTTGAAGGTTCATCTCTTGATTGTTACTCATTAGTGGGGCTGGAAAAAGATTTGGCAAGTTATAGTGTTGTTGTTAAGGCTTTTTTGGGCTCAGTTAGTAAGCAGCAAATTTGGGATATAGCCAAAAAGCATGGGTTAGAAATAAAAGATGAAAAAGAAGGGCTTACTCTCTACAAACCAGCTATCCAATAGTGTCTGCAATCGTCGTTTATCCAAGAATCGAAACGCCTTTACCATAGACAAGCACCTTTATGCTTCTCCATTCTATGTTCTCTTAGAACCTTGGGGTCATGGCAAAGTTTACGACAAAACGGACAACGGACATAATGAGTCATAATATGCATGACAGACTATAATGCCCAAACACGCTTATAACTCACCAATATGGCGCATTGAATAACATACAATCGCGTTTTAATACGACGGCAAGAATTGAGCCAACTATAGTATATGTTGTTTCTTGAGGGTCCAAGATTTTTTGAATTAAAATAATAAAAAGGTTTTATTATTGCATTGATTACGATTTAATACTTGGAAAATGTTTTAAATATCTCTGTACTAAATTTTCTGGGTGAGGAGCGCCTGTGAGGGGCTGAATTTCTGGGTGAATTGTATAAGGGCAAGTCACTTGGACATCTCTTAGTAGGAACAGTCTCACCCATTAAATTCATTACCCATTAAAATTATTGCAAGGGCTGTTACTGTTTTTCTACAGTCACATTGGCTTTTATGTGTGCTTTAATTTGGTTATCTTGCAGATCGCCAACTGCGAAGTGCTGTGGTTGTTGGGGCTTGGCGAATCTACTGTAACGCATAAAGTCACTGGGTTTCGTCTCCGTTTTTATCCCTTTAGCTGTCAGTAGGTTCGCCAAGCTTTACTTAAAATAATAAGGCTCTCAAAACGGCTTAGTTTAGCGCCAGTTTTGGGGAAAACCTAAGCCCCACAATGCGATAATTATTACCTAATCTGCGTGAGCGTCAACGATAATAAACCAGAGCACCAATTCCGAAGAACAAGAGCGATCCTTCAAAAAGGATTATTATATTATGGCCATGATGGTAATTTCTTCAGGTTCATCGTCTATTCCCTATTTGTTAGAACTTGTTTTACATTTTCGCCAGAGGTATCCCTGGAACTGCGATCAGTTGCAGGTTGTAGTATCGCTTATGCAACAACACAGGCTTAACTATGATTTGGCTTAAGCGAAATAACGATTAGCCATAATCCTTGAAAGGCTAAATTGCAGGTTTAAACTGGAACAGGGGTGCGTTCCTTCCAAAAATTTTGCGGAAACAATCTGTAAAAACAAGCAAAAAGGCAACCAACAAAGGCAAACAAACGATCAATTGTTTCCAGCTATTTTGGTTGAACATCCGCCTTTTTATCAAATGCACATTATTACGCCCTCTATGTCCATCGAAAACATTGCATAAAAGGCGAACTCACTAAGAAGGAGTCAACTGCCAAAGGCTATTTTTTCTTAGTTCTACGTTCCTATTCCAAGCTTTTCAAACTTATTGTTCAACATACTTTAAAGTAGTATAAGCTCGCCGCTCCCCTTGCGAGGGGAACTCCCACCGCCCCTGAGGAATCAATTGAATACCGTTATCAGACTTTTTCAACCCCTAAATCCCTTTTTCCATGTCTTAAATAACACAACAGACTTTTCGCGTGGGCGTCGCAGAGTATGACCAATCGGGCGATTTGCTGGATATAAGTAAGACTCCTTCCGAGTGAGCAATTATTACATATCCCAAAGTAAATTTATTGAACAACACTCCTGGTGAATAAACGTGTCTTCAACAGAAAATATTAAAAAAATTTTTTTAACCCTTGGACCCCCTGACCAAGCCTTTTATAAATTACAAGAGGTTTTGCAAAACATAGGATTGAAGAACTTAAAAATCAAGGAATCAGCGAAGTATTCCTACATACATTTCATTTATAAAGAAGGCTTAATACAAAAGGGAACAATTCAGATATATTTTTTTGCCAGAAAAACCAATACTGAATTTTGGATCAATTGGAGTTATCCTTCGAATGAGGAAAATCAATCAGAGGATGATAATACAGAAGATTTGGAGTTTGGGGACGGGGCTGAAATTTTGAATATAGCCGCGTCCATTTTCTCAGGCATAAAGAATCGCCGCAAGTCGTCCTCCATAAATTACACAAAGCTAATTGGCGAGATCGGGCTTAAAATGGGTGCAAAGGAATTAAGTCATTCTCAAGGGAATGAAGCAGTCCAATTTCAAAAATCTAACAAAAGTGCATACGAGTTATCTTCCGGTCTTTGAACAAATCATCGATAATAAGGGTCATTCCAAATAATTTTTTAAAAAAAATAAAATTTTACTCCTCTCACAAAAAACGCTTGCATACGAATGCTGCTGGGGTAAAAGATCCTCTCTTGTTTGAATATTCATTCTTTTTCTACCACACCAACGGATGATATAGTGTCACAACTAACGGTGCCCACACTGGTTCACATATAAAAAGCAAGCAAACCGCCGAAGTTAAGCAAATCTCTAATTCTATGCTCTTGGCCGAAATCTGCCAAACTTTAATTGCCCAACATACTTTAGAATCCAGCGAACAAGTTCCTCATAGGCTTGAACACCTTCTTTAGTCAAGTAGACAAACCCTTCATTATCTATCTTTACAAAACCCTTATCCGACATCCAAGAAAGATACCGCACAAGCCGATCGTACGCCAACCCCGTAGACGTAGCTAACGCTGTCTTGTTAGGCCTGTTTTTCTCTTTTAGTGCCTCAATAATTCTGGCGATGACATAAAGGTCGGGTTTAGAACTCAGCTCTTCCGAACTCAAGGCTAAACCACCGTAATTCCCAAACAAGCGTGTCTAGAGCGCGTAATTCTCTATAACGCTTCAAAAGATCATTACCTATTAGAACAACTACAAGCAGAACGGCACACAAACCCCAAAATATTGCTCCTGCAGTTATAAATTTTTGCAGCAAAATTAGGGTAAGACCATTCCATAGAAGCTCAAACGCTGATACTACAACAATTAAGTAAGTCCCAAATTTAATTAAACCATAAATTGCATAACCAAATCTACCGTTAGAAATGTTTTCAAGCGTTTTTTCCCAATTCATATCAACCAACAATTTTAGCGTACTTGAAAAACCCCTTGAAATTTCTACCTTCCAAGTTCCTTCTCGGACGGAATTGATTTGTCTGCGCATAAAAAACATACCACCAAGTAATCCCGCCACAGGAATAAGGAGCGACAAAAAAGCTACAACAAAAAACATTGTTGTACTAAGAATATGTTCAAATTCTAAAATCTCAAAAACAGTAAGAACCGCAAAGAAGATAGCGACCGAGCCTCCAATAATTACGGCAAACCTTTTTAGAGATTCAGCTATGGCGTTATATTTTTTTATTTGGTCAAGCGTTTCCATTAACTCTGTAACTTTGGAAATTACTTTATCTTCAGTTATCATGCATTTTTCACTGTTTATACTACGGTAGGGCAATTACTCTGTCAAGATTTAGCCTTTGATTCCAGCTAAAGGTTTCTCTGTTTGAATATAAGTGAGACTCCTTCCGAGTGAGGAATTATTACATATAGCTCTTGCTAAGTGCTAAAACTAATTACTCCTTGGTGAAATGAATTGTCATCGAAAGTTGAGATTCGAAAAAAGTTTTTAACTTCCAAGCTTCAAAAAGATATTTTTTACTCATTGCAAGAAGTATTACCTAGTCTTGGCCTTAAAGACCTTAAAATCAAACGAGCAGTTGAATGGTCATACCTATTAGTGGAATACAAAGAAGGTTTCATGCAAAAAGGCCAAATTGTGTTCAATTTCCTAGACAGAAAAACAAAAACGGAAATCTTGGTTTTTTGGAATTACCCCTCAAAAAAGGAAAAGAAATCAGAGGAGGACGGCGATTTTCATGGCGCAAAAATCCCAGCATACTTTCCTTTAAAAATCGGTAAAATACGCAAATCTACATTGAACCATGAAAAAATGATCGAAAAATTAAGACTTAGAATGAATGCAACTGAGCTAGTTAAATCCCAAAAACAGGATGACAACAAAGAACAAAAAAACCCTGAAAAAATAAGGTGCAAAGCCTGTCTTGACATCTATGACGAAGCTTTAGGCAAATGCCCAAGGTGTGGATCGGGGATCTACTGATTATGTTTGAGCTAAACCCTTTAGATATTGAAATAACTATTAAACTCTTATTAGCTGTTACTTTAGGCGCGATAATTGGATTGGAAAGAGAATTGCATAGAAGTGCCGCAGGAATTAAAACCTACGCCATAGTATGCTTAGGTGCTACCCTCTTTACTTCGACCGCTGCTATAGTCGATATAGGAGTCACGACAGGAGTAATAACCGGTGTTGGTTTTTTAGGGGCTGCTATGGTGTTTAAATCAGAAAACAAGGTTTTCGGTTTAACAACTGCTGCTTTGATTTGGTCCACTTCAGCTGTCGGGTTTGCTATAGGCACAGGACTATATTTTGCCGCAATAATCGGGACAATCTTAATTATGACTATCCTCTATCCAATCGAAAAAATAGAGACCAGGATCCTAAAAACACACCATCACGAACAAAAACCGAAGAAACCATAGATAACAATTGCAAATACAGTAGTAACAGCAACTGACTGAAATTCAGCAGAAAAATGTGCCCCTCCTCTCACTATTGTACAATTTCCTCTCTTTGATACGTTAACTTTAGGTTTGATCCTACAGTACTCAATGGCCCAGCTTCATTTTCTCCACAAAGCAAACCCCAAAATGTACTGACCTCAACATTCTCCCACAACCACAGCCCAACCAAACAACATAGTTGTGGCACAAAAACCAGCCCACCCACAACCCAACAGAACCCCCAAAAACCGCCAAACCCAAAAAACACTTAAAAACACAACCTAAAAATGTGGATACCTAAAACACCCACAACCACACAAAACAAAAAACAGATCACACAGGTGACGGTTAAGTTTTTTCAGTTGCTCTGCCTGCGCTTGACCGCAAACTATGTGCAACACAAAACGCCCTTTTACATCTAATACCCTTTGTTAATTGGTATCAGCAACATAATTTTCATAAAAAGCATTTATGTAGCGACACGTGTTAAAAATACTGAAGATGAGTATGTCCGAAAAAATTAGAAGCTTCGTAGCTTTCGACTTAGCAAACGACAGTGTTGTAAACAGAATAGCTACAGCACAAAAAATGATCATGCAAACAAACGCCGACGTTAAACTCGTCGAACCAAAAAACATCCACATAACAGTCCGTTTCCTGGGCGACATCACCCCAGACATGGTAGAAAAACTATATACCGCTATGAAAAACATCAAATTCACACCCTTCAACATCCAAATAACCGGTTTAGGAGTATTCCCAACCGTCAATTACCCACGAGTAGTCTGGGCAGGCATAACCGACGGTGCACAGCAACTAAAAAGCATCTTTGAACAGCTTGAACCCCAACTCCACGACCTAGGATTCGCACCGGAACCAGAAGGATTCACCCCGCACTTAACCATCGCACGCGTCCGCACAGGCGCAAACAAACAACGCCTCATAGACTTGGTGCAACGCCAAGAAAACTATGACTTCGGCAACATCCGCGGCGACTGCCTAAAACTAAAGAAAAGCCAACTATCACCAAAAGGCCCAGCATACACCACACTCAAAGAATATTGCCCATAAAAGGCACTTAAATGGCAACTGACGCGTTAACCCAGCGGATTCTGCAAAGAATCACGCCCAAACCCGAAGAAAAAGCAAGGGTTGACGCGTTAAGCCGCAAACTAGAACAAAAAATCGCCGACGCAATCCAAACCGAAGGCATAACCGCAGTCATACGCGTGGAAGGCTCAGTCGCCAAAGACACATGGTTAACTGAGAACCCAGACATCGACGTATTCATGCGTCTGCCCACTTCTATTCCACGAAAAAACCTCGGCGACATCGGGCTGAGAATAGCTAAAAAAGCAGCTGGAGACGCCGAGCAAGTTGAACGTTATGCGGAGCATCCTTATCTTGAAATTTTCATGGATGATTTCCGTGTAGACATCGTGCCCTGCTATGATGCAGCGCCGGGTGAGTGGCAAAGTGCAACAGACCGAACACCCTACCACACCGACTATATCAGAACCCACCTCAGTCAAGAGATGCATGGCGAGGTTCGGTTGCTCAAGAAGTTTATGCAGGGCATCGGTGTGTATGGCGCAGAAATTAAAATCGGCGGTTTCAGCGGATACCTCTGCGAATTATTAGTCCTCAAGTACGGTTCTTTCGCCAAAGTCATTGAAGCCTTTGCCGCTTACAACAAGCGCGTTGTAATCGACCACGAAGGCTTCTACGCTAATCGCATCCGAGAACTTGAGCTGCTTTTCCCTGAGCCTCTGGTAATTGTTGATCCAGTCGATAAAGGCAGAAACGTTGCTTCAGCCGTGCAAACACAGAAACTCTACGAATTCATCGCTGCCACAAGAGCCTTCTTGAAGACGCCAAACGAAGAATTCTTCTATCCACCACTACAACACGCTATATCGCCTGATCTCTTAGAAGGCCATCTCATGCACTGTTGCTCCTCATTTCTGTTTTTAGCCATCGGCGAATTAACCGCTGTCCCAGACGTACTATGGGGGCAACTTTACCGCTCCAAACGTTCACTGCGAACACTGCTTGAAACCAACGACTACAAGGTACTGCGAGATGGGGTTTGGAGTAACGAAAAAGCGTTGAGTGTCTTTGTTTTTGAGTTGGAACAGAGTGTTCTGCCCAATGTTAAGAAGCATCTGGGTCCGCAGCTTGAGCGGAGTGTAGACTGCGAAAAGTATCTGGCCAAATATGCAGAGGATAAACGGGTTCTTTCGGGTCCCTACATTGAAGAGGGTCGATGGGTTGTTGAGTTGCCCCGTAAAAACACAGATGCAGTCGAGCTTTTTAGTGAAAAGCTTGTAGACGGAGGCAAAAACTCGGGAGTCGCCGAACTGGTTGCTAAAACCATACAGACGGAGCTTAAGGTTTTGGTCGGCGGCGAAATACTGAAGATTTATGTGGAAAACGCTGACTTCGCAGTTTTCCTCACTGAATTTGTCAACGGTAAACCTTTCTGGTTAAAAACCCAGCAAGCTTAAAGCAACAAGCACTGCTCCAATGATAAAGCAGTAGATGCTGAAAAGCCAGAACTTGTTTGCAGCCAACGTTTTCTGGAGCAGTTTTAACGCTAAGAAGCTAACGGCAACTGTCACTAATAGTGCAGCAGCGATTTCTATGGTTCCGATTCCTGCGGTAGAAAGCATATCATGTTCTTGGTAGAGGGTTAATCCCAACGCGCCGATGACTGCGGGAATAGATAGTAGGAAAGAGAATTTGAAAGCCAACTCCTTCTTTACGCCCAATAGTAGCATGGTGGCGATGGTGAAGCCGCTTCTTGAAACACTGGGGATAATGGCTAACCCTTGCATTACTCCTACAAGAAGCGCCACTGGCATGCTTATGGTGTCTTTGCGTTCTGTTGAGAACTTTGTTGCCAAGAGCAAACCTCCCGTAATCAGGAACCATATTCCTAGCCAAATTAAACTGCTGAAATAGGCGTCTAGCTGGTCGCCGATTGCTACTGCGATGAGTGCGGTTGGGATGGAGCCGACTATGATGGGTATTATTAATTTTCCATCTTTTGAGTGGAGGTCTCTGTGCCAAAGCGAAGTCAGCACATTCTTAATCGGACCACGGAAGTAAATGAATGTAACCAGTAATGTGCCAAAATGCAGCAGAACATCAAACAGCAGTGGCACGGTTAAACCAAAAAAGTACTCGGCAACTCTAAGGTGCCCTGTGCTGCTGATTGGCAGCCACTCGGTTGTGCCTTGAATTAAGCCTAAAGTTATGGATTGCAGTAGGTCCATGCCGCTTCGCTCTACAGGTTGCAGCCTTGGTTATTGCCTACTGGGTTACGCTGTGGTACCAGCTGATGATGTATTCTGGTAGGTTTAAGCCGCGTTCGCCTAGGCGTTCTGCTAGTTTGACTGGTAGTGGGCTTAGTACGTATGCTGCTCTTGTGTAGAAGCGTCTTGGGAAGCATGGTTTGGCTTCTTCGGGTAGGATGATTTTTAGGTCTGCTTTTTTGGCTAGTGTGGAGTCCGCGTTGCTTGTTATGGCGAAGACGGTGCCTTTGAATTTTTTGAGTACGTCTGCCCATAGGATTACGGGTCTTGTTTCGCCGGAGCATGATAGCAGTATTTCTAAGTCGCCTGCCCTTGGGTGTGGTGTGTTTACGCCTCTTGTGATGTAGACGTTGTCGCCAAGGAAGCTTTTGATGTGGAATAATCGTATGGCGGTCATTTTGGCGATTTCGTTTGCTGTTCCTCTTCCGCCCAAGAATAGGTTGGTGCGTTTTTCTAGTAAATCTACGAGTTGGACGTAGGTTTCTGAGTTGACGTTATTGTCGATTATTTCGCCCATTTTTTCGAATTCTTCAACGCATAACGGATAAACTTCATCTATGTCTAAATTGCGATAGATTGCTTCTATCATGCTATTGAGCAATTCAAGGGTGCCTAATTCGAAGATGTCGCCCATCATGCCTGTTTCGGCGTATTCGAAGGATGGTTTTGATTTGCCTCTGCCTTTGAGTTGAACGGTATGTCCATATTGCGTTGTGATTTCGGCTAGTGGCGAATCCATGGCTGAGGTTAATAGGCCCATGCTGAAGTGGTTTGATTTCTTTTCCTCGATGTATTTGGCGAGATCCTGTGCCATGACCAGTGGGTCGTCGCTGTATCCGCTGCCGGAATTCATTAGGAGCAGCGTTTTTTTGTAGCGCCTTTCCAAATCAGGTGCGGCGTCGTACATGCTTTTGCCGGGGAACCCTGGATCATCGGGTGTTAATACGACTTTGTTTCGCCAGCCGGCTGTTGCCAGGGCGATTTGGCTCATGGCGGCGTTTAGTGAGTAGAGTGAGCGTCCGGAGCCTCCGCAGATTACGCAGTCTGCGGCTCGTAGCTCCTCATAGAGTGGAGCAAGCTCTTTCTTTTTAATTGATAAAATGTTCTCTTGAATCTTGTTGACGTATCCGAGGCTGCTGACTTTACTCTTCATCCGGCTGCACGATCCCGTTTATGAAGATTCAAGGATTATCTATATTATCCTTGTGCTCCTGAGAAGCTGTTTTGGGGGTTAGTATTCATCGTTTGAATAGTTTTTTGGGCTTTTTTGATTAATTGCCTATCGTTATTGTTGAGAGGCTGTTTGTCGAGTGGTATGTTGCTTTCCCGGATTATGCCCTCTTTTTAAGGGCCAAGGAGGTCTGCTTAGAGGAGTTTTGTTGCTCTGCACAGGTACCCCCTCCCTTATTTATAGGCCGGACGTTTGCAGCTTTAGCATTGTATCTTGTATGCATGTGTTGGGTTGGTGCTGGTGTTGAAGGTTGAGTGTTAGGTGAAGCATGATTTGCATATGCGTTTGCAGCGGTCTAGTTTGCAATAGTTGGCAAGAAAAAATGTTTGCTGCTCCCAGTGACCTCCCCTCCCCCTATGAGGGCTAATTGCTAAAATCGCGTCTATACGTTCATGCATCCGTTCCATTTTTTCATATTTTGCCAATTAGCCCATTGCCTTTTCTGATACCTTAAGATCGTTTTGTTTGTGTTTTTTGAAGCAGAAAAACAAAGCAGCACCCGCGGCAAGAGCGCCTCCAGCACAAGCAGTGGCGAGGCACAATCGGTATGTTGGGGAAAGGCGCCTCAACATCGAAGTTGATTGTTTGGGATGTGCCTTTGTTTCCGAAAATGTCGGTAGTATATATTATGATGTTGTGGGCACCGTTTGACAAGCTAAGAGTTATGTTGCCTGTGAATGTTATTGGTTCTTGACCGTCTAGACTGTAGGCTGTCGTGCTAACCGGTTTTTCCACTGCGAAGACCAAAGAGACCGCGGATGTATTGTATGTTTGAGTTGTTGGCGATTGAACATTTATTTTCGGCGGGGTCGTATTATAGAGGTACTCGTTAAGGTTGAAGGGTTGACTGGTTGGTTCGCGATAGAGTTGTATCTGGATGTTGTTTAACAAGGGCGTTGTTTGTGGTGATTGGTTTATGTCGCTGTCTTTGTAGAGTATTTTATCGCTGATCTGGCTATTTCCAAAGCCGTTGTCTCTGAAATAGTTGCGGTAGAATTCGTCGGTGAAGGTGTTGTTTTCATCAGGCCAAAGAGCTGCGACAATTATCCCTCCTACACCGTTGCTGATGAAGTCGTTTTCGGAAAAAGTGTTGTCATGACCTTCCCAAGCGTAGAGACCAGAAAGGTAGATGCCATACCAAGTGTACTCTACGTTATTTCTGGTAACGTTTGAGTAAGCTAACTCACCGCTGAAGGTACATGCGAAAGTGCCTTTTGATATGTTGTTGTAGGCAACGTTTAGGTATTTGACGCTACCGTATCCCTGAATTGCCGTATGTACGTTGTTAAAAATGTTCCCTATAATGTTGCAATAAGGGGATTCAGAATCAACCCAGACGCCTGTAGACCCTGCTTCAAAGTTGTTTCCCAAGATTGTGACTCTCGATGACGCGTCTATGTCAATCGCTAAACCACAGTTTTTGAATTGGATATTTTGCACGATTACATTGTGACATTGTTGAATTATGATTCGCGCATTAGCAGAGTTGCCATAATCCCAAATGCCTTGGGAAAGCGCCAAAGTGAATTCGTTACCATCAAAGATGGCGTCGTTTTTCATGATTGTTAGTGATGTGTTGGTGAGGTCTGCTTTGAGTGTATAGAGGTTTCCTTGGCGCTCAATAGGTAGGGTTGATGGTTCTATTGTGCCGTCGGCTTTGATGTAGCCATATTCTAGGGGCACTTTTTCAATGTAAACTGGGTTCCCACCCAAAGCGGGCGCTGCTGTGGTTATGGTGAGCAGTGCCATCAAAGTGAGAAGGAAAATCTGGGCTCTGAGAGTATTGCCCTCCCAGTTTTTGGTTTTGAAAGATTGAAGGTGTGGCAAGCTCTTATTCTTCCATCGAGTCATGCTTCATTTTTAGCGTTAAAAGGGTTTTCGTCAATCTTCCTTGACTAAGCTCAATTATAAAAACCCAAAAAACCCATCCGCCTATATAACCAATCTTGCAACGGAAAAACTAACTCAAACCATACAATACCTCAGTTAAGCGGTTCTGTGTTTCCTAAATCGATACACTACAAGAACAACTAGCAAACCGCAATAAGGCAAACCAGCACAATTATGGCAAGTTCAGCCCAGCCCAAACCCAACCAGGTATTATTCACCGAAACCCACTGGATGGGCGTTGAAGAAGCCATGCTCTGCTGGACTAAAACGTAAGATTCGGCAACACCGAAAGATGGTATGGTTTGTAAAATAATCAAACTTGACAGTGCAAATACCACGACAAACAATAACGCTCGGAGCTTACTCAAGGTGGACACCTACAACAAAACGGTTGCATTGTTGGCGATTAAAGCGTTCTTGTCAACGTTTCTTGACTAAACTTAGTCCGGGTTTCTTGACTAAGTCTCAAACTGATAGGTTAGCGTTGATACTCCATCCTTGAGTAAAGGATCAAGAGTCTACTTGGCAGGACCTACCTACCTCAGAGGACCTCCCCTCCCCCTATAAAAAGTAACAAACGCAAATTAAATTAGCTAAAAATCACTAATAGAAACGATGATTTTTGCTCTTAGGGACGGTTAAAGTCACAGTAAGGAAACATCTTAAAATCGGCCTTAGAAATAAATTGATTGTTTTGGCAACTGTGCTGACACCTCGCCTTTCTTTATCGCCGCCAAAACCGAATCTACATTCATCGAAGCCTCAACCTGCGTGCAAACACTAAACAACTCGGAGACTTGGTGTGCATCGCTGCCTGCAGTTCCGGGTAAACCCAATTCTTTGGCGAATTCTTTGGCTTTTGCGTTCCATCTTTACTGGTACCCCCGTTTAAGACCTCTATGGCGTCAACTTTTAAGGCTTCGAGCCCGTTCTCCCATGCCATAGGTGCGGAATGGGTGGGCAACGATGGCTACGCCGCCGATTGACCGCGCAAAATCCGCTACTGCTTCAGGCGTCCAAGGTTTAGGCGGCAACTCAAAAGTTCCCAAAACCAGCATGTCCCCGGTTGGCGTACCGTCTTCTATCGTGCTGATTTCGCACCCAGGGATAATTAGGATGTCTGGATAAGCCCTTGCCAATTCGATGGTGGGTTTGTTGGCTCTTACACTGTCATGGTCGGTGACTGCTGCGACTTTAATGTAGGGATGAGCGTTTAGCATGTCAACGAGTGTTTTAGGTTGGACAAGGGAGTCTGCCGAGTAGACGGTGTGTAAGTGGAAGTCTGCGTATAGGATGCCTGGTTTTGGCGGAGTCATAATTGGGCTTATAGGTGATTGGGGGTAAAAAAGATATTTGAAGCTACAACCATCCCGAAGATAAAAAGGACACAAAGAAAAACGGAGAGAGAAATACTTGTTTCATCTCCATTTTGCCTAATGTTTTAGCGCAGGTCAAGTCTGAGCCTTATTGTCGAAGCCGCCCACCTAAGCATTGTCTTGGAAACTGCCGCAGACTCTTTTCGCCGATTCGAATCTGCTGCTTTCAAGGCTTGGGGTGCTTCAACACTCAGCAATGTCTCAGCCCAATGAGGCAGAGTCCTTTGTCGCGCCCCAATTTTTCGCTGTACTAATCAGGGTGCATCTGAGCCTCAGTGCATTGCTTCTAAAGCTTGCTCCTTGACCTGCAATAATCCTATGCGTTTTGGCAAGTGATAAATATTGCGACAAATCTGTTACAGAAAATACTATTGATGCATCAAATAG